>JBMFIQ010000032.1:0-25331 GCA_049976245.1 Microbacter sp. | reverse complement strand
TAATTTTACAGATATCAGATATTCAAGCAATTAAAAATAGAAATCGACGATTTTTGATTTTTGTCGGTTTATAGTGTTTTCTTTTATAAAATTACGTGGTTCGGCAGCTCAAGTTGGGAAGGATACAGATCCTTATCAATTAATAAATGTTTATACCACCAATAAAAGTGATTTTGGTTTAGTCCAGGCCAATCCACCTTCTATTTTAGCCAATGCAAATTTAAAACCTGAAATTAAAACTTCTTATGAATTAGGGACTAATCTAAAGTTTTTTATGGATCGTATCGGCATAGATTTTACCTATTATTATAGTCAGACTAAAAATCAGGTGATGCAAATTCCGCAAGTTCAATCAACCGGTTATTCAAGTGCTTATAAAAATGCAGGGTTAATTTCAAACAGAGGAACTGAATTGACATTAAGTGGTACTGCTGTAAAATCAAATGCTTTTAACTTGGATCTTATATTGAATGTTGCTATCAATAAAACGATGGTTGATCAATTAGATCCTTCTGTAAAGAATTATATTTTCAATTCATTGAATAATGGTTTACAGGTTGTTGCCATAGAAGGGCATAAGTTAGGAGAAATTTATGGTACGGCCTATCAGTTAAATGCTGATGGAAGTAAGTTAATTGGAAGCAACGGAATGCCTGTCGCCACAACCAATAATCAGGTTATTGGATGTATTCAACCTGATTATACGGGATCTTTTGCCGTGGATGCCAATTATAAAGGGTTTTATTGTTCGGCGTTATTTACTTTTCAAAAGGGTGGTAATATTTATTCATATACACAAGCTATGGCTGCTTATGCAGGTACTGCTGCTTGTACTGAGAATCGCAATAATATGATCGTAAATGGAGAATATGCCAATGGTACAAAAAACACAACTGCTGTTTCTGCTCAAAGTTATTGGCAAAGCGGTTTACCTCAGCAACAATTTATTTTTGATGCTTCTTTCTTGAAGATTAAAGAGTTGGCTATTGGTTATAATTTTAATAGAAAAATTTTAGCTTTGATTCCAACAATGCCTATTAAAACGTTAAAGCTTTCATTTGTAGCAGATAATCTGGCTTATTTTATTAAACATACTCCTGGAACTACTCCTGATGGATATGCCATGTCCTCAGATATTTTTTCTCAGGCAATTGATTTTTCTGGTCTTCCAGGAGCTAGGACATTTGGCCTTTCACTCAATGTGGGTTTTTAAATTATTACGACTATGAAAAAAATAAATATTGTAATTGTACTATTCATTCTATTGGCTTTAAGTAGCTGTACCGCCAATTTTGACAGCATTAAT
Organism: Microbacter sp.; assembly: GCA_049976245.1. GTDB lineage: Bacteria > Bacteroidota > Bacteroidia > Bacteroidales > Paludibacteraceae > Microbacter. Next base: position 24,025 of record JBMFIQ010000032.1, on the reverse strand, counting down.
ACCTCACCGACAGCACTCTCTAAAGTTAGTCCAAACTTACTTTTCTTTCCAATGAAAGGAGTTTCTGAAGCTGATTATCAAAGAAATTACAGCTTATACGATGATTTTTATGCTGAATATTTTTCAGATGTAACTTTCTTCACTTCAAGTCGTTATGTATATGTTGACGGTTGGGCTGATACAGGATGGACAGAATTTTATGACACTTATCTTCCCGATTATTATGGCATTGTAAATAACAGTAAGTCAAATTCATTTAAAAATATGAGAGCTATTGCTCAAATTTGGATTTGTTATGCTTGGCAAAGAATGACCGATCGGTGGGGAGATATTCCTTATACAAATGCTGGCGAAGGTAAAGCTGTCCCTTACGAATCTCAGAAATCAATTTATGAAAGCTTGCTTCAAAGAGTGAAGGCTGCATCCGATTCGATTGATGTGAACGATGCAAGTCAATACAATCCTGGTTCTTACGATTTTCTTTACCATGGAGATTATTCTAAATGGAAAAAATTTGGATATTCTTTGTTGTTAAGAATGGCTTTACGTATTTCAAATGTAGATGCTTCTTTTGCAAAACCTTATGCTCAGGCAGCCATCAATTCAGGCGTTTTTTCTTCAAATAGTGATAATGCTTGGGTAAATCAGGATATTAATGCATGGTATGATTATTACAATAACATTGATATTGCATGGCAAAATGTTGCCATTGCAAAAAAATTGGTTGATGTCTGTTCAACAGCGTCCTCTGTTGGGATAGATCCAAGATTGCCAATGTGGTGTATTCCTGGAACTAATTCAAATTGGCAGGGTTTTCCAAGCGGAATAAGTCAATCAGATGTGCCAAGTAATTATCAATGGTCTAATTATGCTCAAATCAATATGAATTCTTATTTCAAACCAGGGCGTATTGGGGGTGCCGGAACAGGGTTGTCTTATCCTGTTATGACTTATTCTGAAGTTTTGTTTTTAGAAGCTGAAGCTGCAATGCGAGGCTGGTTTTCCGCAAATTATAATTCATTGTATTTATCAGCTATTAATGCATCCATGCAAGAGGTTGGTGTTTCATTATCTGATGCAACTGCTTATTTATCAGGTGTTCCTGGGCTTACTGGAGCAAACGAATCGAGTTTCCAAGCATTAATGACTCAAAAATGGCTGGCATTATTTCCTAATGGGGTAGAAGCTTGGGCCGAAATTAGAAGAACCGGATATCCATTAACTACTGCCGATTATGTCAGTGTAAGTCCTAATGCTACTGTTACAAATGGAAATTGGATTGGAAGACTTCGTTATGTTAATAACGAACACGATAATAACGCATCAAATCTTCCTGCCAATTACAATACATACAGTAATGATCGGATGGATAAATGTGTTTGGTGGGGGCAACAAAATTCTTCCGGTGTTTTTCCCATTACAATGACACCTAAGAATTTTTAAAGTATTTTGACATGAAAGCCATCTTATACCAGGTGGCTTTCTTTCATTTTGTCTTTGAAAACGAAGAATTTTCTGTTTTTCTTTTGATGGTCAATCTGTTCTGTCGTTTATCCTTATACGAATTTTATGTTTGATTTTATTGTTGGTCACAAGGTTGGCTTTTATGCTTTGTTGTTCGTAGTGTTTAGCCTTTTTTGTCAGAATCTCTTCGCTCAATCGAGTTCGCTTTCAGAGCGCTATCCGATCATACCCTATCCGGTAAAGCTGATTCCGGAGGCTGGAGCATTTACCTTCAATGCCAAAACTACCATACAGGTAGAGAATAAACTCTTCGAAAAGGACGCTTTGGACTTAATCGCTTTAATGAAGCGTGTTGGAGGAATCACCCTGCAAAAAAAGCACGCTCAAACTACCAATTGTATTCTTTTAAAGGAAGATACAAGTATCAGCAATCCTGAAGGCTATTCCCTTTCGATTAATCCGTCGAAAATCATTCTTTCGGCACGAACTTCTGCAGGATTATTTTGGGGGATTGAGACGATCAGACAGTTGTTATTTCCTGCCATTGAAAGAAAAGGACAACATGAACAATCATTAACTATTCCTTCTGTTAACATTGTGGATTATCCCGCCTTTGCATGGCGAGGCATGCATCTGGATGTAGTACGCCATTTCTTTTCGGAAACTTATTTGAAAAAGTTTATCGACCGTATGGCATTATACAAGCTCAATAAGCTGCATTTGCATCTCACCGACGACGAAGGATGGCGCATTCAAATCAAAAAATATCCGGAGTTGACAAAGCAAGGAGCATGGCGGACATTTGACGCTCATGACTCAGCCTGCATGCAGTTATCGAAAGACAATCCGGATTTTAAGATAGATTCCAGCCATATTATTCATCGTGACGGGAAAACATTATATGGTGGATATTATACTCAAAAACAAATGAAGGATATTATCCGGTATGCAGCAGCAAGACATATAGAAATTATTCCCGAACTGGATATGCCGGGACATATGATGGCAGTCATCAAAATTTTTCCATATCTGAGTTGTACTGGAAAAGCGGGTCATGGACAAGTTTTTTCGGAACCTCTATGTCCATGTAAAAAAAGCACTTTTCAGTTTGCCGAAAATGTGTACAAGGAAATTTTTGCTCTTTTCCCATCTAAGTATGTCCATATTGGAGGAGACGAAGTTGACAAAACCACTTGGAAAGAGTGTCCTGCATGCAAGACACTGATGCAAAAAGAAGGACTAACAAATGTGGATCAACTGCAAAGTTGTTTTGTCAAGCACATGGAGCGGTTTTTTTATGCGCACGGCAAGCAAATAATCGGTTGGGATGACATCATGGAAGGAGGCATTGACAGCAGTGCAGTGATTATGTATTGGCGTAGCTGGCTCCCTAAAGCGCATGTGAAAGCCGCCAACAATGAAAATAAGGTCATCATGGCACCAGGTAATCCATTGTATTTTGATGCGTTTCCTGATAAAAATTCATTGAGTAACGTTTATCATTTCAATCCTTATCCTGAAGGTTTGACTGAAAGAGGGAAACAAAAAATAATAGGCATTGAAGCTTGTGTATGGACGGAGCGAATTCCTTCCGAAAAACGAGCAGACTTTATGACCATGCCGCGCATGACAGCAATGGCAGAAGTTGCATGGAAAAATAATCCAAAGGATTATAAATCCTATTTGGAACGATTGCAAAGTCATTATTCTCTTTGGGATCAAATGCATATTCATTACCGTTTACCGGATTTGTCAGGATTTGCAGATGATAATGTGTTTATTGACAGTACGAAACTGAAGGTGCAGAAGCCTTGGTCTTCGCTGAGTGTTCATTACACGATGGACGATTCTATCCCAACACTTCAATCGCGATTGTTACCGAAAGAGTTAACCATTGATCAATCCAGCATCATTCGTTTGGCGGCATTTTCGCCTGGTGGCAACCGAGGTGACATTTATACAGTCAAATTCAAAAAAGAAAACTATTTACCTCCTTTTTCCGGGAACAGAACATTTAACAACGGATTGCAATGTTTTTATTATGTTGGAAAGTTTGACAGCACAACGAATTTGTCCCATTTGAAGCCTGAGCGTTCGTTTGCGGTCTCTTCTCTTCAGGTGCCTTCTGATATCAATGCGCCCGCTTTCGGATTAAAGTTTCGGGGATATTTTAACATTCCTGCAACTGACATTTATCGGTTTGAGCTGACTTCTGACGATGGCAGTGTGCTGAAAATTGACGAAAAAACAGTTGTGAACAATGATGGATTACATAGTGCTCTGGAAAAGAGTGGAGAAATTGCCCTGCAAAGAGGAGTACATCGTTTCTCCCTTGATTTTATTGAAGGTGGAGGAGGATACACTTTGCAATTGAAATATGGCAGACAGGGTGAACTTTTGCACGATCTTCCCGACAGCTTGTTGGAATATTGATTAATATGGTTGTTATTTCCATGAAAATCAATGGAATATGTTTTGAAGAAGATTTTGAATAAACGAGGTAAAATGAAACGATTTCTCTTTTCAACGGAATGAATTTCATGTGAACTTTAAAAACAAAGATAAACAGATGAGAAAACTTTTTTTTGGCGTTTTATTTTTTAACTTTTTGTTCAATGCATTCATTTGCACAGGGCAAAACGAACATCAAAATGGTAAGATTCCCATTGCCATTATGGCTTATTACACCGGAAACGGGACGGATATCGATCAATATCGTGTTGATCAGTTGACGCATTTGATTTTTAGTTTTTTGCATGTTCAAGGCACTTCGTTGCACGTGGATTCTCCAAAGGACAGTGTGACTTTAAGGCAATTAGTAGCGTTGAAAAAGCAATACCCACATCTGAAAGTGATGGTTTCCATGGGCGGCTGGGGCGGATGTGCTCCTTGTTCAGCAGCCTTTTCAACAGAGAAGGGACGTGAGCAATTTGCCCGATCCACGAAAAAGATTCTTGATGAATATGGGTTGGACGGAATCGATCTGGACTGGGAATATCCGTCCATTCAAGGCTATCCCGGTCATTTGTTTACGCCTCAGGATAAAGAACACTTTACGGATTTAATTCGTCGACTACGGCATACACTGGGCAAGAAAAAAATCATTAGTTTTGCTGCCGGTGGATTTGATGAATACCTGCGCCATTCCATTGATTGGCACAAAGTGGTACCTTTAGTAAATTATGTAAATCTTATGTCTTATGATCTGGTAAATGGCTACAGCAAAGTAACCGGATTGCACACACGGCTTTATTCCTCACCCAAGCAACCCGAATCAGTGGATCATGCCATTCATTATTTTGATTCCATCCACATTGATATGCATAAAGTGGTGATTGGTGCTGCATTTTATGCCCGCGTTTGGACCGCTGTTCCTGACACGAATCATGGCTTGTTTCAACCGGGAAAGTTTACAGCCATGGTTAATTACAAAGATTTTGATTCCTATTTCAGTCCGACAAAAGGTTTTGTGTTTTATTGGGACAACGCTTCGCAGGCTCCTTATTGTTACAGTGCGAAAGAACACGCTTTTGGTACTTTTGATGATATTCGTTCAGTGCAGTTAAAAACGAAATATGTCAAAGAGAAGCATTTGGGAGGCATCATGTTTTGGGAACTTACTTGCGACAAACCGTCTGATGGATTGCTCAATGCTATCTATCAGACCGCTTTGAGAAAATGAAGGTTAATGGGAAAATGTTTAATACATAAATAATTGAATTACAATGAAAAAGACATTAATTTTTACGGTTGTTTTATTGGCATGGTTTGTCGGCGGCATCATGGTCGCACAAAATCTGAGTCAGTATGTTGATCCCTTTATTGGGACAGGTGGTCACGGACATACTTTTCCGGGGCCTTGTTTGCCGCACGGCATGGTACAAATTAGTCCCGATACAGGCGAAGATGGCTGGGACTGGTGTTCGGGTTATCACGACAGTGACACGTCGTTAATGGGTTTTTCCCTTACCCATCTGAGCGGAACGGGAGCTGCCGATCTGGGCGACATTCTCTTTATGGCTTATACAGGTAGTAAATGGAAAACAGAACCCGGCAGCAAAGAACATCCCGAAGAAGGATATCGGTCGATTTTCACGCATCAGGATGAACACGCCACTGTAGGTTATTACTCCGTTTTATTGAAAAGTTATGATATCAAAGCTGAACTGACGGCGACCAAACGCTGCGGCATGCAACGCTATACTTTCCCAAAGACGGGAGATCGCGACATGATCATCGATTTGGATCGGGGAATTCAAAATCATACCGTTTCGTCCTCGATTCATTTTGTGGGGAACGATGCCATCGAAGGCTATCGCCAATCCACGGGCTGGGCACACGATCGTTATGTCTATTTTTATGCCAAATTTAGTCAGCCTTTCCAAAAACAAGCTATGGTTGAAAATGGAAAGATTGTGGAAGATGCCAAAGATTTCACAGGCAAAGTAGTCAAAGCCTTGGTGCGTTTTGCCAACGGGACGGATCAGCCGGTGTTGGTCAAAGTGGCCATTTCAGCGGTGAGCATGGCCAATGCCAAAGCCAACTTGGATGCAGAACTACCGGGTTGGAATTTCGATGCGGTGCGGCAGGCCGCCGTTCAAACATGGGACAAAGCCTTGTCAGCTATTACGGTTATCGGCGGTAGCAAAGAAAAATTGCGTACTTTTTATACCGCTCTTTATCATGCATTATTAGCTCCTTATCTTTACAGCGACGTGAACGGACAATATGTCGGGATGGATCACAAGGTTCATGTTGCCAAGGGATTTAATTATTATACCGTCTTTTCGTTGTGGGATACTTTCCGGGCTGCCCATCCACTTTATGCGTTGATAGAACCAAAAACCAACAATGACTTTGTCAAATCGATGCTGGCCATGTACCGTGAAGGTGGAAGATTGCCCGTTTGGGAACTGGATTCCAATGAGACGTGGTGCATGATCGGGAATCACAGCATTCCGGTGATTGCCGATGCCTGTCTGCACGGTAATCCCGATTTCAGTGTCGAGGAAGCCTATCAGGCTATGAAAGCCACGGTGGACGATACGATTCGCGGATTGAAAGCCTATCAAAAGTATGACTATGTTCCCGATAACGTGGAGAGCAACTCCGTTTCCATCACGGTGGAATATGCCTATGACGATTGGTGCGTGGCGCAAGTCGCCAAAAAATTGGGCAAGATGGCCGATTACAAACGATTCATGCAACGGGCAGAGAATTTCAAAAACCTTTTTAATCCCGCAACCAACTTTTTGCAGGGAAAGAATTCACAAGGCGAATGGCGGAAAGATTTCAATCCGATTGATGTATCGCGATTGGGAAGTGATGATTTCACGGAAGGAAATTCATGGCAATACACCTTTTTTGCCCCGCAGGATGTGGATGGACTGATCCGTCTGATCGGTGGGCGCAGGGCCTTTGCCCACAAATTGGATTCGTTGTTTGATCAACCTTCGGTGAACAATAATCCTGACGAACCGGATGTCAGCGGGATGATTGGTCAATATGCGCAGGGAAATGAACCAAGTCACGAAATTGCTTATTTGTACAATTACGTGGGAGAACCCTACAAAACCGCAGCGAGAGTGCGGCTCGTAGCCGATTCGCTTTACAACGATACCCGTGATGGATTGTGCGGTAATGACGATTGCGGACAGATGTCGGCTTGGTATGTATTCAGCGCGATGGGCTTTTATCCCGTCAATCCGGTCAGTGGTCAATATGTCATTGGCAGTCCGTTGTTTCCAAAGGTTGTTTTGCGTACAGGAAATACAAAACCCTTTACAATAGAGGCAAGGAATGTATCAAAATCCAATAAATACATTCAGTCGGCCACTATGAACGGTAATTCCTATCCATATTCGTACATCACTCATCGACAAATTGTTGACGGCAGCACTCTGATCTTCAACATGGGTGATAAACCTTCAACATGGGCAACAAAGGCAAAAGATTGTCCGGTGTCGAAGATTGGTCAGTGAAACCGGTTGTTTCAGCAATTCAGGCGTTTTCTTTGCATTAAAAAGAGATAAAATATTGATCAATTCTTAGTTCCATACTATGACCACACGACGAGACTTTTTACGTAAGAGTGGGATTGCCTTAGCGGGCGTTGCTTTGAGTAAATCAATGCTTGGCCATCCATCGGTGATGCAGGCGATGGATTACCGTTCGGAACGGCCACCTCTTGCCAAACGCAATTTCACTTCCAAAGCCGTTGAGTCCACTATACAACGGGTGAAAGCACAGATCAAAGATCCGAAATTGGCCTGGATGTTTGAGAATTGTTATCCCAACACACTTGATACCACCGTTGAGTTTTCGATGAAAGACGGGAAACCCGACACTTTTGTCATCACCGGCGATATTGATGCCATGTGGTTGCGAGACTCATCAGCACAGGTGTTTCCTTATCTTTCGTTGGCCAAAGAAGATCCGCAACTCATTCTGATGTTGGAAGGCGTCATTCGTCGTCAAGCTTACTGCATTGGTCTGGATCCTTATGCCAATGCCTTCAACAAGGGAGCTACCGGCAGTGAATGGGATTCGGATCATACGAAAATGATTCCTGAATTACATGAGCGCAAATGGGAGATTGATTCGCTTTGTTATCCCATTCGGTTGGCCTATCACTATTGGAAAACAACGGGAAACAGCTCCATTTTTGATAAAGAGTGGCGTTATGCCATGTCGCGGGTGTATGAAACCTTTGTGCAACAACAGCGAAAGCACGGCACCACCGATTCTCCCTATTCGTTTACCCGTGTCACCGATAAACAGAGCGACACGGTGTTGAACGACGGCTATGGCAGTCCGATCAAACCGGTAGGGTTGATTTGTTCGTCTTTCCGTCCATCCGACGATGCCACCATTTTCAGTTTTCTGATTCCTTCCAACCTTTTTGCGGTGGAATCACTGCATCAATTGGCTGAAATCTCGGAACAGGTCACCGGCGATCTTGCTTTTGCTCAGCAATGCAAACGGCTGGCAAATGAAGTAAAGAACGCCGTGGATCAATACGGCAAAGCCTCACACGATCACTTTGGTGAAATCTATGCTTATGAAGTGGACGGTTTCGGCAATCAGCTTTTCATGGATGATGCCAATGTGCCCGATCTGTTGGCCTTGCCATATCTCTGTTCGTTCATTCCATACCATGATCCGGTGTATCAAAACACGCGTCGCTTTGTGTGGAGCGAAAGCAATCCTTACTTTTTCAAAGGGACGGCAGCCGAAGGAATGGGCGGCCCGCATGTAGGCATTGGATGGATTTGGCCCATGAGCCTCATCATGCGCGGAATCACCACCACCAATGAAAATGAGATGGCCTATTGCTTGAAAACTTTGCGCAACACCGATGCTGGCACTGGCTTCATGCACGAATCGTTTTGGAAAGACGATCCGTCACGTTTCACCCGCAAGTGGTTTGCCTGGGCTAATACCTTGTTTGGCGAGTTTATCCTGACCATCGAGCGCGTTCATCCTGAACTGTTGAAGAGAAATTTTTGATCCTTTCGCATTGAATCGGAGCGATTGAACAGGAATAACATGAATTGATAAATTGACATAAGAGATTAAAAATGAATGCTATGAGAAAGATAAACCTGATTCTTCTGTTGACTTTTTGTTCATTGTTTCTTTTTGCTCAAAAGAAACCGGATGCAACTTATCTGAAAAACTATCAGCAAATCATGGATCGTACGACATGGTGGCGAAATGCACGTTTTGGCATGTTCATTCATTTTGGCGCTTATGCTGTGCCGGCGCGGGGTGAATGGGTTAAATCCGACGAAAGGTTGACCACGGTGCAATATCAAAAATATGTTGAAGCCTTCAATCCTGTTGATTTCGATGCCAAGAAATGGGCAAAACTGGCCAAAGCTGCCGGCATGAAATATGCTGTCCTTACAGCTAAACATCATGACGGTTTTTGCCTATTCGACAGTAAATTGACTACTTATACCATTTCGCACTATTTTCACGGACGTGACATCGTAAGGGAGTTTTTGGATGCTTTTCGGGCTGAAGGGATCAAAGTGGGGCTCTATTATTCGTTGATTGATTGGCATCATCCTGATTATCCCAATGTGGGAAATCATCCTCAGCGGGGTGATTCTGCTTACGGAAAGAGATATTTTAATTGGGATAACTACCTGAAATATATGCATGGACAGGTGGAAGAACTGATGAAAAATTACGGCAAAATTGACATTCTTTGGTTTGATTATTCTTTCGACAATTACAGTGGCGAAAAATGGGGTGCTAAAGCTTTGGTCGCAATGATTCGAAAATATCAGCCTGATATCATCTTGAATAATCGTCTCGAAGTCAATCAGGGAACTGATACCACCAGACTTGTGTTGGGATACGGAGATTTTGAAACACCTGAACAGGGAATTCCCGACAAAGGATTGACCGATCGTTTCGGAAATCCAATTCCGTGGGAAACCTGCATGACGATGAACAACAGTTGGGGTTACAATGCTTTTGATAACCATTGGAAATCACCCGAGTTAATTATTCAGTCGTTGGTGAACTGCGTCAGCAAGAACGGCAATTTGCTGTTGAACGTTGGACCCGATGCACGAGGCATTATCCCGGAACCGAGCGTCAAGATTCTTCATGCTGTCGGTAAATGGATGGATCAAAACAGTGAAAGCATTTACGGTTGTGGCGCTTCATCACTGCCAAAACCGGAGTGGGGACGATACACACAAAAAGAAGAGACATTATTTGCTCATTGGATGTATCCCAATTTGGGGCCAATCGACGTGCAAGGATTGACCCGAAAAGTAAAAGGAGTATATCTTTTGAGTACCGGCGCCGAAATGCCTTCGGTCACTTCTTGGTGGGGAAATTCCGAATCCAATCATTTCTTTATCAATGTGAATACGCCTGTTTATCAAAGTTTTGAGCGACCCGATTTGTTCGATACGGTTTTTATGTTGGAGTTACGGTAGGTGAACACTTATTTTATTAAAAAAACATGTCAATAAAAATTTGGTTTTCAGTTTTTCTGGCTTTGATAGCGACGCCTTTTGTGTCAGCCCATCAAGCGTATGAACTTGACAAGGGTTGGCAATGTCAAAATATTAAAATGGTAAATGTTGACGGATTGACGCTAAGCCATGCTTCTTACCCGTTGCGTCACTGGCTGCCGGCTACCGTTCCCGGAACCGTACTTAACACATTGCTCAATGACAAAAAGATTCCGGATCCGTTTTTTGGCATGAACAACAAATTGATTCCGGATATCTACCAGGTGGGACGTGATTTTTATACCTATTGGTTTGTAACTGATTTTCAAGAACCTTTCCCGCAAGGTAATGAACAGGTGTATCTTCGTTTTCGCGGTGTCAATTATTCCTGCGATATCTTTTTAAATGGTCATCGGGTCAATGTTCAAAGGCATTACGGCATGTTTCTGCGGCAATCGTACAACATCACTTCGTTGCTTGCAAAAAGCGGAAAGAATCGGTTGGCTGTTTTGGTTTTTCCGCCCGATCCGGTTGGGAATCCGAATGGTGGTCAGGGTGGAGACGGCACTATAGCTAAAAATGTAGGCATTCAATATCCGGCTGGATGGGATTGGATACAACCTGTTCCTGACCGGAATACCGGCATTTGGGATAAAGTTTCTATTGTCAAAACAAAAGGCGTGTTGCTTGTGGATCCTCACATCGTGACATTGGTTCCCGGGAAACGATTTCCCGATGCATTGACACAGCCTCCTGCCATCATCAAATCATCCGTCACTGTTGAAAATCCGACTAATGACGAGATCCATGGCGAAGTGCAATTTTTGGTCAATCATCAGGTTATTGCAGCCAAGGTGGATTTACTTCCAAAAAGTTCACAAACAGTTTATTTCAAAGATGATACATTGAGAAATCCCCGTTTGTGGTGGCCAAACGGCTATGGTGACCAACCATTGTACGAAACTCGTTTTCAGTTCATTGCCGACACGCATCAGTTAATGGATGAGATAACGCAACAAATTGGTATTCGGCAAATTGAAACTTCGTGGGATGATCACACGAAAAGTCGCAAAGTGTTTGTGAACGGCCAACCCATTTTCATCAAAGGAGGTGATTGGATTATTTCCGACGAAATGCTTCGTTTTTCACCCGAACGATACGACGCTGAAATTCGTTTTCACAAGGAGATGAACCTCAATTTGATTCGGGTTTGGGGTGGTGCGCTCACGGAAAGGCCTGAGTTTTATGCTGCTTGCGATCGGTATGGATTGCTTGTTTTTCAGGATTTGTGGTTTTCAGGCGATTGCAACGGTCGATGGAAAGATCCGACAAAAAAAGATGATCAGTGGACGCGGCGTAATTATCCCGACAATCATGCGTTGGCATTGGCTTCAATGATTGATCAAATCAAGATGTTGCGCAACCATCCTTCGCTGGCTTTCTGGTGTGGCGGCAATGAAATTACTCCTCCCAACGATTTGTTGCGTGCCCTGGAGGATTCTATTTTGCCGAATTTGGACGGGACGCGTTATTTTTTTGAATATTCCAACACGGACAGCATGTCCTACAATTCGATTGGCGGAAACGGAGACGGCCCTTATGGCATTCAGCATCCCGATCATTTTTGGAATGTTCGTACTTTCCCGTTTAATTCGGAAGTAGGCTCGGTAGGCATGGGCGATATTGAGTCGTTGAAACGTTTTATGCCTCAGCGTGATCTTGTGATTCCAAATCCTGATCATCTTGACTCGGTGTGGGAATATCATAAATTTATCGGGTACGGAAATCACATTGAACGATACGGAACACCAACGAGTCTTGCTGACTATTGCGAAAAGGCACAATTGGTCAACTATGATCAATATCGTGCTTTGGCAGAAGGATTTAGCGCACATCTTTGGGATTGGTACACCGGCTTTATCATTTGGAAAACTCAAAATCCGTGGACCGCGTTACGTGGTCAAATGTACGATTATTACCTCGATCCCAATGCCGGTTTGTACGGGTTGCAATGTGGTGCCGAACCGCTTCATGTCATGTGCAATCCGACAACCGGAATGATCTTGACGGTGAATAATACCTTTCAGCCTTATCGGAATATCATGTTAAGGGAATTTACCATTGATATGAACGGGAAAATGAATCCTGACAACACACAACTCATTTATTTGAGCCCTTCATCCGTTCAATCGTTCTTTTCGGTAGAAGACCAACTTGAAGCGTTGCGTCGTCAGGGCGGCGGTTTCTTGCAATTGCAACTGTTGGATGCTCCAAATCATCTGTTGTCAGAAAATTTATACTGGATTTCTGACACTGTTGGTCATTATTTGGGATTAAGCAAGATGCCGAAAGCGGATGTCACGCTGAAGACTCAAACTTTGTCGGATCGATCCGTTCAGGTGACGTTGACAAATCCTGCAAGCAATCCAATTGCTTTTTTCATTCACATCACTGTGATCGATCCGAAAACCGGAGAGCGAATTTTACCGGTGTTTTATGACAAAAATTGGCTTTCTGTTTTGCCGGGAGAAACCCGTGTGGTGTCTGTTTCTTCTGCAAAACCATTTGGCCGTTGTGCCGTGCAAATCAAGGGATGGAACGTGAATGAACAACGCATTTCATTGCCGTTTGGTGAATGAGGTGTTGAACGGGAAGCCTATTTTTGACATCAAAATAATTCATCAATATAGCATCAGAACTGTACTCTTCAAACATCTTTAATGTAAAAATAAAACAAATTCATATGAAGACGCGGTGGTTTATCATGTTGTTTTTAGTCCAAAGTATGGGAAACACCATTTTTGGACAATTGATTTCCAATCCGGAAAGGTTGTACGACATGCAACGCATGTTGACAGTGCAGCAAGAATTGACAGCTCGTAGTGTTACGCCCATCTGGCATTTTTTACAACAACCGATGACGGCAGATGAAAAACAGGCCATGCGGTTTTTTTACGCCTACATGCCGTTGAGTGACATAGCGGATTATGCGCCTTCATTTTTCTTTCAGAATGTAAAACGCACTTTGGAAGCACGTTCTGAAATGCCGTGGGGAAAAAAGATTCCCGAAGAAGTTTTCTTGCATTTTGTGTTGCCTTTACGGGTTAACAATGAACATCTCGATTCGTTTCGCCTGAAAATGTATCCTGTGTTAAAAGCGCGCATTCAAGGGTTAAACATGAAAGATGCTGCCCTCGAAATCAATCATTGGTGTCACGAAAAAGTGACTTATAGAGGAACCGATGACCGTACCAGTTCCCCTTTAAGCACCATGAAAAAATCATTTGGCCGTTGTGGGGAAGAATCCACATTTACGGTGACAGCCTTGCGAACGGTTGGCATACCGGCACGTCAGGTTTACACCCCTCGATGGGCACATACCGACGATAATCATGCTTGGGTCGAAGTTTGGATTGACGGGAAATGGCATTACATGGGGGCTTGTGAACCTGCACCCGATCTCGACATGGGCTGGTTCACCGAACCGGTGAAGCGCATCATGTTGGCCAACACCAGGGCTTTCGGACGTTATTTTGGGAAAGATCAAATCGTGGTTTCTGATCCTCGTTTTGCCGAACTCAATCTGACTTCCAATTATGCGCCGGTGAAAAACGTGATCATTTCGGTTAAAAATGAGCAGGGACAACCTGTTGACAGTGCCTGCGTTGAATTCAAACTGTACAATTATGCCGAATTTTATCCCATTGCCACTACGTTTACCAATCGACAAGGCAAAACACAATTGGCGTTGGGATTAGGCGATCTTCTGATCTGGGCTTCAAAAGGCGATGCTTTTGGTTATGCAAAATTGGCTGTTCCATCCACCGATTCATTGACTATTTATTTGAAGAATAAGAATTTGGATGGCGTCATCGATCATTATTACATGGTACCTCCGCCTGCCGCGAAGGTTATTTCGCAGGTCACGTCGGCTCAGGAAGCATGGAACAACCATCGCTTGGCGTGCGAAGATTCCATTCGAAATGCATACATGGCTACATTCAAAGATTCTCTTTGGGCAGCAGGGCTGGCACATCGCCTGCACTTATCTGCCGACACGGTGATCGGTTTGATACAAAAAAGTTTTGGTAATTGGGCGCAGGTGGAAACCTATTTGACTCAAGGTGTAAAAATTGCCAGAAAATATGTCTTGGCTTTAGCATCGCAACTGTCGGATAAGGATTTAAGCGATTGTTCGGCTTCGGTATTAACGGATCAGCTTCGTTATGCTGTTCGTCCTGAAGGACGTGAAGCCAGAATCAGCGAAACGTTGTTCATTCGTTATGTGCTCAATCCGCGCATTGCGACTGAAAACCTGTCACCGTGGCGAAGTTTTCTGGCCCGAAAATTTGGTCAGAATATGGCCAAGAAAACCCGAGCCAACATTTTCACACTCATTCATTGGATGTCATCATTTCTTACCGTCAACGATGAAGCCAATTTGTTTTCTCATTCCTATATTTCTCCGGAGGGTGTTTTTCTGATGCGATTGACGGATCATAAATCCCGCGATTTGTTCTTTGTTGCGGCTTGTCGTACGTTTGGCATTCCGGCTCGTCTCAATCCTGAAACGCAACACCCTGAATATTGGAAAGCGGGAAGCTGGTTGCCGGCTCCTTTCTCGACTAAAATGCCTTTGAAACCGGTGATCGGATATTTACATCTCGAAAATGGGAATAATCTTTTGGTTCCACGTTACTATCAAAACTTCACGCTCGGCGTTTTGCATCATGGAACGTATCGAGCACTCGATTTTGACGAAGGCCAAAAAGTGACTGATTTTGCTCCCAAGATACCACTTGATACGGGTCATTACGTGTTGGTTACCGGAAATAGGTTTCCCGACGGCTCTGTTATGAGTTCGCTTACCTATTTTTCTGTTTCAAAAGCGCAAACCGTTACGGAAACCGTTCAACTTCAGCGTGAAAATGTTGTGCTTTCGGCATCCGGTCAATTGCCTTTGGAACAATTATCCTTGCAACTTTTGCAAAATGATTCCGTCAAAACGTTGGCTTCAATGGCGCAGCATCACGATTTGATTTTGGCTCTTCTTGAGCCGGACAAAGAACCGACCAAACATGTATTGAATGATTTGAGTGTTTATGTTCCCTATTTTGAATCATGGAAAGGCCATGTTGTTTTGGCCGTTCCACAAGCTGATGTTGATCAGGTCAAGGAGCTGAAAGCGTATGCTTTGCCGCATCAAAGCGTGGTTGGAATCGATGTTTCCGGCAACATTGCTCAAGCCATTGCCACAGAGTACGGTCAGCAGGTGAGAGATCATCTTCCGTGTGTCTTGTTTCTTGATGCACAGGGAAATATTCTCTATTTTTCATCAGGTTACGCCATTGGTGTGGGGGAACAATTGTTGCGCATCAAAGCCAAGATGGATCAATCAGGTCGTTGATTTGGCTCTTCAATGGATTGTTATCAACGCGGGGAAAGATTTTAACGGAAATAAGTGTGGATCTTTTCCAGCATGGAATGATGCAAAGCTGCATTGGAAGCCGTGATTTCTTTTCCGAAAAGATAATCGTTTCCGCCGGCAAAATCAAAGACTCGGCCACCGGCTTGCTTCACGATGAAAGCGCCTGCACAAACATCCCAAGGTTTCAGGTCGTATTCAAAAAATACATCGAAGCGTCCACAGGCCACGTAGGCCAAATCGGTAGCTGCAGAACCAAGCCGACGAATGCCTCGTGTTTCGATCATGCCCCATTTTAGCAGCGCAAGATAGTTGTCAATGCGCGAAAAGTTGGAATAGGGAAATCCTGTTGCCAGCAATGCTTCTTGCATGTCGGCGGTTTCGGAAACATGAATGGTTGTCCCGTTTAAGTAGGCTTCGCTCCCTTTCCATGCATAAAAACATTCTTGTTGCCCAATCTCGTACACCACGCCTGCCACTGTTTCCTGATCTTCCACCAATCCAATGCTGACGGCATAAATGGGAATCCCACTTACGAAATTGGTGGTTCCGTCCAAAGGATCGATGATCCATTGATATCGTTTCCCTTGTTTGGTCGAAGTTCCTTCCTCGGTGATGAATCCAGCTTCGGGAAGCAATTCGCCGAGAGCTTCCACAATGAGTTTTTCTGAAGTCTTATCAACATAACTTACCAAATCGTGTAACCCTTTTGATTCAACTGTTTTCAAGTCGAAATGCAACCGTTCCGAGGCTATGAAAGCACCGGCTTTTTTGGCTATGTCACACATGGAAAGGCAAATGGATTGATAATTCATGTCAGTTTGATGTTAATGCGGATAAAGTTGCTTTGAGCGTTGCTATTTTACTTTCTGTATCGGAGCGTTTTTTGTGTTCCAAGTCTACTACCTCGGGTTTGGCATTGGTTACAAAACGTTCGTTGTTCAGTTTTTTGTTAATGGCTTCCAAAAATCCTTCCAAATATTGTAGTTCTTCGTTGATTTTTTTGATCTCTTCGTTGATGTTTGTCACTGCTGTTGTCGGAAGAGCAAATTCAACAGTGCCGACAATGAACGATGCAGCACCGTTCTGCTTCTTTTCTGAGCGTTCGATTTCGTGAATGTTCGCCATTTTTTTAATCACGCTTTCAAACGGAATGGTTTCTCCTTGAACAATTTGAAGCGTCAACGGTTCTTTATTCGGGATGTTTTTTTGTAAACGGATGGTTCGCACGGCCGCAATGACTTCCTTTACAAATTCAAATTCTTGAAGTATCTCATCTTTAAATGGTTGGGCTTCTGGCAAAAGACTGATCATGATGCAGTCATTTTCGTCGCGCTCTTCTAGCGCATGATAGAGTTCTTCGGTAATGAACGGCATAAAAGGATGCAACAGTTTAAGTAATATTTCAAAGAAAACACGTGTTGCATCAAACGTCGTTGCATCAATGGGATGTTCAAAGCCGGGTTTGATGATTTCAAGATACCATGACGAAAACTCATCCCAAAAGAGTTTGTAAACCGTCATGAGCGCTTCGCTGATGCGATATTTGTCGAACAAATCGTTTACTTCGGCAATCACTGCATTCAGTTTTGCATCAAACCATTGAATGGCGATGGTTGAGGCTTCGGGTTGTGGTTGATTGGCTACTTTCCATCCTTTGATTAAACGCAATGCATTCCAAATTTTGTTGTTGAAATTTCGTCCTTGTTCGCAAAGTGCTTCATCGAACAAAATGTCGTTGCCGGCAGGTGCCGACAACATCATTCCCATCCGAACGCCGTCAGCGCCGTATTTTTCAATCAATGCAAGCGGTTCGGGGGAATTGCCCAACGATTTTGACATCTTTCGTCCCAATTTGTCACGAACGATCCCCGTAAGATAGACGTTTTGAAATGGCTTGTTGTTCCGGAATTCATAACCGGCAATGATCATGCGTGCCACCCAGAAAAAGAGAATATCGGGAGCCGTGACCAAATCGGAGGTGGGATAATAATAGGCGATGTCGCGATTGTTTGGTTGATTGATTCCGTCAAAAACCGATATTGGCCATAACCACGATGAAAACCAAGTGTCCAACACATCTTCATCCTGACGCAATTCGGCCATTTCAAAAGGATAATCGACTTTCTTTTTTGCTTTTTCGTAGGCTTCTTCTCTCGAAAGTGCCACCACAAAGCCTCCTTTGGGTAAATAGTAAGCCGGAATGCGATGTCCCCACCATAACTGACGCGAAATGCACCAATCTTTTACATTTTCCATCCAGTGACGATAGGTGTTTTTGAACTTTGGCGGAACCAGCTTGATGTCATCATTCATCACAGCTTCCAGGGCAGGTTTGGCCAATGATTCCATTTTAAGAAACCATTGCATTGAGAGTTTTGGTTCTATCGCCACGTTGGTGCGTTCCGAAAACCCTACCTTGTTGGTGTATGCTTCTTTCTTTTCCAAAAAACCGGCTTGTTCGAGTTCTTCCACAATTTTTTTGCGCACTTCAAATCGATCCATGCCGGCGTATTGCTTCCCGTGCTCATTTAAGGTGCCGTCATCGTTGAAAATATCAATGATTGGCAATTGATATTTTTCGCCGATGATGTAATCGTTAACATCGTGAGCAGGCGTTATTTTTAAACAACCTGTGCCGAATTCGGTGTCCACATATTCATCTTCAATGACCGGAATCACACGATTCACTAACGGAACGATAACTTTTTTCCCTTTCAAATGGGCATTCTTTTCATCGTTGGGATGGATGCAGACGGCTGTGTCACCTAAAATGGTTTCAGGACGTGTTGTTGCAATCAGGGCATAACCTGATTCATTTTCAATGGGATATCTCAAGTAGTAGAGGAAGCCTTGCTGTTCTTTGTAGATTACTTCCTCATCCGAGAGCGCCGTCAAAGCTTTAGGATCCCAATTGACCATACGAATGCCTCTGTAAATCAATCCTTTTTCGTAAAGTTGGACAAAAACCTTCAACACACTTTCGCTCCGAAGCTCGTCCATCGTAAAACAGGTACGATCCCAATCGCATGAAGCGCCCAATTTTTTAAGTTGTTCCAGAATGATGCCGCCATGCTTGTGTGTCCATTCCCATGCGTGATTCAAAAATTCATCCCGACTAAGCTCATTTTTATGAATGCCTTCGGCGGCCAATTTGTTCACCACTTTGGCTTCGGTGGCTATCGAAGCATGATCGGTTCCAGGTACCCAACAGGCATTTTTTCCCTGCATGCGTGCCCTTCTGACTAAAATATCTTGAATGGTGTTGTTCAACATGTGCCCCATGTGAAGCACGCCCGTCACGTTGGGCGGTGGAATAACAACGGTGTAAGGTGGCCGACCGTCCGGCTCAGAATGAAAATAATGATGATCTAACCAATATTGATACCATTTTGATTCTACTTGCGAAGGATCATATTTGCTGTTTAATTCCATGAATGACAATGATTTTTTTTGGTCTTGAATTGTTCCTGTTTTGCATGACAAAATTAATGAAAAATATTGATCTTCTGCCTTTTTCATCATGGCAAGGCCAATCTTATATAGTTTATATCGGCAAAATGTTTGTTTGTAAATAAGTTGCAAAAATTTTATAATCAGTATATTGAATGGAAAAACTGCAAGGTGGATTTCATGCGATTGTCATTGGCAGGGTGCTTTTTATCAGAATGAAAAAAAAGAATAGAGTTCTTGATCTGAATTCCGTTGAAAAACAATGGAACAATAAAAAGCCTTTCTGCAAGGAAGAGCAAAAAGGCTTTTTGAGAAGTTATTTCAAGAGTTTGATGGATTTATTTTGACAGGTCAATGGCAAAATAGGCCACTTCTCCGTTCGGATAAACACCGGTAATGAACAGCCCGCGATCGCGTGCCGATGCATTGTTGATGTTGTTCACAATGGCTTGAAGTTCGGAAATGGTGCGTACTGGTTGATTGTTGATTTTGACAATGACTAACCCTTTTTTGACACCGGCTTGTGCCAGAATGCTTTTTTCCTGCAATCCAACCACTTGTACGCCACCGGAGATGTTCAATTGTTGTTTCAGTGTGCTGCCAATTTCTTCAAACGAAGCTCCGAGTGATTCAATGCCTTGATTTTTAACTAATTTAGTGCCTCCTGCCGCATTGCGAAGCGTGACGTCTACTGTTTTTATTTCTCCGTCGCGATTCAATGTCACCGTAATTTTGTCGCCGGGTTGGAACTGACTGATTTGACTTTGCAGATCAGAAACGGAATTGACCGGAGTGGAGTTGATTTTGACAATCACATCTCCTTCCTTGATGCCTGCATCTTTGGCTGCTCCGGGTTCCGATACTCCCGCAATGTATGCACCATTGAGGGTTTTCAGATTTTTTTGTTTGGCCAGATCTGCATTGATATCTTGAATGGTAACTCCCAAAACGGCTCGTTGCACCACCCCGTATTTTTTGAGGTCAGCCACTACTTTTTTTACAATGTTGACAGGAATGGCAAACCCATATCCGTCGTATGTTCCTGTTTGTGAGGCAATAGCCGTGTTGATCCCCACCAATTCACCGTTGGTATTCACTAAAGCGCCTCCGCTGTTGCCGGGATTGATGGCCGCATCTGTTTGAATAAACGATTCAATCGGCATTTTGGAAGAGATGATGTTGATGTTTCTCCCTTTTGCGCTAACAATGCCTGCGGTCACAGTGGAAGTTAAGTTAAACGGATTTCCGACAGCTAAAACCCATTGTCCCACTTTCAATTCGTCGGAATTTCCATAAGTAATGGTAGGCAAATCTTTGGCATCAATTTTCAACAAGGCCAAATCGGTGTTTGGATCAGTTCCTACAACCGTTGCGTCAAATTTTCGTTTGTCGTTCAGTACCACCTGAATGTTGTCTGAACCTTCAATCACGTGATTGTTGGTAACAATGTACCCGTCAGTTGAAATGATGACCCCTGAACCGCTTGCCATTTGTGGCTCCATTTGACGAGGTCCGTTGGGAATACCAAAGAAAAAGTTGAAGAACGGATCTTGCGGCATGTTTCCCATCTGTTGTGCCGAAGGAGTGATTTTTGTCATCACATGCACAACGGCATTAACGGTATGTGCAGCTGCCACGGTGAAGTCAGGCCCTCCGACATTGTTGTTGCGATCGGATGTCACATAGTCTACTTTTGTAATGGGGGTTTGAATAAATCCGCCTTCGGCGATGATCTCTTTTTCGTTGGGTACTTTGTTTTCAGCGTGGAGTGACATCAACCCCATGCACAACCATATTACACTTAATGCTTTCAATTTCATAATTTTACAAGTTTTTTTGTGGTTTAATGGATTGTTTTTTAACTTAAAATCGATGGCAAATATCATCATAAAAATGAAAATGTGGTATGGTTAAATTCCTAAATAGTGTTGACTTTTGTCTGATTTAACATTTCACATTTCGAAATTAAATGTTAATGGTATAGCTCTTTTGCAACTGTTAAAATTGGAGAAACAACCAAACAATAAGTTGATTAAGGAATTATTGATGCTTGTTTTCAAATGCAATGAGGTTTCGTTGCTGCGTTTGTATATTGGTTTGTTGGTTGCTTTTCTATTGCTTTGAGATGCACTTCTATTTTGGATGAAATGAATTATCTTTGTCTCAAGAAAGCAGGTCGGCTTGTCGCTTTATTCATTAAAGAGGAAAGTCCGGGCAACACAGAGCACCATACTTCCTAACGGGAAGCTGCTCGTGAGGGCAGAGTAACGTAACAGAAAAGAACCGTCTTGGTGACAAGATAAGGGTGAAAAGGCGAGGTAAGAGCTCACCGGCATGCATGGTGACATGTGTGGCCGTACGTCTTATGGGTTGTAAGGCCATGTAAACCAACGTTTGAGGATGGCTCGTCCAATGTTGGAGGGTAGGCCGCTTGAGGTTGTTGGTGACAACAATCCCAGATAAATGACAGGCATTCCGCTCGTCGGAACACAGAACCCGGCTTACAGACCTGCTTTTTTTATTTTGAATTGGCTGGAGGGGAACGCTTGGCTTTTGTTAATTTCATACGTAAATAATGGATCTTTAAAGGTCGAATGATACTTGTCAAATACTCCTTTTTTTGAGCTTAAACTTTTTTATGGTTCGTTTCAATCTGTTGAATGAGTAATGGGTTTGAATCTTCCAATTTGGTTTAGGCAACAAAAAATGCTTGTGATGAATCGAATCATGGCGGCGCCATAAAACGGGTTTTCAAAATCATTCAAAATTCAATGATTGCTTGGTTTCACTGAAACTAAAAGTTGTTTATTTTTTTATAGGTACTTTTCATGAAAAGAATTGTTTTATCTTTTGCTGTTTTGTTGATGATCGGGCAAGGCGCTCATGGTCAAACACAGTTTTCACTTAACGACAATAGCGCCAAACTGCTTTATACGTTGAATGCCATCAATCAATTGTATGTGACAAAAGTGGACGACGGAAAATTAGTTTCAAGCGCCATTGTTGCCATGATGAATGATTTGGATCCTCATTCGGTTTACATTCCAAAGAGTGAAGTGGAAAAAATGAATGAACCGCTTCAGGGATCCTTTGACGGTGTAGGCATTCAGTTTCAAATGTTGGAGGATACCTTGTATGTGGTTCAAACCATTTCGGGATGTCCGGCTGCTAAAGTAGGGATTGTTCCCGGCGATCGCATCGTTTACATTCAGGACACGCTTGTAGCCGGAGTAAAAATGCAAAATTCCGACATCATGCGTCGTTTGAGAGGCCCTCGAGGTTCCGTGGTGACAGTGAAGGTCTTGCGACGTGGCGTTCCGTCGTTGATCGATTTTAGCATTACGCGTGACAAAATTCCGCTTTACAGTGTCGATGCTTCTTACATGCTCGATCCAACAACGGGGTACATCAAAATCAACAGCTTTGGAGCCACTACATTCAAAGAGTATCAAGTGGCTTTTAACAAGTTGAAAGAGCAAGGAATGAAAAACTTGGTGATTGACCTTGAGGGTAACGGAGGTGGTTATTTAAATGCCGCAATTGATTTAGCCAATGAGTTTTTGCAAAAAGGGAATGAAATTGTTTATACTCAAGGGTTGCATCAACCGCGTACCGATTTTTACGCTACGGGCAACGGCGATTTTGAACAGGGCAATCTCATTGTACTCATTGATGAATATTCTGCTTCGGCCAGCGAAATCTTCACCGGAGCCATGCAGGATTGGGATCGTGCTTTGATTGTCGGTCGTCGATCTTTCGGCAAAGGATTGGTACAACGTCCCGTTATGTTGCCCGACGGCTCCATGTTGCGCCTTACCACCGCTCATTATTATACGCCTTCCGGCCGTTGCATTCAGAAACCTTATAAAGATGGATTTACCAAATATGATGAAGACATTTTGTTGCGTTACAAAAGAGGTGAATTTCAACATGCTGACAGTATTCATTTTGCTGATTCATTGAAATATAAAACCTTACGTCTCGGCAGAACGGTTTATGGAGGTGGAGGCATTATGCCCGATGTTTTTGTTCCGTTGGATACCGTTCATTTTACGGCTTATTTGCGCAACATGATTGCAAAAGGGGTGGTTAATAAAGTGACAATGTCCTATATTGATCAGAACAGGAATACCATCCTCAGAGATTATCCTACGTTCAAATCGTTTGACCAGCATTATGCTGTTCCCGACACACTTTTCAAACAACTGATTCAGGCAGCTTCCGATGCTAAAATTCCTTTTGTTCAATCTGAATACGATCTTTCCAAAGATTTTTTGGATGTTCAAATCAAAGCATTGATAGCAAATGATTTATGGGATAGAACAGCCTATTATCGCATCATAAATTCACAAAATGAAATGGTGCAAAAAGCCATTCGGATTTTAGAGAAAAGTGGTGAATACCATTGTCTTTTGACTTTAAAATCGCCGCAGTAGTAATCCTGGGATTCTCCTTTTTTAATTCAACTTTCGCAGGCAAATAATGAATTGATTTTTAGGCATGATTAAATTAAATAGAGTTGATAATTAGCCTTTTATAACTTTGACATTGAAAGAGAAAAATAATTGACATATCATATTGATATATTTTTAGTTGAAATAAAAAATAACGTTGATTATCATAAAAGCTCTTTGATTAGGGATTGACCTCGTCCGGTGAGCCAAAAAACAAGTGAGTTGGCGGTTAAAAATCGTCCTTGTTTGAG
>JBMFIQ010000031.1:0-28547 GCA_049976245.1 Microbacter sp. | reverse complement strand
TGTTGACTTGATAAACGCCATATTTTACCAAATCAACAATCAAATGAGAACTGAATGGGCTTTTTAAGGCTCGACTATTTATGTGAATCATCCTTTGGAATTTAATGACCCATATGATTCTTATAGGCCATTTAGCTATATAAATGATGATATTGATGGATATCAAGAGTTTAATCTTAATTTTGTGAACATGGGACTTGTTTCGATGTCCGAGACTAGTACTGATATGCTCATGTGGGCTCATTATTCTAGGCATGACGGATTTCTAGTCAATTTTAAAGTAGACTCGTTAAAGAATAAGTTTCAGTTTCTTTTTCCAATGAATTATATTGAATCATTACCAGATTTACAGATTGACAATACAACATTAAAATTCATGATTTCAACAAACTTAAAATCATCAAAGTGGAGATATGAAAAAGAATGGAGGTTGTATTATAGATCAACTCCAATGCTGTTACCGAATGTTGGGTACTTACATAAGGAGATGAATGAAAAATGGATACGTAAGGCTCGAAGAACTCCAAAAGAAAGAAAAGCCAAATATGACAAATGCGATATAAACTATGTTTCATTGGGTTATAAATTTATTCTAGAAGAAGACCATTTGAAAATAAATAGACAAATTATCTTACTAAACATAAAAGACAAACTTAAATCAAAATTGGTTGATTATCTTATTGAAAATGGCATCTCTATTCGAATGATTTCTTATGGTGATGTTGCTAATTTTGGTCTTAGGGAATTACCTGTTAGTATAATAAAAATTGAAGCAGATTATAAATATGAAATAAATACATTGCCTAATACATAGACATCCGTGCGGTCGGAACGACCCAGCATGAAAGGCAGGTTGAACTTAATCTCTATTGGCGCAAGTGTTCCAGATTAGTTAGTTCAAGTCTGAGAGAAGCGAAGACTTTGACTGGAAATAAAATCAGTTCCGTAAAGACGGGATGTCACTTCGTTGCCATTTACAACTGATTAGAGATTGAAGGCTCTATCATCAGATTTGCAAATCGGGACGAATAAATAAAAAAGAGGTCAATTTATTGAGTCAGATTTATGAATAGGATTGGGCTTTAGCCCATTCATCATTGAAGGAAATTCATCATGGCTTTAGCCGAAACGGATTCATTATAAAAATAGAATGATCTATGTACTAAGTTGGGCTAAAGCCCACAATGGAAAAGCTAACATTTATCCACCAGATAAATCTGGAGGCAATTCAAAACAAACGTTATCTATCGGCATAAATGTTCCAGTTATTAGTTCAACTCTGAGCGAAGCGGAGCTTGGACTGGAAATGTAAGCAGTCCCGAAAAACCGGAATGAAAGGAGCCATAAAAACAGCTTATGCTCAAACGTATGCCTATTTGGCGAGTTGCATACAATCCTAGAGTTAAAAAATTGAAATAGACGTGCGAAAATAGATGGCAAGATCTTCCCGACGAAGCATTTACAAATTGCAAAGGTACCCGGCAGAAGTTTTTACTTCGCTCAAACTTGCGCTATGCGGAAACAGTGGAAGATGGTAAAAAAAAGAAATTCATTTATAGCGAAGTAACTTCCTATAAATGAATTTACAAAGATGAATCAACCTTCTGCGGTGCGATCATGGAAGGAGTGTTGAGTATGCACCGTCCCCTTCAAAATTGAGCCACTTCTCCTCTTTTTTGTCCGCCCGAATGGCTGCCCTTTTCAAGCGGAATCTCTTCGGCTTTGTTGATTTTTTTTGATTGTAAAGGGAGAATGGTTATCTTACATGTTTGGGAATTGGATGTAGCTTGTTCTCCCAACAATTGAAATTCAAAATAGTTGCCTTCTGCTTTATTTAACGTCAACTCAATGTTTTTGTTTGCAATGGTTGAATGCAGGTTTTGAGGAGGCGTGATGGAGGTTTTGGCCATTATGGTCTTTTCCCGTGTTTGGTCGGAGTCGCTGTTTGACAAATAGATGGCAAAGATTCCGTGCTCGTTTGTTTGGCAGGTTGCCCGTTTGCCCGAAGCAAGATCAACAATGATTTCTGCTCCTGGAACCGGTTCGCTGGTCATTTTGCAGGGCATTGTTTTATCCAAAGCCTGAGGTGAATTCATTGGTTGTTTTTCCTGTGCATTGGTCTTCAGGATACAACTTGACATACTCATCAAGATGAGCATCATTCCAAAAGTAAATGTTGTCTTCATAACCTAAATGATTGAATTAAAAAATCGTACCAAATGTATATGCTGAAATTTTATCACTTGCTGCAAGCATTCATCTATAAGTCCGCCCTCAAACAGTCACTTTCATGTTTTGCGTTTTGAATGGTTAAGCATCAATGACGGTGAGCCAGTTGTTCCTGCTATGTTTCTCTTCGTTTCGGAGTTTGGATTTCTCCAGTTTTTTTGTTTTTTCACATTCGTCATGAATGGTTGAAAGTCAGTGTTTAAAAGCGAACGATTACAAAAATACAACCACTTTGTTCAAAATATTCTCTGAACGACGAAATTATTGTGTTAAAAGACATGGCTATCCCATCTCCTCTTTTGCGGCTTTTACATCTTTTCAACGAAAGAATTCCATAAAACCAGATCAAAGAGATTGACCTAAATATGCGTTTAAGATATTAAAATAGATATAATAAAATAATAAAAAACATAAATAACGATCTAACATTTGTTTCTTGAAAAATTTGAATTAATTTTGTCAGGGTAAAGGTAGTCAAAAGCTGATGTGTTAAAACTAAAGTTCATTCATTTAATGTGTTGAGATTCAAATCACTTCTTTCCTTGTTTCTTGTTTGTTGTTGTTTAATAGGTAAAGTTTAGAGATGATAAGAAATATTTCAGAACCAAACGGCTTCTGATAGGCATTCTCAAAGGAGCTGATTAAGAATAAAATCTAAGTTATTATTCAAAAATTAATCATTGATCGAATCCAACACGACCTGATGAAACGAAGATGAAGCAGAGGCTTGTTGACCTGTTAACGTGTAAGATGTTCCCAAAACTCTACTTTGATAATTGGTTTGTTCGCCTCAAATCAGTTATGCCAAAAAAAGGCGAAATTAATCATTTCTTTATCCTTAAATCCTCAAAATTATGATGAGAACTATTCAAGAAAATTGGATTCGGTTAGGGATGGTCATTCTCTTAGCTCTTTTTACAGTAGCGGGAGGATATGCCCAGACGCGAATCATTAAAGGGAAAGTGGTTGACGTCAATAATCAACCTATTATTGGTGCATCGGTTAAGATTGTCGGGTCGAATGTAGGGACCATTACCGATGTGAACGGGAATTATTCACTTTCGGCAAGCCCGGAAAACAAATTGCAATTTTCGTTTATGGGTTATACCCCGAAAGAAGAGACAGTCGGCAATCGTTCAGTGATCAACGTCACATTGGCAGAATCGAATGTTCAGATGCAGGATGTGGTAGTGGTTGGTTACGGCACACAACGAAAAGAGAATTTGACGGGAGCTGTTTCCACTGTCGATGTATCGAAATCCTTGAATGCTAAACCTTTTACCGATGTGGCTAAAGGATTGCAGGGGAATGTTCCGGGATTGACAATTACGTATGGTGGTGGAGCAATTACGGAAACTCCTAACATTAACATTCGTGGTTTGGTCTCGATCAACGGCGGAAATAATCCGTTGATTTTAGTTGATGGGGTAGTTGTTCCTGATATCACGATGGTAAGTCCCGATAATATTGCCAGTATCAGTGTTTTGAAAGATGCCGCCTCAACTTCTATTTTTGGAGCACGGGCAGCTGATGGTGTTATTTTAATTACAACGAAGTCGGGACAAAAGAATTCCAAATTCAAAATTGATTATTCCGATAATTTTTCATGGGGAACACCCACCAAATTACCTCAATTTCCTGCCGATCCTGTCGCTGAAATTAACATGGAGGTCAATGCATTTGCTCGTGCTGGCAGTGGGTTTGATATGTTTGGCATGCAAGCTCCTCAGTTGATTACCGGTATTCAAAATTGGGAAGCCAACTATTCAAAAAACAGAACAAGCAATTTGATGGTGAAAGGTCAGGATTTTGATTTGGTTAACGGAGTGGCTTATTTTTATCGGATCTGGGATCCTATTAAAATTATGTATCAAACAATGCCGCAAGAGAATCACAATTTACAATTTTCCGGAGGAACCGACAAACTTTCTTATTTTGTGTCAGGAACTTACAGTTATCAGGAAGGAATTTTAAAGATTCACCCTGACAAGCTGAGTCAGTATAACTTGATGGCCGGTATCAATGCAGATGTCAATAATTGGTTGAATTTGGATATTAAAACCACCAATAGACAATATAATTACGATTATCCTTATTCATATCAGGATTATTTTTATTACATGTGGCGCTGGGGAGCTTATTTTCCGTACGGAACTTATACAGATCCAAACAGCGGCTCTACTTATTATTTTAGAAATGTGAATGGCTATTTAGCCAATGCGAACAATTGTACCTATCGTCAGAATACCCAAAACATCAACATTGCTGCTACCATCAAATTAACATCTTATTTGAAATTGCGCTCGGAGTTCAGTTATATGAATATTAATGCCAATAGGCATGAAATAGGAGGTTTAGTTTCTTTGTGGGATTTTTGGTCGGGAGGTTTGGCTCTCAATAGTACTTTGCCAGGAGCATCATACGATGAAACTGATTACACCAGTTCATTTACCACACAATTAACGTCAAATAGTTATTTAACTTTTGACAAACGATTTGGCCGTCATGCCATTAAAGCCATGGTTGGGTTGAATGCCGAAAAAGGGACTTTTCTGCAACAATTTAGTAAAGGATATGGTTTAATGAATAATTCAATGGGAGAAATTGCCTTGGTTACCAATTCAACGCCTCCGGTTATTACTTCTACCAGTTCGACTTATGCTCCTGCACATACTTGGTGGTCCGTAGCTGGTTATTTTGGCCGTATCAATTATGATTTCAACAACAAGTACTTGGTTGAATTGGATGGACGATATGATGGCTCCTCTAATTTCCCGCTCAGTGGTCGTTGGGCTTTCTTCCCTTCAGGATCGTTGGGTTGGAGAATTACCGAAGAAGATTTTGCCAAAGGAATCAAACAAGTGGTAAATGATTGGAAAGTCAGGGCTTCCTATGGTACTATTGGCAACCAAAATGTTGGGGCTAATCGATTCCTTCCTGTGATGACTACTGCTCAGAACAATTGGATTGTGGGAAGTGCCAAAGCTACCTATACGGGAATGCCGCAAACCGTAGCTTCAACCTTGACATGGGAAAAAATCAACACGTTGGATTTTGGTACGGACATGCGTTTTTTAAATGACAATTTAGGAATGACTTTTGATTGGTTTCAACGTGATAATGTTGGTATGATTTCAGCTTCGACTACTTTACCACAAGTGTTTGGTACAAGTGCTTCGAGTACCAATGTCGGTAATTTGAGAACCAACGGTTGGGAAGTTGCATTAGACTATCACTATCAACTACATAACGGTATTTTATTGTATGCCAATGTCGCATTGAACAATTACATTACAACAATTACCAAATGGGGAGGGAATCCATCTAATTCATTGACAACGTATTATTCCGGTATGAAATACGGTGATATTTGGGGATTTCAGACTGTTGGTTATTTCAAAGATGCTGCGGATGTTTCAAGTTCACCAAGCCAGGTCAAATTACAATCCGGTAGTTTTGCTTTTGGACCAGGTGATATTAAATATGCTGATTTGAACAACGATGGAAAAATTGATGCAGGAAGTTTAACGTTAGCTGACCATGGAGACTTGAAAAAGATTGGGAACAACACTCCTCAATATCAATACAGTTTCCGTGTTGGCGGTAATTGGAAAGGATTTGATTTGGATGCTTATTTCCAAGGTGTTGGTAAGCGCGACTATTGGGCAACCGGAGGTATCGCTATTCCCGGATATAGCGGATATAGTATTTTTCTTCAACATCAAATGGATTATTGGACTCCTACGAATGTAAATGCAACTTATCCGAATCCGTATCAGGGAAATAATTCTTCGAATTTTTCCGGAGAATCATTTTGGTCAGGTAACACCTCATCGATATCTGGGAATAATTTTTATCCGCAAACCAAATATTTGCTTAATCTGGCTTATTTGAGGTTAAAAACTTTGACCATTGGGTACACCCTGCCCGGTAATCTTATGAGAAAAGCCGGCTTTACAAAATGTAGAATCTATGTGGAAGGAATGAATATCTTGACTTTTGCACAAAATAAAATTCCTATCGATCCTGAAATTACAGATGTTTCCCCTACAGGAAGTGTATACGGTGCCACAACACCATTCACGAAGACTTATTCGTTTGGGATACAATTGTCATTATAATCTGCTTAAAAACAATACAATTATGAAAAAATATATTAACAAAACAGTAATTGCGTTTGGCATGTTACTTTTAGTTACATCTTGTAATTCCTGGCTTGATAAACCGCCTCTAACGCAATTCACCGATAATAATTATTGGACAAGTGAAAGTAATGTAAAAACTTTCTGCATGGGATTTTATTCGTTGTTCGACGGTTTTGGAACGGGATCAACTTCCAGTATTAGTTCCAATGGAGGAGCAGGAGCAGAGTCTGACTTTTATTTTACAACTTTTGGAGATGACCAGGCGAATAATGCCATTGACATTTTTCCAACGGCAGCACCAGCGTCAGCTAACACATGGAGTACTCCTTATACGTACATTCGTTTAGCAAATCTTTTATTAACACGAATTAGTGTGGTTCCCATAAGTGAAACTGCCAAAAATCATTATCGTGGTGTTGCCTATTTCTTTAGAGCCATGGAATACTTTGATTTGACAAGACGTTATGGTGACGTGCCTTATGAAAACAAATACTTGGATCAATTGGCTGATACCGCATTGATCTGGGGACCCAGGACTCCTCGCAATACTGTTATGGATAGTGTTTTGAGTGATTTGAACAAAGCTGTAGCTTTGTTGTATCCTAAATCCGTTGCTGATACCTATACCGGCGTCAATACCGTAAATCAGGATATTGCAAATGCACTGAAATCTAGAATTTGTTTATATGAAGGGACTTACAGTAAATATCAACTTGGGGATAATGCAAGAGCAACAACGTATTTAAATCAATGTAAAACAGCTGCTGAGGCAGTGATGAATACCGGTACTTATTCTTTAAATCCTGACTATCGTACTGTTTACAGTTCTCTTGATTTGACCGGGAATAAGGAGGTATTGCTTTATCGTTTGTATTTGGATGGAATTGTAACTCATTCAGTTATTGGTTGGACTAATAGTAGTACTATTATCTCAGGTTTGACAAAGGATGCTGTTGATGCCTTTTTATGTAGTGATGGACAACCTATTAGTTTATCCCCTTTATACATGGGTGATACTCCCAATGCAACGAATTTATCCATTGGTCAAACTACGCTTAAGAATCGTGATAAACGTTTAGTGGAAAGCGTAGACAGCATCCTTTGTTACATTAAAAAACCGAATGCTTTAGGGTTTACTTCAACAACCGGATATCGTATTTCTCGTTTTGATAATTCAACCTTAACCAAAACTCAAATTTTGGCGCCTAACAATCCAACTGATGCTCCTATTTTCTGGTTGCCTGAAGTCTTATTGAATGAGGCTGAGGCCTGTGTTGAATTAGGAGTTTTTACACAAACCATTGCTGATAACACGATTAATAAGTTGAGGGCACGCGCTGGAGTTGCTACATTGAATGTTTCTAATGTTCCAAATGATCCAAAAAGAGATCCAGATGTTTCACCATTACTTTGGGAAGTTCGTCGTGAACGTCGTGTTGAATTAATGATGGATGGTTTTAGATATTGGGATTTGAGGCGTTGGGCAAAGATATCTTATCTTAATCCATCTGTTAAACCTGATATTTTCAAAGGAGCTAAGGCACCATTAGGAACTGCCGGTTCTCCAGGAGGTCAGGATGCATCAGGGTATATTCTTCCTTATTCAGCCACAACTGCTGCTAAACGAGTAGTAATTACTCCAAAAAATTACTTTGATCCAATCCCGACAGGACAATTGAATTTGTATCAAAATCTTGGGTATCCGTTCCCACAAAATCCAGGATGGTAAATTTGTGTTAGAATTATAAATGTTAGAAATATAGTTCTTTAGCATCTTTTTTCAGCGGAACAATGAAGCGGGTTGTGAATGATGCAGCTTGAGATTGTTCCGCTGTTTTTCTTTTCATGCATGAAATGGTGCATGAGTCAACGGCCTGAAAAAGGATATTCCTTACCTTTGTCCATTGCTGTTTTAATCCTTATTTTATATGTCACTTACCATCTTGTTAACGGTTTTTGTTCTTTACACACTGTTGTTGTTTGCGGTGTCGTGGTACACGTCGCGTAAGGCGGATAATAGTTCTTATTTTCAGGGTAATCGAAAATCGCCTTGGTTTGTGGTGGCATACGGCATGGTGGGAACTTCTATTTCGGGGGTGACCATGATTTCGGTACCGGGCAATGTCATGAATCAATCATTTTATTACATGCCCATGGTGTTGGGGTTCGTGGTGGGCTATGTGGTGGTGGCTTTTGTGTTGCTGCCTTTGTATTACAGGATGAATCTTGTTTCTATTTATTCCTATTTAGAATCTCGTTTCGGTTTTTTCACCTATAAAACAGGCGCTTCCTTTTTTCTTTTGTCGAGAGTTTTGGGTGCTTCTGTTCGTATTTATCTGGTAGTTTTTGTGTTACATGGGTTGTTGCCTGTCGGTACGGTTCCTTTTTGGGTCGTTGCGCTTCTTTTTATGGCATTGATTTATCTTTACACTTTAAAGGGCGGCGTGAAGACCATCGTGTGGACGGATATGTTGCAAACTACGTTTATGATTTTAGCGGTGATAGTGGCCGTGCTGATGATTCAAAAACAGATGAAATGGAATTTTGGAGAGATGATGACCGCTGTCACTTCCAGTCATTATTCCTCATGGTTTGATTTTAACTGGGATCATTCCACCAATTTTGTAAAACAATTCATCAGCGGCATTTTCATTACCATTGTAATGACCGGTTTGGATCAGGAGATGATGCAAAAAAATTTGAGTTGTAAAACATTGAAAGATTCACAAAAAAACATGATGACAACCAGCATCACGATTTTGGCCGTCAATCTCTTGTTTTTAACTTTAGGTGCCATCTTGGCATTGTATGTCAATCAGTGCGGTGGAATGGCTGCAATGGGGATTTCTGCGGTTGATCGGATTTTCCCGACGGTGGCTACATCCTATTTAGGCGTTACGGTTGGAGTGATTTTCTTAATTGGTTTGGTATCCTCGTCTTATCCAAGCGCCGGAGGAGCATTAACTTCATTGACTACTTCGTGGTGTGTTGATTTTGTTGGGTTCAATCGTCGAACCGATTTGACGGAAAAACGCAAACTCTCCATTCGATATCGAACACATGCCATTTATTCGGTGGTGTTCTTTTTCCTGATTCTTGTGTTGTATGCGCTGAACGACGAAGCTGTCATCAATTTGGTTTATCAGTTGGCTTCATACACTTACGGACCGTTACTTGGATTTTTCTTTTTCGGCATTTTGACTCGTCATCAGGTGCGGGATCGTTGGATGCCTTACGTGGCAGTTCTTTCTCCTCTTTTTTGTTTTTTACTCGACCGGCTGAGTCAAACTTTCTTTCATTTTGGGTTTGGTTTCACGCTGTTAATTGTCAATGGGTTGTTTACTTTTACGGGAATGTGGCTTTTGCGACAACCGGCACTGCCTGTGCCTGTTGCAGAAGGTCAAAGATAAATGGATGATGAATGCAAAAAGAAACTTTCTGTTGTTTATTTGGTTGATAAGTCTCCCGGCTTTGACCTTGCACGCTCAACAATGGATTCGTGTCAATCAGTTGGGATATTTACCGCATGACATGAAAGTGGCAGTTTGGGTAAGTCAAGAATCGAATCAACCGTCATCATTTCGCGTGGTGAACAAAATAACAGGGAAAGCCATTTATAGCGGGAATCCCATGTATGTTCAAAATCCTTCTGAACCTTTTGCCGCAGCAGCACGTATTGATTTTTCTGCCGTAACCGTACCGGGCGCTTATTACATCGAAGTTGACAAAACGGTTTCACCCGTTTTTCGTGTCGGAGACAACTTATACGACGACGCTGCGGATTTCTTGTTGAAATACATGCGGCAGCAGCGTTTTGGTTACAATCCTTTTTTGAAAGATTCGTGTCATCGTGACGACGGAGTGGTGATTTACAATTCAAAGCACAACGGAGAGAAGATTACCGTGTATGGAGGATGGCACGACGCATCGGATTATTTGAAATATGTAACCACTTCGGCCAATGCCGTGTTTGAAATGTTGTTTGCTTATCAACAAAACCCAACAGCTTTTGGCGATCATTTTGATGACAATGGCAATCCTCACAGCAACGGCATCCCGGATATTCTGGATGAGGCAAAATGGGGATTGGACTGGTTGGTACGAATGAATCCGGATAGCGATACTTATTATAATCAGGTTGCCGACGATCGGGATCATGCTTCATTCAGACTGCCAACGGAAGATTCGGTTGATTACGGTTGGGGAAAAGGGAAGTCTCGCCCTGTTTACGGATGTTTAGGCACGCCGGAAGGATTGTTCAAACATAAAAATCGATCGACGGGACTTGCTTCAACGCTTGGTAAATTTGCTTCTGCTTTTTCGTTGGGAGCTGCTTTACTGGCACCTTACGATTCAGCATTTGCGGTCAAGTTGGCTAAAAAAGCGGAAGCAGCCTATCGAAAAGGAGCTGCCAATCCCGGTGTTTGTCAAACAGCGCCTTGTGTGTCACCTTATTTTTACGAAGAAGATAATTGGGTGGACGATATGGAACTGGCCGCTACGCAATTGTATCGAGCTACCAGTGAAAAATCTTATCTGAATGATGCGGTGAATTATGGCCGAATGGAACCGGTAACGCCTTGGATGGGAGCTGATTCAGCACGTCATTATCAATGGTATCCGTTCATCAATCTGGGGCATTATTTTTTAGCCACACAGTCGAATAAACGCGTGAGTGCAGAGTTTATCCGTAACCTGCGAAGTGGATTGGAGCGCATCAGAAATCGTGCAGGCGATGACCCTTTTATGAACGGTATTCCTTTTATTTGGTGTTCAAACAATCTGGTTGTAGCGGCAGTAACGCAATGCCATCTTTATCGTCAGCTGACCGGAGACACGACCTTTCTGGAAATGGAAATGGCTTTACGGGATTGGCTGTTTGGTTGTAATCCCTGGGGGAAATGTATGGTAGTCGGGCTACCGGAATATGGAGATTATCCCCATCATCCTCATTCGGCTTTATCTGCGGTCTATCATTATTCGATCGATGGTGGCTTGGTAGATGGCCCCATCTATGCTCCTATTTTTCACGGTTTGAAAGGCGTTCATTTGACGCATGAGGATCAATATGCACCATTTCTATCGGACAGAGTGGTGTATCATGACGATTGGGCAGACTATTCGACGAATGAACCGACAATGGACGGAACAGCTTCGTTGTGTTATTACCTCTCTTCGCTAGCAAATCCTCAAGCTCAAAATGAAGGTTCAAAAAATATAATTGTCGAAGGCGGCATTATTCAAGGTGATACGACGCGAAAAATGATTACCCTGGTTTTTACGGGACATGAATTCTACGATGGCTATGCGACAATCCGAAAAATACTGAAAAAACATGGCATCAAAGGAGCTTTTCTCTTGACCGGCGATTTTTATCGCAATCACCCGAAAATGGCCAAACAGTTGCAAGATGATGGTAATTATTTAGGGCCGCATTCCGACAAGCATTTACTTTATGCCGATTGGACAAAGCGTGATTCCACCCTTGTGACACAAGAATCATTTGATAAAGATTTGATAACCAATTATCAAGCAATGCAAAAAGCCGGATTGAAATTGGAGGAACCATACTATTTTCTGCCTGCTTTCGAATATTATAATGCACAAATCAGCAGTTGGGCAAAACAATTGGGTGTGACATTGGTTGATTTTACTCCCGGCACCACTTCCAATGCGGATTATACCACGCCCGATATGAAATCATATCGTTCTTCCTATCAGATTTTTGATCATATTCTGAAGTTTGAGGCAAAGCACATACTCAATGGTTTTTTGCTGCTCACTCATTTGGGTACGGATCGACGAAGAACGGATAAGTTTTATGATCAATTGGATCAGCTCATTGTTGGTTTACAACAAAAAGGCTATCGTTTTGTTCCAATTTCTATGTTATTATAAATCAATCAATAACTTAAAAACGGATTATTTACCATGAAAGTTGTACTGCCTGTTTTTGTATGTTTTTTCTTGTTGTTGGTCTTTCCGATTCAAAGCCAGACAACAAAATATGCGATTGTTACTCAATCGGTCATTAATTTACGACAGCATCCTTCTTTTGCTGCCGAAATGGGCACGCAAGCTTTGATGGGCACACCTGTGCATATTTTGTCAGCGGAGCATGGGTGGAGCCGTGTGATGACGCCCGACGGATATGTTGCTTGGTGCACTTCGGAAAGCGTACAATCCATGACGATTGATCAATATAAAGCATGGAATGGCGCTCCAAAAACAATGGTGACCGTATATTTTACCGTAGTACGTTTAGCACCGTCGCAAAATGCCCCCGTAGTATCGGATGTAGTTTGGGGTGATGTGATGCGCACGCTGGGCGAAAATGGGAATGATGTTCATGTCATACTTCCCGACGGGCGAACGGGTTTTTTGCAAAAAAGTGAAGTGATGCCATTTGATCAATGGATGGTTTCTCGGCGTCCTACAGCCGATCATATCATTGCCACTGCAAAATGTTTTGTCGGATTCCCTTATTTGTGGGGTGGAACTTCAATTAAAGGAATGGATTGCAGTGGATTTGTGAAAACCTGTTTTTTTCTGAATGGTGTGATTTTGAAACGTGATGCATGGCAACAGGCATTGACCGGCGACAGTGTATCTATTTTCGGTGGTTTTGATCGTTTGAAACCGGGAGACTTGTTGTTTTTTGGCTCGAAGAAAGATGGGAAAATCCATGTGTCGCATGTGGGCCTTTACATTGGAAACGGGGAGTTTATTCATTCTTCAGGCATGGTGCATATCAGCAGTTTGTTGCCCTCTGCAACCAATTATGATGATTATAATGCACATCGACTGTTGACCGCTCGAAGGATTTTGACTCGCATTGACAAGGATTCAGGCATTGTAACCATCTCTAAACATCCGTTTTATCAGTCAAAGTAGCAGAAATGGATTCGGGCAGTCATCATTGGTGTAGTCTTGGTCGCGTTGAACTCGAAGTTGATATCATGCCATTACAAGAAAAAACACTCAAATACAAATCATTATGATTAACAGAAGATCTTTTCTTAAATCATCGGCGCTGTTAACGGCAGCATCATTTATAAATCCGACAGCTATGTTGGCACAACAAAATCACGCAGTTCGATCAGTCGGAAGCGGAAATATGGAATTGAGTTTTCGTCCGTTTGATGGAATCTTAAAGCATCCCTTTACCATTTCGGGGTATTCACGTACTTCAACGCCTATTGTACTCACCCAAGTAACTTACGACGGCATTACCGGATACGGCGAAGCGGCGATGCCTCCATATCTTGGTGAATCACAAGCATCAGTAATGGCTTTCCTGCAAAAAGTAAATTTACGTCAGTTCAACAATCCTTTTGAATTGGACGATATTTTGACTTATGTCGATAGCATTGCCATTAACAATACTGCCGCAAAAGCTTCTGTCGATATTGCATTGCACGATTTGGTGGGTAAATTGATGGGGCAACCTTGGTATGCCATTTGGGGTTATACGGCTTCCAAAGCGCCTGTTACCACCTTTACCATTGGCATTGACACAGAAGAAGTGGTCAGACAAAAAACCAAAGAGGCGGCGCCATATAAAGTCTTGAAAGTCAAACTTGGAATGGATGAAGTGACGGATAAAATGTTGATCAATACGATTCGGTCAGTGACCGACAAACCCATTCGTGTGGATGCCAATCAAGGATGGAAAGATAAACATTATGCTTTGAAGATGATCGAGTGGCTTGCTGATCGCAATGTGGAGTTTGTGGAACAACCGATGCCAAAACACGATTTGGACGATATGGCCTGGCTGACGGAACAAAGTCCGTTGCCAACCATTGCCGACGAATCGTGCCAACGATTGGAAGACATTCCGCGCCTGAAAGACGTATTCGATGGCATTAACATCAAGTTGATGAAATGTACCGGCATGCGCGAAGCCAATAAAATGATCAGCATGGCCGAAACATTCGGAATGAAACTGATGATTGGCTGCATGACCGAAACTTCGTGTGCCATTTCTGCTGCGGCTCAACTGGCCCCAAAAATGGATTATGCGGATCTGGATGGAAACTTATTGTTGGCAAATGATTGTTTTACGGGCATGAAAGTGATTGACGGAAAAATTACCTTAAACGATCAACCGGGTATTGGAGCGAAACCGCTGAACGCTTGATCTTTTCTTTTTTTTTAGCATCTAAAAGTCAAGTTTTAGTGCTTTCTCAATGATGGGACATTTTTGCTTTAACCTTACAAATCATTTCTATGCTTATGAATATTCGCCGTTTTTATTTTTTGTCTATTTTTTATATGGCTGTTAGCGTTGTTTCCAACGCCGACGTGTTTGTCAATTCCGCTTTGTCAAAAGCCGTTTCGGACACATTGACCTTTTTCCTTCAAAAACAAATTGCGGGAAGGACAACGGTCAAAAAGTTGACAGTGGACAAGAAGAATCATTCGCTTACCGTGACAATGGATGAGTCATTGGCTTATTTGCCATTGAAAGAAGATGAGGTGGATCGGATGTATCAGGCTGTTCAATCACTGTTACCCGATTCATTGCAAAAATATCGTCTAACCATTATTTCCGATGATTTACCCATTCAACAATTGGTTCCCAATGTTTATCGAAAGGCCATTCCAAAAGACAAATCGAGAATTTATGCCAATAAAAAAGAGGTCTTTCCCTTGACCCGAAACCTTTCAAAACCTTTTTTGATCAAAAAAGGTTTACAGGACAAACACATTGCCATGTGGCAAAGTCACGGTTTGTATTTCAACCAAATAGAAGATCGATGGCAATGGCAGCGGGCACGCCTTTTGCAAACGGTAGAAGATTTATACACACAGAGTTATGTGCTTCCTTATCTGGTTCCCATGTTGGAAAATGCCGGAGCCAACGTGTTGTTGCCGCGCGAACGCGACTATCACCGCACGGAAGTGATTGTGGATAATGATACTTCCGATTTTCATTCGAAATATCGGGAAATTGACGGAAAAGAACATTGGATAACTGGCGACAGCAGCGGGTTTGCTCATCGTCAGGTTTATTATGTTGACGGACAAAATCCTTTTCGATCCGGGACTTATCGTCAGACGGAAACCATCAAAAAAGGAAAAGAAAGTTTGGTCGAGTGGATTCCCGACATGCCGGAAGCAGGCCATTATGCCGTGTATGTCTCTTACAAAACGTTGCCAAAAAGTTCCGATGATGCGTTGTACACGGTTTATCATCTTGGGGGAAAAACGCAATTCAAAGTGAATCAACAGATGGGTGGAGGCACATGGATTTTTCTTGGATTCTTCCCATTTCCCAAAGGAATATCCGATCAATGTAAAATCACGCTTTCAAACATCAGTCACAAGAATGGCGACATTGTTACTGCCGATGCTGTAAAAATTGGTGGTGGAATGGGGAATATTGCCCGCATCCCGAATGCGAACGGAGACATGACCGAGAATAAAAAAAGTTCGGACACCACAAAGACAACTAAAATCGTTCAACCTTCGCCCATTCATTACACGCTGCAAACCAGCGGCTATCCGCGTTACACGGAAGGTGCACGTTATTGGTTGCAGTGGGCCGGCATGCCCGACAGCATTTACAATAAAAGTGGAGGAAAAAATGATTATACCGATGATTTTCAAAGTCGTGGTTTTTGGGTGAATTATTTGGCAGGAGGCTCGCATGATCTTCCAAAAGTGAATGGATTGCATATTCCCGTTGATTTGGCTTTTGCTTTTCATTCCGATGCCGGCACCACCATGAATGATTCCATCATCGGAACGCTTGGAATTTACATGACGCACATCAATGATGCCAAATTTGCGGACGGAGAGTCCCGTCAGGCATCGCGAGATTTGACAGAAATCGTTATGGATGAAGTGGTTAACGATATTCGCCGTGCGTATGAACCCAAATGGACTCGTCGTGCCATGTGGGATCGTTCCTACAGTGAAGCCCGTGTGCCGGAAGTCCCCACCATGCTACTGGAATTGCTTGCACATCAGAATTTTGCCGATATGCGTTATGGCCTCGATCCGCGTTTTCGCTTTACGGTGAGCCGAGCTATTTACAAAGGAATGTTGAAATTTATTGCCGGACAATATGGTTATAAATATGTGGTGGAACCACTTCCTGTTTCTGATTTTAGTGCGCTGTTGATCGGTCAAAATCAAGTACAACTCAAATGGAAAGCGGTCAATGATTCGTTGGAAATAACGGCTAAACCCAAGCATTATGTGGTTTATACACGCATCAATCACGAAGGTTTCGACAATGGTCAATTGGTGAATGACACAACCATCACTTTGGCGATTCCTTCCGATTCCATTTGCAGTTTCAAAGTGACGGCGGTCAATGACGGTGGCGAAAGTTTTCCGTCCGAAATGCTTTCGGTCTGCGATAAATCGAATTCAAAAGGGAGTGTGTTGATTGTTAATGGATTTGATCGACTCAGCGCTCCGGCAAGTTTTGAAACAAATGACAGCCTTGCTGGTTTTTTGGATTGTGTCGATCATGGAGTTCCCGATCATGTACAATACAATTACGTAGGAAGCATGTATGAGTTTCGCCGCCAAAAACCCTGGATAAGCGATGATTCACCGGGATTCGGCGCAAGCAATGCCAATGATGAAACAAAGGTGATTGCCGGAAACAGTTTTGACTATCCGTTTGTTCATGGAGAAGCGATTGCACATGCCGGTTATTCGTTTGTTTCCTGCAGCAAGGCCTCCGTTTGCAATGGAGAGACTTCTTTGAATGACTACCCAATGGTCGATTTGATTTTGGGCAAAGAAAGAGAAACGGTGATGGGGAGAGGTGCTCGTCCGGCAGCATTTAAAACTTTCCCAAAGGCATTGCAGGAGGCGATTTCAGGTTATTGCCGATCAGGCGGTCATATTTTTATTTCCGGCGCTTATGTTGGAACCGATTTATGGGATAACCCGCTGGCCACTGATTCTGATCGTACGTGGGCTCAAAACGTGTTGAAATTCAAATGGGTAAATGACTGTGGTGCCGTTGACGGAAAATTTGAGGCGGCTCCTTCACCATTTGCTTTTTCGGGTCAATATACCTATTATCATCAGCTCAACGGTTTTTCGTATGTCGTGGAACAACCCAATGCCATTGATCCGGTAGGGAAAGATGCTTTTACGATTTTTCGGTATTCAGCCAACAGAATTGGCGCCGGTGTGGCTTATCGAGGATCTTACAAAACTTGCATTCTGGGTGTGCCTTTTGAAACCGTCATGCCTGAAGAGCGTAATGCCATGATGCAACAAATTTTGAATTTTTTCACCGGGAAATAATTCGTTGATCGGCTTTGCCAAAAGAATTTGCATCGACTTGATTTGTAGTAACTTTTTGTTCAATCAAATAATACCTCTCAAATGAAAAAACGTTCATTTTTATTGTTGTTGTTGCTTGTCAATCTGTTGGCAATAAAAGCCGAGCAGCCAACGCTCAGCAAGTTGAATGTTGCGGAAAAACAGATTACGTTGCTGCGCAATTCGGATCAATTGATTCCGCTTGGATCTTTGGACAGTACCCGCATTGTTTCCATATCCATTGGTGCCAAAGCCGAAAATGAATTTAACGGAATGATGCGGCGCTACATTACTTTTGAAAAAGTTGCATTAGATTCTTTATCAAAAGGTTCCGTTGATCGTTTGCTCTCCAATGCTATGCTCTGTGTCGTTTTGGTTTTTAAAACGCAACTGACGCCCGATGAAATGAGTTGGATCAATTCACTTTCTGCCGACCATCATCCGGTTGTGTTGGTGTCGTTTGTTGAACCACAACCGTGGATGATCAAATTGCCCGTCAATTCTTGGATTGAAGCCTACGATGCGCAGGTTGCAACGCAGCAAATGGCGGCTCAGTTGATTTTCGGTGGCATCAGCGCTCAGGGACATTTGCCGATGAAGTTCGGAAAATTTCGCAAAGGATTCGGATTGACTACTCCGCCACCCATTCGCCTGAAATATACGGTGCCCGAAGAAGTAGGTATCAACGGCGCTTTTTTAAATCATGCCATTGATTCGCTGGTGAATGATGCCATTGCGCAACAAGCATTCCCGGGATGTGTGATTTTAGTGGCAAAGGACGGGAAAGTTGTTTTCAACAAAGCGTATGGTTATCATACTTATTTTACTTCGGAGGTAAAACATTATCCGAATGATCCGCTAAATCGGCCGGAAAACATTTACGATTTGTTCGATTTGGCTTCGTTAACGAAAATCATGGCGGGAGCTCCGGCTTATTTGAAGTTGGTGGATGAAGGAAAAATTGATTTGAACGAGAAATTCAGCCATTATTTTCCGCCTTTTCGAGGAACCAACAAAGAAAACATCACCGTTCAGGCGTTGTTGTGCCATGTGGGCGGTTTGCAGCCTTATTATCCTTTTTACAAGTTGATGGTCAATCCCGACGGAACACTTAAACCATCGTTCATTCGTTCCGATTCGTCCGCAGCTTTTCCCATCAAAATCAGTCCCACGTTGTTTATCAGAAAAGATATTGCTGCTTGGGTTTACGATTCCATTGCCCATTCTCCGTTGTTGAAATCGAACGGAAAACTTCGCTATGTCTATTCGGATTGGCCTTTCGTTGTTACGCCGCCCGTGGTGGAAGCCATTGTTCATGAGCCGTTTGAAAAATATTTGAGGCAAACGTTCTATGCACCGCTCGGAGCTACTGAAATCATGTACAATCCATGGCGGCAATTGCCTTTGTCGCGAATTGTACCGACCGAACAGGATACCTATTTTCGGCAAACACTTTTACATGGTTATGTGCACGATGAAACATCCGCTATTTTAGGAGGTCATTCGGCCAATGCGGGATTGTTTGCCAATGCCAATGATCTGGCTAAACTGTTGCAACTCTATTTGCAAAAAGGCGTTTATGGAGGCCGTCGTTACTTCAGTGAAGCTACATTCGATCTCTTTAATTCAACTCCTTATGCAGCCGAAGGTATTTATCGAGGCATCTGTTTTGAAAAACCCGACATGAAGGACGGCCACGTGGTGGGTACTTCGTATTTGTCAACCAAAGTAAGCCCGCAAAGTTTTGGTCACACGGGCTATACCGGTACCATGTTCTGGATAGATCCGAAATGCCATTTAGTCTATATTTTCTTGTCAAACCATGTTTTCCCAACGCGCGATAATGACAAGATGTTTACCACTCGTATCCGTGCCAAAGTGCAAACCGCCATTTACGAGGCTTTAAATCAGTAGATTGGAGTTGGTAGATAGTAGAAATTTGAAAATCAGAAGATAAGGACTGCAAGGTAGATAGAAGAAATCTGATAATCTGAAGTTACATACACTAACAGATTTTGGACTTTTGCTTTTGACCTTGGATGAATGTAATGATAAACTATAAACTTGAAAATAATACACCTATGAACAAAATCATTCTTTTTATCGTGATTTGTTTTACATTTATGACAACTGCAGAGGCTCAAAACGCTCAAAACTCGCAAAGCATTGTGGTCGGTGCAGAACGTACCAATCTTTATTTGCCTCTTTTGAAGGGAAAACGCATTGCGGTTTTGACCAATCAGACCGGACGTATCGGCAATGAAAATATTGTTGATTTTTTGCACGGTAAAAAGATCAACATTATAACGATTTTTTCGCCCGAACAC
This sequence comes from Microbacter sp., assembly GCA_049976245.1. Taxonomy (GTDB): domain Bacteria; phylum Bacteroidota; class Bacteroidia; order Bacteroidales; family Paludibacteraceae; genus Microbacter. The sequence continues at coordinate 8,548 of JBMFIQ010000031.1, read as the reverse complement.
GGTTTTCGTGGAAATGCGGATGCAGGCGAGCATGTTGGCAATTCAATCGACGAACAAACCGGCATTCCCATTTGTTCCTTGTATGGAGGAAATGTGCATAAATCGCTTGATTCGTTATTGCAAACGATCGATGTGTTGGCTTTTGATTTACAGGATGTGGGACTTCGCTATTATACTTATTTGACGACAATGGTTCAGGTGATGAACGCTTGTGCAACGCATCATGTGAAAATGATTGTCTTGGATCGTCCCAATCCAAATGGGTTTTATGTGGACGGGCCAATTCTTGACATGAAATATAAATCGGGCGTTGGCGCGGTACCAGTTCCTGTGGTTCATGGCATGACGTTGGGAGAATTGGCACGAATGATTAATAGCAAGAAATGGCTATCCGATGGGCAACAATGTGATTTGACTGTTATTCCGTGTTTGCATTATACCCATGCCATGCATTATCAATTGCCGGTAAAACCATCGCCCAATTTACCCAACATGCGATCGGTGTATCTTTATCCTTCGCTTTGTTATTTTGAAGCCACGCCGGTAAGTGTAGGACGTGGTACTGATGCGCCTTTTCAACAGTTTGGGAACCCGCACATGACCGGATATTCCTATTCGTTTACCCCACGGAGCATGCCGGGTGCTATGAATCCGCCTTGTTTGAATCAATTGTGTTATGGCGTGGACTTACGCACTGAGCCATCGGATCAGGTCTTATTCAAAAACGGACTTGATTTATCCTATCTCATTGAAGCATACCGGAATTTGCATATGGGTGATGCTTTCTTTAATTCATTTTTTGAAAAACTGATCGGAGTCGGTTACGTCCGTTCAATGATTGAATCGGGCAAAAGCGCAAAAGAAATAAAGGCACGTTGGAAAAGTGACGTGGAGAAGTTTAAAATTGAAAGAAAACCCTATTTGCTTTATCCCGAACGTTGAAATGTTTTGAACTGCCCGTGATTAATTCTTTTTTAATTTGCATTTGGATTGCTGTTGATCATTTGCAATTTATTTGTTCAATCTAACTAAAGATCATAGAGTGGTTTTTTAAGCCAAATTTTAGGCTATGGCGGATATTTGTTTGCTGCTTCTAACAAACAAAAAAGCGATGCAAACCATCGCTTTTTTTGTTGATGTGACCCCGGAGGGGCTCGAACCCTCGACCCAATGATTAAGAGTCATTTGCTCTACCAACTGAGCTACGGAGTCGTTTTTTTGAGTATGCAAAGTTACAATAAAATCTGAGTTGGAGAAATATTTCGTTCCTTAAATTTTAACCTCATTGGGCTGGCGGACGATAAAGAAATAAAATTATATAAATGTCGTAAAACGATAAAAATATTGCATGATTTTTTTTTCTGCTATGAGCAGAGTATATTCGAATATACGTTATCTTTGCAAATAAATTTGAAAAATAATCCATTAAATACCTAATATTTGTTTGGTTCTTGGCAGGATGCATTGACTGAGTTGGCTATTTTTAGCATAAGAGAAAAGAAGAAGTTCCTGTATAAGTGGCATTTTATCAGTAGATTTCTCAATCATTAACACATACTTAAATTAACCGAATCTATGAAACCATCTTTAAAAGTTGCATTGACGATTATCATTACAATGGTTGTAATGGCTTTAACCTATGAAATCTCAACGTTATTAACCAAAAATTTCCCTGAAGAACGAATCACTATTACCGTTCTTGTTTTGTCGGTGGTAGCAGCCATTGGGGTTTTATCGGTTGTGGCAACATTGTATGAAGCCAATCATCAAAAGCGCATTGAGGAATCGATGGCTTTGATTGAAAAAGAGAATAACCATCCTTTATCCTTGTTTCGGTATTGTCCTGTTTGTGGTTCGTCACATTTTTTGATTCATCAGGAAAATGCGAAGAAATGCGAAAATTGCGGTTTTCAGTATTACATCAATCCGTCAGCTGCAGTAGCTGCTTTTGTGTTGAATCAGGATGGTGAATTGTTGGTAGGCAGACGAGCGCATGATCCGGCTAAAGGGACATTGGATTTACCGGGAGGTTTTGTCGCTTTGGAAGAAACCGGCGAAGAGGCTGTGCGTCGTGAGTTGAAGGAAGAACTTAATTTAACGGTGACCAAAGCAGAAATGCTTTTTACCATTCCAAATCGATATCGCTGGTCAGGAATGACCATTCCCACACTTGATTTATTTTATCTTTGCGAAGTGGAAGATTTGAGCCGTTTACAACCATTGGATGATGTAGTCGAAAGTTTTTTTATTAAACTCGACTACATACAACCCGATGATTTTGGATTGGCTTCAATTCGACAAGCTGTGACGATTTTCAAAGAAGGAAAGGCGTCGTTTATTTCTTAGCTACGCGTTTGCGTTCATTTTCATCGAGAATGATTTTACGCAACCGAATTGACTTAGGCGTAACTTCAACGTATTCATCTTCCTTAATGTATTCCAATGCTTCTTCCAAACTGAAAATAACCGGAGGAGCAATGCGTGCTTTTTCGTCAGATCCTGACGCACGCATATTGGTCAATTTTTTTGATTTGGTGACGTTCACGGTGAGGTCTCCTTCTTTACAATGTTCGCCAACCACTTGTCCTGCATAGACTTCATCTTGTGGAACTACGAAAAATTTGCCGCGATCCTGAAGTTTATCCAACGCGTAAGCAAAGACTGTTCCTGCTTCCATGACTACAATGGATCCATTGGATCGTCTTTCAATCTCCCCTTTGTAAGGTTGATATTCAAGGAAACGATGTGCCATGATGGCTTCACCGGCTGAAGCTGTCAGAATGTTGTTGCGTAAACCGATGATACCTCTGGAAGGGATGATAAACTCAAGATTTACTCGATCCCCTTTTCGATCCATATTCAACATTTCTCCTTTTCGTGAAGCTACCATTTCAATGACTTTTCCCGAATATTCATCAGGAACGTTGATGGTGAGCTGTTCCACGGGTTCATTTCTTTCGCCTGCAATCTCTTTGTAAAGCACTTGCGGTTGCCCAACCTGCAATTCGTAGCCTTCTCGACGCATTGTTTCAATCAAAATGGAGAGGTGCAATACGCCTCGTCCATAAACAATCCAAGCATCTTGAGCATCACTTTTTTCAACGCGCAAGGCAAGATTTTTATCTAATTCGCGCATCAACCGATCATGAATATGCCTCGATGTCACAAACTTTCCCTCTTTACCAAAAAATGGCGAGTTGTTGATGGTAAACAACATACTCATGGTTGGCTCATCGATGGCAATCGGATCCAACGGTTCCGGTTGATCAATGTCAGTAATGGTATCGCCAATTTCAAAATCGTCAATGCCGATTAAAGCGCAAATATCTCCTGACTGAACTTCGCTGACTTTGGTTCTACCCAATCCGGTGAAGACATTGAGTTCCTTGATTTTTGACTTTACAATGCTTCCGTCTCGTTTGGCTAAAGCAACGGCCATGCCCTCTTTGAGTGTGCCGCGGTGAACTCGCCCAATGGCAATGCGTCCTACATAGGAAGAATAGTCGAGCGAGGTGATCAACATTTGAGGAGCTCCTTCCAAGTAAAGCGGTTCGGGAATGTATTCAATAATGGCATCGAACAAGTCATTGATGTCTGTTTTGACCACATGAGGATCGTTTGACATCCAATTTTGTTTGGCTGATCCAAAAAGCGTGTGAAAATTCAATTGATCTTCCGAAGCATCTAAATTGAACATTAAATCAAATACTTCTTCCTGAACTTCTTCGGGACGACAATTGGGTTTGTCAACTTTATTGATAACGACAATAGGTTTAAGACCTAACTGGATGGCTTTTTGCAGTACAAAACGGGTTTGGGGCATTGGGCCTTCGAATGCGTCCACTAACAACAACACGCCGTCGGCCATGTTCAATACCCGTTCAACTTCTCCTCCAAAATCAGCGTGTCCCGGAGTGTCAATGATGTTGATCTTGTAACCTTGATAATTGACCGATACGTTCTTCGATAAAATGGTGATGCCGCGTTCTCGTTCCAAATCGTTATTGTCTAAAATTAATTCGCCAACCTGTTCATTCTCACGAAAAAGCTTGGTGGCTAACAGCATTTTGTCAACCAATGTTGTTTTGCCGTGGTCGACGTGTGCAATGATGGCAATGTTTCTGATTCTTTGCATTGTTAATTTGGTTTTATGCGCTTGAGCTATCTCAAACGGACTTCATTACTATTTGTTATGTTTTTGTCAATGATGGTGATGAAAAGTTTGCCGTGAAATTGACTTGGCTGCTTTTGTAGGTCCTTAAATCATGTTGATCGAACGTTTGATTTAAGGAATATGCCTGCTCGACGAGCATAATCTATGATGGAATGCTGATTTTTAGCCCGTCATATGCTAAAGCAACATGAACGGGCAATCGCTTTTCTACATCGGCATGTTTTCCCATGTCATGTCCGATATGTGTAAAATAGGTTCTTTTGGGGGCGAGCATGCGGATGATTTGCAGCGATTCTTCAACATTGAGATGTGAAAAATGTGGCGTGAACCGCAGTGTCCCAAGTATCAAAACGTCTAATCCCCGTAAATGAGGAATGGATTCGGGGGGTATGGTTTTCAAATCAGTTAAATAGGCCATATTGCCAATGCGAAAACCCAGAACCGGCAATTGAGCGTGCATTACACGAATGGGAGTGCAGGTGATGTCGTCTATTTGGAAGGTATCCAATGCATGGATAATGTGCATGTTGAAATTTGGTACTCCGGGATATTTTTTGTCTGCAAAAGAGTAATGCAAATTGCGTTGTATGATCTCTGCCACTCGATTTTCGGCAAAAATATTGACTGTATGAAAGGCTCTCACATCATCCAATCCACTGACATGGTCGTAATGTTCATGCGTTAACAGAACGGCATCCAATGAGCAGATGTGATGCGTCAACATTTGTTGTCGAAAGTCAGGCCCGCAATCAATGAGTATGTTTTTGCCATTGTCAATCAATAGAATGGATGATCTCAAACGTGTGTCGTGTGGATCTGACGAAGTGCATACTTCACATTGGCAACAAATTGACGGTACTCCGGTTGATGTTCCTGTCCCTAAAAAAAGAATTTCCATTATTACTAAAACCTAAACGAACCAATTGAATCTGTTGAAATGTGTTTTTTCAATGGGCATGATTTTACGATATTTGAGCATTAACCCATGTTTTTGAGGTCATTCCTGCTTCATCTTCAGTGTTCGACATCGTATCCGAATCATCCTTCTCCTTGCTTTCAATCGCCTTTTCATTCAGAATAGTGGTTTGAAATGCTTCGTCCTCAAGCAGTTTCAACAATGCAATTTCGGAGGCGTTTTGTTGGGATTCTTTTTTTGAACGGCCTGTTCCAACACCACAATGATGATGATTTACCAGCACTTTTGTTTCAAAAGTCATTTCACTTTGCTCATCCTGGTGTACATTTATCAATTCAAAGTCAACCGTAACATGATGGCTTTGTCCCCATTCAATTAATCGCGATTTAAAGTTGACCTCTTTTTTCGCCAATGTGTCCATGTTGATCATTTGATCAATGATGCGTTGCTGCACGAATTGTTTGCAGCGTTCAAATCCCTGATCCAAATAAATGGCTCCCACCAATGCTTCCAATGCATTTCCGAAAACATTGTTGCCATGTACTTGACTTCCGGCAGGGATTTTGATCAATGAAGGAATCCCTAAATGAATGGCAATGCTGTTTAATGTTTCGCGTTTGACAATTTTTGATCGGATGTTGGTTAGAAATCCTTCTTCTTCTTTGTTGAAATGATGAAACACCAAATCAGACACCACTGCCGTGATAATGGCATCTCCTAAAAATTCTAGACGCTCATTGTTGATGGATTGACCGTTGTCATTTTTGACTCCCATTGATTTGTGCAAAAAAGCCAACTGGTACAAATCAATTTGTTTTGGACTAAATCCAATCAACTGATTCAAGAACAGATAAGGCTCTTTTCGATAATTCGTCAAGAGCCTTATTTTTTTAGTTATGTGTCGAAAAAAAAACACTGTTCTACTTAGCGAACTTCTTCACAATAATGCTGGCATTTTGACCGCCAAATCCAAAAGTGTTAGACAAGGCAGCGTTTACCTTTCGTTTTTGTGCTTTGTTAAAAGTAAAATTGAGTTTGTAATCAATGTTTTCATCTTCATCGCCTTCGTGGAAATTGATGGTTGGAGGCACAATGTCATTAACTACCGATAAAATGGTGGCAATGGCTTCGATTGCTCCGGCAGCTCCCAGCAAATGGCCCGTCATCGATTTAGTTGAACTAATATTGAGTTTATAAGCGTGGTCTCCAAAAACATTGAGAATGGCCTTGGCTTCCGAGATATCTCCCACAGGTGTTGATGTGCCGTGAACATTGATGTAATCAATTTCTTCGGGATTCATTTCAGCATCTTCCAAAGCACGTTTCATCACCAATTTTGCGCCCAATCCTTCCGGATGTGAAGCAGTCATGTGATAAGCATCTGCTGACAATCCACCACCAACAACTTCGCACAAGATGTTGGCACCTCGAGCTAAAGCATGATCAAGTTCTTCTAAAATAAGACAACCTCCGCCTTCGGCCATTACAAAGCCATCGCGACTTTTGCTGAAAGGTCTGGATGCTCCCTGCGGATCATCATTGCGAGTGGAAATGGCTGTAAGTGCATTGAATCCACCCAAAGAACTTGGTGTGATGGCAGCTTCCGATCCTCCGGCAACCATCACTTTTGCTTTTCCTAAACGAATGTTGTAGAACGCGTCAATGATGGCATTGGTTGACGAAGCACATGCTGCAACGGTTGAATAATTAGGTCCGTGAAATCCATACATGATTGCAATTTGACCTGCGGCCATGTTTGAAATCATTTTTGGAATAAAAAACGGATTAAATTTTGGTCCCGCTTCGATGTGTGTGAAATAATTGCCAACTTCCTGTTCAAAGGTTTGAATGCCTCCAATGCCGGCTGCAAAAATGACACCAACCTGTTCTTTGTCAACAGTGTCCAAGTCAAGACCTGAATTCAAAATGGCTTCTTTGGCGGCTGCAATGGCTAAAAGGGTATATCGATCATTTTTGCGAACCTCTTTTCGATCCATCAGCGTGCTTGGATCAAAATTTTTGACTTCGCATGCAAATCGTGTCTTAAACAGTGATGCATCAAATAAAGTAATAGGCCCTGCCCCACTTACTCCGTTGATTAATTGCTCCCAAAATTCAGGAACTGAATTTCCCAACGGTGTAATTGCGCCAAGACCTGTTACTACTACTCTTTTTAATTCCATACAGAGTTGTTAATTATTTAAGTGCTGCTTCAATGTGAGCAATCGCTTCACCTACTGTTGAAATTTTTTCTGCTTGATCATCAGGAATGGTAATGCCAAATGCTTTTTCAAACTCCATGATCAATTCTACGGTGTCCAATGAATCTGCACCTAAATCATTTGTAAAGCTCGCTTGTGGTGTAACTTCTGCTTCGTCAACACCTAACTTGTCAACGATAATCGCTTTTACTTTGTCTGCAACTTCTGACATAACTTTAAAGATTTTTGGTTGTAAATGAAATTTGTTATAATTTTGTGGTGCAAAGGAACACAAAATTCTTGGTACTGCAATACCGTTTTCTTTAAAAAATCTTTATTTTTGCACAAACTGCGTCTTGTTGTGCATTTTAATGGCTCTTAAAATGACTAAAATCGCCATTTTTGCTTCTGGATCCGGCACCAATGCGGAGAATATCATCCGATATTTTAACAATCACCCATCAATTAAAGTCGCATTGGTCGTTTCCAATAATCCACATGCTTATGTTTTAACAAGGGTTGCTCATACTGATGTTCCTTCCATAGTCCTTAAAAAAGAGGCGTTGCTTCAACCTGATATGGTGTTGCCTATTTTGAGCTCTTATGAGATTCAATGGATTGTTTTAGCCGGATTTCTCTTGAAAATCCCTTCTTATTTGGTCAATGTTTTTTTTAATCGCATTATTAATATTCATCCTGCACTTTTGCCTAAATTTGGTGGAAAGGGAATGTACGGTCATTTCGTGCATCAGGCGGTCATCGAAGCCCATGCGCATGAGTCTGGAATTACCATTCATTTTGTAAATGATCAATATGATGAAGGTAATATTATTTTTCAGGCTTCCTTCGCGGTTTTACCTTCTGATCAGGTTGACGATGTCGAAAACAAAGTTCATTCATTAGAGCAAGAATATTTTCCGCAAGTCATTGAGCAGACTATCCTTTCATCAAAACAAAGCAGTTGATCTTCTTTCATCTATTGTTGTTTCTTTTGCAATGGCTATCATTTGAATTGAAAATTGTTCTCAAATAGAAATCGTCATTTCACACATTATGGGAATGATCTTTTTAATAGTGACAAGAAAAAATTGTCTTAGTTTCTGAACGCAATGATGGAAATAAATGCATAAATGATACTAAAGTTTTCGCAAAATTGAATCATGGACAAATATAATATAGATTTTCACTACTGACCGACAAAAATTTTGATGTGAAGATAAAAAAGATAGGGCAACTACCAAAGTAATCGCCCTAACG
>JBMFIQ010000030.1:0-29273 GCA_049976245.1 Microbacter sp. | reverse complement strand
TGAAACGAGCCATAAAAACAGTTTATGCTCAAGTGTATGACTATTTGGCGAGTTCCATACGACCTTAGCGTTAAAAATAAAAAAAGACGTATGAAAACAATTATTTTATGCTGTGGCTCAAAAACATTTGGTTTAATAGATTACTGTAGTGTATTTCACTATTTTATGGGTTAATGGTCAATCACCGCGACTGTAGTTTGGTGCTTCGCTGGTTATCGTTACATCGTGAGGATGACTTTCGTTGATTCCGGCATTGGACACGCGAGTGAATTTTGCTTCATGCAACGCTTCGATGGTGGCAGCGCCGCAATATCCCATTCCGGCTCTCAGCCCTCCGATTAATTGATACACGACTTCGTACAACGATCCTTTGTAGGGAACTCGTGCTGCGATGCCTTCGGGAACCAACTTTTTGATGTCTTCTTCTACATCCTGAAAATAACGATCTTTCGATCCTTTTTCCATGGCTTCCAAAGAGCCCATTCCCCGATAAGATTTGAATTTTCTACCATTGAAAATAATGGTTTCGCCAGGTGATTCCTCAACCCCGGCAAACAATGAGCCTGCCATGATGGAAGCTGCTCCTGAGGCAAGGGCTTTAACGATGTCGCCAGAATAGCGTATTCCACCGTCAGCAATGACCGGAACTCCACTTTCTTTGATGGCGTTTGCTACATTGTAGATGGCAGACAATTGTGGAACGCCTACTCCGGCAATGATGCGTGTGGTACAAATAGAACCCGGTCCTATGCCAACTTTTACCGCATCGGCCCCTGCTTCCACCAACATGCGGGCAGCATCAGCTGTGGCTATGTTGCCTACAATGACATCAATTTGAGGAAATTGTTTTTTTACTGCTTTGAGGGTTTCAACAACGCCTTTTGAGTGTCCGTGAGCAGTGTCAATCACAATGGCGTCCACATCAGCATCGACTAAAGCTTTGACCCGTTCAAGCGTGTCATAAGTGACGCCCACTCCGGCAGCTACACGAAGCCGACCTCGCGTGTCTTTGCATGCAAAGGGTTTATCTTTGGCTTTGGTAATGTCTTTGTAGGTAACTAACCCGATCAATTTGTTTTCTTTATCGACTACCGGCAACTTTTCAATTTTATATTTTTGTAAAATTTCAGCCGCTGCTTCCAAATTGGTGCTTACGGATGTGGTGACCAAATGATCTTTGGTCATCACATCGTCAATCTTTTTTTGAAAATTGTGTTCGAAACGCAAATCCCGATTGGTGACAATGCCTACCAAACGGCCTTGTTTGTCCACAACGGGAATTCCTCCTATCTTATATTCGCTCATCAAATTTAAGGCTTCAGCAACAGTGGAACCGGAAAGGATGGTCACGGGATCGTAAATCATTCCGTTTTCGGCTCTTTTAACTGAATAAACCTGTTTGGCCTGCTCTTCAATAGACATGTTCTTGTGAATCACGCCAATGCCTCCCTCTCGAGCTATTGCAATGGCCATTTTGGATTCGGTGACGGTATCCATGGAGGCCGACACAATGGGAATTTTTAGTTCAATATTTCTTGAAAATCGGGTGGTGAGATCAACGTTGCGTGGCAAAACTTCGGAATAGGCCGGCACCAAGAGGACATCATCAAAGGTGAGTCCATCCATAATGATTTTATCTGCAATAAATGACATAGGGAAGAATGTTGAAAATTATTGCACGCAAATTTACAAATTGTTTTTGGTAGGGCAAAACATGTTCGTTCCTTATCTCTTTTATTGTCAATGATGAATCATGATTCAACTATTTTTTCTTCGGTGTCATGGTGATGAATGGAATCAACATTTCTTGTAGCGAAACGCCGCCGTGTTGAAACGTGTTTTTGTAGTAATTGACGTAATAGTTGTAATTATTTGGATAAGCAAAAAAATCATCTTTGGTACAAAAAATGTAACTTGAACTGACGTTGGATGAAGGCAACCCGAATGTGGCCGGATGGGTCATTTCAAATACTTCTTTAGGATTGTAATTCAGGTTTTTACCCATTTTGTAGCGCAGGTTGACACTGGTATTTCGATCGCCGACGACTTTAATTGGATTGTTGACCTGAATGGTGCCGTGATCTGTGGTCACCATGACTTTATAATTTTCATTGGCCAAAGTTTTGAACAATTCGTAGGTGGATGAGTGCCGAAACCACGATAAAGTGAGGGATCGATAAGCTTCTTCGCTGTGTGCCAATTCACGAATCATTTTTGATTCGGTTCGGGCATGTGAAAGCATGTCAACAAAATTAAGAATGACGACATTTAATTGGTTATTGGTGTATTGCGACAATTTATCAACCAATTTTTGGCCGGCTTCGGTGTCAAAAATTTTATGAAATGAGAAGGTATAATTTTTTCGGAATCTGTGAATCTGAGTCTTAATCAATTCTTCTTCATTCATGTTTTTGCTTTCATCTTCTTCTTCGCTGATCCATAAATCAGGGAACATCTGTTCAATTTGCAATGGCATTAATCCCGAAAATATGGCATTTCGTGCATATTGGGTAGCGGTGGGTAAAATGCTGTAATAGATGGCTTCTTCGTCGAAACTGTAAAATTCACTTAAGATGTTTCTGATCAGTCTCCACTGATCAAAGCGAAAGTTATCGATCAGGATGAAAAAGATTTTTTCGCCCTGATCGAGTATTGGAAAAACTTTCTTTTTGAATAGGTCGGGGCTAATTAACGGTCTTGTATCAGGTTGATCAAACCATTTCTGATAGTTTCGTTTGATGAATTTGGCAAAAGCGGAATTGGCTTCTGCTTTTTGCATCAATAGCAACTCGTCCATTTCGTTTTCATTTTCCGAAAGCTCCAGTTCCCAATAAACCAATCGGCGATAAACATCGATCCAATCCTGATACGTCAGTGAATCATTGATTTGCATGCCAATTTTGTTGAAATCGGAGCGGTAGCCCGAGGTGGTAAGTTCATTGATGATTTCACGTTTGTGAACATTTTTCTTGAGAGCCAGCAAAATTTGATTGGGATTGACAGGTTTAATCAGATAATCGGCAATTTTGTTACCAATGGCCATGTCCATAAGATTTTCCGCTTCGTTTTTTGTGATCATTACCACGGGCACCGACGGGTCAATCTCTTTGATGAGCGACAAGGTTTCCAATCCACTCTTCCCAGGCATGTTCTCGTCAAGAAATATGACATCGAAATGATTTTGTTTACATAAATCAATGGCATCCTGACCGTTGGTCGCCGTGAGTACTTCGTAATTCTTTTCTTCCAAAAAAATAATGTACGGGCGTAAAATATCAATCTCGTCATCAACCCATAAAATTTTATCTTTAATCATGATGCATCAGTGTTAAAAAAATGAATACGTTCTCTTTTTCTGATTGAATGGTCAAATGTTCTGTCGTTCAATTCTTTGATTGGCGAAATGTTGCACAAATGATGGCAGCTGCCGTGGCTACGTTAAGCGATTCGGCCGTTGTAAAACCTTGCCGAAAGGGCGGAATGGTTACGGCTATATCGATAAGCGCTGCCACATCGGGCGAAATGCCGTTCCCTTCACTGCCAAGTACAATGAATCCTTTGGTGGGCGGAGTTAAACTGAAAATGGATGCTCCTTTGAGCAAAGTGCCGAAAACAGGCAATTGTACCTTATGTTTTCCCATAAATTCAACCAAATCGACATACCACACTTTGACACGACCTAATGATCCCATCGTGGCTTGAACGGTTTTAGGGCTGAAGACGTCGGCACAATCTGTGGAACAAAAAATGGTATTAATGCCAAACCAATCGGCAAGCCGAATGATGGTTCCCACGTTACCGGGATTTTGAATGCCATCCAAAACCAAATAAAGATCCTCTTTTATATCATTGATTGGCAATGTATTGTTTGGCTTTTCGAACACGGCAATCATTCCCTGAGGCGTTTTTTGTTGCGAGGCTCTTTCAATGAATTTCATCGGGACCAGTTCCATTTCCGTTTGAGCCGATGGTTTTAAGGGATGTTCTTTCCACTGCATATCGGTGCTTAAAAGCAATCTACAATTGAAATATGGTAACAATGATTCAATGGCTTTATGCCCTTCTGCCACAAAAACACCTTCTTCATCACGTACAGCTTTATTGGCTAATGACCGGATCCATTTGAGTGTTGTTGATGAAATCATGATCAAAAAGATTTGGAAGAAAAGGAATTGTTGACGTTTCGTTGTTGCGCATCATGGTTTAGTGAGCCAGCCAAAGTTCGGGATTTAAAGGCGTTTTGTCTTTCCAAATCATCAAATAGAGTTCTGTTTTGCCTCCGTTTTCATCGTCGGTGAAGATTCTCCCGATTTTTTGTTTGGCGCTCACATGTTCTCCTTCATGGACATAAATGGTTGTTAAATTGGCATAAACAGTTCTGTAATTGCCATGTTTGATGATGATGGCATTGTTGCTTCCCGGAATTGAAAATCGTTCCGTGACCACGCCGTCAAAAATGGCTCGTGCATCGGCATTCCGTTGTGTTTCAATATAAATTCCTTTGTTGTTGGTGGTTACATGTTGAAGAACAGGGTGAGGCTGAATGCCAAAATGTCCTGAAATAAATCCTTTTTCCACCGGCCAAGGCAATCTTCCCTGATTTGCTGCAAAGTTGCCCGAGATTAATTTTTCTTCCTTCGTCATGTAATCAACTTCACTTTTTGAGGCGATAGCGGTCGATGGCTTTTGCTCTGACGTTTTGGAGGTCATTTTTTGTTTTTTTGCTGCAGCTTCTGCTTCTGCTCTTTTCCGTTCCTCCGCTCGTCGAATTTCTTCGGCAATCAGTTGCTCAATTTTTGCATTCAACGCATTGGCCACTTTTTGTTGCTTGATGAGTTGTTCCCGAAGATTTTTTTCTTTTCCTTTCAGGGTTTTGTATGCCTCGTTTTCTCTTTGTTGTTCGGCATTTAACTTTGTTCGTTCAATCTCTTTTTGTTGAATGAGCGATTCTTTTGCATTGCGGGTTTGAGTTAAAAGGGTTTGTTGCAATGCCAATTTCTTTTCCACCGCCATGATTTCTTCGGCTTGTTTTTTACGGTAGTCGCTCAACTCTTTCATGTAACGCAAGCGTCGGTATGCTTGTGCAATGGATTGCGATGAAAACAAAAACAGCAACTGTGAGTAGGTGTCCTGACGCAACTGACTTTCCTGCAAAAGTCGTGCATAGTCGTTTTTTAATGCAATCAAATGGCTTTCCAATTGATTTTGTTGTTGTTGTAACGTGTCAATGGTTTGATCCAGCACATTGACTTCCTGATTCAGGTTTTCAATTAATCGTTGTCGCAAGGCGATGTTTTTTTTGATAATCACCAAACGATTGATGGTGTAATTGGCCGATTTTTGTGTTTCATTTAATTGTTTGTTGGTTAAAGCGATCGATTCCATCATTTTTTTGCGTTGCAGTTCTAATTCTTTGATGGTTTGTGCACCCACGTGATGAACAATCGGTAAGATAAACAGCAAAAACACGAAAAATCGATTCATACGTCTTTTTTAATTTTTAATGCCAAGGATGTATGAAACTTGCCAAGTAGTGATTCTTTTGAGCATAAGCGTTTTTATGGCTCGTTTCATGCGATGATTTCTTTTTGAACTTTGTGGCTTTAACCTTTTGAAAAAATATTGGTTGAAAAGGAAATGATCTGTTTGTGATGCATTTTTTGCCGTGAAACTTTAGGGGCAACGATAATGACGGGAAAGCATGGAATCCGAACCGGTCAGAACGGAAGGATCTGTTCTAAATTAACCCGCTGATATCGTGAAGTGTTGAAAGGTTTAGGATGCACATTGTTGTTGATGTTGATGTTGTCGTACGTTAAATCCATTTCAGCCCGATGGTTGATGTCGGAAACCAATAATTGGAAATGTGTGGGAGCAAATTTTTGAGCCATTGCCTTGAATTCATTATAAGTACATTGAAAAAGCACGGGAGAATCTTTCAAGGTAATGCTGGTTTGCATCAATAGATTGGTTTTGGAAATGTCGTAGTTGATTTGCATGGCATTGCGCGTGGCTCTCCACGTAACCAAACTGTCGGAAGGCATCGTCATCAGGGTCGGGTTGGAGGTATTTTGCAACACGTCATTGGTCAAAACCGCCTGAATATCCTTAAATTGGATGGGAACGCCTATTCGTTTGGCAAGCATATCATATGACGCACTGAAATACAAGTGATTGCCTCGATCAATCAGGGTGATGGAATCGGGAGTCAGTTCGGCCCGATACATTTCAATCCCCAGAAAGGGTTGAATGGAAAGCGCTATCAAGCTATCTTTAACTATTTTTAACGAAGCCGGAACAATGTAATTCCGGTCGTTCATTGTCAGGGATACTTTGCATTTTCCTACATTCCATGATGAAAATTGTGGTGTTTCGGGATCAAATAATGCCGCTGCATTCGTTTCATGATGTGTGACTGTCGATGGATTGGAAACAGCTAATTTTTTGGTTGAACTGCAAGATATGAGATTGATAACAAGTATAAAAGCTATCAGAGAAATCAATAATGACGTCTTGCCGTCTTTGCTGAAATGCTTCATGAACAAATGGATTAGTAAGTTCTTTGGGATACAAATTGCAAGGTCTCTTCCAGCGTGGTTTTTGCTTCCGATTCGTCAAATATTGACAGAGCTTCCAACGCTTTTTGTTTGAAATGGTTCATTCGGGATTCTGCATACTCAATGCCACCGTGAATCTTTGTAAAAGTCTGAATTTCATTGATGTATTTTTCGTCTTGTTCCATAAATACTTTTCTTATTTTTTTCAACATGCTTTGATGTTCCGTTGGGGATGTCACATTCAAAGCGTGAAGTAAGGGTAACGTCACTTTTCCTTCTTTCAAATCATTGCCTGTTGGTTTTCCAATCTCAGCGCCATCAAAATAGTCGAAGATATCGTCTTTGATTTGAAAGATCAGCCCTATGTTTTCGCCAAATTGTGTCAAAGCGGCCTCTTGCTCTTTGGTTGCTTTGGCTGCCAATGCTCCAATCTGACAACATGCGGCAAAAAGTTGAGCTGTTTTATGGTGAATGACTTTCATGTAGGCTTCTTCGTTCCATTGAGCTTCCAGGTCCACCGTGATGTCTTGTTGTAACAATTCGCCAACGGCCAGTTTTTTGCCGACGGAAGCCAAAATGTTCCAGATTTTTGGATGATTGATGGTGGTTGACACTAAAAAACTGCTGGCTAAAAGATAATCGCCCGAAAGAATGGCTGCTTTATTGCCCCATCGAGTATGGACGGATGGTTTTCCACGCCGTTGTTCTGCTTCGTCGATGACATCATCGTGCAATAGACTGGCGGTATGCATCAGTTCCAAAGCCACGCTGGCATTGATCGCCGTATCTGTAATTTTGCCGCAAACCAAGCTGCTGAGAAGCGTCAGCAAGGGCCTTACCTGCTTCCCAACGTGATCCAGCACATAAGCATAGATCTCCTGAAGCGTTTGGTTGTCAGAGACAAATGCATCGGCAAAATGTTGTTCAAATCGTTCAAAATCAGCTAATATTGGTTGTTTTATGGTGGCAATGTCTATCATAAAATGAGGAATCTTTAAAGCACAAAGTTATAAAAATATTGGCATAACTCTTAGTGATGAGCCTTTTTCCCCGTTTTTTGTCTTTCGTTGACGCTTCTTTGGCCGAAAATGTGTATCTTTGTGTTTGTTTTTAATTGAATCTTAAGAGAATGATTATGTTGCAATGCTTTTTTCCGTTTCGTCCTCTTTTAACAATCCTGGGCTTATGGGTTGGTTTGGCAACGAGTTATTCACAGCAACTTTTAAACAAATTAGAAGCGCCGGATGGGGTTACTCAGGCATCAGTAACCATTCATCAATCCGACCGCATCACCCGGCTTGTTTTTCAACATGCATCTTCCGCTGAACCGACTGCAATGCAAAACAATGTGGTGGTTACGCCAAAATCGACCAAGATCATTCCCGGTTTTCGCGTGCAGGTTTTTTCGAGCAGCAATGTCAAAACGGCCAAAGATAATGCTTTTGCTATGCAGGATGCTGTATTGGAAGCTTTGCCGGACACCCCGGTTTATGTGGTTTTTAATGCGCCTTTTTGGAAAGTTCGCGTTGGGAATTGCCGCAATCATGATGAAGCACAAAAACTAAAAGAGATTATTATCAAAGCATTACCTCAAGTACAACAAGTTGCTTACATCGTTCGCGATTCGGTGTTGATCAGCAAATAGCTTCCGGAAACATTACCATCTGACCTTTCAAAATTATCTAAAATGAGCAATTTAGTTGCAATTGTAGGTCGTCCCAACGTGGGAAAATCTACCTTATTTAATCGTTTGACCAAAAGCCGGCGTGCCATAGTGACGGAAGTTGCCGGCACGACACGTGATCGACAGTACGGCAAAGTAGAATGGAACGGACGAGAGTTTTCTCTTATCGATACCGGCGGATGGGTGCTAAACCCAAATGATGTTTTTGAGGAAGAAATCAAACGGCAAGTGTTGATTGCCATGGATGAAGCCGATTTGATTTTGTTTATGGTCGATGTGCTTAGCGGCATCACGGACATCGATTTGGCAGTGGCCGATTTGCTTCGGCGTCATTCAAAGCCTGTTTTATTGGTTTCAAACAAAGCCGATACCTTTGATTTGCATCCTCAAGCCGCCGAATTTTATCGCTTTGGGCTGGGAGATCCTTTTGTGGTTTCGGCAGTTAATGGGTCTGGAACGGGTGAATTGTTGGACGAAATTTTGGAAAAACTTCATGAACAACCTCTTGAAGCGATTGAGGAAAATGTGCCTCGTTTTGCGGTCGTTGGACGTCCAAATGCCGGAAAATCCTCATTGGTCAATGTGTTGATGAACGAAGAACGAACTTTGGTAACTGACATTCCGGGCACTACGCGCGACTCCATTTATTCCCGCTACAATAAATTTGGTCACGATTTTTACCTTGTCGATACGGCAGGAATTCGTAAAAAAAGTAAAGTGGTTGAGGATCTGGAATATTATTCGGTGGTTCGGGCTATTCGTGCCATCGAAAATTCGGACGTCTGTATTTTGATGCTCGATGCAACACGCGGCATTGAAAGTCAGGATCTTAACATCTTTTCGTTGATTCAGAAAAACAGAAAAGGGTTGGTGGTTTGTTACAATAAATGGGATTTGGTGGAGGAAAAGTCTTCCAAAGATATCAAACAAATTGAAAATGACATTCGTGATCGGTTGGCTCCTTTTGTCGATTTCCCGATTATTTTTACTTCAACGGTGACAAAACAGCGGATTTTTAAAATCATCGAAACGGCTGTTTCCGTGTATCAAAATAAAACACGTAAGATTTCAACGCACGAATTAAACGAGTTCTTTTTGTCGTTGATCGAAAATTATCCTCCTCCTGCCCTGAAAGGGAAATACATTAAAATAAAATATGTAACTCAGCTTTCTGATACGCAGGTGCCTACATTTGTGTTTTTTGCCAATTTGCCTCAATACGTTAAAGAACCGTATTTGCGATTTTTGGAAAACAAACTGCGCTCAAAATGGGACTTTTCCGGAACGCCCATTTTACTCTTTATGCGCCACAAATAAGATGGGTTTAGACCATGAAATAACCCGTTTGTCAAATTGATTCGTTCAAAGATTTGCTAAAATTCAATCATGATTCCAATGGATGGTAAAATCGTTCCGCTTGTTGGTTGAACGGTTTTCATCAGATATCGATCAGGATTGGTTGGATCAGTCACTCCGGTGCTATACAACACGGGGGCTTCACGATAAGTAGCGTTCAAAGCGTTTTGAATGTCGATGTAAAAACCCAACATCCAGTTTTTCAGATAATACGTTTTGTCAACCCTTAAATCCAATTCGGTAAATGTGGCCAGTCGTTTGGTGTTGTACAATGCATAGTTCAAATATGGTCTGTTTTGCGCATCCCAAGCTGCTTTTAAGGATGATTTTGCATAGTCGAAGGGTGTGTATGGCGAACCGCCGATGGCTCTAAACTTCGCTCCAAGCGTCCAATTTCTCCGAAATTGATAGTTTCCGGTCAATGTTAACAATGAACGATTGTCCCACGATGATGGGATGTAAATTCCCGTAACCGGATTTTTGTATTCACTCCGAACATAGGTGTAAGCAAAAATAAAATTCAGATTTTTATATCCAAACCAACGTGCCAAGAGCTCAACTCCATAAGCTTTCCCCAAGGCCGTTGAATTGACGCTTTCTGCTCCATAAACGTTGTAATCGGCTCCTTCGGACGCCAGCGGAATGGAATCTGTGAGTGAATACAATCCATGAATGTATTTTTTGTAAAATCCTTCAACGGATATCCGAGTGTAAGCTGTCGGCTTATGTTCAATGCCAACAACATATTGATTGCATTGCAGATAGGTAATGCCGTTGTTTTTGTTTACATATTGATTGGCGTTGTTTTTGTAGCCTAAAACGGTATAAGGAGGCAACTCAAAATAGTTGCCGATATTTCCATTAAGATAAAATTTTGGGAAAAGACGATAGGATACTGAAAAACGGGGTGAAAACTGGCCAAAAGCCCGATTCATGGTCGAAGCGTAGTTGTTGTCATCTGTTCTGAAGCCGACTGCTAAAGTCAATCCCCCTCCCGGCGATTTGTAAGTGCCTGTAGCAAACATTCCCCATCTTATTATGGAAAGGCCGGTTAAATAGTTCAAGGTATAGGCTGATCCGTTGCTGTACATTTGTTGTGCTGTGTGATTGAAATAATGGTCTAATTCGGTATGAATGCCACCGTCAACTCTGAAAGCATTGAGTTGGGTGCTATTTTCAAATCTCAATCGAGTTTCAGCTTGATATGAATTGTAATTTAAAATTAAATTCTCGGGAGCTGTTACATTATTGAGGTATTTGACGTTTTTGTTTTGAAAAAAGTCGTGACTCACAACGATGGTTTGATTGCTTTTGCCTTGAAAATGTTTGTAAACGGCGCCTACGGTATAAGTGTTTTGTGAA
Source organism: Microbacter sp. (assembly GCA_049976245.1). GTDB lineage: Bacteria > Bacteroidota > Bacteroidia > Bacteroidales > Paludibacteraceae > Microbacter. The sequence goes on along the minus strand of JBMFIQ010000030.1, from coordinate 18,314 downwards.
ATGATGGGCAAAGTAGCTACGATGTATTTGTTTCCGTCAGTTTGTCCAACAGTATCGGTGTTGAGGGTCATTCGGTCGATGGCGCCTAAACCGAGAAAAGTGAGTTGATGATGCTCGTTGAAATTGATCTTGATTTTGAACTGACTATCCCAATATGAAGGCAGAAAGGGAAGTTTTAATGCCTTAAACAAATATTGGAGGTAGGATTGTCTTGCAGAAAAAAGGTAGGTGATTTTTTTCCCAATGTGACCATCGGTGTTGAATCCCAAATCGGAAGAACCGACGACACCGCTGTAGTTGTGCGAAGTGGCCGATCCGTTTTTTAATTGAATGTTCAGAATGGAACTTAATGCATTGCCTCGATCGGAAGGGAATGCTCCGGTGTAAAAATCGGCTGTACTGATGAGCTCTGCATTGAAAATTCCTACTGCTCCACCTGAAGCTCCTTGTGTTGAGAAATGGTTAATGGTTGGAATTTGCATGCCTTCAATGTAATAATTGTTTTCGGATGGACCACCTCCGCGAACAATTAAATCGTTGCGATAGCCTCCAGGTGAGGCTGCTACGCCGGGAAAAGATTCAAGAACGCGTGAAATGTCTCTGTTGGATCCGGCACTTTTTTCAATTTCAGTAAATCCAATTTCGCGCAAAGAGAGCGGACTGACTGCTGATTTTCTGAAAGGACTTCGAACACCTTTAATTTCTACTTCTTTCAACGTTTTCCCCGTTTCTTCCAATTCAATGGTTTGAAAATTCTTGTTGTTGAAAACCATAAATTCGGGCGTTGTTGATGTTGAGTATCCAATGAATGAGGCTTGTAATCGATAAGTCCCCGGTTGGATATCTTTTAATGTGAAATGACCGGTGGAGTCGGTTGTGGTGCCGTCGGGAGAATTCCAAATCACTACATTGGCATAAGCAATGGGCATTCTGGTCATTTTGTCGATGACAATCCCGTGTATAGTATAGTTGGGGGTTGATGCTGCCTTTGAAAATGAGTAAAGAGAAAGCAAAAAAATGAGCGTGAGGAGAAGTCGTTGCATAGGTGATGGCTGTTTATGTACTGGTTGTTAACTTATCTTTGAGCGGAAAAGATAAAACAAACAAGATTGCGCATTGAAAGGATGTTTTAGTTCTTTCTGCTTGTGCTATGATTAAAAAAAAGCACATAAAATCATCTTTTTCTATGTGCTTTTTTGATGTTGGATCGCTTTGCGATAATGTGATAGACTATTGAGGTGTTTGCGTGCCGTCAACAAAAACGCGGACTGATAATTCCTTGTCAATGCTGTAAATGGCATGTCCGTTGTCTTTCACCAAGTTCAATTTGTCAATGATAGCCTGAACGTTCGCTTCTTCTTCAACCTGTTCATCAATAAACCACCGCAACATGCTTTGAGTGGCGTGATCACGATTGACAACGGCTAAATCGGCTAATTGATAGATTTTTTCGGTTACTTCTTTCTCGTGCGTTTGAGTTTCCAAAAACACATCCAATGTCGAAGCCCATTCGGTATTCACAGATGCGATTGGCATGAGATTAACCCTTCCGCCTCGTTCAATCAGGTAGTTGAAAAATTTCAAAGCATGAGTGACTTCTTCCTGATATTGAACGAACATCCAATGGGCAAATCCTTGTAATCCTTTTGCCGAAAAATAAGCCGACATGGAAAGATACAACTGAGATGACCAAAATTCCAGATTGATCTGTTTGTTCAATTTTTTTTCGATCTCTTTGTTGATCATAAGGGTGGTTTTATTGGTTGAAATTTAAAATCGTTTTTCGATGATGTTCCAGTCCAGAACATCCCAGAAAATGGCTAAATAATCAGCACGTCTGTTTTGATAATCGAGATAGTAAGAGTGTTCCCAAACGTCGCAGGTCATGATGGGTGTGAGCCCTTTACGCATTGGATTGCCAGCATTGCTTTCGGGAACAATTTCAAGTGATCCGTCTGCTTTTTTTGCCAACCAACCCCATCCTGAGCCAAACAATCCAATGGATGCTTTTGAGAATTGTTCTTTGAATGCTTCAAAAGATCCAAATTGTTTGTTGATGGCTTTGGCCAGTTTCCCTTCTGGCTTTGATTTTGGGTTTGGCGAAAATTGATTGAAATAAAAAATATGGTTCCAAGATTGTGATCCATTGTTGAAAATAGGGCCGTCGGCTTTCATGATGATTTCTTCCAATGAAGCATTTTCAAATGGAGTGCCGGGAATCAAATTATTGACATTGTTTATATAGGTTTGAGCATGCTTAAACCAATGTACTTCAACGGTTTGTTTGCTGATTTTTGGCGCTAATGCATCGGTAGCATACGGAAGCGCAGGAAGTTCATGTTTCATAACAGATAATAATTAATTGTTTGATGATTGTTAGTGATCTAAAACATTGTTTTTATTCCATCTTTTATTGTTTGATGGCCTTTCAATGCTTATTCTTTTCACAAATATACGAAAAAAAAGCCTGTTTGATACCGAAAAGAAGATAAAAATTGCCGACAAGCCTCAGGATGTGTTTTCTTATCACTCATGATAACAAACCGTAATCGCTTTATTCATCGGGTGTTTTTGTATTTTGGCTGTTGGTTTCGGGTTTGTTTATCCAATGTGTGATCACTAAGCTTGCCAGGGTCAGCCCAAAAATTGCCGTGATGTGAACCAATGAACCTTTCTCTTTTTCCGTATGTTTTGCAATGGGTTCGTCGCTGTAAACGGTTTGAAATTTTTGAGTTGGGAACATGGATTTCTTTCGAAAATGATTTCGCAAAGCAGCTGCTAACGGGCAACCCTGAACTTTCCAAAATTCCGCCGTCCTAATTCGTTCGGGTTTTGTCCGCCATGCTGCACCCATGGACGATACAAAGTAAGCCTTAGTGGCTGTAGCTGCAAGGATTAATTCCACTTTGTCGGCCAACCGATCAATGGCATCGATGATCACATCGTATTGATCCAATTGAAATTGAGGAAGCGTATCTTTTGAAAATGATTGATGAAGGGCTTTGATGGTAGCATGTGGGTTAATGGCTTTCAATCGTTCTGCCATTACTTCCGTTTTGGATTTTCCAATGGTTTGAGATGTGGCATGCAATTGCCTATTGATGTTGGTGATTTCAATTTGGTCGCTGTCAACGATGGTGAGGTTTGTGATTCCTGATCGGATTAATGCTTCGGCACACCAACTCCCAACGCCTCCAATGCCAAAAAGGATGACTTTTTGCTCTGCCAAGCGTTGCATGGCCTCTTCCCCAAGGATCAGCGAAGTGCGATGAAATGGATCTTCCTGCATGATTGTCTCTGTTTTTGATGCTTTTTTCTTTGGGTCAATGGGTAATTGTTAACTTTTTTGCAGAAAATCCGTTCTCATCGGGCTGAAAAAGTCAATGATGACTCCTTTTTCAATGCAAATCACGCCATGCATTTGGTCGGGCTCAACATAAAATCCATCTCCTGCCTTGAGTATTTTCATCTTCCCGTCAACTGTTACTTGAAATTGTCCGCTTGCAATGTAGGAACATTGCGAATGGAAATGTTCATGAGTATAACCTTCTGCACCTTTTTCAAATGCTACTTTTACCATCATGACCTGGCCGTCATATCCCATGATTTGACGTTGAACGCCTTCGCTGACTTTTTCCCATTCTCTTTCATGTTCAATGATGAAAGTGTCGCTTTTTGTTTTCATACGTCTATTTTATTTTTTTTAACGCTAAGGATTTATGGAACTTGCCAAAATAGTCATACGCTTGAGTATATGTCTTTTTTATGGTTTGTTGCATTGGCTTCTGTTTTTGTTGTTATGTTAAAAAAAGTGGGACGTGCTTTGTGCCCGTAAAGTGGGCTTGAAAGTCGTCTTTTGTAGCGTTTTGAAATTGAAATGAATGTGGTAAAAAACAAAACAAGCAATTGCTCGTTGGAGCAACTGCCCGTTTTGTGAATGACTCATTATGATTATTCAATTTCAATGGTTTTAACCGGTTTGGGTTTTTCTTCTTCTTTCTTCGAAATGGTTACTTTCAGAATGCCTTTGTCGTATTTAGCCGAAATTTTTTCGTTGTCAGCACTGGTTGGAAGTTCCAACGTTCTGCTAAACGATTGATAGCTGAATTCACGCCGAGTGTATTTGCCTTTTTCTTCGGTCGTGTTTTCTTGTTTCTTTTCAGACGAGATGGTCAGACAACCATTGTCCAATTCAATTTTGAAATCGTCTTTTTCCATTCCGGGAGCGGCCATTTCAATTTCAAATGCTTCAGGCGTTTCTTTCACATTCATCGATGGCAACGTCGAATTCGGACTTGTGAAATGACGCAATGACCAATCGAACAAATCATGATTGAAGAAATCATTGAAGAAGTTCGACCATGCCGGAACCATTTCATCTCTTTTAATCAGTGCCATAATGACCTCCTTTTTTAATTGGGTTAAACATCTTTTTTTTGCTTTGACATCTTGTTTTTTGCAAATAGTATGCCATGTTTTTCTTTTTCTTATATGATGTTGAAAATCAAAAGCTCGTCCAAAAAAACATTTTTTTCTTGTGTCAATTTGTCATTTTTTTGGATGACAAATTTGCGTTTTTGTGTGCATCTTTTGATTTTAATTCATTGTTTATTAACTGATCATGATGCTTTGTCGTTTGGCGTTGTGAGGATTAGATTTTTTAGTTTTTGAAATGAATGCAATCCATTGAATCGATGAAGCAACTAATTGTTTCGATTGGCTGCGCGTTGATATTGTACGGGCCATGCCACATCAGCATGTAGAATGGATGAGGCTTGCAATGCAAAGTAGGGATTGCGCAACCATTCACGGCCAACAACGATTAAGTCAGCATCTCCGTTGGTCAGGACTGTTTCCATTTGTACCGGATGCACCAACATGCCGACAGCTCCCGTAGCCATGCCAGACTGCCGATTTATGCGGGAGGCAAATTTAATTTGATATCCGAATGTAATGGGAATTTTGGCCGTTGCAATGATGCCTCCCGATGAAACGTCTATTAAATCGACTCCTCGATTTTTTAAGAGGGTAGCCAGTTGGATGGCTTCTTCGCAATTCCAACCGTTTTCGACCCAATCGGTGGCTGAGATGCGTACAAACAAGGGCAACGATTCAGGCCAAACGTTTCGAACGGCTTGAACGACTTCAAGTAACAAGCGGATGCGATGATCAAAAGTTCCGCCATATCCATCTGTTCGACGGTTGCTGACCGGCGATAAAAATTGATGCAACAAATACCCGTGTGCTGCATGAATTTCCAAAACCTGATAGCCTGCAGCAAGCGCTCTGCGGGTTGCTTGAGCAAATTGTTCGATGACGTTTCGAATCTCAGGGACGGTGAGTGCGTGCGGAAGCGGATCCGAATCACGGAAAGGCAATTCAGACGGAGCAATGGTTGGCCAGCCGCCTTGATCGATGCTGAGCACGTTGCCTCCACCTTTCCATTCAGAGGTGGTGCTGCCTTTTCTGCCGGCGTGAGCTAATTGAATGCCGGGAACAGCTCCTTGCGATGCAATAAAAGAGGTGATGCGTTGCAGCGATTCGATCTGTTCATCTTTCCAAATTCCCAAGTCGTCCGGCGAAATGCGTCCTTCGGGGGCAACGGCAGTGGCTTCCTGCAAAATTAATCCTGCGCCGCCCACCGCTCTGGAGCCGTAATGCACCATATGCCAATCATTGGCAAATCCGTTTGTGGCCGAATATTGACACATGGGAGACATGACGATGCGGTTTTTGAATTGAACGTTTCGTAATGAAAAAGATGAAAACAGAAATGAGTTCATAATCGTTTAGTTAATGGTTCGGTGAAGAAATGATCGAAGGGTTGTCGTTTCTTCCCTGAATTCATGGATGTTGTTTATTGGTTGTCTTGATGCGGGGTTGTTTTTTTACAATGATTGGACGTGTTGTTGAATGAATTCCAATTCCGAAGGGCTGAGTGAAATTTCTCCCACTTCGGCATTTTGAACTGCTTGGGTTGCATCGCGGGCTCCTACCAATGCGATGGTGATGCCGGGTTGTTCCAATGTCCAACGCAGAACCAATTGTGAAAGGGTAATGCCTTTAGCATCGGCAATCGGTTTGATTTGTTCCAAGAAATGGTTGACGCGCTGAATGTTTTCGGGCGTAAATGAGGGATGACCGGCACGATGATCTCCTTCTTCAAAATGATGATCCGGCTTCATTTTTCCCGTCAATAATCCTCTTTCAAGGGGACTGTACGCCAAAATGGATTTTTGATGCTCAATGCAATAGGGGACAGTCTCTTTTTCAATGGCGCGATTCACCATGCTGTAAGGGATTTGAACGGATGCTAAGGAGATGTATTGCTCGGCTTCATGAATTTGAGCCGCATTATAATTGCAAACGCCCGCAAACCTCACTTTGCCCTGTTCAATCAGTCTTGAGACGGCTTCAAAGGTTTCGCTCATGGGGGTGGTGTTGTCGGGCCAGTGAATTTGAAGCAAGTCAATGTAGTCGGTTTTTAGGCGGCGCAGGCTCTCTTCGCACTCTTTGATTACACTTTCTTTGCCTGCATACAAATAAATATCCAGCGGGTTCCCGTTGTTATCTTGGCTGTGAAATGCCAATGATCCTTGAGGTTGATGCCATACCATGCCAAACTTGGTTAAAATTTGCACTTGATCGCGCGGAATGCCATGCAACGCTTCTCCTACAATTTCTTCACTCAATCCTTGCCCATAAACAGGCGCTGTGTCAATGGCCGTAACGCCCATGTCGTAGGATGCCCGAATGGCTTCGACGGCATTGCGTCGGTTCGTTTTGCCCCACATCCAGCCTCCAACGGCCCATGCTCCAAAAGTGATGACGGGTAACGATAATGTTGTATTGGATAATGTTCTGTATTCCATATTGAACTGTGTTTATTTGAAAAGGTTGTTTGATCAGTTGATCGATTGAAGTGGCTTTCAATGATGAAAAATCGGGTTGAATGTTGATTTTTCAACTACACAAATATAACTATTTTAGCGTTAAAAATCAATGTATGGAGTGGATTTCGTGTGTTAATCTATTGTAACGATCGCATTTTGTCTGCATGAACCACAGAAGGGTAGCTGCTTGTTCAAATGAGATCTTAGGAATTGTTTTGAATGCGGATTGAATGATGCAACGCACAAGAAATGAAACGTCGGTAAAATCTTTATTTTTTCTAAAATCAAGATAAAAAGGGCGTTATCATCCAATAAAGTTGTACATTTGAACAAAAATCGGATCAATATGCCGGATGGAAAGCTTTGTTTCGATGGCTATCCGCATTCTTTGACCTGATTTAAAATGTTTATTTACAAATAACTACTAAAAAGAATCGAATGAAGAAATTGTTTTTTTTATTGGCAAGTGCTTTTCCTGTGATGTTGATGGCGCAGTCCATTCCTTTCACCGTCAATGGGAATGTGGATCATTTAAATGCTCCCGCAAAAGCGTACCTGACTTTTCGAAATGGGTTCAAAACAGTCATTGATACAGCCGACATCGTTCAGGGAGCTTTCCATTTTAACGGGAAGTTGGATGAACCTACTCAGGCCTATTTATTGATCGATCATGACGGTACGGGAGTGAAACGTTCGGGGAATGATATGTTGCCGCTTTATCTTGAAGCCGGAATCATCAAAGTTGAGTCGCTCGATTCCGTAAGCAATGCCACCATTTCAGGATCTGAACTGAACAACCTCAATCAGGCTTTGTTGAATGAGCTGAAACCTATTGAAGCCAAACAAAAAGCCTTATACAACAGGTATAAAACTGCAACCCCCGAACAACAGCAGTCGAAACAATTCATCAGTCAAATTGAGGATGAATTCAATGTCTTGGATGCCGAGCAGAAAACTGTCATCAAAAAGTTTATTCAGTCTCATCCCGAATCAATTGTCAGTCTGGATGCATTGAAAAGTTTGGGAGGCTACACGCCCGATTATAACGAAGTGGCTCCACTTTTTGCTTCCTTATCCGACAAGGTTAAAAACACTCAAGCCGGCAAAGCTTACGGGGATATGCTCAATCAATTAAAAACGGTTGCCATAGGCTCAATGGCTCCTGATTTTACTCAAAACGACACCTTGGGACATCCGGTGAAGTTATCCGATTTTCGCGGCAAGTATGTTTTGCTGGACTTTTGGGCTTCGTGGTGTGGCCCCTGCAGACGAGAAAACCCCAATGTGGTGAAGGTTTACAATGAGTTCAAAAACAAAAATTTCACCATTCTGAGCGTTTCGCTCGACAATGAAAATGGGCGTCAGGCTTGGCTCGATGCTATTCATAAAGATGGATTGACCTGGACGCAGGTCTCTGATTTGCAATATTGGAACAATGCCGCTGCTCAATTGTATCAGGTTCGTTCCATCCCGCAAAACTTTTTAATTGACCCTCAAGGGAAAATCATTGCAAAGGATCTACGCGGTGATGCATTGTACGATAAGTTGGTTCAAATCTTCGGTGCTCCGACGAGATGACCCCCTGATAACCTCTCTTCTCACATCACAATCATTGGGTTGATATCCGATGATTGTGTTTGTTGAGGAACAAGTCCTTGAATGGGTTGAGTTGGTTGTGCGGAACAAGTAATTACCCCTGACAAAGGTGGATTCTCTGTAACAATTTTTACATGTAACCATGCGAATTTCAAAGTATCTTTAAATGATTTATTTATGAAACGGAATATATTATTGGCATCTGGTTTAGCCATATTGAGTCTTTTTCAGGCTCATGGGCAGTCGGGGTCAACATCGGGATCTTTCTACCGATTTCAGGCCAAATTGCTTGACGGCCAAGAAGTCAGCATGAAAAATTATGAAGGGAAAGTGGTGTTGATTGTCAACACGGCAAGCAAATGTGGATTTACTCCTCAATATGAAGGATTGGAGGCATTGTACAAGAAATATGCCGATCAGGGGTTTGTTATTTTGGGATTTCCATGCAATCAATTTGCCAATCAGGAGCCCGGGAATGCGCAGGAGATTGCCTCTTTTTGTCATACCACGTATGGTGTTACCTTTCCGATGTTTGAGAAAATTGATGTGAACGGAGTAAATGCCACTCCTCTTTACAAATGGTTGAAGCAAGTGCTGCCCGGAACCATGGGAAATGCCATCAAATGGAATTTTACCAAATTTCTGTTGGATCGTCATGGCAATCCTGTCAAACGGTATGCCCCACAAGTTAAACCCGAATCAATAGAGAAAGATATTGAAGCCTTACTGTCATCCCATTAAGCAGTTTTTCCATACATGTGAATGAGCAAAAAAGGCGATTTATGGCTCATCTTCAAAATGGACAAAAGGATAATTGGCTTGTAATTGCCTCATGCGTTCTAAGGTTTTTTGCCTGAATTGAACATCGATTTCCGACGATGGTTGAAATGAGCGATGAGCCAATGCTTTTCTGATGGATAAAATCTCCTTAAGTATCGGTTTTGCCCGTTCATCAATGGCAACGTGCAACACTTTTTCCCAAATAAATTCGATGGCTGCTTGACTGGGATGAAGCATGTCGTCCCCATAAAATCGGTAATCGCGCAGCTCGTCCATCATGAGTTCGTAAGCAGGAAAATAATGTACAAAGGGGAATGCTTGCTGCAATTGATCAATGGCCAACAAAAGCGTGGCTTTGCTGAGCTGATTTTGGTGTGCACCGTCCTTCCAATGCCGAATGGGACTAACAGTAAATATCCAATTCATGGTAGGGTTCTGTTGATGCAGATCGGAAATCAGTGCTTCAAAAGAGGCAACAATTTCGGATTGGGTCAATTGATGTTTCACAAAATGGGTATCGGGCATTTTATGGCAATTGGCTACCACTTCTCCTGATCTTTTGTCAAGGTAAGCGGCCGTGGTTCCAAAAGTCACAATGATCCATTGTGCTCTATTAAATCGTTCTGCGCCTTTATCCAACTCATCATTGATGGCTTGTAATGTTTCGGCTTTTGACACACGCGAGAAACAACTATGATGTGAAAAGCTGTGCCAAAGTCCTTGATGAAGGAACAACTGTTCTGCTGCGAATGGTTGCGGATCCATCAACCGGCGGATTCCATGATAGATGGACATGGGATTGTACAAAGTTCCAAATGGATTGACGGTGGACTGAAATCCTGCTTCCTGAAATTTTTTTCCGATATTTTCCACAAAACATGAGCCGATCAACAGCAGTTTGTCTTCCAATCTGATGGGGTTTGCCATTTTCGTGAGGGCTACTTCAGTGCGAAAATTCATTTCAATGAGTTGTTGTTTGCGTGAAAAAACATCTTGTTAAGCCATTCGGCATGTTGGGATCTTTGGGTCACGAAATGCAATCCTCTACTTTCATGGAATGATTATGGCCTTCAGGTTCAATGTGAATGGTGACATGGGTCTTGAAACGAACGGCGTTGCTGATCTGTTTTTCAATCCGATCGGCAATGTTGTGAGCTGTCTGAATGGATTGTTCGGGAGCAACATGAATGGAAACGTCCACAAAGATATCGCCTCCGGAAGAACGAATCTTCAGATCGTGAAACCCCGTGATTTCCTGATTTTGGCCTAAAACAACGATGATTTGTTGTTCAATCTCTTTGGGCGATTTGTCCAACAGTTGATCTACGGCTCTTTTGGCCAAGCGGGATGAAATCACAATGACAATGATGGCGACAATAAGTCCGGCAACGGCATCAGTGGCTTTGAACCCCAATTGAGCTCCAATCAAACCGATAAGCACCACCAAGGAACTTAAAATATCCGACGAAAAATGCAGGGCATCGGCTTCAAGCGCCTGGCTGTTGAATTTTTTGGCTACTCGTTTTAACGAGATCGAACGTGTGATGTCGATGCCGATGGCCACGATGACCACGGTATAACTCCAAACATTGACCGTGAGTTGAAATGAGGGATGAGTCAAGCGATGAATGGCTTCGTAAATGATCCAACTGCATGTCAAGAGCAGCAACAGTGCTTCGATCAGTGCCGAAAAGTTTTCAATTTTACCGTGTCCGTAGTGGTGTTCCCGATCGGCCGGTTTGTCGGAGATGTTCACTGCAGCAAGTGTGATGATCGCTGCAATGAGATCCAACCCCGAATGCAATGCTTCGGACAAAATACCCAAACTGTTGGTAGCCAACCCGACAATGAGCTTAAAAACTGCCAGAAACAAAGCAGCCGCAACGGAAAAAACGGAGACGTTAATCTTTTCTGAACTCATGATGATTTAATGATGACAAACTTTTGACGGAGTTCGTTCTGCATCTGTTTCTGACCTCGTTGTATTAGTTTTTGCGGGTTAAATGGCTTCCAACAAAGCGGTCAATAATTTCCAAAAACGTTGTGTGGAGTGAATGTCCAAACGTTCAGAGGGAGAATGAACGCCGCGAATGGTAGGCCCAAACGAAACCATGTCCCATTGAGGATATTTTTGCAGAAACAATCCACATTCCAATCCTGCATGAATGGCTCGGACATGCGGTTTTTCGCCAAAGAGTTTTTGATATGTTTCCACGGTCAGGGCAACGATGGGAGAGTTTGGATTGGGTTCCCATCCGGGGTAGCCGTCACTGTGTTGCACGGATGCGCCTGCCAGCATAAATACGCTTTCAACCATTGCGGCAATATCGTGTTTGGCTGATTCGATGGCGCTCCGTTGGCTGGTGGTGATGACCATTTCTTGTTGCTTCATTTTGACGGAAGCTAAATTAGTGGATGTCTCCACCAATCCCGGAATGGCATCGCTCATGCGCATCACGCCGTGAGGACAGGCATACAGCGCATTGAAAAGTGCATTCTTGCTTTGTTCATCGATGACATGCTGAGGCTCTGCATCGGAGTTTAATTCAAATTGCATGGTTGGTTCTTTGCGTCCCAATTCATTTTCGATGGAGGCTGCAAAAAGATTAAAATCGACGCGCAATGTTTCTTTGAATGCGTTGGGAACGCCGATTTTGGCATGTGCTTCTCGTGGGATGGCATTACGCAGGTTACCTCCGTCAATTTCAGCAAGACGCAAAGCTGTTTTTCGGGATTCGTTCCACAAAAAACGGTTCAAGATTTTATTGGCATTGCCGTATCCTTTGTCAATGTCGTCTCCTGAATGGCCTCCGGTAAGTCCTTTTATTTCAATGGTACACCAAAAATAGTGAGCCGGAGCCTGTTCAAGTTGATAGGGCAAATAAGCCAATGTGTCAATGCCGCCCGCGCAGCCAATGAAAAGTTCTCCGTCGTCTTCGGAATCCAAGTTGAGCAGAATCTTTCCTTGCAACATGTTCGGTTCCAAAGCGGCCGCTCCAGTCAATCCGGTTTCTTCATCAACGGTAAAGAGGCATTCAAGAGGACCATGCGCAATGTTGTCCGAAGCCAAAACGGCTAATGATGCGGCCATACCGATGCCGTTGTCGGCGCCTAAAGTTGTGCCTTTGGCTTTTACCCAATGGTCTTCCACATATATTTCAATGGGATCGTGGTCAAAATCATGCTGTACGTCGTTATTTTTTTCACACACCATGTCCATGTGCGATTGAAGAATCACCGTCGGTTTGTGTTCTTTTCCCTTTGTGGCTTTTTTGCGGATTACCACATTGCCGGCTGCATCTGTCAAGGTTTCCAACCCAAGACTTTTGCCTGTTTGTTGAAGATATGCAATGATTTTTGACTCTTTTTTCGATGGACGCGGTACTTGACGAATTTCATCAAAGTATTTCCATACCAATGCAGGTTCTAATTGATTGAAAGCATTCATGGTGACAAATTTTTATGAAATGATTTGGGGAAAGTCCAATTTCAGCTGACAAGTCGGATGCAAAACGCTTTGTTATGGATTGATTTTTCAAACCGAAAAAGGCAAATGTCCCTTTTGTTAAAAATGAAGTTTAATGCAACAAATATACACTTTTTTATGGCAAGGGGAAGGTTGATTGTACAAAAAGAGAGGTCATGGATGTGAATTTATTTCCACTGGTAATGGTTTTTTTTTCTAAACAGTTGAATGTAAAGATTTACCAGCGGAAGATAAAGGTCAAAAAGCAAAATGAGTCCGTAGAAAGAACGTTCTTTCCAGAGCTTTGCCACTTGATTGATGGTGTAACATTGAATGGCGTAGCGAATGAAGAAGATTGATAAAGCAATCATTTTCAACAACATTGGGCTTACGATCAAAATGGCTGTCAACGACGCATAAAAAAGGCCTCTGGACAATACTTCCGCTCCAAGCATTAGCAGACTGTGACTTTTGTAATATTTTGCCGTGGACAAATGTCTCTCTTTTTGTCGAAGCCAAGCGCGGTAGCTTGTTTTAGGCACGGACCACGTGACACTTTCGCCGGAAATTTCAACGCGTGTATTGAATTCATTAGCATGGCTATTGATAAATAAATCGTCATCGCCTGATTGAAGTTTTAAGAATTTTGAAAATCCCTTTTCTCGGTTGAACGTCTCTTTGCGATAAGCCATATTGCGTCCAACGCCCATGTAGGGATGTCCGTTCAGTGCATAACCCAGCGATTGAATCCCGATCATCAGCGTGTCAAAAGTGATGAGTTTATTGAGCCATCCTTTTGTTTTTTGATAGCCTCCGTATCCAATGACGAATTCAGTTCCTTGCGTAAAATTTCGAACCATCGAACTGATCCATTGATTTCCCGTAGGTTGACAATCGGCGTCAGTGAAAAGCAGCAAATCGTTTTTGGATGCTTTGATGCCAATGGTGATCCCTAATTTTTTGGTACTGATGACGTTGGCTGATGCAGGGACAAAAGTATGATATAAATGAGGATATCTTTTTGAGAACTCCTTCAACAGTTCCTCGGTGGCGTCCGTTGAACCGTCGTTTACCACAATGATTTCATATTGTGGGTAATCCTGTTCTAAAATGGATGGAAGGAATTGTTTTAAGTGTTCCGATTCGTTGCGGGAGCAAATGATGACCGATATGGGAGGTTGAGAAGGGAGAAAAGGGACAATCCCTTTTTTCTGTTTTCGGGCATACCTCAAAATGGATTGAAAATGGTAAAGATAATAGAAGAGTTGAATGCCAAAAACAACAATCAACAGTGCCAGTAAAAGCTGATCAACCGCCTGCCATTGTTCATTCAAATAAAATTCCATTTTATTTCTCGGCTAAAGTTTATTCGGCATAAAAAACTCCGGGTAATTTTCGCAGGTTGTACTGTGAAGCCATGATTTCACCGTAAGCTCCGGCAGAACGAATGGCAATGTAATCACCTCGTTTGGTTTCGTTGAGCAGTCGTTCCGTCCCGAATGTATCGGATGATTCACAAATAGGCCCAACAACATCGTAGGTTAGAAGCGGAGCGTTGGATGAGATGTTTTCAATGTGATGATAAGCTTGATACAGGGCAGGACGGATGAGGTCCGTCATGCCGGCATCCACAATCACAAATGTTTTGGTTGCGCCTTCTTTGACAAACAATGTTTTGGTTATCAGGCTTCCGCATGGCGCCACAACGGATCGTCCCAATTCAAAATGGAGTTGTTGATGTGGCCGCAGTTTCAGGTGATGATGGAATACCTTGAAATAGGATTCAAAATCTGCTACAGGAATGTGGTTGGGATGTTCATAATTGATGCCAAGCCCGCCTCCCACGTTGATGTGATCGAGTGAAATGCCTTTTGACTCAAAAAAGTCTTGAATTTCATTGACCCGCACACACAAATTCTGAAAGGGAACCATGTCGGTGATTTGCGATCCGATGTGAAAGTGGAGGCCAATGATTTGAACGTTTTTCAAATCAGGTAACAAGGCAAGGATTTTGTCCATGTCCTGCATGTTGAACCCAAACTTGTTTTCGTTCAATCCTGTGGTGATGTAGTGATGAGTATGTGCATCGACGTTAGGATTAATCCGGATGGCTACGGAAGCGGTTTTGTGTTGATCCAAAGCTAATTGATTGATGATTTCAAGTTCAGGAATGGATTCCACGTTAAATCCGAAGATGTTTTCTTCAAGGCCGGTGTTGATTTCCCAGTCAGCTTTTCCAACGCCGGCAAAAACAATTTTATTGGCGGGAAACCCAGCTGCCAAAGCGGCTTTTATTTCACCTCCACTGACGCAATCGGCTCCAAGACCGGCATGAGCAATTTCTTCCAGCAGTCGTTTGTTGGCGTTTGCTTTGATGGCGTAATGAACGTGATACTGATATTCATCGGCTAATGCCGTGACTGTTTGCAAGGTTTGTCTGAGCAATGCCAGATCGTAAAAATAAAACGGAGTTTCTACTTCTTTAAATTGCTCAATGGGGAAATGTCCTTTTATCATGTTGTTCAAAAATGATTATTCAAAAATAGTTTGCAGAGCTTGCAATGCTTTTTGCTTGTCTTCTTTATGAATGAGGAACGAAATGTTGTAGTTACTTCCGCCGTAGCTGACCATTCGGATGGGAACCTCTTTGAGAGCGTTCACTACCAACGCCTGCAAACCGGTATATTCATAATATAGATCGCCAACTACGCAGATGATCACCATGTCGTGATCCACGGTTACCGTGCCTAATTTTTTCAGGTCATTGACAATTTCGTCCAAATGTTTTTCTTTATCGATGGTCACGGAAACGCCCACTTCGGAGGTTGTAACCATGTCAATGGAAGTTTGATAACTTTCGAAAATTTCGAACACCTTACGCAAGAAACCGTAGGCTAACAACATACGTCCCGATTTGATGCGAATGGCCGTAATGCCGTCTTTGGCGGCCACGGCTTTGACTTTTCCGTGTTCTGTTTCGTTTGAGATGATGGTCCCGAGTGCCGACGGATCCATCGTGTTGAGCAATCGAACGGGAATGTTGCTCAGTTTTGCCGGCAAAACGCAGGTTGGATGAAGAATTTTTGCACCGAAATAGGCTAATTCGGCAGCTTCTTCAAAATGCAGGGTTCGAACCGGACGGGTGTTGGGCACAAAACGAGGATCGTTGTTATGCATTCCGTCGATATCGGTCCAAATTTGAACTTCCTCAGCATCCAATGCTGCCCCAAGCAATGAAGCGGTGTAGTCGCTGCCGCCACGTTGTAAGTTGTCTATTTCTCCATAAAAGTTTCGACAAATGTATCCTTGAGTTATGTAAATTTCGGCATTGGGGTGAAGTTCCAGTTGTTTGTGAATATTTTCACGAATGAAAGCATTGTCGGGTTCTCCGTTTTTATCTGTTTTGACAAATTCAAGCGCATTGAGAAGAACGGATTTGATGCCTATTTCTTTGAGGTAGAGATGCATCATCATGGTAGAGAGCATTTCTCCCTGTGCTAGAATGATTTTTTCTTCAAAAATGGTAAAAATGCTTTTTGAGAAGGTGCGAATGTAATTGAAGTGTTTTTTTAATTCCGCTTCTGCTTCCTGCCAAATTTCGGGTTTGGAATAAAGCTCGCCAATGGTATGGAAATATTTTTTTTCCAACGAATTAACGACTTCTAATGCGCCAACCGGATTCTTTTTGTAGAAATAATCGGCGATTTCAACCAAGGTGTTGGTTGTTCCCGACATGGCTGAAAGCACCACCATGTTTTGATTCCCGTCACAAATAAGTTTAGCGACATCTTTCATCCGTTGTGCCGAACCAACAGATGTACCGCCGAATTTTAATACCTTCATTTTCTGAAAAATAGGATTTATAAAACTACGTTTATTTTTGTTGCAAATATAGCCTTTTTCCCTGACTTTTAGACGGTCGGGATAAAAATAGTCAAGTAAGGAATATTCAATGTCGTCAATGGCTTATCCTAATTCTTTCAGGGCGTTGCCAATGCGTTCGAGGGCATTGAGCACGACGGAGCGGGGAGCTCCCACATTCATGCGTTGATGCCCCGTGCCTCCGGGTCCAAATGTGTGACCTTCGTTCATGCCGACTTTGGCTTTTTCCACCAAGCATCGTCTGAGATCGGAGTCGGATAATGACAGTTTTGAAAAATCGATCCAGACCAGAAATGAGGCCTCTGGCTTCATGGCGCTTACTAAAGGAACTTCCGTTTCGAAAAAAGAAACCACGTCGGCCGCATTGATTTCAACATAACGAAGCATTTGATCCAACCATTCGTCACCTTGATTAAAGGCAGCTTCCATGGCTTCGTAGGCAAACAGATTGCCATGTAAATCAAATTGTGTGATGGTTTTGTGAAGCCGACGGTAGAGTTGTTCATCGGGGATGATCGCGAAGGATCCGATAAGTCCGGGAATGTTAAATGCTTTGCTGGGCGACATGAAGGTGACGCTGTTTGATGCTGCTTTTTCCGAAACCGAAGCAAAAGGAATGTGATGATAATGCGAAAATGTCATGTCGGCATGAATTTCATCGGAAACTACCAGGATGCCTTTTTGTTGACAAAGTTCTGCTAAAGAGGCAAGTGTTTGGCGCTCCCAAACACGACCGCCCGGATTGTGTGGGTTTGAAAGAATCAGCATGGTGGTTTGTTCATCCATTTGTGAAGCAAGATGCTCCAAGTCCATTTCAAAATGACCGTTGACCGTTTGAAGCGGATTCCAAACAACTTGACGCCCATTCAATGCAGGAGCGTTGAAAAAAGGGGGATAAACCGGAGGTTGAACAATGATTTTGTCGCCGGGTTTTGTGAAAGTCTGAATGGCTAAATCGATGCCGGTGACAATGCCGGGAACAAAATCAGTCCATTCCGGCTTGATTTCCCAATGATGACGTCGTTTGGTCCATTGACAAAATGATTCAGTCAGAGAATCGGGCATTAAGGTGTAGCCAAAAATGGGATGTTCACATCTTTTTTTTATGGCTTCAACAATGAAATCAGGAGTTCTGAAGTCCAAATCAGCAACCCACATGGGGGTAATCTCTTTCGTGCCAAACAAAGGCTGACTTAAATCGTATTTCACGCTGTTAGTATTGTGTCTGTCAATGATTTCATCAAATTGATATTGCATGGATTTTGGGATTAATTTTTTTTAATATTTTGGAGTCTATTTTGGTGAATACAATGCTATTTTGACGATTTGAACAAATCGTGTACTTGTCTCTATTTTAAGTGCATAAAAATACTCAAAAATTTCTCAGGGTGAGAGGAGTGCTGCTTTTTTTCAGTCAATGGATAAGTGATTGATTGATTAATGTATAATCATTTTTAAACTTTATTTTCGGATTGATTGGTTTTGGCAGGCCTTAAATTAGCCTCGAAAAAGGGAACGACGGCTTTGTTTTAAGGTGAATTTTTTGTGACGAAAAATGACATTGTTTATAAAAGAATGCTCATGGTAGGTACGAAATATTTTTCAAAAATGATTAACAAATAAATAGTCGACCCTTAAAAAACATACAACATAAAGATTATCAATAAAATATCATTAAAATTAGTTGCGTATATCAA
>JBMFIQ010000029.1:0-31152 GCA_049976245.1 Microbacter sp. | reverse complement strand
ATCCCGCTTGCGGGGACAAAAAGTAAGTCAGGGTCACAGGGGCGGAAGCCCCTTGTAATGAACATGCGAAAGTTGAACTCTTAATTTATAATTACTTAACTTTTGTCCTTCCCATAACTTCTTTAACTTCTGATTCTTCATTGTCCGTTTAATGGTTGTTTTCTACCTTTGTAGTCATCAATCAACCGATCACATCAAAACAAAAATGAATAACGGATGAAACGAACCATAAAAACAGCTTATGCTCAAGTGTATGACTATTTGGCGAGTTCCAAACATCCTTAATGTTAAAAATTAAAATAGACGTATGAAAACCATTGGGCTGCTTTCCGACACGCACGGATTTCTCGATCCGCGCATCTTTCAACATTTTGCATCGTGCGACGAGATATGGCATGCCGGCGATATCGGATCCATCGATATTGTGGATCAACTGACAGCATTTAAACCCCTGAGAGCCGTTCATGGAAACATTGACGGTTATGACATTCGTCAGGTTTGTCCCATGTTTCTGCGCTTCCGGTGTGAAGAAGTCAACGTGTTGATGACGCACATTGGCGGTTATCCCGGCCATTACAGTGCTGAAGGAAAAGCCTTGTTGACCATCGAAAAACCAAATCTTTTTGTTTGCGGACATTCCCACATCTTGAAAGTGATGTATGACCAACAGTACAACATGCTCACCATGAATCCCGGAGCTGCGGGACGGTACAGCTTTCACAAGGTACAGACTTTGTTGCGCTTCACCATTGAAGGAGAGAAAATAGGCGATCTGGAGGTCATTGAATTGTCATAACAAGCCAACAAAAACAAATAAAAAGAAAGGAAACTCACCATTTTTTTGACAAACGATGCTTTTGTACTACCTTTGTGGTAATAAAAAACATATAAATGGAAGAAAACATGCACAAGCAATTGACCATAGCGTTGGTAGCACACGACAGACGCAAAGCAGACATGGTAGATTGGGCCACTTATAACGCAACCACCCTTTCGCAACACAAAATCATTTGTACCGGTACAACGGGCGGATTAATTCAACAAGCATTTAACGAAAAAGGCATTCAGGCCAGCATCACGCGGGTCAATTCGGGGCCTATGGGCGGCGATGCCGAAATAGCGGCCTTGGTAGCACAAAAGAAGATCGATCTGGCTATTTTTTTGATCGACGATTTGTATGCTCAACCACACGAAGCCGACATTCAAATGTTGCTGCGTCAATGCCGCATTCACAACATTCCGATTGCCTGCAACCGTTACAGCGCCGACTTAATGATTACCAGTCCGCTTTGGGACGATCCCACTTACGTACCGGTGGATCCCAAATATGTTCCTTTCGACCGCAACAAAACATCCAAAAGAAAAAAATAACGCTTTTTTCATCGTTTTCATCATGCAACTCAACATCGCTGTTTTGCCCGGTGACGGCATCGGGCCAGAAATTGTTCAAACCGCTTTGGAAGTGACTAAAGCCGTTGCCAAAAAGTTTGGCCATTCATTAACGTATGCATTTGGTTTAGTGGGCGCTTGTGCCATTGACAAAACCGGCAATCCTTATCCCGAAGAAACCCATGCGCTTTGCATGCAATCGGATGCCGTTTTGTTTGGGGCCATTGGCGATCCCCGTTTCGACAATGATCCTTCAGCCAAAGTGCGCCCCGAACAAGGCTTATTGGCCATGCGCAAACAGTTGGGACTTTATGCCAACATCAGGCCGGTGACCACTTTTCCATCCTTGCTGCACAAATCACCTTTGCGGGCCGACTTAATTGAAGGAGCCGATCTGATGTGCATCCGCGAATTGACAGGCGGCATCTATTTCGGCAAACCTCAGGGACGTTCCGAAGATGGCAACAGCGCCGTGGATACTTGTAGCTATTCACGCGAAGAGATTGAACGCATCATTCGCTTGGCTTATCAATATGCTCAAAAACGCCGCAAAAAAGTAACCATTGTCGATAAGGCCAACGTATTGGCCACATCGCGTTTATGGCGCGAAATCGGGCAACAAATTGCCGCCGAATATCCGGACATTACCACCGAGTTCATGTTTGTGGACAATGCTGCCATGCAACTGATTCAATGGCCAAAACGATTTGATGTGATGGTCACCGAAAACATGTTTGGAGACATCCTTACCGATGAAGCGTCGGTGATCACCGGCTCATTGGGCATGTTGCCCTCTGCATCCATCGGCGTCCATACTTCGGTGTTCGAACCGATCCACGGCTCATATCCGCAAGCAGCTGGCAAAAATATTGCCAATCCGCTGGCAACCATTCTTTCGGCAGCCTTGATGTTTGAATATGCATTCAACCTCCCAAACGAAGGCGCCTTGATCAGAAAAGCCGTCAATGCTTCTCTTGAAGCAGAATACGTCACCGAAGACATTTGTTCGAACGATTACCCGCGTTCCACAACCGAAGTCGGTGAATGGATCGTCAACTATATTCAATCGTCAAACATGTGATCTCTTCCCCAAATGATTCTCGTGACATTCACCGAAAACACGCTACAATCGACTTTCTGAACGTATTTTATCACAGAATTATTGTATCCCTTTTAATGACCAATGCCGTGACTCTTTTTGCTCAAAACAAATCGAGTGACACGGCATCTAAATTAGTGGCGCCATCACCGTGGGAACACATCATCCACTTTCACGGTTACATCCAAACGCCACCCAAAAAGCTCATGATCACGGACAGTTTGAAATTCAACGGATTTAAAACTGTCAAGCGGCTTACCATTCAAGATTTCATGAGGCTCACCCAAGCCGAGTCCGACCGACACCAAAAAGAGATGGAAGCCATTTACAAACCATTGATTGAAGAACAAGAAAAGATCAACAAAGGCGGATACAAAAAAGGATTGTTTCGCTACAATCCCGCTGCAGGATTTATGGATCCAAACAAAGAACCCGTCGAGTTGATGAATCCAAACAACGAAAGAGAGAGAGATCCTGATTGGGACGGAAAATAACGCCACCAAAAAGTCAAATCGTGGAAAAAAGGAGTTTCAATGATACATCAACAATATTTAGTCGTCTTTGAAACATGTTCGCTTCATGACTGATTAGTGCCATTGATCCTGTAATGCGGGAAAATCCCTTTGAAGTTGCTTCCGATCGGAATATCCAGCCTTCAAAGCCTGTTTCAAGAACCGAACCGTTGCTGCATAGTCTCCTTTGTGATATGGAATGAAAGCGGAAAAATAAAGCATGTCCGGATTATGCGGCTCCAACATCCGATAAATGGGAAGAATGTTGGACAAAGCAACATCATCGTGCGCCATCACCGCTTGCTGTGCCATCGAATAGCAGGCAATGCCCAGAAAGGCTTTCAACCGAACATACATATCCCGCGTCCATCTGTTTTTGGCCGTTTGAATTTGTTGATTGAGCCGTTCGATTTGCCCTTTCCACCAAGTCTCATCTTGCGTGTCAAAGGCATTCAAATAATGCTGACGTTGATTGTTTTCATCCGTTAAGCTCTGCCTCAATTGATTCAAATCGTTTTGAAATGCTTGATTGGCTACCAGACTACGATAGGCACGGCTAAAAAAAATGATGGTGTCAAACGGAGCAGTCGAAATCATGTTGTGCGCCGTCAGCACTGCCGACACAAAATCGCCTTGACGAACCAATGAATCCAGCCATGCTTCCTGCTTGAGTTCGTAACGTAAAACCGCTCTTTTTGAAAAGGACAACCGATCGTTCGGCATGTTCGAAAAACGAAGAAATCCAATTTCATTGCTCAATAACAAACTGTCAGGCCATTGATGCATGTCATGCGTCAATACTATTTTCAAATTGGCCGGCATCCCGTCGATGGGAAATAAATATTGAGCCGTTTCCATAAAATTAAAATCGTCCGTTCCCGAAATGGAGATCACCGGCACATGCAGCGCCTCAAGCTGCTCCGAATTGGCCAACGCACCACACATCAACAATCCGTCCACCCGATGCGTCAACGCAAAACCCAAAGCCATGCGCGCTCCGCCGGAAAAACCGGTTAGAAAAACCTCTTGGTTAACCGGATATTTTTGTTGCACATCCTGCAACAAGGTCTCAATAAGGGTCAAATAATTCGGCACATCATTTTTCACACAATCCGAAGCAGCCAATAAAAAATGATACTGATTGGCTGCCGAAATAAATTGTTTCAGGGCAAATCGTCCATCTCCGTGTGCATCGAGGATGATCAGCAAAGGCAATTTTTCATCCCCACGGCTCCGTTTGGACAAATAGACTTCATACTTGTTTTGGGCATCCATACGACACGAATCCGATTGCATAAGCGCCGATGTGGACAAAGTGCCCTTCTCAGTTCCGTGACACGCCCAAAGAACAACGCTCCACAACATGAAAATGAAAAAAGTTCGATTCATCTCTGTTTAAATAAATTATTCACTTTCGCATGTTTATTACAAGGGGCTTCCGCCCCTTAGCCCTGACTTCCTTTTTCCTCCCGCAAGCGGGATGTTCCACTTAACGCAAAAAGGAAGTAAAAAAGTCAAGACTACGCCCGCCTCACTCTAAAAATGGTCGCGATGAAGGCTTAAATCGTCCAACTCGCTCCTTCGTCGCTCAAACAGGTACGATTTTTTATCGCCTTCATCCCTTATTTTTCGGTTCGCCGGACGAGGTCAATCCTTAATCAATGGTCTTTTGCAAGAATCAACATTATTTTGACTTCAACTAAAAATGCATCAATAGGAAAAGTCAACTATTTTTCCCCTTCAATATTAAAGTTATAAGAAACTGATTATCAAATTATATTCATCTAATCATACCTAAAAATCAAATCATAATTTGCTTGCTAAAGTTGAATAAATTAGAAGGAGTCAATTAAATCATTTTATAAAAATCCTTCACTTAATACTGATATTCATGTTTTCAGTATTCCGTTGGGATGCCACACATACAATCAACAACATGTGAATAAAACCATCCAATGATAGGCAAAAGTAAACTTGAGGATATAAAAAATTCAGGGAGAAACATCATAATAAAGGTTTTTCATGCACCGTTTATCATTTCACATCATCGGAAGCGCATTTTTTGCGACACATCGAGCCGCAGCAAAATGAAAAGCATTACCGTGAAAGACCACAATGACGAACCGCCATAGCTAAAAAAAGGCAAAGGAATGCCGATGACCGGGGTCAATCCGAGCACCATGCCCACATTGATCAGCACATGAAAAAAGAGAATGCTCACAATGCTGTAGGCATAAACCCGCGTGAAAGTGTCACGTTGTCGTTCGGCAATGTAAATCAATCGAAGCAACAGCAAAAGGTACAATATCAACACGCCAACCGATCCAACAAAACCATGCTCTTCGCCCACGGTACAAAAGATAAAATCGGTATCTTGTTCGGGCACAAATTTCAGTTTGGTCTGCGTTCCCTGCAAAAATCCTTTTCCCCAAAATCCACCCGACCCAATGGCAATTTTAGCCTGATTGACATTGTAGCCTACGCCCTGAGGATCGTTTTCCATGCCCAGCAACACAGCAATCCGAGTGCGTTGATGTTCTTCAAGAACGTGATCGAAAAAATAATCGCCGGAATAACTAAAAGCAACGGATCCCAAAGCAAACAAAGCAATCCAAAGATAGGAACGGCGTCGTTTGTAAATAAACATAAAAAGCAAATAGCCAGTCGAAGCAAGCACCAAGAAGAGGGCAATGTCATTGTACAAAATGTCATACCAATGTTGCAAAATCCATCCACCCAAAAACATAACCACTCCGGCCAATAAGAAATAACCTGCCGTTTTCCAATCGCGCCCATAAATCACGACGGTTCCGGTTTCGATGATGAAAACAAACAACAAGGCAATTAAAAATCCGATAGAACCCACATTGCCATAAATGGGAACTTCGCTGAAAGGCAAAACAATAAGAAACAAAACCACCAATGCGGAAGCAATCAAAAGCAGCACACCGGGCAAGCCTTCACGATAGAGCATCAGAAAAAAGGCAAAGAAGACTAAGGCCGAGCCTGTTTCAGACTGAAGCACAATGAGAACAAGCGGAATAAAAATGAGTCCCATCACCCTCCAAACATTAGCCCGATTGGAAAAGGAGAATCCCGAATGACTGATGTATTTTGCCAGTGCCAATGCCGTGGCTAACTTGGCTAACTCAGCAGGCTGAAAACTAACCGGCCCAAAAACCAACCACGAGTGCGATCCCTTGATATTGGGTGCAACAAAAATGGTGACAGCCAGCAAAAAGACCACAAAAACATAGAAGACATAAGCCAACTGTTCATAATACTTGCTGTCGAGAAGCAGGATGATCCCTCCAATGACAAAAGCCAATGCAATCCAAACCAACTGTTTGCCTGAACGATATTCAAAACTCCAAAAATTGGTTTGATGAAACCCATAACTGGCTCCGTAAACATTGAACCATCCAAAGATGATCAAAGTTAAATAAATAAGAATGACCCATTTATCAATAAGATGCGACCATTGGATTTTGCGTTCCATACATTGGAATTAAAAAGGTATTTTCCATTTGCGTTTCAAGTCCCTGACGCGCCGGCGATATCTTTCGAGTTAAGTAAAACTCCATCATCAGACTGGCAATGGGAGCTGCATACGTTGCGCCGAATCCGCTGTTTTCCACAATGCACATGATGGCAATTTTAGGATGATTCATGGGCGCAAACCCCATAA
The DNA here is from genome assembly GCA_049976245.1 of Microbacter sp. Classification (GTDB taxonomy): domain Bacteria; phylum Bacteroidota; class Bacteroidia; order Bacteroidales; family Paludibacteraceae; genus Microbacter. Next base: position 24,464 of record JBMFIQ010000029.1, on the reverse strand, counting down.
AAATGGAGTGATCTTTGTGAGGAGGATTTTGCGAAGTCCCTGTTTTGCCACAAACAACGATGCTGTCGCCAAATGCAGCAATCCGGGAAGTCCCGTAAATGACCGACTGTTGCATGCCTGCCACCACAATGTTGTAATAGCGCGGATCGATGGGCGGAACATGCTTTTGCAAATAACGTGGATCAATGTTTTCTCCCTCAATGGATCGAATGAGATGAGGTGTAATCCAATAACCGCGATTAGCTACGCAAGCTGCCAAATTGGCTATTTGCAACGGCGTAGCAATCACCTCACCTTGTCCGATGGCATCCGAAACAATATTCAATGAGTTCCAGCGACGTCGTCCGTGTTCCCGATCGTATGTCCTGGTGGATGGAATAAATCCGCTGTTTTCGTTAGGCAAATCAACACCCAGTTTTTGTCCGAAACCAAACGTCAAAATATCCTTGCGCCACAGATCAAAAGCCTGTTCAATGTTTTTGTATTTTTTGCTGTCGAGCATGGCACGAAACTCGGTACAGAAATAGGTATTGCACGAATAAGCAATGGCTCCTTCCAAGTCGAGCGGCGATGGATGAATGTGACAACCCACTTTGAAGCGTCCCACAAAATAGCCGCCGTGACAGGCCACGCGTGTATCCTTTGACGTAATTCCTTCCTGCTGAAATATTAAAGCGTTTGCCACCTTAAAGGTAGAGCCCGGCGGATAACGTCCCATGATGGAACGATCGAGTAACGGACGTTCCGGATCGTTCAACAACTGACGAAACAAAGTGGATCGCTGACGGCCAACCATCAGTTTCGGATCGTAACTTGGCGAAGAAACCATAGCCAAAATTTGACCTGTGGAAGGTTCAATGGCCACAATGCTGCCGCGTTTTCCCTGCATCAGTTGCTGACCCAACATTTGAAGTTCGATATCAAGTCCCAAAGTGATGTCTCGACCCGTAACCGGTTGTTTGTCATACTTTCCGTTATCAAAACTTCCTTTGATGCGACCTTTGGAATCGCGCAATAAGATTTGCACCCCTTTTTCACCGCGCAACACCGTTTCATAACTTTTTTCAATGCCAGTGATGCCAATGTAATCGCCCGGTTTGTAAAAAGGATCACGCTGAATGGTCTCGCGCGACACTTCTCCAATGGTTCCCAACGTGTGAGCAGCAGCATCGTAAACATAATCGCGCACCGAACGTTTCTGAACGGAAAATCCCGGAAAATGAAAAAGTTTCTCCATTAAACGGGCATAATCGTCAGGCAAAACCTGGGTAATAAACACTTGAGGCATGTAAGGTGAATAACCCGGATTAACGGATCGATCTTTAATGTCGTTCATTCGTTGAATGAACCACTCTTTGGAAATGCCCACCGTGTTACAAAAATCGAGGGTGTCCAAATGCGAAATCTCCTGCATGGTCACCATGATGTCATAGGCCGGACGATTGTAAACCAACAGTTTCCCGAACCGGTCGTAAATCAGCCCGCGCGATGGAAATAAAATACGCTTGTAAAAAGCATTATCGTCGGCCAATATTTTATATGACGGCGTAAAAACTTGCAACGTAAGCAGACGTACCGTATAAACAAGTACAATCAAAACAATGAAACCACCAATCACAAATTTTCGATTTTGCAGTTTATCGTTAATCATTATATCTTCGATTTTTGTACACTTAACACCAGCAAAAGCGTGAGTGGCGCATTAATGGCTGTTTTTAACAACACCAATTCATAATGTGAAAACGTAAAGGCTTCAAGTGAAAATAAAATCAAATGGAGAAGAACAATTAAAATGGATGCATATTTCAAGTAAACAGACAATACCAATGTTTTCAACGACGGCTCATAAGCTGTCAAGGTATAGTCACGCGAAACAACAAAAGTAAGCAACGGAGCCCGAAGATATGCCACCGTTACCGTGGCAAAGGCAAACATGCCGGGAGTATTGGAAAAAATATCAAGGATCCAGCCGGTGACAAAAGCGATGATTAGCAACAAAGATCGGTTGATGTTGGAAGGTAGGCTCAAGATAAACCAGATGTAAAACATCGGATCAACATAACCCATGAATCGGATGTTGCCAAACAACAACACTTGAATCAGCATCACAATGACAAAGCGCAGCAGGTATTTCAAAAACAGATTACCGCTCATTGTTGTCCCTCCTCCTGAACATTTTGAAGCTCTTCCAAATTTTGATATTGAATGACATTGACATACGTAAGCCTGCTGAAATCGGTAAAGAGCTTCACGTCAATGTCATAGTAGGACGAAGTCAAAGGACGCTCAGCCTTGGTGACCAATCCCACCGGAATGCCTTCGGGGAAAATAGCGGAAAAACCGCTTGTGATCACTGTATCTCCCACATGAATATCGGCATGGCGCGGCACTTCAAGCCATTGTGCATAACGGTTGTCCACTCCATCCCAAACCAAACGACCAAAATCCTGCGTCCGTTTGTCTTTACAACTCAGTTGCGATTTGGAATTAAGCAACGACATGACCACTGAAAAATGAGGACTCACGGCTGTCACAATCCCCACAACACCCTGATTGTTGACCACACCCATTTCAGGACGAATGCCGGCTAAGCTGCCACGATTTAAAGTAATGTAGTTTTGTAACCGATTGATGCTATTCCCAATCACCTTGGCCATCAGGTAATGATAAGCCTGATCGGGAGCAATTTGCAATGTGCCCTGAACGGAATCCTGTTTTGTTTCAAGTTCGCCACGCAACTGTGCTACCTCATTTTTCAATGCCGTATTTTCAGCAGCCAGTTGCCGATTGGTGCCTTCCAAGCCAAAATAAGAGGTGACGGCATTTTCGGCGTTCAACAAGGTTGCAGCTAATTGATTGCTTGAAGTCAAAAAGGCAGCATGTTGAAAACTGTTTTGATTCACAACGACAATCAAAGAGAGCGCTTCTAAAAAAACAAATAAAAAAGTAGCTCCATAGCGCGTCAAAAACCGAAGCAATTGTTCCATGCCAATGAAAAGAGTGCGCCTTTTAACGCAATAAGAATGAGAATCGATCTACATTTTTCAACGCAACACCCGTGCCGCGGGCTACTGCATGCAATGGATCTTCGGCAATGTGAAACGGAATATTCATCTTGCTTTCAAGACGTTTGTCCAATCCTTTCAGCAATGCACCGCCACCGGCCAAATAAATACCGTTGTGCACAATGTCGGCATACAGTTCGGGAGGCGTTTGTTCCAATGCGCTCAACACTGCCGTTTCAATCTTCGAAATGGTTTTGTCCAATGCATGTGCAATTTCCTGATACGAAATGGGCACTTCCATTGGCAGGGCCGTCATTCGGTTTGGTCCCCTTACAATGTAATCTTCGGGAGGATTATCGAGTGAAGTTAACGCAGCTCCCACATTGATCTTGATCAATTCGGCGGTTCGTTCACCCACTTTCATGTTGTGCTGACGTCCCATGTATTCCATAATATCGTCCGTCAAATCATCTCCGGCAATACGAATGGATTTGTTCGTCACAATACCGCCCAATGAAATGACGGCAATTTCGGTTGTTCCACCACCGATATCGACCACCATGTTTCCTTCGGGAGCTTCCACGTCAAGTCCAATGCCGATGGCAGCAGCCATGGGTTCATAAATCATGTAAACCTCACGCCCGCCGGCATGTTCTGATGAGTCACGTACTGCACGAATTTCAACTTCGGTACTGCCTGACGGAATACAAACAACCATTTTCAACGAAGGAGTAAAAAATGTTTTTTGTGTTTGCATCATTTTAATCATGCCGCGAATCATCAACTCGGCAGCAAAAAAGTCGGCAATCACCCCATCGCGCAAGGGACGAACGGTACGAATATCCTCGTGCACTTTTCCCTGCATCTGACGAGCACGTTCGCCTACGGCAATCAACTTATCGGTGCGACGATCCAATGCAACCACGGAAGGTTGATCCACTACGATTTTATCATTGTGAATGATGATGGTATTGGCTGTTCCTAAGTCAATGGCAATTTCTTGGGTTAATGAAAACAATCCCATAATATTCCGGTTAAAGAAGTTAGATGAATTTAATGTTTAAAATGTCTGATTCCGGTAGAAACCATCGCAATTTGATGCGCATTGCACACATCGATCGAATCCTGATCACGAATAGATCCTCCGGGTTGTATAATGGCTGTAATGCCTTGAGCAACGGCCAGCTCCACACTGTCCGAAAAAGGGAAAAATGCATCAGAAGCCATCACGGCCCCTTCTAAGGAAAGATGAAATGTTTTTGCTTTCTCAATGGCGTGACGGGTGGCATCCACACGCGAAGTCTGCCCTACTCCGCTGCCGCACAACTGTTTGTTTTTGGCCAACACTATGGCGTTTGATTTACTGTGTTTCACAATTTTATTGGCAAAAAGCAGATCTTCTATTTCAGCCTGCGTAGGTGATTTTTCCGTAATGACTTTCAGATCGGAACCCGTTTCAACTTTCAAATCATTGTCCTGCACCAAGACCCCGTTCAGCACCGAACGAAATTGTCGAACAGGCATGGCAACATCATTCAAAACCAGAATGATCCGGTTTTTCTTCCGTGTCAAAATTTCCAGAGCGTCCACCTGATAATCGGGTGCAAGAATCACCTCGAAAAAGATTTTGTCAATCTCCTCAGCCGTAGCTTTGTCCACAATGGCATTGGTGATGAGTACGCCTCCGAAAGCCGAAAGTGGATCTCCTTCAAGAGCAGCTTTCCATGCATCGACCAAAACAGGACGCGATGCAACACCGCAAGCATTGTTGTGCTTCAATACGGCAAAAGTGGTTTCGTCGAAATCATGTATCAGCCGAATGGCAGCTTCAATGTCGAGCAGATTGTTGTAGGAAATTTCTTTCCCTTGCAATTGTTGAAACGAAGAGGACAAATCGCCGTAAAAAACACCCTGCTGATGCGGATTTTCTCCATAACGCAAAATCTTCGATCCATCCACGGCCATTCTGAAACGGCTACGTTCATTGCCGTCAAAATAGTTGAAAATAGCCGTATCGTAAGCCGACGAAACGGCAAATGCTTCTCCGGCAAAGAAGGCTCGTTCTTCCAACGTGGTGAAAGCGCCTTTTTCCTGAATGATATCAAGGAAGGGACGATATTGATGTTTTGAAGCAATGATGACGACATCGCGATAATTCTTTGCTGCTGCCCGAATCAATGAGATACCTCCAATATCAATTTTTTCAATGATCTCTTCATCTGAGGCTCCAGAAGCAACCGTTTCTGAAAAAGGATAAAGATCCACAATCACCAAATCGATGGTAGGAATTTCATATTGCGCTACTTGCGCCAAATCCTCCTGCACGTTGCGCCGATAAAGAATTCCTCCAAAAACAGCCGGATGCAGTGTTTTAACACGACCTCCAAAAACAGCCGGATAGCCGGTTAACGTTTCCACGTCCCGACAAGGAACACCTAACGATTCAATAAAAGTGCGCGTTCCGCCGGTCGATATAAACGAAACACCCTGCGCATGCAATGTCAACACAATCTCGTCCAGATTTTCTTTGTGATATACTGAAACTAAGGCTGTTTTAATCTGCGTTGCTTCCATTATCAATTTCGCTTTAAGTAAGTGCAAAGGTACAGAAAATGTTTGGATAATTCATTTAAATCCTTTGTTCATTTTAACAATTATTACTCCCTCTACGGCTTCACAAGAATCTTTTCAATCAATGCATGGCGTAAACAATAAATCCTTTGTTCAACTGAAAAGAAAACATGTTGACGACAAATGTTTTATGCATAAAATCGACACACGAAAAATCGCTGAATGAAATCTTCATCGTCTTTTTTTCAATTCAAAAATCTTCCTTGTCATGGGAACGACTGTTATATTCAACGTCGCCGCTCTCGTTCAACCTAAAAATAGATAGTCTTTTAACGTCACAATTACCTCACAAGACCTGATTCATTTTTTGTAATCAACCCTCTTTTCACACACAACCCTACACTTTTATACTTTCTGAGCCATCCAACCATCATTTCAGTTTGCGATTACCGCTTGCGTATTGTACTTTTGCAAGCAAAAAAAAGCAGCCTTTGGCCTGCAACCCAACTCAAAGTCATGGTAGATTTTTTTAGCATTCATCACATCATCTTCCAATTCTGGGGATACCAAATGAGTACGGTTGAGTTTTTGGGCACCATCACCGGATTGGTGGCAGTGCTTTTAGCCACACAATCGAACATTTGGTCGTGGCCGGTGGGCATCATTAATTTCATCCTGGCTTTTTTGTTGTTTTATCAGGTCAGCTTGTACAGCGACATGTTTCTGCAAGTTTATTACTTCGTCACCGGCATTTACGGATGGATCTACTGGTACGGCAAGCGACATGGAGAACAGACTCCCATCACGTACCTAACAACACGTGGACGTTTCATTCACGCAGGACTGACCATAGTCGGCACGCTTGGTGTGGGTTATTTCATGAGCCATATTCATCAATATTTTCCTGTTGCATTCCCCAAGCCCGCCGCTTATCCTTATCCCGATTCATTTGTTGCCGTCATGAGCATTTTGGCCAACTGGATGCTGGCTCAACGGCGCATTGAAAACTGGATTCTTTGGATTCTCATCGATGCCATTTGCACGGTGATGTACTGGATCAAAGGCATTCAGTTTTTCTCCATCGAATATTTTGTTTTCCTCATTATGGCCATTTACGGATTGGCTAACTGGATCAAAATCTACAACAAAACCACTCCCGTTTCAACGACTAAATGAATGAATCGCTACAATTTTATTTGCCGTTAAGAACAAACATAAGATCATGGTAGACTCCTTTTGATTTTAAAAATATAAAAGCTTACTGTCGAATTGATCTTCTATTTGGAAAACTTTTCAAGAATTATTGAATCATATTTTATTGTTTTTCAATTAAATAGAATTTATAACAGAAAACTTTTCAAGAAAATAATAAAAATAATTGTCTGTTACGTACAACTTTTCAAGAAACCTATTACCTTTGTCTCGCCAAACGGTTCCATTTCAGAATGGATGAAAAGGGAATCGGGTGAAAATCCCGGACTATCCCCGTAGCTGTAAGTTCCTTTATGGTTTTCATGTAAATTGATACTATAAAAAAGGGTTTGAACAAACCAATGCCACTGATCAAGCAATTTCACGCAAAAAGCGATCGAAATTGACCTCGGGAAGGCGGTTCAACAACCGGAACAAGTCAGAAGACCTGCCGTTTAAGCGCATTTTATCGAAGCTTTCGGGCGAAAAGCGGTAGAAAAAGAACAATGGCAGCAACTGTATTGTGACGGCCATCTTTCCTTCTATTTTATTTCCCCGTTATTTTTTCGACAAAGTGATGAAATGAGCCATAAAAATAGCTTATGCTCAAGCGTATGGCTATATGGCGAGTTCCATACATCCATAGTGTTAAAAATAAGAATGGACGTATGAAACTTCGAAACATTCGATTTCAAAGTCATGATTTGCTTTAATTCAAAAAATAACAATTTCATTATGGAAACAACAATTATTAAACGAGATGGAAAGCGGGAAGTATTTTCATTGGAAAAAATCAAAAATGCCATCAGCAAGGCATTTGTGTCGGTAGATAGTTTGGCTACCGAAGAGATGATCGACAAGATTCTTAGCCGAGTCATTATTACGGAGGGAACGACGGTTGAAGAGATTCAAAATCAAGTAGAAACGGCATTAATGGCCGAACATCATTATGCGGCTGCCAAATCCTTCATGCTCTATCGACAAAAACATTTTGAGGACAGAGAAGTGCGCGACAAATTGGTTTTTTTAATGAATTACTGCGATGCCAAAAATGCCGCTACAGGAAGCAAGTTCGATGCCAATGCCAATGTTGAAAACAAGAATATAGCCACCCTCATAGGCGAGTTGCCAAAAGAGAATTTTATTCGATTGAATCGTCGCATGCTCACCGACAAAATAAAAGAAATGTACGGCAAAGAAGCAGCAGACAAGTACATTGATTTGTTAAACAACCACTTTATTTATAAAAATGACGAAACGAGCCTTGCTAATTATTGCGCCAGCATTACGATGTACCCTTGGCTAATTAGCGGAACAACGTCGATAGGCGGAAACTCAAAAGCACCAACCAACCTGAAATCGTTTTCCGGAGGTTTTATCAACATGGTTTTCATTGTGTCGAGCATGCTTAGCGGCGCCTGCGCTACACCGGAGTTCCTGATGTACATGAATTACTTTATCCAACTGGAATATGGCGAAGATTATTATTTACATCCCGATAAAATTGTGGATTTATCGTTGAAACAACGTACGTTGGATAAAGTTATCACTGATTATTTTGAACAAATTGTTTATTCCATCAATCAACCTACCGGAGCACGCAACTTTCAAGCCGTTTTCTGGAATATCTCTTATTACGACCGTTATTATTTTGACAGTCTTTTTGGGGAATTTTATTTTCCCAACGGAACAAAACCTCATTGGGAATCGCTCAATTGGTTGCAAAAACGATTTATGAAGTGGTTCAACAAAGAAAGAACCAAAACAATCCTTACTTTTCCTGTCGAAACCATGGCTTTACTGAGCGAAAACGGCGAAGTAAAAGACAAGGAATATGCTGATTTTACTGCCGAAATGTATGCCGAAGGTCATTCATTCTTCACCTACATGAGCGATAGCGCCGACTCATTGAGCAGTTGCTGCCGTCTGCGAAACGAAATTACCGACAATGGTTTTAGCTATACACTGGGAGCCGGCGGAGTTTCAACAGGTTCAAAAAGCGTGCTAACCATCAACCTCAATCGCTGCATACAACATGCATCAAAAAATGGAGAATCTCCCCTTTCATTCTTGGAAGAAGTGGTTGATTTAGTCCATAAAGCCCAAATGGCTTACAACGAAAATTTGAAGTACATGCAGCAAAAAGGGATGCTTCCTTTGTTCGATGCCGGCTATATCAACATGAGCCGTCAATATCTCACCATTGGAGTAAACGGATTAGTGGAAGCCGCAGAATATCTGGGAATAGATATTACCGACAATCCTCGTTATTTGGAATTTGTGCAACAAGTGCTTGGTCTAATTGAATCTTATAACAAAAAATACCGAACCAATGAGCTTATGTTTAATTGTGAAATGATTCCGGCTGAAAACGTGGGCGTAAAACATGCCAAATGGGACAAAGAGGCCGGCTTTAAGACCAATCGTGACTGTTACAATAGCTATTTTTATATTGTAGAAGATGACACATTAAATATTGTTGACAAATTCCGTTTACATGGCAAAAAATACATCGAACACCTCACAGGAGGTTCAGCCTTGCACATGAATTTGGACGAACATCTCTCCAAAACACAATACCGTCACTTGTTACGCGTGGCAGCCCAGGAAGGTTGCAACTATTTCACATTTAACATTCCAAACACTGTTTGCAACACTTGCGGGCACATTGATAAAAACAATTTACAAGAATGTCCGGTTTGCAAAAGTCAAGATTTAGACTATCTGACTCGAGTGATTGGATACATGAAACGCGTTAGCAACTTTTCGGAAAGCAGACAAATAGAAGCCTCAAATCGTCATTATGCTAAAGTTTCACAGCTATAACATTGTTTTCCAGGAGGTGCCCGGTGAAGTCACCTTGGCCTTCAACCTTACAAATTGTCCCAATGGTTGCAAAGGCTGCCACAGCCCCTATTTGCAAGAAGATATTGGCGAAACTCTTGATAAAAGCGTGATAGCCGATCTTCTTGCCAAATACGGCAATGCCGTTACATGCGTTGGTTTCATGGGAGGAGATGCCGATCCGCTTACGGTAGAAAAGCTCTCATGTTACATTCGGGAACTGACCCATTCACAAATTAAGACAGCATGGTATTCGGGCAGGCAAAACTTGCCAAAACATTTGTCGATAGAAAATTTCAATTACATTAAACTTGGCCCTTACATTGAAAGTTTGGGAGGGTTGGATTCTCCTGCAACCAACCAACGCTTTTATCGGATTGACCACGGTGCAATGATAGACGAAACATTCTTGTTCAGAAAAAAATCGAACTTAACTCCAAAAGTAGGCTAAACATCACGTTAAGATCATTTTAAAATAAATTTGATCGCATACAGGTTGTTGCTTTAAAAATCAAATGATACTTGTTCCGTGAACAATAGACTCGCTTCGTGTTTGAGCTTTAATTTTATTAGGTTTTTTGAATCATCCCAATGCCATCGTCCAAAAATCAGTTCCATGAATTCCTGCTTTTCATCTTCTGTTAACTTCGTAGTTGGTTCTTTTTTGAAGCAACAATTCTTGATGCGAACATGCATCAAGTAAAAAAAATCCCCCGTCCATATCAAATCCATATTTTGTCCATACCAACGCCAAGTATTGTCAAACAAACATGGCTATATTTTTTAGGAGAACCATTCGTTTGGCAATCCATGCATGATGTTGAACAAAAAAAGGGAAAATCACTTACAATGGATGACAAGCGAATGCAGAGAATCATTACCTTTGTATAAAATAGGAAACGTTCATGCTTCAATCTGAAATAAGCTTATCCGGCCTATTGCAAAACGTATCCTATTAGAGTGAGTTTATGGCAGCTTTATGGCAATGTTCATCATAGACAAGCTGAACCTTCGTTGCCATCATTGTTCAAACAATGAAATTCTATCACATTTCACGGCGGAATGAAAGTCATTTTCTAAAGAAACAAAAAAAACATAGTATGAATTTAAAAGAACTTTTAGCCCGGCGCATCCTGATCCTTGATGGAGCCATGGGAACCATGATACAAAAACATAAACTTACGGAAGCCGATTTTAGAGGAACGCTTTTTCAGGAGTCCCCCAAACTGTTGAGAGGTGACAACGATTTGCTCTGCTTGACTCAACCGGAAATCATTCGACAAATTCATCATGCATACCTCGAAGCAGGCGCCGACATCATTGAGACCAACACGTTCAATGCACAACGCATCTCACAAAGCGATTACGGCATGGAAGCGCACGTTCGCGACATCAACATAGCCGCAGCCCGATTGGCACGTAGTGAAGCCGATGCCTTTACCGCACTCAATCCCGACAAACCGCGTTTTGTTGCCGGATCGATTGGCCCGACCAATAAGACCGCCTCCTTGTCGCCCGACGTAAACAATCCTTCCATTAGGGGCATCACCTTCGACGAACTGGTAGAAGCCTACGACGAACAGATGGAAGCGCTCATCGAAGGCGGAGTGGATGCGTTGTTTGTAGAAACCATTTTCGATACGCTCAATGCCAAGGCAGCCATCGTAGCGGCGCAAAAAGCTATGCAAAAAACCGGCAAAACCGTTGATCTCATGCTCTCGGCTACCGTAGCCGACAAAAGTGGACGAACACTTTCAGGTCAAACCATTCGAGCATTTCTCACTTCTATCGAACATGCTCCTTTGCTTTCAGTGGGTTTGAATTGTTCTTTTGGAGCAAACGAATTAAAACCTTATTTGGAAGAACTTTCCGCCGTAGCTCCATGGTACGTCAGTTCCCATCCAAACGCCGGATTGCCCAATCAGTTGGGCGATTATGACGAAACCGCCGAACGCATGGCTGTGCAAATCAAAGAGTACATTGACGAAAAATTAGTCAACATCATTGGAGGTTGCTGTGGCACCACACCGGCTCACATTGCAGCTTACAACGCTTTGTTGAAAGGAGCTTCACTTCGCACCATTCCGGCAGCTTCAACCAATACCCGTTTGTCGGGATTAGACTTTTTCGAAATAACCCGTGAAACCAATTTTGTCAACATTGGTGAACGATGCAATGTGGCCGGTTCACGAAACTTTCTGAAACTCATTCAAAACAAACAATACGACGAAGCCGTGGCCATAGCCCGCAAACAGGTGGAAGAAGGCGCACAAATCTTAGATGTCAACATGGATGATGCCATGTTGGATGCCAAAACCGAAATGGTGACCTTCCTGAACAGTTTAATGTCCGATCCCGATGCAGCCCGTGTTCCTGTCATGATCGATTCCTCAAAATGGGAAGTCATTGAAGCCGGACTGAAGTGTGTTCAGGGAAAATCCATTGTAAACTCCATAAGTTTAAAAGAAGGAGAAGAGCTGTTTCTTGAACGGGCACGCTCCATTCGTCAATATGGTGCAGCTGCTGTCGTCATGGCATTCGACGAAGAAGGACAAGCCGACACCTATGAACGACGCATTGCCATTTGCCAAAGAGCCTATCAATTGCTCACCACCAAAGCCAATTTTCCGCCACAGGACATCATTTTCGACCCGAACATTTTGGCCATTGCCACCGGCATAGAAGAACACAATCGATACGCCATTGATTTTATTCGGGCAACGGAATGGATCAAACAACATTTACCTTATGCCAAAGTAAGTGGAGGCGTCAGCAACCTTTCATTCTCATTTCGCGGGAACAACAAAGTGAGGGAAGCCATGCACTCCGCCTTTCTCTATCATGCCATTCATGCAGGCATGGATATGGGAATCGTTAACGCTGGAATGCTGCAGGTGTACGAATCCATTGATCCCGAATTGCTTGAAGCAGTGGAAGATGTTCTTTTCGACAAAAGACCCGATGCCACGGAACGATTGATCAACTTGGCTGAAAAACTGAAAGCCGAAGGCAACACCACACAAACCGCCGTGAAAGAAGAAGCCTGGCGTTCGTTCTCACTCAATGAACGATTGGCAACCTGTTTGGTTAAAGGCGTGAACACATACCTTGAAGAAGACCTGACTGAAGCGCTTTCGGTGTATGAAAATCCGTTGATGATCATTGAAGAACCGTTGATGGAAGGCATGGGCATTGTAGGACAACTCTTTGGCGAAGGAAAAATGTTTCTTCCGCAAGTAGTTAAAACAGCGCGTGTCATGAAACAGGCAGTTGCTTTTCTGCAACCCCACATCGAAGTATATCAAAAAGGAGCAGAAGCCAAAAAAGCCGGTACCATCATTTTGGCCACCGTCAAGGGCGATGTGCATGACATCGGAAAAAACATTGTCGGGGTCATTCTTTCGTGCAACAATTACGAGGTAATCGATTTGGGCGTGATGGTTCCTTCGGAAAAAATCCTGCAAGCCGCCATTGATCATCAAGCCAATGCCATTGGGCTTAGCGGGCTCATCACCCCATCGCTCGAAGAGATGGCTCATGTAGCCGAAGCAATGCAAAAATCGGGATTTACCATTCCCTTGCTGATTGGCGGTGCAACCACTTCCAAAATACACACGGCATTGAAAATTGCACCTCACTACACAGCCAATGTGGTAAGTCATTCACGCGATGCTTCACAAGCCGTCATTGCTTTGGGACGACTGTTAAACCCGCATCTTTATGAAACCTTTGCCGAAGAGATTCGCAACGAACAGGCAGAACTCGTCAATAAGGAAACAAAAACCACGCCTTTGCTTTCACTTTCGGAAGCATTCAACAAGGGATTGAAAATCAATTGGGATGAATATCAGCCTTTGAAACCGCTTCATCCGGAAAAACAGATCATGGAAGTGCCCATCATGACGTTGATGCCGTTCATTGACTGGCGATTCTTTTTCAAGGCATGGCGTCTGCCAGGAAGTTATCCCGAAATTGCTTCCGTCGATCGCTGCATTGCCTGCGAAACAGGTTGGATCAACAGCTATCCTCCTGCTGAACAGGAAAAAGCCAAAGAAGCTTTAAAACTATTTCATGATGCTCAGGATGTGCTTGCTATGTTGCACGAAAAAGGCATTGTTGCTAAAATGGTGTTTGACTTTTTTGAAGCCAATGCAACCAACGAAAAAGATGCTTTGAAAATTTATACCGACAACAAAACGGTTCTCATTCCGGTACTTCGTCAACAAACACTTAAAACCGACGGACAGCCCAACTTGTCATTGGCCGATTTTATTCTTCCCGAACAGAGCGGATGCAAAGACTATATTGGCGCATTTTCAACCACCATTGCAGGCACTGAAGCATTGTCAAAAGTCTCAGCCGACCATGGAGATGACTACACGGCATTGCTGATTCAATCACTTTCGGATCGATTAGCCGAAGCGGCAGCTGAATATTTGCATCAATACATACGTCAACATGCATGGGGTTATGCACCGGAAGAAGTGTTATCAAAAACCGAATTGTTGAAAGAGCGCTATCAGGGCATTCGTCCGGCTATAGGATATCCCTCCCTGCCCGACCTTTCCCTCATTTTTGAGCTCGAACCGCTTCTACATTTGTCGGAAATTGGGATACAACTCACCGAAAACGGAGCAATGATGCCCAATGCATCGGTAAGCGGCTTGGTATTTGCCCATCCTCAGGCACGCTATTTTATGATCGGGAAAATTGGACAAGATCAACGGGAAAAATATGCAGCACAACGCGGCATCACCGTTACGGAATTGCGGAAATGGCTGCCTGAATAAATCCCCGTACGATTTAAATCGTGATTTGGCGTTTCGATTTTCAAAAAAATTCTCGTTTGAGTTGTTCAATGTAGAGACGTTGCATGCAACGTCTCTACAAACACCGGCAGCAACCAAAAATTCATGTACAATTGCTTCCCGCGGTCGGGAAAAACAAAAAATACAGATACAATTGGTTCCTCCCGTTGGCAGCGACCAAAAATACAGGTACAATTGGTTCCCGCCAAAATTTAGCGACCTGAATACGCAAATAAAATGGAGCTGTTGCCGAACGAATGGAATGTTTAGTTCCTGAACTTTGGCCTCATCTTCCTGTTTGTTTTTTATCTCAACCTCAAATTTCAAAATGTCCTATCAGTCTGCATTCAATATTTTGTTAAATTTGCAAGGCAAAACGGGATGGGCAAACCAAAAGAGAACTTTACCGGAGGATATCCTTCAAAACACCCTAATGATCATCTAAACGACAATGTTCGTCACGTCTTTTGAGCATTCCGTTCTCTGTTTTACCTCACAGATTGAATCCGTTCTTTGCTTTCAAACGGGAGAAAACGGATGGATTCATTTCTTTTTTACAACTTCGACGCATGAAACAAGCCATAAAAACAGCTTATGTTCAATAGAATGACTATTTGGCGAGTTCCACACATCCTTAGTATTAAAAAAATAGAAATTGACTTATGCATAAAAAACGAAAAATACAAACCATTTTTCCCTTTATTTTTTTGGCCATTATCGGATATGTGACATGGGACGGATTTCGTCTATTGTCGAACCATCCGCTCTTTCAAACCATTTATGTGACGCTCAACATCCTCTTTTTTCTCTTTTTCATGCTGGCGTTGTTTGTCGGACATCATTTGCCGATACGATTGGCCTCATTGATCGCCTTTGTGGGCAACACTTATTTGATTGCGGCGCTCTATTTATTTTTGCTCTTTTTGCTTACCGATGTGGTATTGCTGCTCAACAGCCTCATCCATTTCATTCCTGGCTATGTACTCGGTTATCATTTTGATTGGATCATCATCGACTTTGTGTTGATTGCCATGGTGTTGCTGATCGGGAACTATCGTTTTAATCATCCCAAAACGGTCATCTTAAATCTGGAATCAAACAAACCCAAACAACAAAAAACATTGAAAATAGTAGCCGTAAGCGATATCCATCTCGGCTTTTCGATCAAAAAGGAGAAGTTGCAGCGCTATGTAGCCATGATCAATCAGACCAAACCCGATCTGATTCTAATGATTGGCGACGTTTCCGATCGCTCCATGCAACCGATCATTGAGCAAAACATGGTAGAAGAATTGTCACAACTGAAAGCCACTTTTGGCGTTTATGCCATCAACGGAAACCACGAACATTATGCCGAAACGCCTGAAGCAACTTCTACTTACTTGAAAACAGCAGGCATTCATGTGCTTATTGACGAAACAGCCTGCATTGATCAATCCTTTTATCTGATTGGGCGAGATGACAAATCGAACATTAAACGCCAACCATTGGCATCGCTGGTGAAAGGACTTGATCCCACATTGCCTAAAATCTTGTTGGATCATCAACCCTATCAATTGCAGGAAGCACAACACAACGACATCGATTTGCAACTTTCGGGACACACGCATGAAGGACAATTTTTTCCGGGAAATCTTTTTGTGAAAAAAATATTCGAAATTCAATATGGTTATCGTAAAATCGGCAACACGCATTATTACGTTTCATCAGGCTTAGGCATCTGGGGACCGCAATATCGCATTGGAACACAGTCGGAAATGGTCGTCATCCATTTCAACTACTAACGGCAAGGAGAAATCATCACCTTAACAAAAAAATATTTCGTCATTTCAAAATGAATCCGTACCTTTGTACCGCAAAAGCGATTTATACATCTTAAACTCAATAATAACGATCACACTACAATGAAAGAAGGAATTCATCCAACAAGCTATCGACCCGTAGCCTTCAGAGATATGTCGAATGGAGAAACGTTTATTACCCGTTCGACCATTGCTACGAAAGAAACCGTTGAAATTGACGGGGTAACTTATCCTTTGGTAAAACTTGAAATTTCCAGTTCGTCACATCCGTTTTACACCGGCAAACAAAAGCTGGTTGACACGGCCGGACGTGTTGATAAATTTATGAATCGCTACCAAAAACATCTTGAAAACAAGAAAAAATAAGGTTGCCCTTTCGAAAAAAAAATCAAAGAAAGCCGCTCTATTTGCTAAAGAGTGGCTTTTTTATTGTCTGCACAACTTACTGCCCGTTTCATTTCGACAACAAAAAGCCTCAACCGGCAAAATCTGATGTATCTTTGAAGAATCAATGTGGGCCGTTTTGTATTTCAACACGCTTGATGCAAACCCAATCGGTTGCTCAATGAACGTGCGAATCAATCATCAAAAAACCTGACAAAACAATGCGGTCTCTTTTGTGAAAAGACATTTAGAACCGATCAATCAACCAACCGCTTTTTCAATGAAAACATCATCATCCTCTTCGGAAAGCCGTCTGAAAAAATCAGACATCAAACGCATCATCACACAACTCTTCAACAAGGAACCAAACCGCAGTCTGAACTACAAACAAGTGGCGCATCTGTCGGGATTGAAGACAACGGCCACCAAACAAATGGCTGTTGAAATGCTTAACGAATTGACGGAACGCGGCAATCTCATTGAAATTGAACGCGGCAAATATCGGCTCAACGTTCGAGGCGGCAACATCACCGGCACCATTGACCGAACCTCACGAAAAACCTTTTTGATTCCCGATGATGGCGGAGCCCCCATTTTCATTGCCGAACGCAATCTCAATCACGCCCTGGATAAAGATTATGTCAAAGCATTCCTGTATGCCGGCCGCAAAGGACGACAACCTGAAGCTGAAGTGACCGAAATCATCCGAAGAAACAAGGAGCTTTTTGTCGGAACCATTGACCTAAGCAGCCCCTTTGCTTTTTTATGTGTCGATAACAAATATTTGTCCAATGACATTTTTATTCCTGCTGATCGACTCAAAGGAGCAAAAAACGGACAAAAAGCCGTTGTGAAACTGTTGCATTGGAATGCCGACGATAAAAATCCCGTAGGCGAAGTGGTTGACATCTTGGGCAACACCGGCGAAAACAACACCGAAATGAATGCCATTTTAGCTGAATTCGGTTTGCCGTATCGATATCCTGAAAGCGTTGAACAGGAAGCTGAACAGATCGAAACCACCATTTCAGCTCAGGAAATAGCCAAAAGAGCTGACTTTCGGGATGTTCCTACCTTTACCATTGACCCACGCGATGCCAAGGACTTTGACGATGCCCTTTCACTTCGCCGTTTAGAAAACGGATTATGGGAAGTGGGCATTCACATTGCCGACGTGACCCATTACGTCAAACCCAATTCCTTGATTGAACAGGAAGCCGCCAAACGTGCCACTTCCATCTATTTGGTTGATCGGACTATTCCCATGCTGCCCGAAAAACTCTCCAACGAGCTGTGTTCACTCCGCCCCAATGAAGATAAACTTTGCTATTCGGTCATTGCCACCCTCGATGACCAGGCTGTTTTGAAAAACTATGCCATTCAACGAACGATCATTCGCTCGGATCGCCGATTCACCTACGAAGAAGCACAACAAATCATTGAAACAGGCGATGGCGACTTCAAAGAAGCACTTCAAACCCTCAACGAACTGGCAAAAAAACTAAGAGAAAAACGGTTCAAAGCCGGAGCCATCGCTTTTGAACGAACCGAAGTGAGATTTGAAATCGACGAAAAAGGCAAACCGATCAATGTATTTTTCAAAGAAGCCAAAGATGCCAACAAACTGGTGGAAGAATTCATGCTTTTAGCCAACAAAACCGTTGCAACCCACATTGGGAAACCAGGGAAAGGGAAAAAAGCCAAACCGTTTGTTTATCGAATCCATGACGTACCCAACCCCGAAAAACTCAATGTATTCTCTAAATTCATTCATCTTTTTGGTTACAAACTGAAAACCTCAGGAAAAAAACACGAAGTGTCATCGTCAGTCAATCAGTTATTAGACAATGTACAAGGTAAAAAAGAACAAAACCTAATAGAGACATTAGCCGTTCGATCCATGGCCAAAGCGGTGTACAGTACCAAAAATATTGGTCATTACGGATTGGCTTTCGACTATTACACTCATTTTACATCGCCCATTCGTCGATATCCCGACATGATGGTACATCGATTGCTGACACGATACGCCGAAAATGGTGCAGCCGCCAATGCTGACACGCTTGAAGAACAATGCAAACACAGCTCCGACATGGAACAACTGGCCACCAACGCCGAGCGTGCCTCCATCAAATACAAACAAGTGGAATACATGAGCGAACGATTGGGACAAACATTTGACGGCGTCATTTCAGGCATCAGTGAATGGGGAATCTACGTTGAACTAAACGAAAACAAATGCGAAGGCATGATTCCGATTCGCAATTTGGACGACGACTATTACATCTTTGATGAAAAAAACTATTGCTTGGTTGGCCATCGTTTTCACAAGAAATATCAATTGGGCGACGACATCACCGTCACCGTGGCAAGAGCCAATCTTGAGAAAAAACAGTTGGATTTTGCTTTAGTAACCCCAACGATTTCAAATCAAAAAGCATCGGCCAAACCACAAGGCAATCGGAAAAAACGATTCTTTTAAAAGACTTTTAAAAGCCATTTCAACCACATTGAAACACCATTTAAATCCATTTTTGACCCATGCTGCCCGCCGAATTTGACATCATTGTAAAAACATTTCAGGGACTTGAAGAAGTATTAGCCCGAGAGTTGATCCATTTAGGATGCAACAACGTGGAAATTCAACGACGAGCCGTTCGGTGCACCGTCAACAAAACATTGCTTTACAAAGCAAATCTTTGGCTGCGAACGGCCATTCGCATTCTCATTCCCATTGCTACTTTCAATGTCAGCAACGATGACCAAATCTATCAGGAAATTAAAGCCCTGGATTGGAGTCGATATCTATCGTTGAACCAAACCTTTGCTGTGGATTCCACGGTCTATTCCGAACATTTTCGTCATTCCCAATTTGTCACTTATCGGGTAAAAGATGCCATTGTGGATCATTTTAAAGAAAAATATCAACAACGTCCCAATGTGAATGCCGTTGATCCCGACCTATCCATCAACATTCACATTGCCAACCGAACTTGCACCGTATCGCTCGACAGTTCGGGAGAATCGCTGCATAAACGCGGCTATCGCATCGAACAGACCGAAGCGCCTCTCAGCGAAGTGTTGGCTGCCGGCATGATTCTTTTGTCGGGTTGGCATGGCGAATCCGATTTCATCGATCCCATGTGCGGATCAGGCACCTTGCTCATTGAAGCGGCACTTATTGCCCTGAACATTCCACCCGGCATTTATCGTTCTCGATTTGGCTTTGAACGATGGCCCGATTTCGATGAAGAGTTGTTCAACGACATCTACAACGACGATAGCCACGCCATCCCATTTGAACATCAAATTATTGGCGGGGATAAATCGCTTCGTGCCGTTCAGATTGCCGAATCCAACATTAAAACTGCCGGATTAACCAAATATATCCGTGTGGAAACCAGACCAATGGAATCGTGGCCACCGCCTTCAGCTCCAGCAATGATTTTGTTCAATCCGCCTTATGGAGAACGTTTGTTCACCGAAGAGTTGTTGGACCTTTATGCCATGATGGGCAAAACACTCAAACACACCTTTGCCGGCAACACGGCGTGGGTCATCAGTTCAAACATTGAATGCTTGGATCACATCGGATTGAAACCCGCCAAACGCATCCATCTGATGAACGGAGCCATCCCGTGTGAATTCAGAAAATATGAACTCTTTGCGGGAAAACGCAACGAATTTTTATCGTCACAACCTCGTGACGTCAAACCAACAACACTTTAACTTTAAACAGAAGCTCATGGCATCAACGCTTTTTTCAACTATCATTTTTGAACAGGCAAAAAAATATGGCGAACGTCCTGCCTTTTTTTCTCGATCCCAAGCAGGATGGCAACCTCAATCGTGGCTTGGATTTGCCGAAGAAACCCGAAAATGCGCCTTATCGCTCTTAAATTACGGCGTTCAAATTCAGCAAACCGTAGCCATTTATGCTCAAAACATGCCGGAAAATTTCTACATTGATTATGCCAATTATGCCATTCGGGCTGTTTCGGTACCCCTTTTTGCCACTGCTTCCGTGTCGCAATTGACTTACATTCTCAAAGATGCCGGTGTGAACATCCTTTTTGCAGGCGAAGAAAATCAATATCAAAATGCCCTGCAAGCGCTTCCCAACATTCCATCACTCAAACTGATTGTTGTTATGGATCCGTCGGTAAACATTGACGCACACTTTCCTGCCATGCATTATCACGAATTCATTGCCACTTACCACCGCCCCGAAGCACAGGCAGAATTGGCTCATCGCCAACAAACAACAGATGAAGAAGATTTGGCTTTGATCATGTACACATCAGGCACTACAGGCGAACAAAAAGGGGTGATGTTGAAACACACCTCTTTCAGGGAAGCCATGCGCATTCATGACGATGCAGTACCCTATTTTACGGAAGCCGATCGATCGGTAGCTTTTTTGCCGTTGTCACACATTTTTGAACGAGCATGGTGTTACTATTGTTTTTATAAAGGAGCAAAAGTGTACATTAATTTACGCCCACAGGAAATTCAAACATCCTTGAAAGAAATTCGTCCCACCGCCATGTGCAGCGTACCGCGATTTTGGGAAAAAGTCTATCAGGGAGTCAAAGAACACCTCGATCATTTTTCACCTGCCATGAAAGGGCTTGTGGTCTGGGCCTTGGCATTGGGCGAAATCTATCATTTACACTATTTGCGGGTAGGCAAAAAACCGCCTTTATGGCTCAAACTACGTTATCAATTGGTGGATAGGTTGATCTTTTCAAAAGTCAAAAAAACCGTCGGCATTGAAAATGGGAACATTTTCCCGGTAGCCGGCGCCGCATTGGATGACTCCATCAACATATTTTTTCGAAGCATGGGTATTCCCATTGTAATAGGGTACGGATTGACCGAAACAACAGCCTCCGTGAGTTGTTTTCGACAAACAAACTACAAAATCGGCACCATCGGCAAACCCATGCTGAATGTACAAATCCGCATCGGAGAAGAGCATGAAATTCAAGTGAAAGGGAAAACCGTCACAGCAGGATATTACAACAAACCCGAAGCCACTTCCGCTGCCTTTGTGGATGGCTGGTTCAAAACAGGCGACGCAGGCAAAATAGATGAAGAAGGAAATTTAATCCTCATTGAACGCATCAAAGATTTGTTCAAAACTTCCAACGGAAAATACATTGCACCACAACAATTGGAAATGAAACTGGGCAGTGACAAGAACATCGAACAGGTAGCAGTGATCGGCGATCAACGCAATTACGTGACGGCCATCGTTGTTCCCAACATGGAAACCGTGCATCAATTAGCCAAACAACACGGTATCGCTTTCCAACTGGAAGACGAACTGTTGGAACATCCCGTTGTCATGGAATTTTACCGAAAACTGATTGACCAATTGCAACAAGAGATGGCCTCGTTTGAAAAAATCAAAAAGTTTACCTTAATCAAAAAGGCTTTCAGCATTGAGACAGGCGAACTCACTTCCACACTCAAACTTCGGCGTGCCATCATCCTGCAAAATTATCATCAACAGATTGAAGCCATGTATCATGCCTCTTAATATCAAGTTTTATGATCACCGTCAATACGTTATGTCAATGGATAGAAGAGTCGGCTCCGTTGTCGTTGCAGGAAAGCTATGACAATGCAGGCTTGCAGGTTGGAGATCCGGCGTGGGAAATTACCGGCGTGCTCATTGCAATCGATGTGACCGAGGCTGTCATTCAGGAAGCCGTTCAAAAACATTGCAATTGCATCGTTGCGCATCATCCTCTGTTGTTCAAAGGATTAAAACAAATCACGGGACGTCATTACGTGGAACGATGCGTCATGGCAGCCATTGAAAACCACATCGCCATTTATGCGGCACATACCAATCTCGATGCCACGTGGCAGGGTGTAAGCAACAAGATGGCCGAAAAACTCCATTTAGAAAACAAACGGATTCTTTCTCCGGTTCAACATCAGCTTTTAAAATTGGTCACTTTTGTACCGGTAACTCATGCAGAACGACTAAAAAACGTACTTTTTGAAGCCGGAGCAGGCCATATAGGTCATTACGACGAATGCAGTTTCGGAACCGAAGGCATTGGCACATTCAAAGCCGATGATCAAGCACATCCGTTCGTAGGCAAACCGCATGTACGACAT
This sequence comes from Microbacter sp., assembly GCA_049976245.1. GTDB lineage: Bacteria > Bacteroidota > Bacteroidia > Bacteroidales > Paludibacteraceae > Microbacter. Next base: position 1,724 of record JBMFIQ010000029.1, on the reverse strand, counting down.
CACGAACAAGAGTTGCGCCTCGAAGTCATCGTTCCCTTAGAAAAGCAAAACGTTGTTGAAAAAGCGCTTATCACCGCTCATCCTTACGAAGAACCGGCCTTCGACTGGATCATGCTTGAAAACAAAAACACCACTGCCGGCATAGGCATTGTCGGGACATTGCCGCAACCTCAGGAAGCGACGGACTTTTTAAGACAACTGAAAGAAACATTTCATGTGAAAATCATCCGCCACACGGAGACATTAAACAAAATCGTCGGAAAAGTAGCTCTATGTGGAGGATCAGGTGCTTCATTATTGCCATTAGCCATTGCTGCACAAGCTGATATCTACATTACGGCCGATGTCAAATACCACGAATTTTTCGATGCAAACCGACAAATCATCATTGCCGATATAGGCCATTACGAATCGGAACAATTTACAAAAGAGCTGCTCATGGAACAATTACAAAAAAAATTGCCTAACTTTGTCGTTCATTTGTCAACCATCAACACAAACCCGATTCACTATTTTTAACAACATTCTGAATAGATTCCCCGAAAGGTTCATAAACAAAACAACATACCAATCAGAAGCATTCACATTGTAAATTTCATACCATTATGCCAACGGAAGCAAAAACTGACAAAGAGATCACAGTGGAAGAAAAGTTGAGGGCTTTGTATCAACTTCAAAAAGTATCCACTGAGATAGACAAAATAAAAACATTGCGTGGTGAGCTGCCTCTCGAAGTAGAAGACCTGGAGGCTGAAATTGAAGGATTAGAAACACGTATTACCAACTATTCCGAAGAATTGAAAGAGCTGGAACGCGAAATTTCAGGTCGCAAGCTCGAGATGGAAGAATCCAAAACAAAAATTGCCAAATACAAAGAACAACAGGAAAATGTGCGCAACAATCGGGAATATGATTTTTTGACCAAAGAGATTGAATTTGAAACACTTCAAATTCAATTGAGCGAAAAAAAGATTGCCGAAGCACAAAGTGCCATTACCTACAAAGAAGAAGAAATTACCAACGCCACCACCTTATTAAACGATCGAAAAAAAGATTTAGAGCAAAAGAAAAGTGAGTTGGACGAAATTGTTGCCGAAACCAAACAAGAAGAAGAACGCTTACGCGAACGGGCTAAAGAAATTGAAACATTAATCGAACCTCGACTTTTAACGGCATTCAAACGCATTCGGAAAAACGTTCGCAACGGACTTTCAGTGGTTACCATTCAGCGTGATGCCTGCGGTGGTTGCTTCAATAAGATTCCGCCTCAACGCCAAATGGAAATCCGTCTGCGCAAAAAAGTCATCGTGTGCGAATATTGCGGCCGCATCCTGGTGGATCCCGACATTGAAACCCCGTCGAACGTGGAATAATTCAGGAGTTCGCTTTTATGATAAATCCTTGCTTTATCAATCAAATCACATTGAAAAGCAAGGTTTTTTTATTTTTGCCTTGTTGTCATCCATGCAAAATCCGGGTCAATTAAAATGAAACGAGCCATAAAAAGAGCTTATGCTCAAACGTATGACTATTTTGGCGAGTTCCATATGACCTTCATGTTAAAAAAAAAATAGACTTATGAAACGAGCCATAAAAAGAGCTTATGCTCAAGAAAATGAATATTTGGCGAGTTCCATACATCCTTCATGTTAAAAATAAAAATAGACGTATGAAACCCCCATGACAATCAATTGACGCCCGAGAGAATGAAAATAAAGAGGGCA
>JBMFIQ010000028.1:0-31170 GCA_049976245.1 Microbacter sp. | reverse complement strand
GTAATTTTACAGATATCAGATATTCAAGCAATTAAAAATAGAAATCGACGATTTTTGATTTTTGTCGGTTTATAGTGTAAGAAAATATAAAAAAAACAATATTTATGACAATATTCTATCAATCATTTTATAAGGATCTTATTTTATGGAACCCCCTTCTTCTTAAAGCATGGAAACGTTTCGTTTCTTTTTGCTATTTTTACGGTCGCAATGGTTGAACGGTGACGCACTGTTCCGGATTTAAAACTGTATTAAATCTCATTGCAATGCCATTGCAACGACGATTAAAAACCTTTTCAACGATACAAAAATGGTACTGTTGTTATCGCCTTCCAAAACAATGGACTTTAACCGAACGGAATGGTTTTCGACGGCTACGTTGCCTCTTTTTGAGCAGGAAGCTAAGATGTTGATGCGTCAATTGCAGACATTTTCGCTGCAGGATTTGATTCAACGTGAACATTTGAGTATGAAGCTAGCCATGACGGTCTTTGATTGGCATCAACGCTTTTTTGGTTCGGATCAACGGCAAAAACAGGCTTTGGCTGCTTTTCACGGCACTGCGTTTGAACAATTAGACGCTGCCACGCTGACCCTCGAACAGCAACAGTTTGCCAACGATCATTTGCTAATTTTTTCGGCCTTGTACGGTTTGCTTAGACCTTTTGACCTTATTCGTCCTTACCGTCTCGACATGAAAAGCGCCTTGCTGCCGTCGCTTTATGCTTTTTGGCAAGAGCGGGTGAACGACATGTTGGAACAAGTGTTGTCTCAGTGGGGCAGTCCGTTGATCAATTTGGCTTCCAATGAATATGCTCAGTTGATCCATCGCGAACGGATCGGGGCTCATCATGCCATCATCACGCCTGTATTCAAGCAGGAAAGGAGAGGAAAGTTGGTGACCAACAGCCTTTATGCCAAGCAGGCTCGCGGATTGATGGCCCGTTTCATCATTGAACATCAATTGACGGACGCTGAATCGCTACAATCGTTCATGGGGCAGGGATATGTTTTCATGCCCGAATTGTCGTCCTCCAATGAATGGGTTTTTGTGCGATATTGAACAATGCTCTATGGAAGTGAGGGGAAATGAAAAAAGGGACGATTGAGATCATCCCTTTTTTTGAGTTTGGCAAGGCTTGCGTTACTGCTCCACCACCGTGAAGAGGTTCCATTGCGCAGAACCTTTGTACACGTTGCCAGATCCCAGAGGGACGTACAATTTGTTGGTGGTCGGAATTCCCGTGAAGACATTGGTGCCTGTCAGGTAAGGAGGTTTTGTCGGGAGTGCATAGAGGGACTGAATCTTGGTGCAGCCCGAGAAGGCGTAACTGCCAATGGCTGCAACGGAAGATCCTACGGTTAATTTACCGTTGAAGCCGCTGCAATTTTGAAAAGCATAGTCACCTACCGATTTCACCGAGTTGGGAATGGTCAGATCGCCGCTTAGTTTGGCACAGCCCGTAAAAGCATAATCTTGAATGATGGTGACCGAATTGGGAATATTGAGCGATCCGGTGAGTCCGCTGCAACTGCCAAAGGCTTCAATGCCAATGGTGTCAACAGCACTTCCCAAACTTAAGTTGCCGTCAAAGCCGCTGCAATTTTGGAAAGCATAGTTGCCTACATACGTTGCGGTGTTTGGTATCGAAATGTTGCCCGTCAAGCCTGTGCAGTTGTAAAAGGCCGAGTTGCTGATGCGTTTCACAGAATTGCCAATGGTGAGCGTTCCTTTCAAGCCGGTGCAGTTGCTGAAAGCCTCAGGTCCGATGTAGGAAACAGAGTTGGGGATGATTAAATTGCCTGTCAATCCGGTACATCCGGTAAAGGCTGCTTGATTGATGTTGATGACGTTGGACCCCAGCGTCACTGTCCCTTTGAATCCCGTACAACCCGAAAAGGCGTTGTTGTTGATGGTTGTCACGCTGTTGGGGATGTTGATGTTGCCCGTCAATCCCGTACAACCGTTGAATGCATAACTGCCAATGGTGCTGACGGATGCCGACAATGTCAGTGTGCCGTTAAATCCGCTACAGGCGTTGAATGCATAATTTCCAATGGAGGAAACCGCATTGGGAATGACTAAATTTTTGGTGAAGTTTTTGCAGCCGTTGAAAGCATAATTGCCAATGATTTGCAGATTGGTTGGCAGTGTCAATGTACCATCAAAACCGGTACACCCTTCGAAGGCATGATCATCTATCAAGGTAATAGAAGCGGGCAAGGAAAGATCGCCCTTAAAACCGGTACAATTTTGAAATGCCTGTTTCCTTATTCTTGTCACTGAAGCCGGAATGATTAACGTGCCGGTGAGTTTTTTGTCGCTCAAAAACGTTTGATCATTGATCGTTTGAAGGTTGTTGGGCAATGTTAAGGTGCCGTTGAATCCGACACATCCCTGAAAAGCGGAGGCGCCGATGGAGGTGACCGAATTGGGAATGTTGATGTTGCCGGTGAGCTGCGCACAATTGATGAAAGCAGCTTCGCCAATGGATGTCAATGCATTGCTTAATGTGAGGGTGCCGTTGAAATTGATGTCGTTGCCAAAAGCATTGTTTCCGATGGAAGTGACTGAATTAGGAATGGTGATGCTACCGGTCAAAGTGGAACAGCCAAAGAATGCGTTGTCGGGAATGGTAGTGATGGCATTAGGCAGGGTAAGTTTCCCGTTCAGATTCGCACAGTTTTGAAAAGCATAGGTGCCGATGTAAGTGACTGAATTTGGGATGTTCAAATCGCCCGTAAAACCGGAATGTTGAAATGCCTGATCGCCGATATAGGTAAGGCCCGAAGGCAGATTGAGTGGGCTGGCTAATAGATAACAATTTTCGAAAGCACTGTTGCCAATGCGGGTAATGCCTGAAGGAAAAGTGAAGGTGCTGCCGGTCAATCCCGTGCAGCCGTTGAAAGCCATGTCGCCTATGGAGGTCAATGTGGCGGGTAAAATGACGGTCACCAATGTTGTTTTGCCTAATTGCGTGGATGGATAATAAAACGAGGAAGAAGGCATTTCGTTGGCTGGATAGACGGTGTTGGTGCCTGTGATTGTGCCTTGTGTTCCGCTGTAGGCTTGAATGGCAGCGCCCGAAAGATCAAGCACCGCCAAGTTGGGAAGGCTGTCGCGCATGTATTGAATGTCGCGTGCATCGATGTTGCCTGTAACGGTGAGATTGGTCACGGAATCTTGTTCGGTGGAAAAAAGTGTGCGAATCGTTCCGGGCGTTACCAAGTTGACTTTTTTACTGTATTCCGTCGTGGTTGTGGTTGAAATTACCGGCGTTTTTGAACAGGAAGTTATCAAAGCCACTGCGACAAGCGTGCTCAGGAAATAGATTACTTTCATACGTCTATTTTTATTTTTAACATTAAGGATGTATGGAACTTGTCAAATATTCATTTTCTTGATCATAAGCTGTTTTTATGGCTCGTTTCATACGTCTATTTTTATTTTTAACATTAAGGATGTATGGAACTCGCCAAATATTCATTTTCTTGATCATAAGCTCTTTTTATGGCTCGTTTCATATTGTTGTTATGTCAAAGTTTATGGATTGCTCCATCTCAATTTATGGCAAAATTTTTGTCAAAATGTGCGGATTAGCGTGCTTTCGTTCTTTTGTCCCTTTATGTTCGGGATCAAACTTTCTCTTTTGCCGATGCTGAGTTTAATTCAAGGCCATGGCGGGTTACTAAAGTTTTTTTTGCGCTGAGTTGTTTCTTATTATTAATTTCCAACGTTTGGTTGCTGCTATACGCCTTTTAATGCGTTTGATTGGCTAATATTAACTAAATAGTTGTTTTGATTTGTGTTTGTGCTCAACTTCTTTTCCCGAATGGTTAAGAATTTGATGGATCGACAAATGTACAAGATTTTTTTCAAACGATCATCACGTTTCGAGGAACGTTGGCTTTGGTTTGCTTAATGCCTTTTTTAAAGCCATTGCATCTTGATGAACGGGAGGTGCATGATTAATGCCGGGGTCGTGACTTGATTCGATTATCGGATTGTTCCATTCGCTTACTTTTTGTGGTAAGTGGAACATCTCACTTGCGGGAACAAAAAATAAGTCAGGATATAGGCGCGGAAGTTTCTTGTAAAGAACATGAGAAAGTTGTGTTATTTACGTATAAAAGTTAAGTTGAGGCTATTAAAAAACGCCTTAAAGTGATTGAACTTCAAGGCGATTTCGGAGAGGCAAAAGAACGTGTCTCCTTTTATTACTTGTGATTGTTGTTTTGGTGCAGTGTGCTGTAATATATTTTCATCGGGTTTGACAATATCTTGGTAAATCCTTTGACATCGTCGGAAGTCCATGCGCGATTGATTTCGCCGTATTCGCCAAATTGGCTGTTCATCAAGTCGAACGGACTTTCAATGCCTACGAGGGTGAATCGATAGGGATTGAGCTCGATGATGACTTTTCCTGTGACCTGTTTCTGGGTACTTTCAAGAAACGCCTCCATGTCGCGCATTACCGGTTCGAGGTATTGCGCTTCGTGCAAAAACATGCCGTACCAAGTACCGATTTGATCTTTCCAATATTGTTGCCATTTGGTCAGGGTGTGTTTTTCGAGCATCTTGTGGGCATTGATGATAAGCAATGCGCCAGCTGCTTCAAATGCGACTCTTCCTTTGATGCCGATGATGGTGTCGCCAATGTGCATGTCTCTGCCGATACCGAAAGCGGCACCAATTTTTTCTACTTCGCGAATGGCGGCAATTTTGTCCTCAAAGGGTTCATCGTTGACGGCACTGATTTCACCGCGATTAAATTCGATGGTGAGTTTTTCGGGGCGATGTTTGGTTACTTTGCCCGGATAGGCTTCTTCTGGAATGGTTTTGTTGGATTTCAATGTCTCTTTCCCGCCGATGCTGGTGCCCCAAAGTCCTTTATTGATGGAATATTCCATTTTGGCAAAATCCAGATCGGTAATACCATGTTCACGTAAATAATGGATTTCCTCATCGCGTGACAAGCTCAAATCGCGTGTCGGTGTGAGTATTTCAATCTTGGGCGCCAGTACCTGAAACGTTAAGTCAAAGCGTACCTGATCGTTGCCTGCGCCGGTGCTTCCGTGAGCCACGTAGTGAGCTCCAACTTTTTTGGCATATTCAATGATGGCAATGGCTTGAAAAATTCTCTCCGAACTGACGGAAATAGGGTAGGTGCCGTTGCGAAGCACATTGCCAAAAACCATGTATTTAATGCTTTTATTGTAATACTCGCGGGTTACGTCGAGGGTAACGTGTTGTGTGGCGCCCAATTTGTATGCTTTCTTTTCGATTTCAACCAAATCGGCTTCACTAAAACCTCCGGTGTTGGCAATAGCTGTAAAGACTTCGTATCCTTTTTCTTTGGCTAAATAAACGGCACAAAACGAGGTGTCTAACCCGCCGCTGAAAGCTAAAACTACTTTTTTTTTCATGTTGCTGTGTGCTTTGAATGAATGAGTTTAGGAATGATATGGAAGCATCGTCCTATTTTTGTGGAACGATTTTTTTGACCTGCTTTTTGAGTGGCTTGGGAACCAATTGCGAAAAGACTTTTTTCCATGCTGCCTGTTTTTTCGATGCGGAAATGTGTTCCGACGGATCGTACAACATGCCGGTGCAAAGGCACATTTTGTAATTGTTACGTTTCAAAATGTCAAAGTTAACACATGCTTCGCATCCTTTCCAAAATTCGGCATCCTGCGTCAGTTCCGAAAAAGTAACTGGTCGGTATCCCAGTTCTGAATTGATTTTCATCACGGCCAATCCGGTGGTTAGCCCGAATAGTTTTGCATTGGGATAAAGTTGACGCGAAAGTTCAAAGGATCTTTTTTTGATGGACTTGGCCAATCCTTGACCTCTGAATTTTTCGACCACGATTAACCCCGAGTTAGCTACAAATTGTTTGTCGCTCCAGCTTTCAATGTAACAAAATCCGGCAAATTCATCTCCCTGAAGGGCAATGATGGCTTTGCCTTCTTTCATTTTGTTTTGGATGTACTCGGGCGAACGTTTGGCAATGCCGGTTCCTCTTTTAGCGGCTGCTTCGCTGATGGTTTCCAGGATGGTGTCAACATATTTGAAATGTTGTTCGCCTGCTACGGTAATTTCGATGTTTGAAATTTCTGACATGTTTTGTAAATGATGAATTGATTCGTAAATTTAAAACAATTAAACGTTGGTCGTCATTCTTCGGCGGCCAGTTCAGGAAATATTTCACCCAACAGTGTGAGAATCTCTTTTCGTGAATTTTTCTCGTTGATGGCAATAAAAATGGTGTCGTCGCCGGCAATGGTCCCCAAGATGCGTTCGTCGGCATAATTGTCAATGCTCCACGCTAAAGCACTGGCATAGCCGGGGTGCGTTTTGATGATGGCCATCGAACCGGTGAATGCTAAAGAAAGAATGCCTGCCTGTTTGGCTATCTTGGATGGAGTGCTTTTGCCACGCCCATAATCTACCACTTTACTGGAAAGCGAATAACGATAACCGTTGGCTGTGGGAACTTTTGACACTTTGAGTTGCTTCAAATCACGCGATAACGTTGCTTGTGTCAACTCAAACCCATTGGATTTCAATACTCTCAGAAGTTCTTCCTGACTGCTGATGGTAAAGGAAGCAATGATTTCCTTGATTTTGTCGAGACGTGCTTTTTTTGCCATGATGAATTTATATACAAATTAAAGTGCAAAAATATACATAAAATGATTGTCATGCAATGCTTCAATTCATCTTTTGTTTAGTTTTAAATTTATTTTTATTTTTTTTCTTCTTTTGTTGCCCTCCCTTCCACGTTCGATTTCACCTTCTGAGGTACTTTGGTGCTGTTATCTTTTATTTTCAATCTATTTTATCTCTTTGAAGCGGGTTTGTTTTTATGTTGTTTTGTTTGATACATCTTTTGTTGATGTTCGAAGTTCAACCCTTTATGGCCTCTTTAAAAAATAAAAAACATTAAATATAGTAGTGTGCATAACATAGTATTATTTTTCTTCCTATCTTTGCGCTGTCAATCATCAAAAATGGAAAGCAATATGATTCAAAATAATCAAACAATCAAAGTATTACAGCTTGAGAACGTACAATCGCAAATGCGAAAAGGGATTTTGGAATATTGCATATTGTTGATTCTGAATAAAAAACCGTCGTATGCCCCTGACATCATTTTGACGCTCAAGCAAGCTCATATCATTGTGGTGGAAGGTACACTTTATCCGTTGTTGACCCGTTTGAAAAACAGTGATTTATTGTCATATCAATGGGAAGAATCGACGCAGGGGCCGCCGCGAAAATATTATTCGTTGACGGAGCAGGGTAAATCGTTTTTGGCTGCGTTGGAACAATCGTGGCAAGAGTTGAGCGACACCATCAATGCCTTGAAAGCCGATGCTTCAAGTTTGGAGCAAAATGAGCACACGGAAGGATGAACGAGAAAAGAAAGGAGTCGGCCTTGAATGCCGGATAGCGATAAAATCCTCTTTATAAACTAAATTTTTCACTATGAAGAAAACAATTTCAATGAATCTAAACGGTTCTGTTTTTCAAATCGATGAGGACGCTTTTGAGGTATTGCGTCAATATTTGGATGCTGTTTCGGATCATCTCCATAACGAACCCGGTCAAAAAGAAATTATGAATGATATTGAGGCGCGCATTGCTGAACTGCTTTTGGAGCGCATTCATCGATCGGGGCAAGTGGTGACTGTTGAAATGGTGGAAGAAATCATTCAAGTGATGGGTCATCCGTCCGATTATGGCGAAGAAACCGAAGCGTCGGCTGATTCATCGACGGAAGCTCCTAAAGAGTCACACAAGCCGCACCGTCGTCTCTATCGTGATCCCGAAAATGCTTTTTTGGCAGGTATTTTAAGTGGCTTAGCCATTTATCTCAATATGGATGTGGTGTGGTTGCGCATCCTGTTTGTGATCTTGGTTTTGTTGGGTGTTGGTACCATCATCCCTATTTATTTGGTGCTTTGGTTGGTGATACCGAGAGCCGAAACGACAGCGCAGCGATTGGAAATGAGGGGCATTGATGTGACCATCGAAAACTTGAAAGCCGAAGCGGCTCAAATGAAAGATCGGTTTCAAAAATATGTAAATTCCGAATCGTTGGATAAAAAAAAGCAGCAAATGAGCGCTGAAGCGAAACGGATGAAAGAAAAAGTTGAAACTTTTGCACGTTCTTCGGAAGTGAACGCCGGTAAGCATCGTGGGAACAATGTTTTGCAAGGCGTATTGAAAACCATTTTGGCAATAATAGCCGGGTTGGTTGGTTTTGTTGGAGCAGTGATTGTTTTTGCTTTATTCATTGTTTTGATCGTGGCCATTGCAGCGCCATCATGGTTGGTTTTGAATGTTCCGGACGGATTGCAAACCGTCAGCGTGTTGTGGGCATCCAATGCTCATTTAATTTTTACATTGTTGGCGTTGCTCTTTTTTATCGGTGTGCCGGTTTATATGTTGTTTTATGCTGCCGTTCAAATGATGTCGGGACAATCTTCACTGTCGAGTCGAAGTAAATGGGCTGCTTTTATTCTTTGGCTGATTGCTTTTCTTGTGTTAATTGGTCTGAGCTTCAACATTTTTCTTGTTCATGGAGGATGGTGTTGGATGTAATGGCCGTGATGGATTTTCTTGCAAAAAAGCCTTGCCTGATTATTCAGGCAAGGCTTTTTTCTCAGTTTTTGATAAATTGAATGTTTTTAACGTTGGTGTTGTTTCGTATTTGCAACACATAGAGGCCTTTGGCCAATGCTCCGATGTCAATAAATGACGATGACAATTGTTGATTGAGTACCATTTTTCCGCTGATGTCAAAAATGAAAACTTGTGTTGGTTGATTTTCCATTCCTTCAATGTACAAAGTGGTGGTAGCAGGATTGGGGAAAATTGTCAGCGATTGGGTTGCAACGTTCGTGATGGCTGTGTTCAGGGCATTGAGTGTAAATGGCAATTCGGCTTGATTCAACGGCGTGCATTCAATCCATCCGCCGGCATAGTAGAACAATCCAAAGAAATAGGAACCCGGATTCAGATCAATGGTGCCTGTCAGAACAATGGTTTTGGTTTGGAGAGAATCCAGAAAAACCGTTTGCGGATTCAGTGTTGTCAACGATGAGCCGCCTTTGACAGGGAAAACAAAAGCAACGAGCGTTGAATCAAAATAGCCGCCTTTGTTTTGAATGGTTGCCGTAATGGAGATCGGCTGATTGTTGTATAATTGTGATGATCCGTTGGTAAAAGCAATGGGCGTAGTGACAACCAAGTTGGGCGATCCCGGAGTTTTGAACACATTGAATGAAATCGGATTTTCCGTTGTCGGTTTTAGCATTTGATACGTTGTGGTCGATCCGTTGTTGGTGCTGTCGGCCATGGCAACGGCATAATAAGTACCCGGAGGGCAGTTGACGACTCCCGCAAAAGTGACGGTTTGCGTGCTTCCTGCAGGAATACACAGTACGCCTTGTTGAAGCACCTGATGATTTGTAGCCGAATCGGTTTTGGAATAGAGGTACAGGGAAAGATAGGAATTAAAGTCAACCCCGCTGTTTTGAATCGTCACATTGACAACTGTTGTCTTATTTTGATAAGCATTTTGCATCATCTGAACCGGTTGTGTCAATGTGAGCAACGGCATCGGCGTTGATTTTTGAATGGTTGCCGTTGTTCCGTTGATGTTGACGGTCAGAGTGTTATTGTAGGATCCGCTTTGTTTGATGATGCTCCATGTGGTGGAGTCGGCTGGTTGATAGATGGCGTAAAGTTGATAAGTGCCTGAAGTGGTTCCCGAAATTGAAAGATTGTTAAAACCAAGAGATGAGTAATAGTAATATGATCCCAAACCTGAAATGGAACGAGAAGCCAATGATTTAACAAAGGTGCCGTTTTGAAACAAGCCAACGCCAATTTTCCCTGAGTATGCATTAATGCCAAAGTTCATCAATCCATAACTGACGTTAAAAGTTTGAGTTGAAATGGAATTTAAGTAGTTTGTTGATGTGGTCATTCCTTGGTCGTATGTTCCAAGTTGATAGCTGACGTGAGATGTTCCAACGGGTTTTTGTATGCCGGCAATCATTTGTTGATCGGTGCTGTATCCGCCTAAAGTGAGGATGTTTCCCGCCCAATCAGGATTGAGTGCGGTCAACTCAAAATAGCCGTTGAAAAGTCCGCCCCAGCCCCAATTAATATGGTAGAGATCGTTGCTGTCAAATCCGTCGATGACAAATGCATGACCTAAGCTGTCGGCAGTGCCGGCATAGAGGACAGGGCGTTGGTTTTTGAGTTCATTTTGAAGCAGTAATTCCCATTGCGTTTCGTTATAGAGGCTTCTGTCGTATGACTGAATGCCCGAGTCATATTGAAAATAGTTGATCAGTGCATTGCCCGCATCGCTGGTGCTGGCAGAACTGCCACCATTGGCGGCAAGATCGTATTGCATGTTGACCGCTACGCCGCAATCGTACATTAAAGTTGCCACTGCCGTGTCCTGTTTTCCGGTCGTCGTGGCTCCGTAACTGTTGAGCATGTTGTTCCAATCGTACGTCACATTGGCAAAATTGACCGAAAGCGTTCCGTATGAACCGTCGGTGTAGCTGTTTGATCCTTTGCCGGTGACAGGCCATTGATAATATTTCATGATTTGAGCCATGGCTGTTGCAACGCATCCGGTTTCAGTATGTTGTTTCGCCGTGCTGTTGTACGGACAGAGTATGTTGTAAGGAATATCTTGATCCCACATCAATTGGCCTAATAACGGAGCAACAGAATCGGATAAAACGACGGTATTAGAAGCAGTTAATCGGGGAACCGTGTCAGAAACGACGGTAGGAGCAGATTGCACTGCTTTAATTTGATTTTTGTACATGTTAAGCCAGCTTTGAACGTTCGAAGGGATTTGATTGGCATTGAATGTTCCCTGTAAAGCATAGCCTAAAATTGGTTTGACCCCATCGTCACCGGCGACCAACACAAATCCGTTGTTATTGCCAACATTGAAAACATAAAAATAGGCCATGCTGTCGGCTGAAACCGTGGTAGGCGCTGATACCGTTGCAGAGCGACCGCTTCGCACTTGAGCATATTCCAATTTGAATGCGGAAGGTGACAAGCCTTTTTGCATTGAAGGATGGGCAATCGCCAAGCCACTTTGCGTTAATCGTTGTTGATAAAACTTTTGCGCCATGGCTTTTGCCTTAGTTGGCGTAACTGGTTTGGCTACAACCGAACCAATCGCCATGCTAAAGAGAACAAAGAACAAGGGGAATCGATGCATTTGGATCAATGACACCGATTTTGAAACGTTTTTTCTGAATGTGTGAAAGTAAAGAATGAATTGCATGCTTTAAATTTTTTTGGTGGTGAAGGGTAGATGGTTTGTGATAATATGTATATAATGTGTTTATTTTTAGTTTGATGGCCGTTTTGTTCTCAGGGTTAACAACATTATTTTTTCGTCAATTTATAAAAGTCTTTGCCCAAATGCGTTGTGAAACGAGGGGGAAGCATTCAAATGAAATTTTTTTCCAAAGATAAAGACGAAAATGATGTTTGCTTTTATTGGTACTTATATTAAACTATTTTTTATATTTTGCGTCAAAAGGAAAGCTTTGTCTTTAGTTTTTTATACAGAAAAGGCATTTGATAAAGGAGAATCGGATCGATGGCGATGAAGAAATCATGCGCAACGTAAATGTTTGAATCAAGAATTCATCTTGGGATATTATAAATTGAAAATCATAAAAATAGCACAGGCCAAAAAAGCGTTTACTCAAGTAGTTTTTTAGATGTTTTGCCTTGTTTTTCATCTTGAAATTTTTTCTTAACTTACAAGTATAATGTTTATAAAATATTGAATATGTGTAATTTAAGAGTATAATGTCATTGTTTTTATCCTTTTTAACATCAAAAAAGAATATTGCTTCAAAACAATTGGTACATTTGTCCACTGAATTTAGAAACTGAGGTTGCGTCTGTTGAAGGAGTGTTTTTCTCCGGAAAGCATCGGGATTTTCAAAATGGATGTTAGCCTGAACAAAAAGCTGTTTGCAAAAGAAAAATGAGTTCCACACGCTTCAATGTAAGATGACGTATTGAATATTTGCGTCTCACTTCAACGGACTTTGATGATTTAGGTTCTCTTATGGTGATTTGATGAAAGTAAAAACAAAATTTGCGCAACAGTATTGGAAAGTTAAAACTCAATCAAAAATAAATAAAAAGTTATGGCAAAGAACAGAGGAGCCGTGGTGGTCAATGTAGAGCGATGCAAAGGCTGCCATTTATGTGAAGAGGCATGTCCCTCCGATGTGCTTGAAATGAACCAAAAAACCAACTCGATGGGGTATCATTATGCTTACATGGCCAATGAAGAAGCGTGCACAGGTTGTGCCTTGTGTGCTTATGTTTGTCCGGATGCATGCATTACGGTCTATCGGGTAAAAAGTTGATACGATATGGAAGAAATAAAATTGATGAAAGGAAACGAAGCCGTTGCTGAAGCAGCCATTCGTTGCGGATGTGACGGTTATTTTGGTTATCCTATTACGCCCCAATCAGAAGTATTGGAAACATTAATGGCATTAGAGCCTTGGAAAAAAACCGGCATGGTGGTGCTGCAGGCTGAAAGTGAAACCGCATCCATTAATATGGTGTATGGAGGAGCTGCCTGTGGTAAACGTGTGATGACTTCATCGTCAAGTCCAGGAATCAGTTTGATGCAGGAAGGCATTTCATACATTGCCGGAGCTGAGTTGCCGTGTGTGGTAGTGAACGTAACGCGAGGCGGGCCCGGACTGGGAACAATTCAACCAAGCCAGTCCGATTATTTTCAAACAGTCAAGGGTGGAGGACACGGCGATTATAAGCTGATAACGCTTGCTCCGGCTTCAGTACAGGAAATGGCTGATTTTACCTGTTTGGCTTTCGATATCGCATTTAAATATCGAAATCCTGTTATGGTGCTTTCTGACGGCTTGATTGGACAAATGATGGAGAAAGTTCAATTACCCGACTACAAACCAAGAATGACAGAAGATGAAATCAGAGCTGCTTATCCGTGGGCAACTTTAGGAAAAAAAGGACGTCCGGATCGTAACATTATCACGTCGCTGGCTTTGGTGTCCGAAGAAATGGAGAAGGTCAACGATCGTTTGCAAAACAAGTATCGTGAAGTGGAAGCCAACGAGGTTCGTTACGAAACGTATCAATGTGAAGATGCCGAGTATTTATTGGTAGCCTTTGGGTCGTCAGCCCGGATTTGTCAAAAATCAGTGGAATTATTGAGACAACAAGGGATAAAAGCCGGTTTATTCAGACCAATCACGCTTTATCCTTATCCTTCGAAAGAACTTTCCCGTTATGCCGATCGGGTGAAGGGCATGCTCTCGGTAGAAATGAATGCCGGTCAAATGGTCGAGGACGTTCGTTTGTCGGTGAACGGAAAAGTACCAGTCGAATTTTATGGTCGTTACGGCGGGATGATTCCTACTCCTGAAGAAATTGTCAACGCACTGAAAAATAAATTAATGGCATGATCTCATCGCACAATAATCAGCGAGATGAACAGCCTGTTTTAAAAGTAAAAGTATGACATTAGAAGAAATTATACAACCAGCCAATAAGGTGTACGGAAAAACACCTTTGCTTACCGATACGCCCATGCATTACTGTCCGGGATGCAGTCATGGCGTTGTGCACAAATTAATCGCCGAAGTGATTGAAGAATTAGGCATTCAGGAAATCACCATTGGCATTGCTCCCGTTGGATGTGCCGTGTTTGCTTACAATTACATTGATATTGATTGGCAGGAAGCCGCTCACGGAAGAGCACCTGCTTTGGCTACCGCCGTCAACCGTCTTTTACCCGAGAAATGTGTTTTCACCTATCAGGGCGACGGTGATTTGGCAGCCATTGGGACAGCCGAAACAATTCATGCATGCAACCGTGGTGAAAACATTGCCATCTTTTTTATCAATAACGGTATTTACGGAATGACCGGTGGTCAGATGGCACCTACTACCATCGAAGGCATGGTTACTTCAACATCGCCTGCCGGACGTGATGTTCACATGGCAGGATTTCCTTTGAAAATTTCAAACGTTTTGACCTTGCTCGAAGGAACTTGTTATGTCACACGTCAGGCTGTGCACACACCTGCTGCCGTGGTGAAGGCAAAGAAAGCCATTAAAAAAGCTTTTGAAAACACGTTGGCTAAAAAAGGAACGTCGGTGGTCGAAATCGTTTCAACCTGCAATTCCGGTTGGAAAATGACTCCTCATCAAGCCAATCAATGGATGGCTGAACACATGTTCAAGGAATATCCTTTAGGTGATTTAAAGGATCGTTGAATTCATCTGAACGAATACTGAGGCTTCGATGCATGGGCGAACAGAAAATTGAAATGAAAAAAATCACTTTGAAACATCGTTGCAACCTCAATTAAAACCACGTTTTGATCTTCCTATGAATGTTATTCATTCATCCCATGGTCAAAATAAAATGAAACGAGCCATAAAAAGAGCAGATGCTCATGCGTATAACGATTTGGTGAGTTCCATACATTTTTTGTGTTAGAAATAAAAATAGACGTATGAACTACCATGAACATTGACATTCGTCAAAAACGATGAAAATCGAAAATGTGAGTTCAATACGACCTTAGTGTTAAAATAAAAATAGACGTATGAAAGTAGAAATAATCATTGCCGGTTTTGGAGGGCAGGGTGTTTTGTCTATGGGGAAAATTTTGGCCTATTCTGGTTTGATGCAAGGCAAAGAGGTTTCTTGGATGCCATCTTATGGACCCGAACAACGAGGCGGAACGGCCAATGTGACGGTGATCCTCAGTGACGAAAAAATCAGTTCCCCCATTTTGCATGAATATGATGTGGCCATTATTCTTAACCAGCCTTCACTCGACAAATTTGAACCACGAATTAAAAAGGGAGGTACGCTGTTGTATGACGGACATGGATTTATTCGCGAACCCAATCGGACGGATATCAACATCTATCGGGTAGATGCATTGGAAACATCCATTGCCATGAACATGTCCAAAGCATTCAACATGTTCATTTTAGGAGCTTTGTTAAAAATTAATCCGATGGTTGAATTTGAAAATGTATTGTTGGGATTGAAAAAATCGCTCCCCGAAAGACATCATCACTTGTTGCCCCAAAATGAAGCAGCGCTTCGCAAAGGAATGGAAATTGTGACGCCTGTTCATCTTATTTAAACAAAAGCCGTCGAATTCATTAAGAAAAATGATTTGATGAAAAAATAGCATTAAAATGATGTTTACATGATACAACTCAAGAAAAAAGTGTATATTTGCTTAGAATTTATTGGTTGAATCATAGTTTTGAACATCTCCAGTGCTCTTTTTTCTTTGTTTGACTTCCTGCTTTGTGATTTGTTATCCATTGTAAATACAAGGATTACACAAATATCCATCACAAACGGTAAAGCAGTGTTGCCAATTTTTTTTTCATGTGCTTTTCTCGTTCATTTGACAAAGTAAAGTGGCAATCTGTTATGTAAGGGATGTCTTAGATTAAAATGTGTTTGCAAATTTAGAGACCTTCAAATTTGGCATTTGAAGCGTTTTTATTTTAAAAAGCCATTTTATGAGGAGATGTTTCATTTAACGTGTGTACAAAACGAGCCATAAAAAGAGTTTATGTTCAAGCGTATGACTATTTGGTGAGTTCAATACATCCTTGTCGTTAAAAATTAAAATAGACGTATGAAACTTGTCAACGAGTTTATTTACCCATTGTTTTTACCATTGTCAAACGACTTAATAATTTTCGCATGAAAAATTTTGATCAGATTCAAAAATATATTTCAATCGTTGTCGTTTCATTGTATTTTTTGGCAGGTGCTTATTTATTGACTTGTCAGCGTTGTATATCCATGATGCATCGCGAGTTTAGAGTTATTTTCGGCATTGTGCTTATTTTATATGGCGGATATCGTTTGGCAAGAATATTATTTATAAAAAAGTCTGATGATGATGAAGAATATGATGATGATGATGAACAGCAAAGATGACGTAATTTTAAATATCAATAGTATGAGACAATCATTTTTCAATTTCAATGCTCTTTGGATGATTGCAATCTTTGGTGGCTTGTTTCTTTTGTCAAGCTGCAATACCAAACCATCCAAACAAACCGATACTTTTACGTCGGGACGCATCAAATTGGGTATTGACGATTCATATCGTTTGATGATGGAAGCTCAGTTGAATGTATTTACCAGCATCTATCGTTCTGCATCGTTTGATACCATTTTTAGTGATGAAACGGACATCAAAAACCTGTTTTTGAAGGATTCCATTCCAGCCATGGTTGTCAGTAGTCCTTTGACTAAAGAAGAAACCGATGCTTTGCTGAGTCAACATTATGTGCCTCGTACCACGGTGATAGGCAGAGATGCCATTGCTTTGATTCTCAATAAAGAGAACAAAACAAACAACTTGCTCTACGATCAGGTGCATGATATTTTCACCGGAAAAATTACCAAATGGAGTCAGATTGACCCGAAAAATCATTTGGGCGACATCAATGTTGTTTTTGACAAACAAGGCTCATCCAACATTAAGTATTTTATGGAAAAATTCAAGCTCACCAAATATCCGTCTAATTTTGGAGCAACCAAATCGAATCATGAAATCATTACTTATGTGCAGAATCATAAAAACGCCATTGGAATTTTAAGCGTTAACTGGATTAGTGATCCGCAGGATTCCGTTTCGAACAATTTTTTGAAACGGATTCAGGTGGCGGGCATCACTTCGTACCCCGGTTCGACGGATGTCAATACTTTTTATCAACCTTACCAGGCTTACATTGTCTATAAATATTATCCTTTTACCCGTGACATCTTATTTATCAATCGACAAACTTACGATGGATTGGCAACGGGTTTAGATGCCTTCCTGGCCGGCGATAAAGGACAACGCATCATGTTGCGTTCAGGGTTGGTACCGGCTACTGCACCGGTTACCATCGTTCAGATAAAGCATTAATCAATCAATCTTAAATATTAATTTTCAATTCAAATCATGGAGGAGCCCATTTTATGGTAAGGAAACTTAAAACTATTGTCTGTGTTGGTCTGATGTTTTTTGCATCAGGGTTCTTGAGCCTTTCGAAAGCTCAAACACTGGATAATGCGATCGCGTTAACCCATAGTGAACAATTTATTGCTGCCGAGAAAGCATTTCAATCACTGATCAGTCAACAACCTCAGGATGGAAACAACTATTTTCATTTTGGGCAGTTTTACATTCAACGTTATTTAGCCGACACGGCTGCGGTATCGTTAAAGAAATCCATTGGAGAAGCCTCGGATCAATTCAATCAGGGAATAAAAGTGGATCCGACAAATCCTTTGAACTATGTTGGATTGGCTGAAATGGCTTTATTTCAAAAAGATTCCGTTAAAGCTCATCGTTATTTTGCACAAGCTGAGGATTTGCTTCCCGGCAAGCATAAGAAAATTAAAATGGAAAAGAACCAACAGGCTGATGTCTATGTTAAAATGGCGGATGCATATGTGTTGAGTCTGACCAAAGACACAACGGCTATTTTCAATTATTTGAGAACTGCTGAAAAGTTGGATCCTAAAAACTATGAAATTTATTTAGTGAAAGGAGATGCCTATTTTTATATCTTAAACGATGGATCTAATGCCATTTTTAATTACAATCTGGCATCGAAATACAATCCTAATTCTCCTTCCGCGCAATTGCGCATCGGGCAATTGTGGGTCCGTTCCAAAAATTACAGTGATGCTTTAACGACCTATTTACAAGTAATTAAGATGGATCCGACGTTTGCTCCGGCCTACAAGGAATTAGGATTTTTGTATGCAAGCAAAGGGGATAATGAAAATGCCAAGACCTATTTTCAAAAGTTTCTGCAACTCTCTTCAGGAAATGTTGAGGCGCAACTGCAATACATTAACACCCTGTTTTCACTGAATGATTATCAGGAAGCTGCCGTTCAGGCTGCCAAAGTGTTGCAAACCGATAGCAGCAATGTGGATTTGTATCGTGCGTTGGCTTATTCTGATTACGAATTGGGAAAAATTGATCAAGCTAAGAAAGAACTCGATGATTTCTTTAAGAAAACCAATCCCGACAATATCAGAACGTCAGATTATGCTTATTACGCAAGAACACTTGCCAAATTAAAACAAGATTCACTGGCAGGTGTCTATTTCTTAAAAGCCTACAACAGCGATACGGCTCAGATCAATTATTTGACGGAAGCTGCCAATATTTTCAATGATGGTCGTTGCTATAAAGAAGCAGCCAAAGTGTATCAGAAAAAAATTAAGCTAGGAGTTCAGACTTTGGCCGATTATTTCTATTTGGGCTATGATTATTATGCCGACAATAATTTCCATAAATCAGATTCCGCCTTTGCAACGTTGATTCAAAAGGTTCCGACTTATATTCCGGCTTATCTCTGGAGAGCCCGAGCCCTTTCCATGACAGATCCCGACACCAAAACAGGGGCAGCACTTCCGGCATATCAGCAATTGATCGCAAAAACAGATAGCGACGCAACAAAATATCCGCAAGAAAGAGCTGAGGCGTTTTCGTACATGACATTCTATTATTTCCTGCAATATTCGCAAACCAAATCAAAAGATGCAGCCATGCAGGCCATTAATTACGGAGAAAAAGTTTTGGCCATCAATCCAAACGATGAAAAAGCCAAAGAGATCATCGACAATGTTAAACGAAATTTAAAAGCCGCGGAAAGGCCGGCAAACAAATAAATGAATTCATAAAGGCATCATCATAATGCGCAAATGATTTAGATGAAGTTAATTCATTGATACAAAGTTGAATTGACAAATATTGAAAATCGTTTGCTCATTATTTTTTGTCTATTTAAGGAAGAATATCATCAAATGAAAAATTAAAATCACAAACGAAGCAAAAAAAATTAGAAAACATCCGTGCACGATCATAGAATAACGAATATTTTTTATCTTTGTGCCGTAAGAAAAACCATTATCAATTCAAACCATTAAATTTTTTTACAATGAGCAAGACAAATCAAAAAAACGATCAGACTTTGGGAGATGCTCTTAGATCTACGCTAACTATTGTAGTTATGCTCGTAGCATTGGCAGTATCCATTTTAGTTTTCATGTATGTGATGGGAAATCCCATCAATTTTGAAGGAGGAAATCCTGCAGGAAGACCACTTCAAGGGAATTATCTCGGGATCATTTATAAAGGAGGTGTCATTGTGCCTTTATTGATGACCATTAACTTAATTATGCTTACGTTTGTTTTCGAACGTTGGATTTCATTAAGTGTTGCCAGAGGGAAACGTCGTTTAAATGTGTTTTTGAAAGATGTTCAAAAACAAATTGAAAATGACAAAATCGATGAAGCCATTGCACTTTGCGACAAACAAAAAGGTTCTTTAGCCAATGTATTGCGTGAAGGACTGGTGCGTTATCGGGAGTTAAAAACAGCGGAAGGAATGAATAAAGATCAAAAAATTGTGGCTCTGCAACAAGCTTTCGAAGAAGCTACAGCACTCGAATTGCCAGCATTGTCACGCAATTTGGTCATCATTTCAACCATTGCTTCTATTTCGGTATTAACCGGTCTTCTTGGAACCGTGTTGGGGATGATCCGTGCATTTGCCGCATTGGCAAGTTCAGGTGCTCCTGATGCCATTGGACTTTCAACCGGTATTTCTGAAGCTCTTGTAAATACAGCATTTGGTATCGGCGGTTCGTTGTTATCGATTGTGTTCTTTAACTATTTCACAACCAAAGTTGATAACTATACCTATAAAATCGACGAAGCCGGATTTACATTAGTACAGTCGTTTGCAGCTTCCACGAAATAAAGAGGAATCAGCAGGCGGATTTATTACAATGACACAAAAAATTGATAAAATAATAATTCCATGCCAAAAATAAAATCGGTCGCAAGATCTCCACACGTCGACATGACGCCGATGGTGGACTTATTTACGCTGCTCCTTACTTTTTTCCTGTTAACAGCTGTGTTTATCCCTATGGAACCGGCTCAGATAACAATACCGACTTCCGTTTCGGCAAAGTCAGTACCGGATCATAACTTAATGACAATTTACATTGCACCAAATAAAAAGATATTTTTTAATTACGACAACGGGCAAGATACTTCTTATCACTATCGTGCACAATTGCTTGAAGATATGGGTAAGCAGTACGGTATCCAATTTACTCCTGCTGAAATTAAACATTTTTCAAACGCAGGAACCTTTGGTCTTCCCATGAAAGATATGAAAGCTTGGCTGAATGTTAAGAATGCAAAGGATGCTGAGAGCATGCAAACAGGCATCCCGATGGATTCTTTGGACAACCAGTTAGCATGGTGGGTTCGGATGGCACGTACCGTGAATCCGTATGCTGAGGTAGCCATAAAAGCTGATGGTGATGTTGAGTTTCCGGTCATTAAAAAAGTACTTGATCTGGTTCAAAGTAATGGAGTAAACAGATTCGACTTTATAACAACGTATGATAAAGAAGAAGTCGGTCTGAAAGATTTACCGAAGTGATACTTCTAACATGAAACGATCAAAAAGTTTAAATAAAAAAATATGGCTGAGATAATTCAAGAAGAAAAAAGGCAAAAAGGAGGTAAAAAAAGACCTCGGAGAGGTGTTGCCCGTGTGGACATGACTCCGATGGTGGACCTGATGGCTCTTTTACTTACTTTCTTTATGCTGACCACAGCATTCAGCAAACCCAAAGTAATGGTGATTACGATGCCGGAAAAAGAAGACAAGCCACACGATCAGCCTAAAATTGCTGCAAATCGTACGCTTAACATTCTTCTGGGAGACAGTGATCGAGTATATTATTACATGGGTGTTGCAGATCCAAACAAGCCACCGCTTCCTGCTTTAATCCCGACGAATTTCAGCAAAGACGGACTTGAAAAGATTTTACTCCAAAAGAATAAAGATCTTTTCACTAAAATTGCGGAATACAAAGAAGCTCGTTTAACAGGGAAGATTGTTGTCGCTGATACAACTGCTGATGATTATATCAAACAGTTGAAAATTGACGATAAGGTTGGGCCAATTGTTCTTATTAAGCCTGATGCAAAGGCAAAATATAAGGATGTAGTAGCTGCTATTAATGAGATGGCTATATGCAATATTGCAAGTTATGCAATTGTTGATTTAAGCCCTACTGAAAAGGAAATGCTTAAATCTGCCCCTCGGTAGTATATGATTTATTAATACTGAAATTTGAATGGTTATGACTAATGAAAAACAGTATGTAGAATCACTAGAGGAAATGGTGTTTAAGAACCGTAACAAAGAGTATGGTTCTTATCAATTGCGTAAAAAATATAAAAAATATATTCTTATTGCATCAGCTTTAGCACTTTTCCTTTTTGGGATTGTAATTATTTACCCTTTGATCAAAAGTATTTTGGAACAGGGTAGAGAAGGAAGACAAACACAGACGGAAACTACCGTACAGTTGATAAATCCTAATGATGTGCCGCCACCTCCGCCACCTCCGCCACCTCCACAAAAGTTGATCCAGCAGGTTAAGTTTGTGGCTCCGAAGGTAACAACGGATACGACACAAGTCACTAAAGATTTTGGTAAACAAACAAAATTGAATGAGACGGTTAATCAATTACCTCCTCCTCCGGAAGTGAAGAAACAGGAAGTCATTGAAACGCCGAAGCAAGACAATCAGGTATTTATGATTGTGGAACAGATGCCTCAATTCCCCGACGGAGATGTGGCTGCGTACTTGAGTTCTCACATCAAATATCCTGTTGTAGCTCAGGAAAACGGTATCCAAGGTCGTGTTATTGTACAATTTGTGGTGAATCAGGATGGTTCCATTGTTGATGTAACCGTTGTACGTGGCGTTGACCCCAGTCTTGACAAAGAAGCCGTTCGAGTCATCGAAGGAATGCCAAAATGGATTCCCGGAAAACAAGGCGGAAAAGCTGTACGTGTGAAATTCACATTGCCTGTGAACTTTAAATTACAGTAGTTTCAATAGCTTCAAGATTAAAAAACCGTTTGGCTTTGACGTCAAACGGTTTTTTTTACTTCAACTTCTTTTATGCAAATCAACACGCCTATTGTTCGTGAAAATGTTATTTTAGTTGGACTGATCACCCCTGAACAGCCCGAAGACAAAGCCAAAGAGTATCTAGATGAATTGGCTTTTTTGGCTGAGACAGCCGGTGCTTTTCCATTCAAAAAGTTTTTTCAGCGATTGGATCGTCCCAATGCCAAAACTTTTATTGGTCAAGGTAAATTGGATGAGATCAAACGCTTTGTCATTGAACATGAAGAAATTACTGCCATCATTTTTGACGATGAATTATCAGCCGTTCAGTTGAGAAACATTGAACGGACGCTGGATATTAAAGTATTGGATCGAACAAATTTGATTCTCGATATTTTTGCTCGTCGCGCACAAACCGCTCATGCAAAAACACAGGTTGAACTGGCACAATATCAATATTTATTACCTCGCTTAACGCATCTTTGGACTCACTTGGAACGCCAACGCGGAGGTATTGGCATGCGTGGACCCGGTGAAACTCAAATCGAAACCGATCGACGCATTATTCTACAAAAAATCTCACTCCTTAAAGAAGAATTAAAACAAATCGATAAGCAGAAATCCACACAACGGATGAACCGAGGAAAAATGGTGCGTGTGGCTTTAGTTGGATATACCAATGTGGGAAAATCCACTGTGATGAATTTACTCAGTAAATCGAATGTGTTTGCTGAAAACAAACTTTTTGCTACGTTGGATACGACCGTTAGGAAAGTAATTATTGACAATCTTCCTTTTTTATTGGCCGATACGGTCGGATTCATCCGAAAATTACCGCATCACTTGATTGAATCGTTCAAATCAACACTCGACGAAGTGCGAGAAGCCGATTTACTTGTTCATTTAGTAGATATTTCGCATCCAAATTTTGAAGAGCAATATGAAGTGGTTTCCAAAACATTGTACGAAATCACGCTAGAAGAGAAACCAATCATCATTGTTTTTAATAAAATCGATGCATTTCGTTATGTAAAAAAAGATGAGGACGACTTGACTCCGATTAGCCGTCAAAACCTTTCGTTAGAAGAGTTGAAGCAAACATGGATGTCGAAACTTCATGATGACTGTATTTTTATTTCGGCATTGCAAAAAGAGAATCTTGAGGCATTCAAAAAACTTTTGTATCAACGGGTGAAGTCAATTCACATCACCCGATTTCCTTATAATGATTTTTTATATCCAACTTTGGATGATGAGCATGAGTCTTAATATGATATAATCCAAATAGATGATCCCAACATTTTTATCTCCGGGCGATCAGATTGCCATTGTTTCACCAAGCAGTCCCATTGAAAGAACTTTGCTTGATGGTGTTGTTACCTTATTTTCATCATGGGATCTCAATCCTGTAGTGGGGCGTTATGCCTACGAATCGAACGGAAGATTTGCCGGTACTAAAGAACAAAGAATGGCCGATTTACAATGGGCATTGAATACTAAAGAGGTGAAAGCCGTATTTTGTAGTCGAGGAGGTTACGGATTAATTCAATTGATTGATCAACTTGATTTTTCCACTTTTGAATTGTATCCAAAATGGATGATTGGGTTCAGCGATATCACCGTTTTACATGCAGCCGTAGCAGCTTACGGCATTGCATCCATGCAGGGACCGATGGCAAAGTATCTGCTTGAAAACGAAGAAGCAGCTCATTTTCTCAAACAATCTCTTTTTGGTGAGTTGCCTCAATATGTTGTTCCAAGCCACGCACTCAATCGGATTGGAAAAGTGAGATCGACCATTGTAGGCGGCAATTTATCCGTATTGTACAGTTTGCGGGGAACTCATTTTGAACCTGACTTTCGGGAGAAAATTTTATTCATCGAAGACACCAACGAAAAACCGTATCATGTGGATCGCATGTTGCAAAACTTCAAACTGGGCGGAATTTTTGAAGAGATTGCCGGCTTGGTGGTAGGGCGATTTACCAATTACGAAGAAGATGAAAGCATGGGTGCCAATTTGAAGGAAATCATTGCCGAAGTGGTGGATGAATACGATTTCCCTGTTTGTTTTGATTTTCCTGCCGGTCACGATCCATTACACTATTCCCTTCCATTTGGCGTTGTAGCCAATTTGAATGTTGAAAATGAATTGGTTACACTTCAATTTTTAACTTAAAACGTGATCGTGTTGAGATAAAGATTCTATATTTTTTTAAGCAAATAAAAAATAATTTGTGTTTTGCCTTCACGCATATTTACTATCTTTGAGAGGTTAATCTTATTTTCAAAGAGAGGAAATGGATAGTCAATGTGAGCACATTCAAGAGTCAATTTTTTTGAAGATGGAAGCGACCAATTTTCGTCAAACTTAAGAGCATCTATTTTTAAAAGGTATGACTTCGTTCATTAGATCGTTGTCATTCAAAATGGTGAAGCAATGACGGGGATACATTTTTAATGAGGGCGTTGAATTTTAAAACATATATATTTAACAATTATGAGTACAAAAAATGTCTATTTCTTTGGCAATAAAGCAGCTGAAGGAAACGGAAAAATGAGAGACCTGTTAGGTGGAAAAGGGGCTAATTTGGCAGAGATGAATTTGATTGGCATTCCTGTACCGCCGGGTTTTACTATCACCACTGAAATTTGCAATGCCTATTTCAAAAATGGGAAAGAACAAACCATTGAGTTGATTCGAGAAGAAGTGGAAGCTGCCATGAAACGGGTCGAAGCAGCTGTGGGAGGTCCAATTTTTGGTGATAACAAGAATCCTTTGTTGGTTTCCGTACGTTCCGGAGCGCGTGCTTCAATGCCGGGGATGATGGATACCATCCTAAATTTGGGGTTGAATGACGAAGCCGTTGAAACATTGGCCAAAAAGAGCGGAAATCCACGTTTTGCATGGGATTCGTATCGTAGGTTCATCCAAATGTACGGTGATGTGGTGTTGGGAATGAAACCCGAAAACAAAGAAGCCGAAGATCCGTTTGAGATCATCATTCATGAGGCAAAGAAGGCTAAAGGAGTAGTGAATGACACCGACCTCGATGCCGATGATTTAAAAGAGTTGGTGGTGAAATTTAAGTCAGCCGTAAAGCAAAATACAGGAAAAGATTTTCCGGTTTCACCTTGGGATCAATTGTGGGGTGCTATCATGGCTGTATTTGACAGTTGGATGAATGATCGTGCCATTCTCTATCGTAAGTTGAACAAAATACCTGCCGATTGGGGAACAGCCGTCAATGTTCAAGCCATGGTGTTTGGGAACATGAGCAATACTTCAGCAACCGGTGTGGCATTTACACGTGATGCTGCTACTGGAGAAGATATTTTCAACGGCGAGTATTTAATCAATGCTCAAGGAGAAGATGTCGTTGCCGGGATTCGTACGCCTCAACAAATTACCTTAGAAGGCTCACGTCGTTGGGCTGCATTGCAAAACATCAGCGAAGAAGTTCGCAGAACAAAATATCCTTCGCTTGAAGAAACCATGCCGGAAGCATTTGCCGAATTGAATCACATTCAGGAATTGTTGGAAAACCACAACAAGGACATGCAGGACATTGAATTTACGATTCAGGAAGGAAAGGTTTGGTTGCTGCAAACACGTAACGGCAAGAGAACAGGTGCAGCCATGGTTCGGATTGCCAATGAGATGCTCAAACAAAAGATGATTGATGAAAAAACGGCTTTGTTGCGCATTGAACCGCAAAAATTGGATGAGTTGCTTCACCCCGTGTTTGATCCGAAAGCGATCAAAGCTGCCAAAGTGATTGCTAAAGGGCTTCCCGCATCGCCGGGTGCAGCCACGGGACAAATTGTCTTTTTTGCCGACGATGCCGAAGCATGGGCTGAAAAACGTCATCGTGTCATTTTGGTTCGCATCGAAACATCGCCGGAAGATTTACGCGGAATGCACGTGGCACAAGGCATTCTTACCGCTCGCGGAGGAATGACATCGCATGCTGCCGTCGTTGCAAGAGGCATGGGTAAGTGTTGTGTTTCAGGTGCAGGAGCAATTAACATCGACTACAAGAACCGTGTCATTGAAATGAGCGGGAAAACATACAAAGAAGGAGATTGGATTTCGTTGAACGGATCAACCGGCGAAGTATATGAAGGACAAGTCAGCACAATGGATGCCTTGGTAAGTGGCGACTTTGCCGACATCATGGCTTTGGCCGACAAATATTCCAAAATGGATGTTCGAACGAATGCCGATACGCCATTTGATGCCAGAGTGGCTCGAAACTTCGGAGCAAAAGGCATTGGACTTTGCCGTACGGAACACATGTTTTTTGAAGGCGATCGGATCAAAGCCATGCGTGAAATGATTCTGTCGAAAACAGAAACAGGCCGTAGAGCCGCATTGCAAAAGTTGTTGCCCATGCAACGTTCCGACTTTGAAGGTATTTTTGAAGCAATGGACGGCTTTGGAGTGACCATTCGCTTGTTGGATCCGCCTCTTCACGAGTTTGTGCCTCATCAACTGGCTACTCAAAAAGAATTGGCCGATGATATGGGATTGCCTTTGGAAGAAGTGGTGGCAACATGTCATTCTTTGGAAGAGTTTAACCCAATGTTGGGTCACCGCGGATGTCGTTTGGGCAATACTTATCCCGAAATAACCGAAATGCAGGCACGCGCCATCATTGAAGCTGCATTGAATGTGCAGGAAAAAGGTATTAAAGTGTTCCCTGAAATCATGGTACCTTTGGTTGGTGTGGTTGAAGAATTAAAATTGCAGGCAAAAATTATCAACGAAACGGCTGAACAAGTGTTCAAAGAACGCGGCAAACGTGTTGCTTACAAAATAGGCACCATGATTGAAGTGCCACGTGCCGCTGTCACTGCAGGACGTATTGCCGAAGCTGCCGAATTCTTCTCTTTTGGAACCAACGACTTAACGCAAATGACTTATGGCTATTCGCGCGATGATGCTGGAAAATTCCTCAAAGTTTATCAGGATTTGGGTATTTTGAAAAATGATCCGTTCGAAATTTTAGATCAGGAAGGCGTTGGAAGTTTGATGCGTCAAGCTGTAACTGCCGGCCGTCAAACCAAACCGGATCTTAAAGTAGGAATTTGTGGCGAACATGGCGGAGAACCTTCTTCGGTTGAATTCTGCCACACATTGGGCATGAACTACGTTAGTTGTTCTCCATATCGTGTGCCCATTGCCCGAGTGGCTGCCGCTCAAGCTGCCGTCAAGGAATAAAGACTCGCGTGCTGATTGGGTGCTAAAGATAAAGAGGGTTGTTTTAGGACAGCTCTCTTTTTTTTGTGAATGATGGATCAACTGTTTAAAAATAAACGAATTGTTCGTAGACGAAAATAGTTTACAACCACCGAAGAAATATCACTATTTTTGTTTTGAAAGTATCAAAATGATTATATTAAATCTATATTGATGATCAAAAAGTAAATTAATGTGTTTTATATGTGCCAAAATGATTGATTATAGATATTTTTGTTTACATTTGCATCAATATTGATCAAATGAAACAGATCGTGATTCAAAACGCTTGTTTGTTTAGGCAAGGAAGGTTTCCGTTTGATCCATAAAAATCAACTGTTTAGGTGTGAAAAATATAAAATATGAACAAATATGTGTGGATTTGTAGGAGTTTTTGATTTGAAAGTCTCTTCGGAGACGTTGCGTCCTCAAGTTTTGAAATTGTCAAAGAAGATACGTCATCGCGGCCCTGATTGGTCAGGCATTTATTGCAGTGATCAAGCCATTCTTTCGCACGAAAGGCTCTCCATTGTCGATGTGGAATCGGGGAAGCAGCCTTTGTACAGCAAAGATCATAATTTGATTTTGGCAGTGAACGGTGAAATTTACAATCATTTGGACATACGCAAGCGTTATGAAGGAAAGTATGAGTTTACCACCAAGTCGGATTGTGAAGTGATCTTAGCATTGTATCAGGATAAAGGACCGAATTTTTTGGAAGAATTAAACGGCATCTTTGCTTTTTCGCTGTACGACAAAAAGAACAACGTTTACATGATTGCGCGTGATCATATTGGCATCATTCCTTTGTACATGGGATGGGATCGAAGCGGAAATTTCTATGTGGCTTCTGAATTGAAAGCGTTGGAAGGTCATTGCAACAAAATTGAGGTATTTCAGCCCGGAACGTATCTTTACAGTCCCGATGGTGAGATCAAAACTTGGTACAGCCGTGATTGGATGGAGTACGATGCCGTAAAAGATAATGAAACCAACATCGATCAATTGCGACAGGCGCTTGAAGATGCGGTTCATCGACAATTGATGTCGGATGTTCCTTATGGCGTTTTATTGTCGGGCGGACTTGATTCCTCCATCATTTCTGCGGTTGCCAAAAAGTTTGCGGCAAAACGTGTAGAGACGAACAATCAACACGAAGCATGGTGGCCGCAACTGCATTCGTTTGCGGTAGGGCTCGAAGGCTCTCCCGATTTGGCTGCGGCGCGTAAAGTAGCCGAGCATATTGGATCCATCCATCATGAAATTCATTTTACCATTGAAGAAGGGTTGGATGCCGTCAGTGATGTGATTTATCATCTTGAAACGTACGATGTAACCACTGTAAGGGCTTCAACGCCGATGTATTTGATGGCGCGGTTTATCAAATCGATGGGTGTGAAAATGGTTCTTTCGGGCGAAGGAGCCGACGAAGTGTTTGGCGGGTATCTCTATTTTCATAAAGCGCCCGATCCAAAGGCTTTTCATGAAGAAACGGTGAGAAAAATCAAGAAGTTGCATTTGTATGATTGCTTGCGGGCTAACAAATCATTGGCTGCATGGGGTGTGGAAGGACGTGTGCCTTTCCTGGATAAGACGTTTTTGGATGTGGCCATGCGTTTGAATCCTAAAGATAAAATGGTGGGCAACGGAAAAATGGAAAAATGGGTTTTAAGAAAAGCTTTTGAAGATTATTTGCCCGAATCGGTGGTGTGGCGACAAAAAGAACAATTCTCCGACGGAGTGGGTTACAGTTGGATTGATACGCTGAAAGCATTGGCCGAAAAGAAAGTGAGCGACAAAGAGTTGGCCAATGCAAAATATCGTTTCCCGATCAATCCACCCATGAACAAAGAGGAATATCTCTATCGAAGCATCTTTACCGATTATTTCCCTTCCGATTCCGCCGCTGCCACCGTTCCTTCGGTTCCGTCGGTGGCTTGCAGTACGCCGGCTGCGCTGGAATGGGATGAAAGTTTTAAGCAAAATGCCGATCCATCAGGGCGCTCTGTTCATTCGGTTCATAACGATGCCTATCGTAAAGCATCCGAATAGGGTTGAATTTATTTCCATCGAACACGGATGTCCATCGGAATGGGTCGTGAAAAACAAAAATCGACTACGGACCTGTTGCGCAAAGCATGTTTTCGGGTTGTCAACACGAAACAGCACATCAACCACTGATCCTTTAACGAGGTATTCGGTGGTTTTTGTTATCCATTGATCACCGACATGAGTATCTTTTCCTCATTTTCCCAGCAAAGCGTTTTGGCCACGTCGGAGAAATGGGAGGTGTCCAAAGGATGGGCAAGCATTTGGTTGATGGTTTCGGCCAAGAATTCAGGTTCATAATGATCAATCAGGACGCCGGTGTGGAAGGTGTCTACAATGTTGGCAATTTCAGGGAAGCGAGTGGCTAAAACCGGAATGCCGGCCTGAATGTAATCGAAAATGCGATTGGGCAAGGCGTAGTAATAGTTGAGCCCCATTTTTTCCAACAAGCAAAGGCCGATGTTGGCGCCTGCCGTATATTCGTGCAGTTGTTCCCCCCGAATGGCACCCAGAAATTGCACTTTGTCCTCAATGTGAAGTTGTGAGGCAAGTGTTTTCAGTTCCTTGCGTTTGTAGCCGTCGCCAATGATGACCAATTGAGCTTGATCGATCATAGGCATGGCTTCGAACACCCATTCCAGCCCGCGACCAACGTTCAAAGAGCCTTGGTAGAGGATGATTTTCCTGTCATTGGCAGAAAGACGGTTGGTTAGAAGGGGTTTTTTATAGAGTGGAACATTTCTCACCACTTTCATGTCAATATGATATTTGTTGCAATAATGATCGGCAATGGATTGACAAACCGTTATCGATTTGTGGACATGGGGCAGGATCCAATCTTCAATTTTTTGCCAAAATTTCTTTACAAAAGGCCTTTTGACCAATTCGGGCACTTCCGAAAAGAGTTCATGGGCATCGAAAAGTAAATCTTTACGACGTAACAAAGCGGCCAGAAAAGCTGCAGGAAGCGTATCCACGTCGTTGGAAACGATCAAATCGACTTTGCGGAACAGCAGATAAAAGAACAAACGAATGTTGTATTCGGCATAAAAAGAGGGACCATCGCGGAACCAAAGTTTTTTGCGAACGGTCAAATAAGAACGTGTAATTGGAATACTTTTGGGCAATAAACGACCATATTCAATGACACGATAGCCATGTTTTTGCAGTGTTAAGCAGGTTTTATGAACGCGTTGATCCGTAGTCAAGTCGTTGGTGACACAAACAATGGCTGTTTTCTGCATATTTTTTCAAATGGTTTTTCAAAGCCTTGATGTTGATTTCCACTTCATCTGTTTTTTGTCGCGTTGACAGAGTTTTAATCCGATTCCGTACGCTTCAAGAGGCGTTTGTGCCGTGCGGATGATGATGCGTTTTCTCAACACAAAGATACAATTTTCTCTGTAGTGCTTGAAATAATCCTGGCAAAGGGTTGTTTCTAAATCTAAGCCGCCATATATTGTATTTTTGTCCCTTTGTGTCCATGTTTTGAAGCGTTTTGTGTCATCAATGTGACTCAAAAGCCACCCGGAAGAGTTTCCAAAAAGGTTAAATCAAAATTGGTGATTGTTATGATGCCTCTTTGGTCATGAAGGATCAGAAGAAAAACTTACGTAACGGATTGCAAAGCATTGATTTATAGAAGAGCATACAAAAAGTTGGCAAGGAATAATTCACCGTTGATCTATTGGCCGGAAACGAATGAAGCATGGGTAAAATAAGGATGGAATCCGCTTCATAAAACCAAGCGTGACGGGTAAATGTTCATTTTCTTCCGTTGAAAAGGTGTTTTGCTAAAGGAAAGAAAGC
>JBMFIQ010000027.1:0-31576 GCA_049976245.1 Microbacter sp. | reverse complement strand
CTACATAGAAAAACTACCTCTCTCTGCCCTCTTTATTTTCATTCTCTCGGGCGTCAATTGATTGTCATGGGGGTTTCATACGTCTATTTTTATTTTTAACACTAAGGTCGTATGGAACTCACCAAATAGTCATACGCTTGAATATAAGCGTTTTTATGGCTCATTTCATCAATACTTGGTTGATTTTAGAAAGTCGATCAGACTTGGTTAAGTCAAAAAGAGATGCTTTTTCTCTTTTTGTCTGATATTTCTCCTTGGCTCATTTATGGCATTGTGTGAATGGATAAAGTGTTGGATTGCAATTGAGTTCCCAACAATGTTTTCACCACTACATAAAAATCGCCGTTTAAACCGTTTTCCTGTGTGTAATATTGTCCTGTTGCTCCATTGATGGGTTGTCCATTCAAATACCATTGATAGGAAGTGTAATCGTTTGCACTGTTGTTGCAAACCAACATCCTTCCACTCCATGTCACCACAATTACAGGTTGAATGTCGGTAGTTGACGGTTGCGTAATCAACTTACTTGAACCTGATGAAATGATTTCCGTTGAATTGCAAGAGTAAATCATGAAAATCATCATCAGTGCAGAACATGCCAATAAGAACTGTTTCATTCGAATATTTTTATTTTTAACACTAAGGATACATGGAACTCGCCAAAATATCATTTCCTTGAGCATAAGCTTTTTTTATGGCTCGTTTCATTATACCAATCATTTTTGAATTGGAGTGTAAAGCGCAAATTGAACGACTGTTCAAGGAATTCATCGAAACAAATTTATTTCCTTCATTATGAATTATTCATGGATTTGGCGATACAATGATCATGGCATTTTGTTATTGAGTGCAAATGTACAAAAATTATTTTAATGCCGCATTGAGCCGCATTGGCTGTTTCATTGTTACTTGCGGTCATTTAATCCATTTCCAACTTAAACTCTTTGCGCAAATAGGTTAAAGCACCGTTTTTATTGGACAACCATGCATATCGATCTTGGGCTGTAAACAATGCATCTTTTGTTTCGCTTTCATTCATTTTAACATCGAACGTCAAAAAATCATTTTTTAAGTGCGCTTTCAGAAATGATTTCAATGATGCCGATATTTCGTTAAACGATTTTTGTTGGATGGGCTGTTCGAACAATATTTGAATGACTTCTTTGTCAAGAGAAGGCAACTGATTAAGCATGTAAGGTTTAATGTGTGGTTTGTCCAATAGTTTTTCATTAGCAAACTGTAGCCATGCTTCATGTAATTTTTCCAACGTAACGGGTTCTCTTCGATTTTCTTGTACAATTGGTTGAATGACATTTTCAGCTACATACGTGCTATCATTTTCAGCTTTTTTGTAAATCGAAATGGAAGGAGGCGGTGTAACGGATTTGACTGTGGGCGCCGGTGTTGCAGCCTTTGGCATTTCATTTGCTGAAAGAGAAGATGTTCTTGGTGTTGTTGCATTTTGTATTGGATTTACAGCCGTTTTGGCAAGTGAAATCGGCTCAATTCGTTGTTTATCGGTTGATGCCTGTAACGATTTGGAGGGATCATTCCATTGGCAAAGCTTTATCAGAAGAAGTTCAGTCAACAGGCGTTTGTTTCGGCTGGTTCGTAAGTCCAAATCACATTGGTTGGTCAATGATAGGGCGTCGAACAGAAATCCTGCACTGCATTGTGCGGCTTGTTTCACAAACAATGTTTTGATAACGTCAGCCACTTCAAGTAACTGAACGGTATCAGGATCTTTGCACATTAGCAAGTCGCGAAAATAGCGAGCTAACCCATTGACAAAGTTTTGAGCTTCAAATCCTTTATTTAATATTTCATTAAAGATCAACAATGCTTTAGCCAGTAAATTTTGAAGAAAACAATCGGTCAATCGAAAATAGTAGTCGTAATCCAACACATTCAGATTTTCGATGACGGCTTGGTAAGTGATTTCCGTCCCACAAAAACTTACAATTTGATCAAAAATGGAAAGTGCATCACGCATGCCGCCATCCGCTTTCTGAGCAATCACGTTAAGGGCTTCAGGTGAAACATGAATGCCTTCATTTTTAGCAATCTGCATCAAGTGTTCCACCATGTCGTTGATGCTGATACGTGAAAAATCGTAAATTTGACATCGCGACAATATGGTTGGAATAATTTTGTGTTTTTCTGTAGTTGCCAAAATAAAAATGGCATGAGCCGGCGGCTCTTCCAGCGTTTTTAAAAAAGCATTGAAAGCCGCTGCAGAAAGCATGTGAACTTCATCAATGATGTAAACGCTGTAACGCCCAATTTGTGGAGGAATGCGAACCTGATCGATAAGAGAACGAATGTCATCGACCGAATTGTTGGAAGCCGCATCTAATTCATGGATATTGTACGAGCGTTGTTCATTGAACGATCGACACGATTCACATTCGTTGCACGCTTCATAATCGGGTGTTAAATGTTCACAATTGATGGTTTTTGCAAAAATACGGGCACAGGAAGTTTTCCCAACGCCGCGTGGGCCACAAAACAAATAGGCATGTGCAAGATGATTGCTTTTAATGGCATTTTTTAAGGTTGTCACCAAGGCTGATTGTCCTACGACTGAAGAAAATGTGGCCGGACGATATTTTCTGGCTGAGACAATGAAATTGTTCATGAGTTTATCATTTGATTTTGTAAAAGTCACCTGAAACTTTTCTCTTCTTCAACAAGATTCGCTTCATGTATAATAATTTGTTATTGAATTATTTGAATGTGATTAAAAACTTTTCCGATCCAATAACCATTGACAAAGACAAAGATAAGAAAGATAATTCATGATGTGATTTATTGCGTGCTTTTCATCTATTTTTAGATTCATTTAAAAGGCACATGTAACTCGCCAAAAAGTCATTTTCTTGAGCATAATCTTTTTTTAAGGCTCGATTCATGGCTAATGATTCACTTGGGATGATTTGAATGTATCTTTGCAAACGAAACGATTAACATCGGCTTAACCTGTCATTGTAAGTTGATTGAGCGATCTTAAACCTACTTTTTGACCTAAGAAATGATTTTACCCATGAACGAAATTAGAAAAAAACGTATCTTTACGCGCTAAAAAATTAAAGACTCCTTATGCTTTACAAATTCCTTATTTTATCAGATGAAGTTGACGATTTTGTTCGTGAAATTACCATTGACTCAAGCGCTACATTTTTTGCTTTGCACGAAGCCATTTTAGACAGTGTTCATTTTGAAAAAGATCAAATCACCTCTTTTTTCCTCTGCAACGATGATTGGGAAAAACAGCAGGAAATTACGCTTATTGAGATGGAGACCGATTTCGAAACCGATAACTTGACGATGGCCAATACCATTTTGGAAGATTACGTAACAGAGGAAAAGCAAAAATTGATTTATGTTTTCGACATGCTTTCCGATCGTTGTTTTTACATGACTTTAAAAGAAATGATTCCACGCAAAAATCTTGATAAAGCCATCTGTAGTTTAACTGAGGGTAATCCGCCGAAACAAATTGAAAACGTTCAGTTTGATATCCCAAAACAAACCACTTCCGATATGGATGAGCAATTCTACGGAGATGAAGATTACGACATCGATGAGTTGGACGAAGAAGGCTTTGAAGATATTGATTTTCATGAAGATGCCACTGAAAAATCTTAGACTTTATAGCATTCATCGGCAAAGCGCCAACTAAACAAGGCAACTTCTGAAAAAAGTTGTTTTTGTAAAATATCAAGAAGTTTCTCTCCTTTTTGAAGCCTTTAACGGTATGAGGTATAAATTTTAATAACATTTTATTATTCAAATAATTAGCTGAACTAATTTTTCTTTTTTTCGGCTTAATAAACTTTTTTACAGCAGCCGTATAATCTTAAAATAAATAAAAACATAATTATTGGATATTTTTTCATAAAAAAGAATCATCCTGTCAATTTTTTTCTTTTATCTTTGCAGGCTTAATCATTTTTTTAGTGTTTTCAACGAGCATGTTCGTTCATCTTAAAACAGGAATAAGACTTTACATGCAAAGTTTATTTCGCCCTAAATCAAAACCATTTCACATGAAAAAAATCGTGATTTTAATGACATTGGCGATCGGATTTTTAGGTGCTTGCAAACAAGCTCCGTCAAAACCGGTTTTGACTTCAGGGATTAACTTGGCAAATTTAGATACCACTGCTAATCCCGTTGATGATTTTTATCAGTATGCTTGCGGAGGATGGATGAAGAGACATCCACTTTCACCGGAGTATGCGCGTTTTGGAACCTTCGATCAACTTGCCGAAGACAATCAGGTTCGTTTGAGAGATTTAGTCACCGAATTGGCTGCCAAACAAAATACACCAGGCTCAATTCCCGATAAAATCGCTACGTTGTACAAATTGGGCATGGACAGCTTAAAACTGCAACAACAAGGAGCGGCTCCTTTGAAACCTTGGTTGGAAAGTATTGCATCCATCAAGTCCAAACCTGAATTGCAAAAAGAATTGGTACAGTTAGAAAAAAACGGCATAATGCCTTTCTTTACAGTTTATGCTGAAGCTGACAATTCAAACAGCAAAATGACAATTGCAACAGTGAATCAGGGAGGATTGGGCATTGGAGATCGGGATTATTATCTTGAAAATGATCCTCACATGAAGGATATTCGTGCCAAATATGTTGATTTAATGACCCGCTTGTTCACGCTTTCAGGATACGCCGACATGGTGCATCAACCTGCGGCCAAACTGGCTAACGACGTGATGAACATTGAAACACAATTGGCTAAAGCCTCTTGGGATCGGGTAACATTGCGCGATCCTCACAAAAATTTCAACAAAATGGAGGTCAAACAGTTAGTCTCAATTGCGCCTGATTTTGATTTTCAAAATTTCTTCAAAGGCATTGGAGCTCCTCAAGTAACATCGCTCAATGTGGGTCAACCTACGTTCTTTAAATCAGCTAATGCCATCTTCAATGCATCATCGCCTGAAGCAGTCAAAGCCTATTATGCATGGACTTTAATCAATAGTGCATCTCCTTATTTAAGTGATGACTTTGCCAATGCCAATTTTGATTTTTACGGAAAAACCTTATCGGGTCGTCAGGAAATGCGTCCTCGCTGGAAACGCGTCATTTCTTCGATTGATGGCGCCTTGGGTGAAGCATTAGGACAAATGTACGTTGCCAAATATTTTCCGCCGGCCGCAAAAGATCGCATGATTCAATTGGTGAAGAATTTGCAAAATGCTTTTGCTGAACGTATCCAACAAGCCGATTGGATGTCGCAAGCTACTAAAGATACGGCAATCAATAAATTATATGCCATTCACATCAAAATCGGTTATCCTGATAAATGGCGCGATTATTCAGGATTGCAAATTTTGAATGACAGTTATTTTGCCGACATCATGCGTTCCCGCCAATTTGAGATGAACTACGTGATCAATAAAATTGACAAACCCACTGATGTCAATGAATGGCAAATGACACCACAAACCGTCAATGCCTATTACAATCCGACGACCAATGAAATTTGTTTCCCTGCTGCTATTTTACAACCTCCTTTCTTCCAACAAGATGCTGATAACGCAGCCAATTATGGAGCCATTGGCGTTGTGATTGGTCACGAAATGACTCATGGATTTGATGACCAAGGACGCCAGTTTGACAAAAACGGCAATTTGAAAGATTGGTGGACGCCTCAGGATGCCAAAAACTTTACCCAACGCGCTGCCATTCTTTCCAACTGGTTTAGTGGCATTGAAGTAGCTCCAAATGTTCATGCCAACGGAGCCTTTACCTTGGGTGAAAACATTGCCGACAACGGAGGTTTGCATATTGCATATTTGGCTATGGAAAATGCGCTCAAAAAAGGACAAGTGAATCCTAACAAAATGGATGGATTCACACCTGAACAACGTTTCTTTTTAGCCTATGCTACTGTTTGGGCTGGAAATATTCGCCCCGAAGAAATTTTACGTCGCACTAAAGAAGATCCACACTCATTGGGAAAATGGCGTGTTGACGGAGCATTACCGCAAATTGAAGCGTTTATCAAAGCATTCAATGTAAAACCCGGCGATAAAATGTATTTAGCCGACGATAAACAAGCTCATATTTGGTAAAATTCCGAATTGAAATGACGAAACCCTGCTAAAAGTTTTTTGGCAGGGTTTTTTCGTGCATTCATTAAGTCAATGTATATTTGTAAGAGATTCAAACCGAAAAATGTGATGACAAGTACCATTCAACATGCCAGAAAAAGCATGAACCGGTTAGGAGCCGAAAAAAAACCTTTTTTGTTTATCATCGATTTTTTAATGCAAAAGCCTATCGTAATTCCATTGAACGAAGTTTCACGTCAACACATCTTATTTCAAACTTCCATTGCTTCGAATGTTCATCCTTTTGTTGCCAACAAGATAGACATCGTAAATCCGTTTGTCGAAAGTTGTCCGATATCATTTGAAAATTATCGGCGGCAATTTGATGCAGTGGTTGGTGAAATTAGAAAAGGAAACAGTTTTGTAGTAAACTTGACGGCACAAACGCCTGTTCGACTTGAAACAAATTTGCAAACCATTTTCTATCAGGCAAAATCAAAATATAAACTTTGGTATCATGATCAATTTGTTTGTTTTTCACCTGAAACCTTTGTTACCATTGACGAGAATAAAATAAGAACTTTTCCTATGAAAGGGACAATCAATGCTGCCATCCCCAATGCAAAGCAAGTTATTTTAAATGATTTGAAAGAAACAGCTGAACACAATACCGTTGTCGATTTGCTTCGAAACGATTTGAGTATGTTGGCAGACGATGTAAAAGTAACTAAATTCCGTTATGTGGAAGCAATAGAGACGCATAAAGGAAGATTGTTGCAAGTAAGTTCTGAAATTGAAGGACGTCTTACTTCAGATTATTTCAATCATTTGGGAGACATTTTATTCACTTTGTTGCCCGCAGGTTCCATTACAGGCGCTCCGAAAAAGAAAACAGTTGAAATTATTGTCAATACAGAATCTTATCAACGAGGTTATTACACGGGCGTTTTTGGCGTTTTCGATGGCTCTCGGCTGGATAGCGCCGTTATGATTCGTTTTATTGAAAAAACAGCCAACGGATATGTATTTAAAAGTGGTGGAGGCATCACGTCTAAAAGCAATCCGCATGATGAATATCAGGAATTAATTGACAAAGTGTATGTTCCGATTTATTGAAACCATTCGAGTTGAAAACAAAGCCTTTCTTCACTTGGAGTTGCACGAAGAAAGGCTCAATCGAACACGTCGCGCATTTTTTGGCAATGTCCCTTTTATAAACCTAAAAGAGTTGATCCAACTGCCTGAATCTTTAAATCAATCAATTTATAAATGCCGTATTGTTTACGGTTCTTCGATCGAATTGGTTACCTTTGAACCATACATGATAAAGAAAATTGATTCGTTGCAATTGATCATGGATGATGCCATTGATTATTCCTTTAAATATGAAGATCGATCAAGATTGAATCAACATTTGAAGCACACAACGGCGGACGACATCATCGTTGTTAAAAATGGATTCATTACCGATACTTCATTTTCAAACATCACATTTTTTGACGGTAGAAAATGGTTGACACCAACTACTTACTTGTTGAATGGAACGCAGCGAAGCCGTTTATTGCAACAAAACGCCATGATCGAGGCTGAAATTAGACCTTCCGATTTGAAACATTTTAAATTTGTGAAACTGATTAACGCCATGCTTGATTTAGAAACATCTCCTCTGATTGATATTCAAGTTATTAAATAATATGATAACCCATTAGTTGTATTTCTATCACCCTCAAATTATTTCTCCATGAAAAAACTATTATTTCTCGTTTTGTTGCTTCCCGGAACGTTGCTTTTTGCACAATCGGCAAGTACGGTTTCCGAAAACAACATTTGTAAAAGTCCTATTTTAGGACATGAAATTCACTACTCGGTCTATTTGCCGGCAGGATATCACGATAACGATCGCACTTACCCGGTGCTTTATTTACTGCATGGTTACACCGATGATCATACAGCCTGGATTCAATACGGAAACATGCAATACATTGCCGATCATGAATTCGCATCAGGAAAAACTCCCGAAATGATCATTCTAATGCCCGATGCCGGCGTCACTTGGTATGTCAACGATTATTCGGGAAAGGTACGGTACGAAGATGCTTTCTTTCATGATTTTATGCCGTTTATTGAAAAAACCTATCGAGTGCGTCCTGGCAAACAATTTCGTGCGATTGCCGGATTGTCCATGGGTGGCTATGGTGCTTTACTTTATTCGTTAAAACATCCTGACCTGTTTGCCGCATGTGTTGCCATGAGTCCGGCTGTTTTCACAAACGAGGAGATTCTGGCCATGAATAAAGATCGAAAATCGATGTTTGAATCATTGTTTGGAAAGTTTCAGCAAAACAACGACGGATTGAATGATTATTGGGAACAAAACAGCGTGCTCGATTTGGTCAAGAATTATCCTGATTCTGATTTCAATAAAGTACGTTTTTACATCGATTGTGGTGATAAAGACTTTTTATATCGAGGCAATGCAGCGCTTCATGTCGAAATGCGTGACCGAAACATTCCTCATGAGTTTCGGATGCGTGATGGTGGGCATACATGGAGTTATTGGCGATACGATTTGAGAAAAGGACTTTACTTTGTAGGAAAAAGTTTTCAGCAATGAGCTAATGTTAATAAAATAAATGATTTGATGCTTATGTGGAGTTTCAAAAATGAAACGATAAGCATAATTGATTTTTAGAGGTCCATCAAATATTTTCTGAATTGGAAAATTATTTGATGGTTTATTTTTTATATAGTATTGATATATAGAACTATAGAAAAATATTTAGAAAATAATTTATTTATTAGAGAAAATGAGTTCTAAATTTCAGAAAACTATCGTATCATTGCAGTAGCAAAAATTAGCAAGATACAATAACCTCAAAAGCCAATTATTTCAATATTTTATAAAGATGGAAACAAAAATTTACTCGTTTGAAAAAGCATTTCAAGCATCGTTGAACTATTTTCAAGGAGATGAACTGGCTGCTCGTGTCTGGATCAACAAATATGCTCTCAAGGATTCTTATGGGAATATATTTGAAAAATCTCCCGATGACATGCACCATCGGATTGCCGCAGAAATTGCACGCATCGAGAAGCACTATCCAAATCCCATGTCGGAAGAACAAATTTATGATTTGCTGAAAAATTTCAAGTACATCATTCCACAGGGAAGTCCTATGACGGGCATTGGCAACACACACCAGGTGGCTTCTTTATCCAATTGTTTTGTCATTGGATTTGACGGAGAATCCGATTCGTATGGCGCTATCATTAAACTAGACGAAGAACAGGTTCAGTTGATGAAACGACGGGGTGGAGTAGGGCACGATCTCTCACAAATTCGTCCCAAAGGCTCGCCTGTTAAAAATTCGGCCTTAACTTCCACCGGCATTGTGCCATTTATGGAACGTTATTCCAATTCGACGCGTGAAGTGGCACAAGATGGTCGTCGTGGTGCATTAATGTTAAGCGTGTCAATAAAACATCCTGACTCTCATGACTTTATTGATGCAAAGTTGGAGCAGGGGAAAGTGACGGGCGCCAATGTGTCGGTAAAAATTGACGATGAATTTATGCAAGCTGCCATAGAACACCGAAAATATGTACAACAGTTTCCCATTGATTCGCCAAATCCAAAATATGTCAAAGAAATTGATGCGGAAAGTTTGTGGAAAAAAATCATTCACAATGCCTGGCAATCGGCTGAACCCGGTGTACTATTTTGGGACACGATCATTCGTGAATCGATCCCGGACTGTTATGCTGATTTAGGATTTAAAACGGTATCAACCAATCCTTGCGGTGAAATTCCTCTTTGTCCTTATGACAGTTGTCGCTTGTTGGCGGTAAATCTTTATTCCTATGTTGTTCATCCGTTTACGAAAGAAGCATATTTTGACTTCGAACTGTTCAAAGAACACATGATGTATGCCCAACGCATCATGGACGATATCATAGACCTTGAAATTGAAAAAATTGATCAGATATTGGAAAAAATTGACTCGGATCCGGAAGATGAATCGATTAAAGCTACCGAACGGGATTTGTGGAAAAAAATCAGACACAAAACGTTACTTGGCCGACGAACCGGATTGGGAACAACGGCAGAAGGAGACATGTTGGCTGCTTTGGGATTGACTTACGGCACAGAACCTGCCAATGATTTTTCAGAAAATGTTCACAAAACAGGAGCTTTAGCAGCCTATCGGGCTTCTGTTGAAATGGCCAAAGAGCGTGGCGCCTTTACCATTTACGACGCAAAAAGAGAAGAAAACAATCCTTTTATCAACAGAATTAAAGAAGCAGATCCTGTTTTGTATGCCGACATGTTGATACACGGAAGAAGAAACATTGCCTGCTTAACCATTGCACCAACAGGAACTACCAGCATGATGTCCCAAACAACATCGGGTATTGAACCGGCATTTTCATGTGTTTACAGTCGACGCCGCAAAGTCAATCCCAATGATTCGGATGTTCATGTCGATTTTGTAGATGAAGTGGGAGATGCTTGGGAAGAATACATCGTTTTTCATCACAAGTTTGTAACTTGGATGGAAGCCAACGGTTACAATCCA
This sequence comes from Microbacter sp., assembly GCA_049976245.1. Classification (GTDB taxonomy): domain Bacteria; phylum Bacteroidota; class Bacteroidia; order Bacteroidales; family Paludibacteraceae; genus Microbacter. The sequence continues at coordinate 20,922 of JBMFIQ010000027.1, read as the reverse complement.
ACCAAACGATACTCTAAAGCCGAAATGGACGAAATGATTCGACAATCTCCTTATTATAATGCCACTTCAGCCGATGTTGACTGGTTGAAAAAGGTCCAAATGCAGGGACGCATTCAAAAATGGATTGATCATTCAATCAGTGTGACCATCAATCTGCCGGAAGACACCACTGAAGAATTGGTCAATCAATTGTATGTAGAAGCATGGAAATCAGGATGTAAAGGTTGCACTGTCTATCGTGAAGGTTCTCGTTCGGGCGTTTTAGTTACAGCAAGTCAAGAAAAAATTGAAGAATCTCAACAAAAAGATGAAAACGATCCTTCCTGTTTTTGTTATAATAACGTCACGGAACGTCCAAAAGAATTGCCCTGCGATGTGGTTCGTTTTCAGAACAATAAAGAAAAATGGATTGCCTTTGTGGGTTTATTGAACGGACGGCCATATGAAATTTTCACAGGATTGGCTGATGATGACGAAGGCATTGTGTTGCCAAAACAGATCGTGGAAGGCAAAATTATAAAAAACAAAACCGAAGACGGCAAAAGTAGATACGATTTTCAATTTACCAACAAACGCGGTTACAAGACCACGGTGGAAGGTCTTTCGTATAAATTCAATCCTGAATATTGGAATTACGCTAAACTCATTTCAGGCGTTTTACGTTATGGGATGCCTATTGATCAGGTCATTAAATTAGTTTCGGGACTTCAACTCAACAGTGAATCGATTAATACGTGGAAAAACGGTGTTGAACGAGCATTGAAGAAGTACATTCCTGACGGGTTAAGTGCTGACGGGAAAAAATGTCCAAATTGCGGTCAAGAAACATTGGTCTATCAGGAAGGTTGTCTTACATGTCAATCATGCGGATATTCTCGCTGCGGATAGAATACGAATCATCAAGCAAAGGTTATCTTGTGTTTGTACAAGGTAACCTTTTTTGTTTTTGCACATAATATATTGAAAATTAATACCTTGAAAATATTACAGAAAAAATTCATTATTCCTTTGTACTCTTATTCCTTTTATCTACTTTTGTAGTGACTTATTTTTCACAAGAAAATAGCGCAAAATCCTATATTTCAATACATTATATTTTTATTTTTTGGAATAAACTTTTAAAGCCACACCGTTTCAGTAAAAAAATCTCATATCTATAAACATCAATTAAACCTGTTATGAAGTTATTTATCATTCATTCTTCAATTGGGAGGAAACTCATTATGAGTTTATCGGGCCTTTTTTTAATTCTATTTATCACCCTACACTGTTTTCTGAACATGTTTCTTCTGGGAGGTCCTTCAGCTTACACAGCTGTAAATGAATTCATGGAATTGCCTGTAGTAACCGTCATGGTACCCATATTGGCTGCAGGATTTTTTATCCATATTTTTTATGCTTTGTGGCTTTATTGGCAAAACTACAGAGCGCGCGGTGAAGTTCGTTATTATTCCGGGAAAAAGAGTGTTACAACTTCTTGGGCTGCACGAAATATGGTAATTTTGGGAGTAATCATTTTGTTGTTCATAATTCTTCATTTAACGCAATTTTGGGCTAAAATGCAACTTCAGGCTTTCATGGGAAGTGCGTCACAAGTTCATGCCGACGAATCGTACAATTTGGTAGCCATGCAGTTTAGGAATCCAATAATCAGTATCTTATATATTATTTGGTACTGGGTGTTGTGGTTTCATTTAACACACGGATTTTGGAGTGCTTTTCAAACAGTTGGCATTGACAATAAAACATGGCAACCTCGTCTGCAAGTGATCGGAATTATTTATGCTACCATTCTGGCACTTTGTTTTACCTCGATCAATTTCTATTTCTTATTTGGTTTTGGCGCATAAATGAAAGTAAATCAATCAAAAAAACTTATTCAATATGACACAGATAAATTCCAAAATTCCACAAGGAGCTTTATCACAAAAGTGGAACAATTATAAAGCATCTCAAAAGTTAGTCAATCCTTCCAACAAACGCCGTTTAGATATCATCATTGTGGGTACGGGTTTAGCAGGTGCGTCGGCAGCGGCTTCATTAGGAGAACTTGGCTTCAATGTTCACAGCTTTTGCATTCAGGATTCACCGCGACGCGCTCATTCCATTGCAGCTCAAGGAGGCATCAATGCAGCCAAAAACTATCCCAATGACGGTGATTCTATTTATCGTCTTTTTTACGATACCATCAAAGGTGGCGATTTTAGAGCACGTGAAGCCAATGTTTACCGCTTGGCCGAAGTGTCAAATAATATTATCGATCAATGTGTTGCTCAAGGAGTTCCTTTTGCGCGTGAATACAGCGGATATCTGGACAACCGATCGTTTGGCGGAGCACAAGTTTCAAGAACTTTTTATGCCAAAGGACAAACGGGACAACAATTGCTTTTAGGAGCCTATTCTGCTTTGAGTCGTCAAATCGGAAAAGGAACGGTGACGCTACATACCCGCTATGAAATGATGGACGTGGTGATTGTTGACGGAAAAGCACGCGGCATTATTGCCCGAAATTTACGCACCGGCAAATTGGAACGGTTTTTTGCTCATGCCGTTGTGATTGCAACCGGAGGCTACGGAAATACCTTTTTCCTTTCAACCAATGCCATGAGTTCCAACGGTTCCGCTGCCATGCAATGCTATCGCAAAGGAGCTTATTTTGCCAATCCATGTTATGCACAAATCCATCCAACCTGCATTCCGGTGCATGGCGAATTTCAATCGAAATTGACATTAATGTCGGAATCTTTACGAAATGACGGACGAATCTGGGTCCCAAAGAAAAAAGAAGATGCCGAAGCCATTCGTGCAGGCAAATTAAAACCAACACAAATAGCTGAAGACGATCGTGATTATTATTTGGAACGTCGTTATCCTGCATTTGGCAACCTTGTCCCGCGCGACGTGGCATCGAGAGCTGCCAAAGAACGATGTGATGCCGGTTATGGCGTCGGAGCTACCGGATTGGCAGTTTACCTCGATTTTTCCGAAGCCATCAATCGACTGGGGCGTGAGGTTGTGGAAGCTCGTTACGGAAACTTATTTCAAATGTATAATAAGATTGTTGACGACGATCCTTTCGAAACACCCATGATGATTTATCCTGCCATTCATTATACGATGGGCGGCATCTGGGTCGATTATGAATTAATGACAAGCATTCAAGGCCTTTATGCTATTGGTGAAGCCAATTTTTCGGATCACGGAGCCAATCGACTTGGAGCTTCAGCATTAATGCAGGGATTAGCAGACGGATATTTCATTTTGCCTTACACCATTCAGAATTATTTGGCTGACGAAATTCGTACGCCTCGCATGAACACCAACCTTCCCGAATTTGTTGAAGCTGAAAATCAGGTTCAAACACGCATACAAAAAATCATGTCGATCAAAGGCAATCGAAGTGTAGATTCCATTCATAAACAATTGGGATTGATCATGTGGGATTTCGTAGGCATGAGCCGAACCAAAGAAAATTTGCAAAAAGCATTGGATTCCATTCAGGAAATTAAGCATGAATTTTGGACCAATGTATTTATTCCCGGCAACAGTGAAGATTTAAATGTTGAATTAGAAAAAGCATTGAGAGTAGCCGATTTTATTGAAATTGGTGACTTAATGGCGCGTGATGCCTTGCATCGGGAAGAGTCGTGCGGTGGTCATTTCCGTGCTGAATATCAAACGCCTGAAGGCGAAGCGCTACGAGATGATGAACATTTTGCCTACGTTGGCTGTTGGAAATATGAAGGAGAAACCAAAGAACCTTCATTGATCAAAGAGCCGTTGGTGTATGAAACCGTTCATTTACAACAACGAAATTACAAATAATTCATTTGCTTCGATTCAATTGCATTTTCAAAAATCAAATAGCTTTATGGAAAAAACAATTCATATTACCCTGAAAATATGGCGCCAAAAAGGCCCTCAGGCTAAAGGACATTTTGAAACCTATCAATTATCCAATATTTCAACTGACAGTTCCTTTTTAGAAATGTTAGATGTGCTGAATGAAAAATTAATAGCCGAGAAAAAGGAACCGGTTGTTTTTGATCACGATTGCCGTGAAGGTATTTGCGGTATGTGTTCGTTGTACATCAACGGACATCCTCACGGACCTGATGACGATGTGACCACGTGTCAACTTCACATGCGCAAATTCAAAGACGGCGATACCATCATTGTAGAACCTTGGCGCTCAAGAGCTTTTCCCGTCATCAAAGATTTGATGGTGGATCGTAGCGCTTTTGATAAGATTATTCAGGCGGGAGGATTCATTTCGGTTTCCACCGGCGGAGTTCCTGACGGCAATGCCATCCCAATTCCAAAAGATAAAGCAGACGAAGCCATGGATGCTGCCACCTGCATTGGGTGTGGAGCATGTGTGGCTGCATGCAAAAATGGATCTGCCATGTTATTTGTAGCTGCAAAAGTCAGCCATTTGGCATTGTTACCACAAGGAAAAGTGGAAGCCTCACGTCGTGCTAAAGCTATGGTTGCCAAAATGGATGAACTTGGCTTTGGCAATTGTACCAATACCGGAGCATGTGAATCTGAATGTCCCAAAAGTATTTCCATCGCTCATATTGCCCGCTTAAATCGCGAATTTCTTAAAGCCAAGCTAAAGGATTAATTGCTCATCAATTTAACGTCAAAAATGAACGAGTAGAAATAGTAGAATGGTTGTTTATTGAATTGATAAAATGCCTTGAAACCACAAAAAAATAAATGGTTTTGAGGCATTTTACTTGAACAGGCTTACTTTTTTTACCGATAGTACCATTTTAAGCAGAAAATTGATAACTTTACAAGAAAATTGCTTGACTATTTTAACGATAATACTTGAAGCATTCAGAAGTCTAAAAAGCCTGTTTGAAAAAAAGGATCATTAGACAAAGCGGATACTTCTTAGGAATTAAATTCAACTATTTACCTATGAATAAAATTGATGTGTTGTTAGGGCTTCAATGGGGTGACGAAGGAAAAGGCAAAGTTGTGGATGTGTTGACGCCCCGATATGATGTTATTGCGCGGTTTCAAGGAGGCCCTAATGCCGGGCATACACTGGAGTTTGAAGGAGAAAAATATGTTTTACGCTCGGTTCCATCGGGTATTTTTCAAGGAAATAAAATCAATGTGATTGGCAATGGCGTTGTTTTAGATCCTGCATTATTTAAAATTGAAATTGAGGCTTTGGAAAAATCGGGACACGTATTGACCGATCGGTTGTTGATTTCCCAAAAAGCTCATCTTATTTTACCTACCCATCGATTGCTCGATGCAGCTTACGAAGCATCAAAAGGAAGTGAAAAAATAGGGACAACTGGAAAAGGCATTGGGCCTGCGTATGCTGATAAAATCAGTAGAAACGGGCTAAGAGTAGGGGACTTGTTTCATCATTTTGAACAAAAATATGAGGCAGCCAAGAAACGCCATCAATTGATTCTTAATCAGTACCAATTTGACATGTCCGATTTGGAACGACTCGAATCGGAATGGTTTGAAGGAATCAAAAAATTAAAAGAATTTCAGCTGATTGAAAGCGAAATGTTGATCAATCATTATTTGGATCAAAATCAAACCATTTTGGCAGAAGGTGCTCAGGGCACCATGTTGGATATTGATTTTGGATCTTATCCGTTTGTAACTTCTTCAAACACCATTGCAGCGGGTGTTTGCACAGGTTTGGGAGTTGCACCCAACAGAATTGGCGACGTTTATGGAATTTTCAAAGCCTATTGTACCCGCGTTGGTAGTGGACCGTTTCCGACCGAATTGAAAGATGAAACAGGACAAAAAATGCGAGATCTTGGCTTCGAATACGGATCTGTAACCGGGCGACCACGTCGATGCGGATGGTTGGATTTGGTGGCCTTAAAATATGCCATTATGATCAATGGGGTTTCTCAGCTTATTATGATGAAAAGCGATGTTTTGGATCAGTTTGATGAAATCAATGTTTGTGTGGCTTATCAAATCAATGGACAACAAATTGACTATTTCCCCTTCGAAACGGATGCTGAAATTGAACCTGTTTATGTTCAATTACCGGGTTGGAAAATGTCCATGAACAACATGAAAAACCCGAATGAATTCCCCAAAGCCTTTAATAATTACATTCAATTCATTGAAAAACAAACAAATACTCCAATTTCAATTGTTTCGGTAGGGGCCGATCGGGAACAAACCGTTTTTTTGAAAAAAATAGCTTTTGGAAGATAAAATCATTGCAGCTGTTCTTTGTAACGGGGCAAAAGTTGTTTGAATTTTTCCACAGTCATTTCAAATGATTCGTCACTTTCTCCACCGGCTGCATTTAGGTGTCCGCCACCGTTAAAGTGCTCAGCAGCAAATTGATTGACAGCGAATTGACCTCTTGATCTAAGCGAAAGTTTGACGTTTGTACTGTTTTCTTTGATCAAAACGGAGAAAACAATATTTTGAATACTCAACGGTAAATTAACAAATCCTTCGGTATCACCTTCTTGGTAATTAAATTTTTTCAACTCTTCTTTGCTCAATGAAATCAATGCCGTTCGATATTCTTCAAAAATTATCATTTTGTTACTTAGCGCATAGCCCATCAACCGCATTCGATCAGCGGTGTAGTTGTTGAAAATTTTGTTGTAAATCTCATCCTTATCAATGCCTTTACGAATCAATTCGGCAACAATTTCGTAAATTTCCGCAGTGTTTGAGTTAAACGTAAACGCACCTGTATCGGTCATAATGCCCATATAAATGGCTGTGGCACTTGAGAGATTAATCTCATTTGTCCAATTCATTCCATCTATTAGTCTGTAAACCAGCTCACAAGTAGAACTGATGGTAGGGTAGGATACCACTATATCTGCAATGTCCAATTCGGGATTTCGATGATGATCAATCAGAATTTTCTTACCATGAAATTCTTTTGCTAAAACATTTAACATACCGATCCGAGATAACGTGTTGAAATCGGTCATGATCAATAAATCAGCGGTTGACAACTCATCAGCAATTTCTTTTTTTTGTGATTCACCAATCAACACCTTATCAATATCAGGAAGCCAATTGAAAAATGATGCAAATGGATTTGGAACTGCTACGATACATTTTTTGTTCATAGCCAAAAAAAAATGATACAATCCCAATGCCGAACCCAACGCATCACCATCGGGACTTATATGAGTTAATATGACAATTTTATGAGCTTTTTCAAATTCTTTTTTTGCTTCGGTGATGCTTGTTTCGGCTATGATTGGTGTCAGCATGAAATGAGTTAATTTGGGTTGATTTTTATAAATCTAATTTTCCTATAATTATTATTATGATAAATAGGATTTGAGCTTTGAGATTACTTTGTCAATTGATAAAGAAAATTATGGGCAACTTCTTGTGCAATCGACTCGCCTTTAATGAGTTTTACGAGATACAAACCAAAATCAACAGCAAAACCGGGCCCTTTGGCTGTTACAATGTTAGAATCCTGAACCACGGTCTGGTTAGAAATGGTAGCTCCGTACAACTCATTTTCAAAACCGGGATAACAAACTGCGTTTTTCGATTGTAAGAGGTCTAATTTCCCCAAAACCGTTGGAGCTGCACAAATGGCTGCCACATTTTTCTTGGTTGCATTGTGACGAATCAAAAGCTCATTCAATCCTTTGTGTTGTGACAAATGCACAGAACCAGGCATTCCTCCCGGTAAAATCAAAAAATTGGCTGATGAAAAATCGGTTTCTTCAAACAAAGTGTCAGCAACAACCGGAACTTGATGTGAACCGGTTACGATTTTTTCTCCTGTTACAGAGACTGTTGTGATGTCAATTGAAGCTCTTCGCAACAAATCAACAACAGTGATGGCTTCGGTTTCTTCAAAGCCCTGAGCTAAAAAAATGAAATTTTTCGACATGGCTGTAAGATTTTTGATGTTTAATGTAATATAAAATGATAAACAATTGTTCCAATGGCATCATGATCGCCTTTTGAGAATTTACTTTTTTTGGCGGCTTCCAAAGCAGCATTTCGAAGTGACTGACTGGTGGTGGTCGATGCGCCAATGTATGCATTAGTGACCGATCCCTCGCGATCTACAACCACATGAACCGTGACCGTTCCCTCGTCGTTGCTTTGATAAGAAGGTGTTGGGATGTACAATGGAGAACGTCCTGCAACGGAAGCACTGATGCCGTTTGCATTGCCGCCCACGGTACCCAGAGGATTGCCTTGTACTCCACTTCCTTGTGTATTTCCGGCTCCTTGTCCTTGATCTTTTCCAAAGAGACTTCCTAATTTTTGTGCTTTGTTAATGGCCTCTTGTTCCGCTTTTTGTTTTTCTGCTTGTGCACGTTGAAAAGCCTGATTAATCATTTTTTGAGCTGCAACTTTTTCCTGATTTTCATTCGGAATTGGTTTCTTTTTGGTCTGTTTGATTTGATTGGGAACTGAAACAGGCGATTCATCCACTTGTGTCATAAGATTTTCATGATTGACAGCATGTTGCGGCGTAATTTGACTTTTTTCTGAAGCAGTAGCAGCAGCCGCTTCCTGTGGAAGCTCTACCCCACCTCCTTCCGTTGAATTCCCTAAATTAATGTAAATAGGTTCATTATATGAATTCTGAGTAAATGGAAGTTTAACAAGCCAAAACAATAGAAACAACAAGACAGCAAATAGCGTTGTTCCAATGTACCCATATGCTTCAGACTTTTTGATCATAAATAGCATTGATCTTTTTTAAACAAAATGTTTGGACATAGTTTCCTCGTTACTCTTTTTGAGTAGCCAAAATCATTTTTACGTGTAGTTGGCGTCCAATGTCTAAAATAGTGACTAAATTTTGAAGTTGAATGCTACGATCTGCACGAAGAATGATGGTGGCATCCGATGTATTGGCAACCATTTGTTGAATGGTCGGTTTAATTTCGTCAAGAGTGATTGGCTTGTCATTCAAATAATAATGCAAATCGGCTGTGATGGAAAGATTGATGGTTTGCTTGGACATCTGTTGTAGATTGGCTGAAGCTTTTGGCAACATTAATTGAATGACCGACGGATTCACCAATGTTGAAACAATAAGAAAAAAGAGCAATAAAAAAAACATGATGTCATTGAGCGAAGAAGTGTACACTTCAGGCTGCAATTCTCTTTTTCTTTTGATTATCATTCTGTTATGATTTTAAAAGATGTTTTTTTATTTGTTTCGTAAAAGATTCAGGAACTGATTGCTTTGACGTTCCATGCTTGAAATGATACGATCCATGTTTCCATTTAAAATGTGATAAGCCGAAAAAGCAATAATTCCAACCAACAAACCGGCTGCCGATGAAATCATTTTTTGATATAAACCTCCTGAAATCGTTCCAATGCTGATGTTATCAGTTAACGAGATGCTGTAGAAGATTTTAATGACGCCAAAAATGGTTCCTAAAAATCCAAACATGGGCGCAACCGATGAAATGATGGCTAGAATATTCATTCCTTTACTCAACTCATCAACTTGTTGACGCGCTTCTGCTTCCATGGAGTCTTTGATGTCAATTACCGGATTGCCGAGGTTTTTCAAGCCACAGGTTAATACTTCTCCGATTGGCATATTGCTTGTTTCGCAAATGGTGATGGCTTTGTCCACATTTCCTTCTTTCAACAAAGGAGCAATTTTATCGACCAAATTCTTGGTTTTGGATGCTTTATGTATTTCAATGGATCTCACAATGATCACATAAACGGCAATTAAAAGCAATGCAGCAATGAAGGCCAATATCCAGCCACCTTTAGCTGCAATGTCAAACATGGTTTCACTTTGATTGGTCACAACCGGTGTATTTACAGGCAGTTGTGGTGCCACAACTTGTAAAATCATCATTACGTTCATACGTTTATAAAATTATGATTAATCATCAAATTTCAGATTTGGACAAGTAGAATTTTTGAAAACCTTAAATCAATGCTTCTTTATATTTTTTGATGGTTAATTCCAAACCCATATAGAGAGCATCACTGATTAACGCATGGCCAATGGAGACTTCGTCCAACCAAGGAATGGTTTTTGCCATAAAATGAAGATTTTGTAAATTCAAATCATGACCGGCATTGATTCCAAGTCCAATGGATCGAGCGACTTTTGCAGCTTCCAAAAAAGGAGCAATGGCTTTTTCGGGCGATTCGGCATATTGTGCCGCATAAGGTTCCGTGTAGAGTTCAATGCGATCTGTTCCCGTTTGAGCTGCATGGCGAATGTTATCAAGATCAGTATCCACAAAAATGGAAACACGTATGTCATGCGATTGAAATTCGTTGACCACTTCTTTTAAAAAATCAGCATGTCGAACGGTATCCCATCCTGCGTTTGAAGTCAAAGCTTCAGGAGGATCAGGAACTAAAGTGACCTGAGTAGGCTTTACTTTACATACCAAATCGATAAATTTTGGTGAAGGAAACCCTTCAATGTTAAATTCTGTTGTGATCAGTGGGCGCAATGCATACACGTCGGCATAGCGAATGTGACGTTCATCAGGACGTGGATGAACCGTAATTCCATTAGCTCCAAAAAGTTGGCAATCTTGAGCTACTTTTAAAACATCAGGCACATTCCCTCCGCGTGCATTCCTGAGGGTCGCCACTTTGTTGATGTTAACACTTAATTTTATCATTAAATAATTTATCTTTATTTGTTGATTTGATTGGCATTTTGTTTCTTTGCAATACCGTTTTGTTGTGACAAAGTTAAGGATAAAGTAAGATGATTCAACGGTTTGATTTCTTAAAATACATTTATAACCTCAGACAAAATGAACCACGTTTTGAATGATCATCCATCAAAAAAAAGAATGCTGACATGAGAATTTTGATTTTTGGAAATACATTTCGCGTTGAGGCTCTTTTGCCCACTTTACGTTTGATGAATTTTTTGCGGGAAAAAATGTTGGATGTTTGGATTGAAAAATCCTTCTTTGATTTTTTAAACATTCATGATCCTCATTTATCATCTTATTTTCAATCATTTGAAATCATTCCGAAACAAGCAGATTTTGCACTGTCCATAGGAGGTGACGGCACGTTTTTGAATACGGCCATGCACATAGGCGCATCCGGCATTCCAATTTTTGGCATCAATATGGGACATTTGGGATTTTTGGCTGACGTTTCTGATCATGAGTTAGAATTTGCTTTGAACGGCATCATCGATCATCAATATTTCATTGAAAAACGTACGGTGTTGGAATTAAAATCGTTGACTCATAAGGAAAATCCATCCTCCTTTGCTTTGAATGAAGTGGCTTTTTTGAAACAAGATACATCTTCCATGATTTCCATTCAAGTTAACATCAACGGCGAAGAGTTGAATACTTACAGAGCCGACGGATTAATTATCGCCACACCAACCGGTTCAACAGCCTATTCGATGAGTGTAGGCGGCCCGATTGTAGTTCCTCAATCAAAAGATTTTATCATTGCTCCCGTCGCTTCTCATTCTCTCAACATTAGGCCGTTGATTATTCCGGATAGTTGGGAACTGGAAATTCAAATTAAGAGTCGAACAAATTGTTTCTTAGCAGCTTTGGATGGACGTTCAACCGTGTACGATCAAAAAGAAACGCTGTTAATTCGTAAAGCGGATTATACCATAAACGTGGTAAAACAAGCCCATCACACATTTTTTAACACATTGAAAAACAAGTTAATGTGGGGAGTTGACAAAAGGTCTGAAAATCCATTGACTCACTCAAACGAAAAAGAGTGAAATGTTTTGGCCATGTTGTGTTATCCAAAACAAAACAAACAATCACCTGAATCTTTGAAATTCATTGATGAAGTGAAAAAAAAAAGAATTATTGAAAGAAAAAATATGAGAAAAGAAGATTTGCGCATTGTATTCATGGGAACACCCGAATTTGCCGTGGAAAGTTTGAAAGCGTTAGTGGAACATCAATACCGCGTGGAAGCAGTGATTACAGCGCCCGACAAACCTGCAGGCAGAGGACAATCCGTTCAAATGTCTGCAGTTAAAAAGTTTGCTTTAGCCCATCAACTTCCCCTACTCCAACCTGAAAAATTAAAAGATCCCGAATTTATTAAAACCCTTTCCGAAATAAAACCGGATGTTCAAATTGTAGTAGCTTTCAGAATGTTACCTGAAATAGTGTGGTCACTGCCCCGACATGGAACATTTAATCTTCATGCATCGCTATTGCCCGATTTTCGTGGGGCAGCGCCCATTCATTGGGCCATTATCAATGGAGAAACAGAAACAGGAGTTACCACCTTTTTCTTGACGCATGACATTGATGCCGGTGAAATCATTCTCCAAAAAAGAGTTCCCATCTTTGAAACCGACTCAGCAGGTGATCTCCACGATCGTCTCATGTACGAAGGAGCAGAATTGGTATTGAAAACGGTTGATTTAATCATTAACGAAGATCATGTCCCAACATTTCCTCAAGTGATGCCCAAGATCATCAAGAATGCTCCAAAAATTTTTACGGAAACTTGCCGAATCAATTGGTCTCAACAAGTAGTTTCAGTCTATAATTTTATTCGGGGGTTATCGCCTTATCCCGGGGCATGGACTGAACTGCATGACGCTAAATCCATGCGTTACAGCCTTAAAATTTACGAAACGACCAAAGAATATAGTGCCCACAATTTTCCTGCCGGATACATTCTGACCGATCAAAAAAAAATGATGAGAATAGCTGTCAGTGATGGGTTTATTCACATCAAACAATTGCAATTAGCAGGGAAAAAAAGACTTCCGATTGAAGACTTTTTAAGAGGATTTCTTATCGACGACGATTTCTACATGCAATAACAAGGCTTAAAGCATAATCTTTTCTTGAATCGATGAAGCTATGGCCTGCATCTCTTCAGGAGACAAAACCAACTTAGGTTTTGCAAAATCAATGTCATTTGGCTTATTTAAGGGAACCAAATGAATGTGGGCATGAGGAACATCTAATCCGATAACAGCCAATCCGATGCGTTGACAAGGAATGGCTTTTTCAATTCCCTTAGCCACTTTCTTTGCAAAAACAATATATGCTTGCAACGTTTCATCGTCCAAATTGAAAAGATAATCTTCTTCAATTTTTGGCACCACCAAGGTATGTCCTTTTGCCAAAGGATTAATATCAAGAAAAGCGAAAAACCGATCATCTTCAGCTACTTTATAACAAGGAATTTCTCCTGAAATGATGCGTGAAAAAATGCTAGCCATAAGAATTGAATTTAATAATCGTTATCACATATTTACAATTAAATAATAACAGCAGCAATGTATATGATTTAATTTAAAGAAATCGGACTGTTCCATTTTAATCCGCTTACATCTTGAACGATAACTTTATAATCACCGTCGTTAATAAACAAAGCATGATCAGGTTTTAGTAATAGCTGTGTTTTAGCACCAAGTGGTATTGTTAAACTCATATCATTCAACGTCGATTTATTAAAGAAAAAATCTTTTATTTGGACATACGATGAATTGGCTTTATTGGGATGAAAAATTTCTAAAGGGACATTGTTTTTGTCCATGATCATTATTTGCGTAATAAATGCTCCGTACGTATCTGGCCCGTCAGTTCTATATAAAGTAATGTTTAGGGATCCGTCATGATAAAGCTTCGCATTTTGAATTTCTATTTTAGGCTCTTTCGATAAATTAAAAAGACGTCCATAGAGTCCGTTGTGAAATGCCTGATATGTAAAAAGAGCAATAAAAATAGCCGTAAAACTAAAGAATAAGGCCATTCTTTTTAATTGAAGATCATTTAAATTTAATTTGCCTGATGTCAAAAAAGTGAATTTATTTTTTTGTTGTCTAAAAAAAAGATAATCGATGGAAAATGCATCTGAGCCGGTTAAAAAGACAACTAAACCCATGGCTATGCCTGCAATACCAATTTGCCATTCATCAACACAGGTAGATCCCAACCAACCTGATCCTAATAAAATTCCAAAAGACAATAATGTTGCACCAATTGCTGAAAGCCTTGTAAAGAATCCCGCAATCAAACCAATTCCTACAATCCCTTCAATGATGGTAAATGCGACTAAAAAAATATAAAGTAACGAAGGGTTTACAATAAGATATGCTATCAATGGTTTAATAAAAAGGGCGTGTGGTAGAAAATGGTTAAACGCGTGCCCCATGAAAGCAGCAGAACTTGGATCTAATTTTTCAGGATCATTAACTATCCTTCGCAAAAAAGCACTAAAAAATTGCCACCCGAGAATTAATCTGACAGGTGTGACATACAGCGCCGAATAATTAATGATCTTGTTATTTTTGTTTACCATCGAAATAAAGGCATTGAAATAGAATGAATCTTACAACGAAATGTCGATAATTTCAAACTGAATCAAACCAGAAGGCACTTTTACTTCCACTTTGTCTCCAATTTTTTTTCCAAGCAATCCTTTGGCAATGGGCGTAGAGATGGATAATTTTCCTTCTTTGAGATTGGCTTCGGATTCTGACACAATCATGTAAGTCATGATTTGTCCGCTGGTGATGTTTTTAATTTTAACTTTGTTAAGGATTTGAACAGCATCTGCATTCAACGTTTTTTCGTCAATTAAACGAGCATTGGCAATGGATTCTTTGAGTTTGGCAATTTTCATTTCCAACATGCCTTGAGCCTCTTTAGCTGCATCATATTCAGCATTTTCCGAAAGATCTCCTTTATCACGTGCTTCAGCTATTTGTCTTGAAATAGCCGGTCTCTGAACGTTTTCCAATTGGTTTAACTCATCTAATAACTTTTTATAGCCTTCCTGAGTCAAATACGATGTTGCCATGGCGTAATCTTTAATTTAATAACTTAAAACAAAAAGAATTCCGACACAAGCCGGAACTCTTTTATTATCTATATCATTTCTGTATCAACTACCGACAAAAGTAATCAATAATCAATCAGAATCCAAAATTTTTAAACAAATAATTTTCAAAAAAAATCATGCGTTTAAGGAGAAAGCTTCCCGAATTTTTTCAACGTAATCCAATTTCTCCCAAGTAAACAATTCCACTTCCATTTCAACGGTTGGAGCATAACGGGATGTAAATTTCTTTTTAATTATTTGTGGCGTTCTGCCCATGTGACCGTATGAAGCGGTTTCTTCGTATATGGGATTGCGAAGTTTCAGTTCATTTTCAATGGCTTTTGGTCTCAAATCAAACAGGTTGGATAATTTTTCAGCAATTTCTTCATCCGTAAATTTTACATGCGATTTTCCAAAAGTATTGACATACACACTCAAAGGTTTTGCCACTCCAATGGCATACGAAATTTGAACCAACATTTCATCTGCTACGCCGGCAGCTACGGCATTTTTAGCAATATGACGGGCAGCATAAGCTGCAGAACGGTCCACTTTAGAAGGATCTTTTCCTGAAAAGGCCCCACCTCCGTGTGCTCCTTTGCCTCCGTAAGTATCAACAATGATTTTACGACCTGTTAACCCGGTATCACCGTGAGGACCACCGATGACAAACTTGCCGGTTGGATTGACATGCAAAATATATTGATCGTCAATTAATTTCTTATACTTTGGATTTTTCTCAATCACTCTTGGGATTAAAATATGTTGCACATCTTCTTTGATTTTTACAACCATCTCTTCATCAACTTGTTCTTGAGTTTTGGTGGCACTCGGTAAAATAAATTCGTCATGTTGCGTTGAGACCACAATGGTATGAATTCGTTCAGGAATTCCTTTTTCGTTGTATTCGACCGTTACCTGCGATTTTGAATCGGGTCGCAAATAAGTCATTTGTTTTCCTTCACGACGAATGGCTGCCAATTCAATCAACAATTGATGCGAAAAATCCAACGATATGGGCATGTAATTGTCAGTTTCGTTGGTAGCATAGCCAAACATCATGCCCTGATCGCCAGCGCCCTGATCCATTGGATTTTTACGATCTACACCACGATTGATGTCATCCGATTGTTCATGTATGGCCGATAAAATGCCGCATGAGTCTCCATCAAACTTATATTCGCTTTTAACGTAGCCAATACGGTTAATGACTTTTCTGGTTACTTCCTGCACGTCAATGTAGGCACTTGATTTGACTTCTCCTGCGATGACAACCTGGCCTGTTGTGACCAATGTTTCACAGGCAACTTTTGAATTTTGATCGAATGCCAAAAATGCATCCAAAACGGCATCTGAAATCTGGTCTGCCATCTTATCGGGATGCCCTTCTGAAACAGATTCAGACGTAAATAAATAATGATTTGCTTTCATTTGATAACTATTTTTGATTTATAAATTTACAATATGCTTACTTTGATCATTTTATTTATATGACATAGCACTATAATGATTAATCGTTTGAATGAAGGATCAGCATTACTTAAAAAAAGATGGAAGAAAAAATAATATTGATCGGGAGAGAAAAATAAATCAATACTTTTTTAGCATTTTTTCTCGTGGTTGCAAGCAAGCAAATCATTCCACATTCAATTTTGTGCAAAGTTATATCTTTTGTCGTTAAAATGTTACGACGAGAAGTATCAATAAAACAAAAAGCCATCTGTTAAGATGACTTTTTGTTTGAAAAGCAAGAGTTTGTATTAGAATCGGTACCCAACAGTCAAAACAAAATTGTTCGTTTTGGATGTTACGGCTGCCGGATTAAGACGATCGGCCAGATTGGAATAGATCCATTGATCATTGTACGGATAAAAACTTTCTTTTTGATCCATCAAAACATAGGCAGCGTCAAAACTCCAATTTTGATAATGATACCCTATTCCGACAGCATAATTTTGCGTATTTCCCTGCAGAAAATATTGTGGATCCGTTCTAACGGTGTTGTAAGGTAAATTTCGAGCTGCATCTGTTTTCGTAGCCGGCGTAATGTAGTTGTATCCTAAACGAATGGCTAAAGCAGGCGTAATGCGATATTCACCTCCAATTTTATAAGAACTTACACCTTGCATCATGTTGTTAATATCTTGATTTTCGGTATTAAATGCAAAAGCACTATTGTTGTTGTCACGCAATTTCATCGATGAATAATCAGCATATTCATAATCAAAACTGATGATTGCTTTTTGCCCGATAATGCCTGAAGCGCCAACCGTAATCACGGATGGAGTTTGTAATTTATACTTGCTGTATCCGCCGGCATCAGGAGTAAAAGTTGTTCCACTGTAAGTTTGAGTATAATGATTACCGGTATTATAAACGATATCAGCATAATAATTGTCGGAC
The DNA here is from genome assembly GCA_049976245.1 of Microbacter sp. Classification (GTDB taxonomy): domain Bacteria; phylum Bacteroidota; class Bacteroidia; order Bacteroidales; family Paludibacteraceae; genus Microbacter. The sequence continues at coordinate 3,723 of JBMFIQ010000027.1, read as the reverse complement.
AAATTGTAAAAAATGGGTGAATGATAGGCAATTCCCAAACGTAAAAAATTTGTAGGTCTGACAATGGCACCCACTTTGACATCAAAACCTGAACCTGAAGTATAAATCTGATTTTGTAAATTCATCGATCCTCCGTTCCCAAAAGATTCGAGGTAATTAGATGAAAGGGAATAACTTAGATCCTGAAATCCAACAGAAGCCCCTAAATACAATATGCTTTTAATGTTCACACCGTAACTCAAGTTGTATTGATCAACGTATCCGCTTTCGGTAAATGCATATTGTGGCTTAACCAGTTCGGGGCTACCCGAAGACGTTGAACCTAATAGTGAACTCCATTGATTCGGCGTCGATGATGAAGTATTGGGATTGATTAAATAGGCTTGATATCCCAATTCTGAAATCCATGGAACGTTGATGTTGCCGTACGGGTCGTTGTTGTTGGAAGTTGAAAGATTACTTTCCGGAATGCCGTTGGCATATCCCGCCATGTAATCAGTAATGGATGAGTATTGCGGTGAGCCGTTCATGATGCCCGAACAATTGAACGATTTTTTACGTTCATAAGAAAATCCAAACGCAGAACTAAAATTAGGATTTCTAGCCCCAAAAGCCGCAACAAAAGAAACATTGTTAAAATGTCCGGTGAAATTGTTGTCGCTTCCTGTCTGATTGTTCCAAACAGATGAAGTGGTGTTATTTTGGAGATTCAGGGTTGCCGTGACTTCCGAACTGCGATAGACACCGATACCGGCCGGATTCAACGTAATGGACGAAGCATCACCGCCCAGTGATGTGAAAGCGCCACCCATACTCATGTACCGAGCTGTGCCTTTGAGAGGAAATTGCGAATAGGTTAGCGCATCAAAGCCATCTTGCGAAAATGCAAAGGCTGAAAAAATCAAAAATGATATCACGGAAATAAGTTTCGTTTTCATAAAATGATAATTTTGAAGTTGATGTGAAAAGGAATTGATTCAAAGATTGCACTATAGAAGCAGAGAATAAGCACATTTTACTGATTTATTCTCTGTTTCTATTCCACTTTGACAGGAAAAATTTTGATTTTACTTTGTTGATCACATCACCGTAGTTGAAACAAACAGGGCAGAATGAAATTTCAACTCCAGTGATAAATTTTAAGGGCTAACGACGCCCTCCGCGTCCACCGCCGCCACCTTCAAAAGATCCTTCGCTGCGGCCTCCGCCGTTATTATAACTTGGAGCATAATTAAAAGATCGATTTTCATTGTACACAGGACGTTCTACACGTTGCTGTTGTTGTTCATATGCAGCATTATTAGAACGTTGAACCCTGTAGTTTTTTTCTCTTTCAATAACTTGGTTTTCATTGTTCTGTGAACGAATGATCACAACTCTTCTACTCGTATTGTTGTTGGGTTGAACGTTATTCTCATTGGAATATACGCCGTTTCTCATTATTCTTGGTTGATCAACATTGTAGCCGTTTTGACGTAAGAAATTTGACCAAAATACCCTGTTTTGTTCAGTGCCTCTGACATCAATCGGATTGGCTTGTACCGTATTATTTTGACGGGCATTGACCATTCGCGGTTGATTGATGGTTGCCGTGTTGCTCGTTGTACTTTGTGCAGCTCTGTTATTAGCTATTACAGCCGTTCCCATAGTTCTTCCAGTTGATGCATTAGTTCCATTTACAGCAATTGATCCGGAACCTGTACCATTGTTGTAATAGGTTGACTGTAAATTATTGGAAGGCATTCGAGCTGATCTTCGACTGTTTTCAGTGTAATTGTAAGGAATTGGACGAGTATATCCTCCATAATACAATCCTCCGTAATAGTAGGGATATCCTCCCCAATAATAAGGATTCCAACCGTAATAATACGGACTATTCCATCCAAAGCCCCAATTTAAATCCCATGCATCCCAATAATCGCCATACCAACTGCTCCAGCAATAGGGATTGTATGCGTAGCCAAACGGATAAAATGAGTTATACCAATAAGGTTGCCACCAACTGTTATAATACGGATATCCACCCCAAACATTAACGTTCCAATTGATTTGATCAACAGGATAAACCGAACCATTGCTCAATTGTAATAATAAATTGGCTTTGTTGGTTGATTGATATGGTTGTAAGGTAGACCCATTGACAGCTATTGTATCAAGAACTGTTCCATTCGGCTGATTGTTTGTATTGGCATAATCGTCGGAATAATAAACGGTGTCGCCCGCAGCATTACGTACAATGACTGCTTGATGATGGCCCACATTTGCTGTTTCTATTTGATATTCCTGATTGGCATTCGTGTTATTTTGTGTGGGCTGCTGTTGCACTTTTGATTGATTAGTCGTTTGAGCTTTTGGATTGTAAATGTCATCATAAAAGCTTTGACTGAACCCTAAAAGTGGGAACAACGTCAAAATAACGATCCAACTTAATTTTGTTTTCATGATGCCTGCCTCCTTCAATTTATTTTCGTTTAATATTTATTCTCTTTTTATCTTTACTTAATTCTCTTTTTTTATCTATTAGACTGCATATTTGGCAAAGAGTTTAATCAAATAACGTTTTTTCTTTCTAAAAAGTATCATTCAATCAAGCAAAATAGTTAAGTTTGCAAAAGCATTTTGTATTGCAAAGATATGCTTCAAAACAGCGTTTCGTCATGGCAACTTCCCTTTTTAACTAAAAATAGTTTGAATCAATGGAATTCGTAGAATTAATAATCAAAATTAACAATTCAAGAGGATTTGAACAAGATTTGGCAGCCTATGAATTGGGTGAAATGGGGTTTGACAGCTTTGAATACACTGACGACGGGATCAAGGCGTATGGAGTGGCTAACCGGTTTGATGAGCAAAGAATCAACGAATGGATTCTTTCTCACGTCAATGACATGCAACTGAGCTATTCTTTCCGACTAATTCCCGATCAAAACTGGAATGAAATTTGGGAGAAGAATTATTTTTCACCCATTGTCATTGGCAATGAATGTGTGATTCACAGCTCTTTTCATCACAATGTTCCCAAAATGAAATATGATATTTTGATTGATCCAAAAATGTCATTTGGAACCGGTCATCACGAAACAACCATTTTAATGATAATCATGTTGTTACAATTGGATGTAAATGGTCAATCTCTTTTGGACATGGGTTGTGGCACGGGCATTTTGGCTATTTTGGCGGCAATGAAAGGGGCCAAGTCCGTTGCGGCCATTGACATTGACGAGTGGTCATTCAACAACACAAAAGAAAATACAGAATTGAACGGATTTTCATCCATTGAAGTCGAACAAGGAGGCGCTGAATTATTGTCGGAGCGTCAATTCGACATCATTCTGGCTAACATCAACCGAAATATTCTTTTAGCAGACATGAAGCATTATGCTGCATGTTTAGAAAAAGGTAAATTGCTCTTAATGAGTGGATTTTACGACAGCGACAGACCGGAAATTGATCTAGAAGCTCAAGCATTGAATTTGAAAATGATTCGTTTTGAAGAAATGAATCACTGGGTAGCCACTCTTTATCAAAAACAATAAAAGCGCTTCAAACCTCATGTTGCACAAAGGCTAAATGATTAAAAACCATTGATCATCAATATTTTAAAACAAGTTAATCTCTAAAATTTCACATGATCATTATGTAAAAAATTCAACTTTCGCAAGTAAATAATGATTTGATTTTTAGGTGTGATTAAATTAAATAGATTTGATAATTAGCCTCTTA
>JBMFIQ010000026.1:0-33346 GCA_049976245.1 Microbacter sp. | reverse complement strand
GTTAAGTGGAACATCCCGCTTGCGGGGACAAAAAGTAAGTCAGGGTCACAGGGGCGGAAGCCCCTTGTAATGAACATACGAAAGTTGAATAATTTGATTCATTCAACTTTCGCAAACAAATCATGATTTGATTTTTAAGAAGAAGCGAGTTGGACAACTTGAGCCTTCATCGCGATCAATTTTTGATTGAGGCGGACGTAGTCTTGACTTGATCCGATCAATCGGATTGTTCCATTCGCTTACTTTTTGTTGTCAGTGGAACATCCCGCTTGCGGGGACAAAAAGTCAGTCAGGGTTAAGGGGCAGAAGCCCCTTGTAATGAACATGCAAAAGTTGAGGAAGCTAAATTTGCTCGATGATGCAAAAGATTGGATTGCACTCAGACAAACACGTCATATGATCTCTCATGAATATCCCTTTTTTCAGGATACGCAAATAGAGGCACTGAACCTGCTACCCGATGTAGTCGTCAAAATGAGCACGATATGGAAAACCCTAAAAGACTACACCCAACGGCGATTGGCAACGGAACCTTCAGGCTGAAGGCGTTAAGGCAAAAGGCAATGTACAACGGTCATTGGTCAATGGTTAACGTTATTCAGGCATTGACAGATTCTTCATTGTCCATGGTTGAAGGCAATAGGGAACTTTAGAGGCAATAGGCAATAGAAATCAGCTAATCTGCTAATCAACTCATCAGCAAATTTACAGATTCATTGTCCATTGTCCATTGTCCATTGTTTTTAACTTTTTCCCTGCACTACCTTCCATTTTTTTACCTATTTTTGTCTTCATCTTAGGTGCAGTGCATACAGATCATTATGGATGAGTGATAATAGCTTGACAGATAACACTATACCGCCATGATGATGTTCTTACCGATGAAGTATGCCGACACCCAAATGCTTTGTGTAATAACCTTCTAACAGTTCGTTTATGCCAACATCTACCTTCTTCTCCTCATCATACCGCCGCTTCGTGTGGGAAATTTCCTTGATAGGCAACCTTCAGCACTCTTCGGCTTCGCTCAGGGCGCTGCCCAACAAAGCAGATACTAAAAATACTTCACGAAACGCAAAGCTATTCACTTTCCTTATCTTCACCTGCTTGCTTTTTTTTGTTGGGGTGAATAATACTTTTGCAGCAAACATAATAAGTGCCCAAACTGGCCCTTGGAGTTCACCAAGCACATGGGTTGGAAACGTGGTGCCAACATCAACTGATAATGTGACTATTAGAGGTGGTTTTACTGTTACAGTAGATGTAACAAATGCTGCCTGTGCAACTCTTCAGATTGGAGGAAATAACACCAATAACAATTATGGAATACTTGCCTTTGCTAATAGTGGAAATCCAGTGCTGACTGTAACAAACAATGTTCAAGTTGGAGGTAACGGGAATACGGTAAGAACCGGGACAATTACTTTTGCAAATGGTGCAACATTAAATGCTGGAAGCATTACACTTGGAGGGACTGTAGGAAATGCTGCTGCCGGAATAATAGACATGACTAACGGAGGCATCCTCCAAACCGGCAGTTTAGCTGTTAATACAGTCGCTGGAAATACTTGGACACCCGGTACCGGTACTGTGATAATGGACGCCACCAATACTTTACCTGCCACGATATTTACCACATTCAATAATTTAAGTACAACAACCGGAACAACTACAACATCAACAGCATTGAATATTGATGGTAATTTGAGCATAGGAACAGGAACTACATTTGTTGGTAGCAGTTATGCGCATACTGTTGCCGGAGACTGGACAAACAATGGCACTTTCACTGCCGGCACAAGTACAGTAACTTTAGATGGGAACAATGCCTCCAATATCAATGGTTCAGCCACAACTACATTTAATAATCTGACAATTAACAAAGGAGCAGCTGTCACCACGGTAACCAATGCAACCAAAGCATTTGCAGTTACCGGAAATTTGCTTGTTACACAAGGAAACCTCATATTACAGGGAACAGATAATGATTATATAATTAATGGAAATTTAACCGTTAGTACCAACGGCACACTTACACATAGTGTGAATTGGGATACCTCCGCAAAAAAAATAACTTTAGGTGGCAACCTTGCTATAACTGGAACTTGGGCGTACACGGTTCGCTCGCACCTCCAAATGACAGGTTTGGGGAAGACAATCAGTACCGGCACCTCTGCATTAGATATTTTGACTTTAGCAACTACCGGAACAATCACGGCTAATGGACCGGTGACAGTAAACGATAATTTTTGGGTATCATTCCTAACATCAGGTGGCATTTTTGCAACAGCAGGGAACACTGTCACAGCAAACAATTCATTGTTAGATCAAGGGACGGTCAATATAAATGGCGGCGGTACTTTAAATGTTAAAGGTGGATTACTAATAGGAACTGCAGGACTAAACGGGAGTGTTAATTTTAGTTCCGGTACGCTGAATACAGATTATGTTAACATTGGCGATGGAACATATACAGGTACCTTTTCTCAGTCTGGAGGCACGACCAATGTAAGCAAAGCCCTTTTGATATATCCTTCATGTTCTTATACCTGTACAAACTCACCACTCATTAATATAGGCGGCAACTGGACGAATAACGGCACCTACTCCAAGGCAAATGAAACAGTTACGTTTAATGGCAGCAGCGCACAAATCATCAGCGGAAGCACACAAACTACTTATAATAATCTTGTGATAGCCAACACGAGCGGCGGAGTTAGTTTAAATAGTCCAACCACCGCTGCCGGGAATTTGACTTTAACCAGCGGTATTCTAACTACTACCACAACCAATCTTTTATCCGTCACCAATACCGCCACAACAGCCATTACAGGAGGTTCTCCCAATACATTTATCAACGGGCCGGTAAGCTGGACATTGCCGGCAAGTTTAGCATCCGGTTCCACCTATAACTTTCCGGTAGGGAATGTGGTGGGTGGCACAAATTATTATCTTCCATTTTCGTTGGTCAATCCAACCACCGGTACAGGTACCGTGACGGCTCAAGTGCAGGCATTTAATACCGGCTCGGGAGGAACCGCTGACGGATCAACGCTTGCTTCTATCAGCACAACGGAATATTGGTCATTGGCAACAAGCGGCAATTTCACCAACAGTTCGGTTTCATTATCACGTCCATCTGCAATAGCTCCCTTAAATACCATTGGAACAAGCACAGCTGCCAATGGCACTTATAGTTATTTGGGAGGTACGCCCAGCCAATACGGGGTATCCAATTCCCCCGCCGTGAGTGGAGGTACAACCTATTTTGCTTTAGCTCAAGGAAAAGGAACCACTTTTTGGTACAAAGCCGATGCCGGAACAAGCACTACAACAAATGGAACAGGGGTAACACAATGGAATGATCAATCAGGAGCAGCGAATAATGCGACATCAACATCAACCGCATTAACTGGCATTACAGTGCCCACTTACCAAACTCTTGGAACAAACTTTAATCCATCAATCAATTTCCCGTCAGGAGGGAATGGCTATTATTTAAACACTACCAATCAGATTGCCAACGACATGACCTTCTTTGCCGTGTTCAATTCAACACAGACGAATTCTTCAAATAATTTTTGGTCAAATCCAGCTATCATTGGAGGAGAAACTGTAGGGACAGCAAACGATTATCAATTGGGGATGCAAGGAGGAAAACTTTTTTTCAAAGGGACTGCAGGCAATAATTTTGGTGCAGAGACCTCCGGAACTTACAATAACAATATGCCTCAAATTGTTGCTGTTACGCGCAAAAAGTCTGCTTCCGATTCTATTTATTTATATGTAAACGGCATAAAAGTGGCCAAAGCACTTTCTGACAATACCAGCCTTACGGATCCCAAACAATTGGGAATCGGAAATAGTTATAGTTCTCAGCCAGCCGCTCAATTTGTTGGAAACATCAGTGAAGTTTATGGTACCAACAGCGTCGTGGCTCCAAGCACAAGACAAAACATTGAATCCTATTTAGCTCTTAAGTATGGGGTAACTTTAACACATAATTATACCAATGGAAACAGCGTAACCGTTTATGATACCACAGGCTACTCCAAAAACATTGCTGGTCTTGGCAACGACGCCACGTATGGGCTAAACCAGAAAGTATCGGCCAGCATCAATTTCATTTCCGTCACGTCATCACGTATTGTAATGGCAACCACCAACGACTTCACGTCGAGTAACCTGGCAGCCGTTAGAACCGCCCTGACCAACGGCCAATATTTAATATGGGGAGATAACGGAGGAAGCACGTCAAGTTGGACTACCTCCGGCCCATTCCAAATTGTCAGCCGGACATGGAAGATACAAAATACAGGAAACGTGGGAGCCGTTTATTTACAGATCGATCTCGGTAGCTACCCCTCATCTGGTGCATACGCAGTTTTGGTGGACAACAACACCAATTTCAGCAGTGGCGGGACAGAATATCCTTTGACACATATTTCCGGAACATTATACACCACTACGATCCCCTTTCCGTCCGGCACCTCCTATTTCACCATAACCGGCACCGTTTTTAACGGAGCTGTTTATGTCCGTATGACTCCACTTGGAAGTAACAGTAATAATGGTACCTCATGGGCAAATGCATTCGCTACCGTACAAAAAGGAGTGGAGACTGCAAATAGCCTGACACCGAAGCTTCCTGTTTATGTCGCCGCCGGCAATTATTATCAAGATCCAAACGATACTACCGGTGATTATGGGAAATACACAAGTGGTGGTTGGACTGGGTGGGCTAATACGTTTGTCATGCGTAACGGAGTTAACGTGTATGGCGCCTTTCCTGAATTTGGCAATACCAACAATACCAATGCCAGCGGGATTCCTGCCGACACCACCATGCGGGTTCCGCTAAGCACCAATTCGCTTTACTTAACCACACTGCATGCCGGCCCACAAACCGGAACCAATACGGACTACCGCGTATTAGGGCCTGTGTATTCAGTAACATCACTAGGTGGAGGTTCGGGATTTACCACCCCTACCAAGTGGGATGGTTTTGAGTTAACAGGTGCTAATATCCCCGATAATGCTTCTAATGGAGATGATGATTGTGGTGGCGGAGTCTTTACAGTCGCAAATAGTACCATATCCAATTGCATTATTGATAACAATACAGTAGGGAATGGAACGCTGAATGGCACCACATGGTCTGGAGGTTCGAAAGGCAACGATGGAGCTGCAGCAGAAATGTATGGTGGCACCCTGTTCAATTGCATCGTGCATGATAACAATGGTACAGGGACTTATTCTGCCGGCACCATCAATGTCCATTCCGGAGGTTCGAATGTGATCAATTGTTTAGTTTATAATAATTTTGCATTAATCGGAGGTGGTGGCATTTCTTTTTTCAGCCCAACAAGTAATTGTTATTTCATTAACAATACCATTTGTAATAATTCAAGTCAACAAAATGCTTCTGGTATTCAAGTATTTGGAAGTTCAGGCTATGCTTATTTTTATAATAACGCACTATGGGGAAACACTCTTCCGTCCGCAACAGGAATAACTCAAGGTAATGAAATTTACAATGCATGGCAGTCAGACTATACTGGTCAAAATACAAAAAGTTATGTTTTAAGCACTACGAACACCTACTTTGTGAACCCTACTAATAGTAGCTCTACAGCCGATTATCGTTTATTGCCGGCTCCTAATGTATTGATTAATGATGGAGGAACCAATACGCAAACCGGCACAACGTTGGTGCCCACGACTGATATAAGGGGCGTCTTCAGAGATGCAATACCGGACATCGGATGTTATGAGTTGGCATCGCATCTCTACTATGTAAACTATGCTACCGGTACCGATGCCGCAGGATATGGGTATAACTGGTCAAATCCATACAAAACGGTTCAGTTCGCCATCTCGTCTCCGCAATACAGCCAGTACGATTTCCCTCAAGTATGGGTAGCCAAAGGCACCTATACAACGAGCACTTCTTATCTTTTACAAAATAACTTATCCATGTACGGAGGCTTTGCCGGCAGTCAAGTGACAGAATTCCCCACTACATTGGCAAAGGTCACATCCATACGAAACAGCCGCAATCTGAAAACGAACCAATCCATCCTGTCCAACACATCCGCTCCCATCGTAAGTTATTCCGGAACAGTTACCAACGCACTGCTCGACGGATTCACCATCACGGGAGTAACAACAGCATCATCAAACTATGCTGTCAATTTTCCTGCCGGCACTGACTCCATTCAGAATTGCAAGATCATCAATAATTCAGGCACAGGCGTAGGCGGATTAAGTCTAAATACATCCAATGTAGCTACCAACGTAGTAGTGGCTGATAATGGCGGCATCGGCATCAACTTTGCCGGCACGTCAGCCAAAGTAATCAATGCTACCATTGCCAATAACACCGGAGTGGGGATTAATTGCAGCGATGCAACCAACACGGTTACCAACTCTATTTTGTGGGGAAATTCAGGAAACATAGTCGGCACAGCGCCAACCATCACCTACAGCGCCGGCTCATCCAATTATGTATCTTCTAATTGGCCAACCGGAACGGGCAATGTTGACTTACTTCAACGATCCCCCAACTTCAAAGACGGACGTAATACCAACCCCTTAATGCGCAACTACGAACTGTTGCTCATTTCACCATGTCTTGGGAACGGCTTGCCGGGCGCCAATCCCCTTGCCATTGATGCCAATGGGAAACCGCGTAAATATAGCGGCACCATCGATATGGGCGCTTTTGAAAAATGGGATGGCGTAACGGTGAGTGGAGGGAGCACCTGTACAGTTCAAAATAGTAGAACAGGCACGAACTATACTTCCGGTTCATCGGGAGCTTACAACGTTGGACCCAACGACACGTTGGAAGTGTATGTTACACCCGGCACCAATTTCAACATGCAAGCATCCACCATCAATGCACAATGGTTGGAGTTAGGACAGGATACCATAGCCCCTTGCCAATTGACCAACGGAACCATCACGGCCGATTCCGTACTTTATGTGCGACGTTTTTCGAAAACCATCTCCGGAAAAGGTATTTGGAGTTTCTTTGGCTTGCCCTTTAGTACGGCTAAAATGTCCACATTGGATGGCGCAGTCGATGAGAACAGCGTTCGCATTGAAGGCTACAACGAAAGTGCCAGAGCGCTCAACGGCATTGGATATGCATGGGCTCAAGGGCGTTTAAATGCCGATTCTGTCATGACGGCAGGTAAAGGCTATGCCCTTTCATTTAACAAAAAAGTGCCTCAAAACGACATCGGACAAACGGTGATCTTCTCATCGCCTTCGCAGGTTCCGTTCAATGAATCGTCATCTCCGACAACCAGTCCCGCCATTCGTCTGAGTGCTACCACTGCCCCTCTCTGGTACAACACCGGATGGAACTTCATTGCCAATCCGTTGTCCCAACCGTCGGTGATCAGCTCCATGTGGAACTCCTCCTCAACTTCGTATTATGGAGCAGCCTATGTGTACAAGCCATACTTCGACAGCTACGACGTGGTGCCGGCATCGAATGTGATTGCTGCTACCGCCAATACGACGATCGCTCCGGGACAAGGCTTCTTTGTACAAACCGATTGGGATGGTGCTACCGTCACATTCCAATCCACCGCTTCAACCAATCCGGTATTGCAATCGATGGCGTATGTGCGTCCTTCATCCTCCGATGTAGCAACTGCTCCGGTGCATCCTGCCACATACAAATTCAGTGTTGCCGGTGCCGGTGATGACTGCAGCACCTACGTGATTTTTGATTCACGAGCTCATGCCGATGTGGAACCCATGGAAGACAATCCGGTCATTTCGGGCATGACGGGCAGCGCTCCCTTGCAGCTCAGCACTACGGGACAAGGAAGTGCCATGGCGTTGGCCATCAACCGGCTTCCTTTCTCGGGCAGCACCACGACGGTTTCCATGCAGCTCTATGCGCCCAAAGCAGGTAGTTACACCATCACCATGCCGCAGTCGGATACCATTGCAAAGGTGGTACTGCTGCAGGATGCTTCGGGGGCTTTGCACAACCTGACCACGGGTGGTTATACCTTCACTACGCCGCAGGACGGGATGAGCCTCAACTATACCCTGATCTTTAGCAGTCCCTCCACCGCCATACAGCAATTGCAAGGACTTACCATCATTCAGCATCATCGTCACGTGATGGTGACTTCTGATTCCCTTATCCAAAGGGTTTTACTTTACGACACCGGCGGGCAGCTTCTTATGGAACAACATCCCAATGCGGCTCAACTCACTTTTGACCTTCCGGCAGCTCCCGAGCTCTATCTGCTTCAACTCACCACCCCCGAAGGTGTCGTCACCCGAAAGCTGATTAGCCAGTGACAGTGGGCAATCCCAAATTTGAAGTTAAGAATTAGTGTAGGGTGTAAGGTGTAGCGTTTAAAGGTGAAAGATTAAAGATAGAGAAGTTAAGAAGATCATCTTTAATGCCTAAAGAGATGTCAAATCACCAATCACTGTAAAACAGATTGATGTCCCCTTTAGGGAACTTAGGGGTAAAAGTCCGTAATGGATGAAGAGCTTCCATTTGGCGGTTCGTTGAAATCGTTGTCTGTAGAGACGTTGCATGCAACGTCTCTACAAATTCCTACTAATTCCCCAATTCCGTTCTTCTTTAACTTCTCAACTGCTATCTTTAGCCTTACACGCTAAACTGATTCCGAATCTTCATTGTCTATTGATGAAGTTCACTGACCATTGTTTATGGTTTCCAACCATCCCTTTGTTTTTTATGTTATCTTTGCGTGAAAAGAGTTTTATCCTTCATTCAACAATAAACTTTATGTCATGATTGATTATCAAACATTGTACAAAATTTCGTACGGCATTTATGTCGTTTGCAGCGGGAACTCCCAAAAGGGAAATGGATTTATTTGCAATTCAGTCATGCAGGTTACCTCCGAACCGCCTCAATTGGCCGTTACTTGCAACAAGGACAATTACACCGCCGAATTGATCAGCGCATCGGGCATGTTGTCGGTCACCATTCTGCCTCGACAAGTGTCGCAGGACATCATTGCCACTTTTGGCTATCAAAGTGGGCGCGATATTGATAAGTTAAAGCAGTTCAACATCCGTTACGGCCTCAACGATGTGCCCGTGTTGATGAACGAAGCCGTCGCCACGCTTGAATGCCATGTGAAAGAGACCATCGATGTAGGAAGTCATTGGTTGTATATCGTCGAAATTTTGCAGGCTGACTTGTACGACGATGCTGCTGAGCCCATTACCTATGCTTTGTACCGGAAAGAAAGAAAAGGCGCATCGCCCAAAAATGCCCCCACCTACATCGACGAGTCCAAACTGCCCAAAACAGCCGCTACGGAAAAACATCGTTGCCAAGTGTGCGGCTATGTGTATGATGACAGCGAACATGATGCTTCTTTCAATGCCTTAGACGAAGATTGGGTTTGCCCAATATGTGGTGCCGGCAAAGAGTTGTTTGAAACACTTTAAGCTCAATTTTTCTTGTCGTCGGCATCTCCTCCATTATCGGGGAAAGCGTAGGGAAGAGAATCAACGACAAATTTTCCTTTTTGACGGCTGCCACAATGCCGAGGGACGTTCCTTCAACAATTGGTGCACAGGATAAAAAAAATCGAAAAAGCAGCTCAAACAGATCTTGTTTATGGAAAAGAAAGCGGTGGAAACGCCATTGATGAAACAATATTACCAGATTAAAGCCAAACATCCGGATGCCATCTTGTTGTTTCGGGTAGGTGACTTTTACGAAACATTTTCCGATGATGCCGTGAAAGCCTCTGAAATATTGGGTATTACCCTTACTCGGCGTGCCAATGGATCGGCACAATTTGTCGAGTTGGCCGGTTTTCCGCATCATGCCCTGGATACTTATCTGCCTAAATTGGTGCGAGCTGGAATGCGCGTGGCCGTTTGCGATCAGCTCGAAGATCCAAAACTGACCAAAAACATCGTAAAGCGCGGCATCACTGAAGTGGTCACTCCGGGCGTTTCTATCAACGACAACGTGCTCAACCACAAAGAAAACAACTTTCTGGCTGCTATTTTTATTCATCACAAAACAGCCGGCGTGGCTTTTCTTGACATCTCGACTGGTGAGTTTCTAACAGCCGAAGGTTCGTTGGAATACATTGACAAATTACTGAACAACTTCTCTCCCAAAGAAATACTCCACGAACGCACGCAGCGTGAAGCATTCAGAGATGCTTTCGGTTCAAAATTTTTTACTTATGAACAGGATGATTGGATTTATACCCTTGACGCTGCCCGCGATCGGCTGTTAAAACATTTTGAAACCATCAATTTGAAAGGGTTCGGTGTGGAAGAGTTGACGCTGGGCGTCGTGGCCGCCGGAGCGGTCCTCTACTATCTTGATCACACGCAGCACCTTCACAACACACACATCACTCACTTGTCACGCATCGAGGAAGAACGTTTTGTCTGGCTCGACCGCTTTACGGTGCGCAACTTGGAACTCTTCGGGGGACAACATGAAGGCGCTGCCTCCTTAACGGATGTTTTGGACAAAACAGTGACCCCAATGGGCGGACGATTGCTTCGGCGCTGGATTTCGTTCCCACTTAAACAACGCTCGCTCATCGAAGAACGTCTTTCCATTGTGGAACAATTGTTTCGGAACAAATCTTTAAAGGAATTGTTGGAACAGCAACTGCCGCTCACGGGCGATCTGGAACGCATTGTTTCCAAAATTGCCGTTGGACGCATCACCCCCCGCGAAGTGCGTCAACTTCACGTGGCATTGAATGTGGTGGATCTGGTCAAGGAGCAATGCCTGCTTTCGGGTCATACTCCGTTGCAAAAAATCGGAGAACAACTCAATCCTTGTCACACCATGGCCGAACGCATTGCGCGGGAACTGGCCGACGATCCGCCTAATGCCGTCAACAAAGGTCAAATCATTCGTAGCGGGGTCAATGCCGAGCTTGACGAACTGCGCACCATTGCTTATTCTGGGAAAGATGTCCTGATGCAAATTCAACAGCGGGAAAGTGAGGCCACCGGCATTCCAAGCCTGAAAATCAGCTTTAACAATGTATTCGGCTATTACATCGAAGTGCGTAACACCCATCGCGAAAAAGTTCCTGCCAACTGGATCCGCAAGCAAACCTTGGTGAATGCCGAACGCTACATCACTGAAGAACTCAAAGAATACGAAGAGAAAATTTTAGGAGCTGAGGACAAAATCATGGCACTCGAAACGCGACTGTTCAATGAACTGGTTGTGGCTTTGGGCGATTACATCACCGCTTTTCAACTCAATGCCCATTTGTTGGCACAACTCGATTGTCTGCTGTCGTTTCAGCAATGTGCGGAACAGAACCGTTACATTCGTCCCACATTGCACGAAGGCAGTAGCATTGACATCCGGCAGGGACGTCATCCCGTAATTGAAAAGCAATTGCCTCCGGGCGAGCCATACATTGCCAACGACCTTTACTTAGACAATGAGAATCAACAAATCATCATCTTGACGGGCCCCAACATGGCCGGAAAATCAGCATTGTTGAGGCAAACAGCCCTTATCGTGTTGATGGCGCAAATTGGCAGCTTTGTGCCGGCCGAACAAGCCTCCATTGGGTTGGTGGACAAAATTTTTACCCGTGTGGGCGCCAGTGACAACATTTCGCTGGGCGAATCCACTTTCATGGTCGAAATGAATGAAGCAGCCAGCATCCTGAACAACCTTTCCGATCGCAGCCTGATTCTCTTTGACGAGCTGGGGCGCGGCACAAGCACCTACGACGGCATCTCCATTGCCTGGGCCATTGTGGAATACATCCACGAACATCCGCAAGCCAAAGCCAAAACATTGTTTGCCACCCATTATCATGAATTGAACGAAATGGAGAAATCTTTTCCGCGCATCAAAAATTTCAACGTCTCCGTCAGAGAAGTGGACAAAAAAGTGATCTTCATGCGTAAATTAACCCCCGGAGGAAGCGAGCACAGCTTTGGAATTCATGTTGCCAAAATGGCAGGTATGCCTCAAAGCATCGTGAAAAGAGCTAATGAGATACTCACACAACTGGAAACCGACAACCGAAAATCGGGCATTGCCAAACCCATTCAATCCATTGCTTCTTCGCGGGAAGGCATTCAGATGAGCTTTTTTCAACTCGATGATCCCGTGCTGAAACAAGTTCGCGACGAAATTAAAAATGCCGACATCAACAACTTGACTCCTGTGCAGGCCCTGAACAAACTCAACGAAATAAAAAAAATCATCATGGGAAAATAGTTTTTCCTCATCCCGTTCTCAACGGGCATATTGAAAAAAGAACATAGTCAGTAACGCATCACATTGATAACATTTTTAATCATTACATGATGGCTCGTTTTCGAATCATTTATCCTTATATCAAGTGGACCATCTTGATCCTTTCGTATGGATTTTTGATTTACAAGATTGTCGAATTCATTCACAGTCCTGCTTCCAAGCAAGATTGGTTCGATTTGTCGCTTCATCATTGGGGTTGGCTCTTGTTGGCTGTTGTGCTGCTTCCCGTGAATCTTTGGATTGAATCGGTCAAATGGCGTTTTCTGCTCAGTAAAACCGAAAAAATCAGCTTAAAGATTTCGCTCAAATCCATTCTCAGCGGTTTAGCCACCGCCTTTTTCACGCCTAACCGTGTAGGCGAATATCCGGGACGTGTCATTTACCTGCAACCGCAAAATCGATGGAAAGGCATTGCGTTTGGTGTCATCGGCACCTTGGCGCAGACCATTACGCTGCTGTCGTTCGGGCTACTGTCATTCTGGTTGCTGATGGTTCACAACCCATTTACCTCCTTGAGAAGCGACACGGTACGTGCCATCATTTTTTCGGTTGCTACCCTGCTTTCGTTTTTGATTTATCTTTCCCTTCCAAGATTGGTGATCATCCTGCGCCGCTTCAAGATTCAAACCCGCATCATGATTTGGTTGCGCTGGTTCACGCTGTTAAACTCTAAAGAACTGACTTTGATTCTGTTATTGGCCATTTCGCGTTACCTCGTCTTTTGCATTCAGTTCTACCTAACCTTGCTTTTTTGCAACATTCAACTGCCTTTTCTTCGTGGCATGATAGTCACGGCAACTTACTATCTCTTTGTCACCTTCACTCCATCTATCTCTTTTTCCGAAGCCGCCATACGTGGTTCCTACGCGGTCATGTTTGTCGGCCTTTTTTCCGAAAATGCCATTGCTGCGGCTACTGCCGGTGTGTTAATTTGGTTTATCAATGTAGCCATTCCCATGATCATCGGCTCCGTTTTCTTCTCGAAAACCAAAGTTTGATCCTATTCAATACATTCATTATCAATCTTAAAGATGGGTCATGCTTCGTAATGAACAATTTTTCTCTTCTATCTGTTGTTTTTGCAAAAAATCACTATCTTTGCTTCATTTCCTAAAGAAATAAAATTTATAACCATCCAACCAAAACCCTCTATGAAAAAAGGAATACTTTTTTTAATCGTTCTCTTTTGGATGCATCAGCTCCAAGTTATGGCCGTTTCGGCTTATCCCTATCCTGTTGTGGTTACGCAACCGGACGGAACCAAAATCACCGTGATTCAAAAAGGCGATGAGTACTTGCATTGGTTAGAGAGTACCGACGGAAAAATGTTGGTTCGTGATAACCGCGGATATCTTACCTACGCCATGCAAAATGCCCAGGGAAATATTGTGCCGTCACAAGTGGTGGCTCACAATGTAGCTCAACGTTCGGCTGCTGAAGATCAGTTTCTATCGTCACAACCATCCAAAGTGTTCTACTCCTCAACGCAATTGAACGCCATGGTGAAAGCGGCCAACATTCAACGGGAACAAGCGCTTCAAAATGCGCCCACTCCTGCCGGAAACATCAAGATATTGGTCGTCCTCATGGGTTTCCCTGACACCACGTTTACCATTTCCAACACAGCTTACAACAATTGTTTCAATCAAACCGGATACAATGTGAACAACTCACAAGGATCGGTCAAAGATTATTTCACGGCCAATTCATACGGGAAAGTAACCATGGGGTTCGATGTTTATGGCCCTTATACAAGCAAAAATCCATATAGCTATTATGGAACCGACACCGGCATTGCCGGCACTGATCAATACCCCGATTCGTTGGTGTACGAGGCCATTGAGGCCGTACACAACGCCAACCCTTCACTCAATTTTTCGCAATATGTCGGCATTCATGTTGTTTTTGCCGGTCACGGGCAGGAATTTTCGGGGGTTAAAAGTTCCGCCATCTGGTCGCACGAAGGATACATCACTCCACCAAGCTATTGCAGCATAACTCGTTATGCCATGACCCCTGAATTTTACGGCAATTATTACTATCCGAAAAGCATCAATACGATTGGCGTTGTCTGTCATGAATTAACCCACGTGCTGGGAGCCCCCGATTTTTACGATACCAACTACAATAACACCAATGACGGTTCCTACACGGGGTCCGGAAAATGGGATTTGATGGGCGAAGGAAACTGGAATTATTTGGGCAACAGCTACAGCGGCACTTGTCCGGCCGATATCAACATGTATCAAAAAATCCAATTTGGGTGGGTCACTCCAACGGCCTTGATCAACACACAGTCCGTGAGCAGTATGCCCAATTCTGCCCAAAATCCAACAGCTTATGTGGTGCGTACCGCTACCCAGAACGAACGATACATCTTGGAAAATCGTCAGCAGGTAGGTTTCGATGCGGCGCTTCCTGGTCACGGCTTGTTGATATGGCATGCTTCGCAGGATGTTAACGATATTTTTTACGACATCAACATCACCCATCCGCAAAAAATGTATCCCGTTTGTGCTTCGGCCACTTCGGCACAGCCTTCTGCCATCGTCTCTTCCTACGGAAGCATCAACTCCTCGGGATGTCCGTTCCCTGGAGCCTCCGGCAAAACTTCGTTTACCAATTTATCTACCCCAGCCATCCTGGCATGGAACGGAAGTTACAATAATACGCCGATCACTGCCATTACCGAAAACAGCAGTGACAAAACCATTTCGTTTCAGTTCATGCAGGGCATCGATGTGGCTCCACCTCCGACAACTCTCACCGATACGCTGAAAAACAACAAATTGGTGCTGCGATGGACGAAACCGACCGGTTGGCCTTTCATTGCGGACACGACGCAGGAACAACATTGGGACGGGGCCTGTTCGGAAGGTTATTTAACTTATGGGCAGAAATTAAACATCATTTGTGCACAGCAGTTCAACGCCTCGGCGCTCACTTCCTATGTCGGAAAACAATGGAGTGCCATTAAATTCTTCCCGTCCGACAGTACTGCCACCGCTTATTACTTGAAAATTTATACCGTTTCGGGAAGTTCTCAAACTGCTACCATTGTGGTCAATCAGGCTATTTATGGAGTGACACCGGGCACATGGAACACCTTCTTTTTGTCGAAACCGCTTACGGTGGCCGCCAACACCAACTATGCCATTGGCGTTTCTTACACCTCTTCCAAAGGTTACACCATGATGATGGACAATGGACCTGCTTACGAAGGATCATACGGTTATGGAGATTTAATTTATCCGTATTACACTACTTCAAAAGATCCTACATCTCTGACATTTATCAAGTTAGCCTCTGATCCTAACTATGGTTTTAATGTCAATTTCAATGTGCGCGGCCTTATTTACACCGGCCCGTCGTTGAGTTATAATGTATATCACAACAACCTGCTTGTCGGCAATTACACCGCACTGACCGATACCATTTCAGCTCCCACATCGGGATCATTCTGCGTCAAAACCGTGAATGCAGGCATCGAAGGACAGAATGCTGCCTGTGTCAATTACATTGCAGCAGCGGTTGACGCCCTCGATACTGCTAAGATTAAAATCTATGCCCTTAACGGATTGGCTTATGTGGATGGAGCATCGCCCAACGACTTGATTCAAATCTTTTCGCCTCTCGGCATTCTCTATCAGACTCGCTTGGCAACTTCCACGCACGAAACTTTTACTTTGCCGACAGGGCTTTGGATCATCAGGGTGAATAAAACCGTTCAAAAAGTGGTCATTCCTTAAAACAATAACAACAACACTCATTCCATTTATTAACTTTAATTCAATCAATTTATGCTTAAAGATCATCCAAAAGGATTGTTGCCCTTGGCGCTTGCCAATACCGGAGAACGCTTCGGCTTTTACACCATGTTAGCCATTTTTGTCCTTTATCTTCAAGCCAAATTTGGCTTCGACAAAGGGACAACCAGTACCATTTATGGCTTGTTCATGGGCGCTGTTTATTTTATGCCGCTCATTGGCGGTTTTGTTGCCGACAAGTGGTTTGGTTACGGAAAAACCATCATGGTTGGCATTGTGGTGATGTTTTTGGGCTATTTGCTCTTGGCCATTCCTAACAACGATACCCATTTTTCCTTTGTGGCCATGATTGCTGCATTGACCTTAATCACCATCGGCACCGGCCTTTTCAAAGGCAATTTGCAGGTGTTGGTGGGTAATTTGTACGACGATCCGAAATACAGCAGTAAACGCGATGTGGCTTTCAGCATCTTTTACATGTGCATCAACATCGGTGCATTCTTTGCTCCCTCCATGGCCGAATGGATCACCAATTTCAGCCTTCATCAACATGGATTGACCTACGAAGCACAAATACCGGCATTGGCTCATCAATTTTTGTCAGGAACCATTTCACCCAACGGATTGCATGACTTGAAACAGTTGGCTGAAGCACAAATGGCAGGTGCAAGCGCTCATTTATCTGCTTTTTCACAACAATACATTCAACATTTGAGCGATGCCTACAATTACGGTTTTGGCGTTGCCTGTCTTTCGCTGGTCTTGTCCATTGCCATCTTCATCGTGTTTAAGAAAACCTATCAATATGCCGACTACAGCGCCAACAAACCCAACAGCACCAACAATCACATCGAAGTGTTGACCCCTCAACAAACCAAAGATCGGATCGTAGCGCTCTTATTGGTGTTTGCCGTTGTCATCTTTTTCTGGATGTCTTTTCAACAAAACGGATTAACCATGACCTTCTTTGCTCGTGACTACACCGTTTCGACGGTTTCGGGATTTACCCGCATCGGATTTTCATTGACCAGTCTGACGTTAATCATTGTGTTGTTCTACAGCATTTTGAATGCAGTTCAAACCAAGAAAAAGCGCACACGGACCATTTCCTCCCTTCTGGCGTTGATTTCGCTGGTGCTCATCCTGGTGGTCTATCATGCACTTCCGGCTGAAATGCACATTACACCGCAGATCTTTCAACAATTCAATCCTTTCTTCATCATCATTTTGACACCTGTTTTTGTCACTTTATTTTCACAGTTGAACAAACGGGAAAAAGAGCCATCATCGCCTCGTAAAATCAGTTATGGCATGTTGATTGCCGCTTTGGGATTCTCTATTTTGGTTGTCGGATCGTTTGGATTGATGTCTCCCGCTCAACTTCAGGCTTCTGGGGGCGTAAGTCCTTCACCGGTTTCGCCTGATTGGCTCATTGGCACTTACCTAACGCTCACTTTTGCCGAACTTTTCTTAAGTCCCATGGGCATTTCGTTTGTGTCGAGGGTGGCACCGCCTAAATATAAAGGATTGATGATGGGTGGTTGGTTTGTGGCTACTGCCATTGGAAATGCGCTCACCGGTGTGATCGGTAATTTGTGGAATGCGTTGCCGCTGTGGTCTGTATGGGGTATTCTGGTGGCTTGTTGTTTGGTTTCGGCATTGTTCATGTTCACCATTCTTCGCAAATTGGAAGCGGTTACCAAATAATTGCTTATATCATTGGCTCACATTGACATCAAAAGGCTGTCTCAAGACGAGATGGCCTTTTTGATGGGTTTTTTATTGGAACAATAAGTTGTTCAATGGTTTGAATGAAAGCAACAATCAGCAGAAAGAACGATCACTGCATCATGAGCTTTATAGCTGGTTTTTAAGGTGTTGTTCTGGATGTGAACGATCGTTTCATGTTTGAAGCAGCCTTTTTTCGGCCTGTTCAGCCTTGATCAAAGGTGTAGAAAATTTGTCAGGATGCGTTCGCCGACAGCGCCAGATTTTTCGGGGTGAAATTGTACGGCAAAGAAGTTTTCCTTTTGTAGCGAAGCACTGTAAGGAATCATGTATGAAACGGTTGCCGTCGTGTAAGGACTTAGCGGAGCATAATAACCATGTACAAAGTAAAGATAGCTGTGTTCCGGAATGCCTTCAAATAAGGGGCCTTTGAGTGCGTAAATGTCGTTCCATCCGATTTGCGGTACTTTCAATTCGTTGTTTGGAAACCGGAGAATGGGCTGATCAATGATTCCAAGACAAGGCGTATTATTTTCTTCCGAAAAATCACAAAGCAACTGCATCCCGAGGCAGATGCCAAGAACGGGTTGCTTGAGTGATTGAATGACCTGATCCAATTGATGCGCTTGCAAATATTGCATGGCTGATGAAGCTTCTCCGACACCGGGAAAGATCACTTTGTCGGCCTGTTTTATTTCCTTAGGGTCGTCGGTGACAACAGCTTCATAACCCAAACGTTCCAGCGCAAAAAGTACGGAACGAATATTTCCTGCATTGTATTTGATGATGACAATTTGCATGATGATTTTTTTTATAAGTAGTTCTGAATGAAACCGGTATAAAAAGAAATAAAAAAAGCCGGTATTTTCACAAACACCGGCAAATGTAATCAATTTCAGGTAAAAAAAAGATGAAAAAAATCAAGTTGTAAAAAGGTCTGTCTGTTATTTTGCTATTTTTTCTAAATCCTCGTGCGTTAAGTTTCCTTTCATGATGATGACGCTGAGTTGGTCATCGTTTTGCGATTCAATGATGAGTTCCGCATTGTTGTTTTTATCGGTTGATCCGTAAAAAGTTGAATGATCGTCTTTGTTTTTCGTTACCATCATTTTTTCAAAATTTCCGTTTTTTAGCAACGTGTTCAATTCTGTTTGAAAATGACGACGCATGTCTGTTTTCGGATCTAAATTGATGGTGAGTATTTTTAGTGTTTTAATGCGTGATAGCACCTCTTTGGTATCTTTGTCAATGTCGGTGGCTCCAAGCCATTGGGTCAAGTTAAAGAGTCCTTTTTGAATTGAAACGTATTCACAATTTTTATTGTTTGAGTATTGATCTATTAATTTATCGATGGTTTGTGCCTTGATGCCCACGGTGGTCAAGGTGAGTAAAAGCCATAAAAACGTTGTTTTCATTCTTGATTTGTTGTAGTTGTATGGAGTGTGATGGAATCGTTGCTCAAAGTGTCATGTTTTTGAAAAAGCGATACAAGACTTAAATGTTTTCCCACTTTTCCCATTTGTTCAACCTGATAAAGACTGTTGTTGAATTTCCCGGTCACAAGATGGAGTTTATTGGCGGCCATCATGAGTGCTTTTTCAGGATCGTTGATGCGTTGTCCATTGACAATCATATAGTTATTTTGTCGTTGAAGATAATAAATCGTTCCAAATGACAAAAACAGGGTGACGATGGCAGCGCTGCTCCACACGATCAGATGATAAACCAACGTGTGATGTTTGTGTGCAAGTTTGCTGCTCATATATTTTTCAAATCCGTTGCTTGGCATGGTCTCGGAACGCAATGCTTCAAATCCTTCAAAGAGATAACGATACCTTTCCATGGAGGTAGGGATGGAGTGAGTCAAAAACGCATTTTTCAATTGTTCTTCCTCTTTTAATGAAGTTTCTCCATCAAAATATTTTTGCAAAAGATTTTCCAAGTTGCTCATTGATTGCTTATTCTTTGTTGTTAAACAGGATTCTGATCCGTTGTCTTGCTCTTGAGAGATTCACTTTAATGGCATTTTCACTCAATCCCGTAATGGCTGCTATTTCTTCAAATTCCATTCCTTCAACATCGCGTAAATGTATGACGGTGCGTTGCAATTCGGGCAGGTTAGCTATTTGTTGTTTAACCTGATTCACTAAGTCCTTTTGCTCTGTCTGCTCGTAAGGTGATCGTTCGGTAGCGATGTGTGCGTCATTCAATATATCAAAATCGGTTTTATTTTCTATGCGCCATTGATCCAAGCAGTGATTGCGCGCTATTTTTAAACAAAACGCTTTGACGTTTTCCACCTG
This sequence comes from Microbacter sp., assembly GCA_049976245.1. GTDB lineage: Bacteria > Bacteroidota > Bacteroidia > Bacteroidales > Paludibacteraceae > Microbacter. Next base: position 13,259 of record JBMFIQ010000026.1, on the reverse strand, counting down.
ATCCAATTGATCTCTTTGTGTCCACAATTTCAAATAAATATCCTGCACTGCATCTTCTGCATTGGTTGCATTTCCAAGCAGTGCTTTAGCTAATCTATAAATGTTATTTTTTAGCGGAAGGATTTTTATTTCAAACTGTTTCAAATCCATTTACATTAATAAAGACGAATGTTGACGAAAAAGGTTACATCGATTATGGTTATTTAACACATAAAAATAAACAGGGTTATTTTCAGCTTGTAAAAATAGCTATTTTTGTAACCCTTTTTACTCATACTAAAGTACAAACATTGAATTGATCAATCATGAAAAAAACATGGACTTCAGCTTTTGTCGTTTTGGGGTTAATCCTTCCGCAATTGGTTTTTGGTTGGGGAATGACGGGGCATCGTGTTATTGGGAAAATTGCCGAAATGAACATCGGCAAACAGGCTCAAAGCAATATCAATAAGATTTTAGGCAATGCCAGCATTGCCATGGTCTCCAATTGGGGCGATTTTATCAAATCGGATTCAGCCTTGGCTTACACCGGCGTGTGGCATTACAAAGACTTACCGTCGGGACTGACACGAGAAGAATTCAATAAGCAGGCACTGACCCTCGAAAACGGGGAAGTCGTCTATCGTGTGCTCCAGTTGATTAATCAATTGAAGTCACATCCAAACGACACGACCGATTTAAAAATTTTGATTCACCTCATTGGGGACATGCATCAGCCTTTGCACATGGGACGTCCTGAAGATAAAGGCGGCAATATGATTAAGATTCGTTGGATGGGACGCGAAACCAATCTCCATTCATTGTGGGACAGCGGTTTGATTGACATGCAACAGTTAAGCTACAGAGAGTATGCCGATTATTTGTTCAGAACGCATCATTTTGATCTTCCTCCTTTCAAACCATCCATGGTGCTCGATTGGGCTTGGGGAACCTATCAGGCTGCTCAGGTTGTTTATCAGTCAGTGGATGATCTGAAAAATCCGTTTTACTACGATTATAAATATCTGGGTTTATTGGAAAGTCGTTTGACTGACGCCGGCGATCATTTGGCCATTGTGCTGAATTATTTGTACAACAAATAAATGCTGAATCATTTTTGAACCGTTTAGGAAATATCTTTGTTTTCAATTGAAGCGACGTTGTTGGCAATGTCGCTTCAATGTTACATAGAGCTCAGTAATGCTATCATTTTTGATCAACTTGGAGCAATGATAATTCGAACTGTGTGTTAATTTAAAAACAATAACACACAGCCTCCGACACTGATAAAAGCGCCAATGACTTGAAAAAGCGTGATGCGTTGTTTGAACAGCATGGCTGAGGGGACAATGATAAAAATTGGGACTAGTCCAATGAGCGTAGCCGCCACACCTGCCGAGGTGTGCTGAATGGCATAGAGAGAAAGAGCCACTCCGACAAACGGGCCAAAAAAGGAGCCTGCAAAAACGGCTCGCAAGCCTTTCCGATCTTTAAATGCAAATCGAAGTGTTCCCCATCGCTTCAAAAATGTCACCAACAGCACGAACATGAGACCACCTGTGATGGCTCTAATTTGTGTAGCTGCCATGGCATCGTAATGTCCGATTCCTTTTTTGCTCAGTACCAAGCCCAATCCTTGTCCGATAGCTCCACCCAAAGCAAAAAGAAATCCTTTGAGCGGGACGTTGAAGTTCAATCGTTCCCCGCTCTCTTTTCCCAGCATGGCCGTAAAAATTCCGGTGACGGTGACGGAAATGCCTATCACTTTGAGCCATGAAAGGGTTTCACCCAAAAAAACAAAGCCGATCAATGCGGTAATGGGTGGCGCCAACGTCATCACCAACTGTGCCATGCGCGATCCGATCAGCGTGTAGGAATAGAACAAACAAAGATCGCCCAAAAAGAACCCGATGAATCCTGAAAGCGACAACCAGAACCATTCATAAGGCGTTGCATCCAAAGGGAAAAACATGCCTCGCGTAATCCATGTGGCCATTCCTAAAAAGAGAATGGCCATGATCAATCGAATCACATTGACGGCTAACGAGCCAATGCGATTGCCGGCAATTTCGAAAAATAAAGCACTCAACGTCCAGAAAACTGCAACGAAAAGCGCTGAAATTTCACCTGTGTACACAATGTTTGGGTGGTTTGATAAAGGCCACAAAATTAGTTTATATCTTTGAAATTTTCGATGGTTTGCTATTTTTGGGATTAAATTTTACCTTTGCGTTGAAAATTATTGCATGTCAACCGGTTGTGCATTTACCCTTGTTGACATGGTGGTAACTGTTGTTGATCCTTTAATTAAAATCATTATGCCTTCATTGGTCAAGGAACGTATTTTATTCATTGATATTGAGACTGTTTCACAAACACAACGGTATCAAGAATTGCCCGAACGGTTAATTCCGCTTTGGGAACATAAAGCCGAGACATTGCGGCAGCGAATGCCTGCTGTTTATCCTCCCGACATGGACGATCAGACTATTTTTGAAAAAGGAGCCGGAATTTTTGCCGAGTTTGGCAAAATTATTTGCATTTCAGTGGGCTTTGTTTTTCGTAAAGACGGGGAAGAACGCTTTCGGGTGAAGTCATTCTACGGCGATGACGAAAAAAAATTGCTCACCGACTTTGTTTCTACCCTAACAACCTTTGGCAGCAGCGGCGATTTTCAGCTTTGTGGACACAACATCAAGGAGTTTGATGTGCCTTATTTGTGTCGACGTTTGTTGATTCAACGCTTGCCATTGCCCGAACAACTCAATTTCGGATCAAAAAAACCTTGGGAAGTTCCATTGCTTGATACCCTGGAAATGTGGAAGTTTGGTGATTTCAAACATTACACGTCCCTCAACTTGCTGACAGCTCTTTTTGATATTCCAACTCCAAAAGATGATATTGACGGAAGTCAGGTAACTTCCGTGTATTATACCGAGCACAATGTGAAACGCATTGCAACCTATTGTGAAAAGGATGTAGTGGCTACGGCACAGCTTTTTCTCCGATTGAATCAATGGCCGGTGATTGCCCCGGAATGCATTGAACATATTGAGTAAAATTGATCATTACATGCGAATGGTTTCTTTGTTTAAGTCCATGATGTGGCTTGTCAGCCTGAGTTTGCTCCTTGTTTTGGGAGGATGCGGCAAAAATCATGGATCGATGCGTGTCGTTCGTCCTTTTCAGGAAATCATTCATCGTGATACGTTGCGTGCCATTATGCTCTATGGTTCATCCACCTATTTTATCTATAAGGAAGAACCAATGGGGTACGATTATGATCTGGTAAGAAACTTTGCCGATTCATTGGGTGTGCACCTGCAAGTGGTGATTGCCCGAAGCAGCAAAGAGGCGATCGATATGTTGGAACAACGGAAAGGCGATTTGATTGCGGTACCCATCGATCTGGCTTATCAACATGCAGAAAATTTGGCAACCACCGATGTGGGCGATCAAAGCATTCAGGTGCTGGTGCAACCTATGGGGATGAATGCTTTGAATGATGTGACTCAGTTGGCCGGAAAAACGGTATATGTGCCGGCCAATTCACGTTTTTCAAAACGAATGCACGACTTAAATGACGAGCTGGGCGATGTTTTTACCATCAAAGAGGTGTCGGATACCATTCCGGTTGATGCGCTCATCGAAATGGTGTCCAAAGGAAAAATTCCCTATACGGTGACAACCCAAAAAATAGCCGATTTAAATCAAAACAACATTGCAGGCGTTGATTTTCATTTGCCGGTCAGTTTTCCGCAACGCTCATCGTGGATAACGCTTAAAATCGACACAAAGCTGGTGAAACGACTCAACGAATGGTATGCGGAAGTGACTGTAGCCGGCATTGCCAAATCGTTGTTCAATAAATATGTCAATGAGAACAAGTATTTTATCGATACATCCATTCGAATTCCCAGAGGGGCTATTTCACCTTACGATAAACTGTTTCAATATTACGCCAAACAATTGGGGTGGCGTTGGCAGCTTTTAGCAGCTCAGGCTTATTGTGAGTCGCGCTTCGATCCTCAATGTGTTTCGTGGTCCGGCGCAGAAGGGTTGATGCAAATAATGCCCAACACGGCGGCTCGTTTTGGAGTGGACGGCGATGCCATTTTCAATCCAGCTCAAAACATTGAAGCGGCTGTTCAATATCTTAAAATGCTCAACATGATTTTTCATTCCATTCAAAACAAAGAAGAACGCATGAAGTTCATTCTGGCTGCTTATCATTCCGGACCCGGTCATGTGCTGGATGCCATGGCATTGGCTTCGAAGTTTGGTAAAAATCCACATTTATGGGGAGGTAACGTTGAGACGTTTTTAAAGCTGAAAGCAGATCCTCAATATTATAATGATCCTGTGTGTCAAAATGGCTATTTTAATGCCACGCAAACCATTCGATACGTAAACAATGTCTTGGTGGCTTTCAATGCCTATCTGCATATAAGATAATCAGTCTCATCGCACCTCTTTATGGAGAATGGTCTTCACATCGTGGCTTTTGACATTCCTTATCCGCCCAATTACGGTGGTGTGATCGATGTTTTTTATAAGATAAAGTGGCTGAGTGAATCGGGCATCAAGATTACACTTCATTGTTTTGAATATCATCGCAGACAGGCTCCCGAGTTGGAAACTTATTGTGAACGTGTTTATTACTATAAACGTCGTTCCGGGTTTGGTGTCCATCTTAGTTTTTTGCCCTACATCGTGTTGAGCCGTAAAAACAACGATCTGCTATCCAATTTGTTAACTGATCAGCATCCGATTCTTTTTGAAGGATTGCACGCCTGTTACTATTTGAACGACCCACGGTTGGCTTCCCGTTTCAAAATCTATCGGGAAAGCAATATTGAACATGAATACTATTTTCATCTCTTTAAGGCACAACAAAATCCTATCAAAGCCTTCTATTTTCTGATTGAATCCATTCGGCTTTATTTTTATCAGAACCGATTGAAGGCGGCTGATTTAATGTTGGCCGTTTCTCAAAAGGATACCTCTTATCTTCAAAAACGTTTCCCGTCGAAAAAGGTCATGTTCTTGCCTTCTTTTCATGCCAATGATCAGGTGAGATCTCTTTTGGGAAAAGGAAGTTATGTTTTGTATCATGGCAATTTGGCGGTAAAAGAAAATGAAAAAGCTGCGATTTTTTTGTTGAAGCACGTTTTTAACGATCTGCCGCTCCCATTTGTCATTGCCGGAATGCATCCATCATCCCGACTGCGAAACTGGGTTGCACGTTTTGATCATGTCACTTTGTACGATACGCCTACCGAGATGGAAATGCTTCAGCTGCTCCGTGATGCTCATGTTCATGCGTTGGTTACTTTTCAGGCAACCGGTCTTAAATTGAAATTGCTCAATGTGCTGTATGCCGGGCGATTCTGTGTTTGCAATCAAAAAATGGTTTCCGGAACCAATTTGGAGCCTCTTTGTCGATTGGTTGATGCGCCAACTCAATGGAAAGCGGCGATTCAACAACTCATGATATCCGCTTTTACAACAAACGATGTTGCCAAACGAAAGGAACTGCTTGATTCGGCCTACGGAAATCAAGCCAACGTACAAAAATTAATTCATTGGATATTTCCTTCAAATAGGATTTAACTGTCATCTTGACAGTGTTTATCGCCTCGCTTATCCTTGTGTTGAGGAAATTTTGGCACAATAAGTGGTTGTTTTTTTCTTCTTGTGTCGGCAACAACTATGAGACATTTGCAGATGTCTTGTGATTAAGTGCTTAAATAACAATGAAATGACTTTTTTAAATGGCAACATTTTTTGAGACCAAGGAGTTTTCTGGCACGGAAAATGCTATAAATGGAAGTGTGTTTTTTTATGTTTAACCAAAATAATCAGTAGTTGTTATGAATATAAAACCATTAGCAGACAGAGTATTGATTCAACCGGCACCCGCCGAAGAAAAAACAGCAAGTGGCATTATCATCCCCGATTCAGCCAAAGAAAAACCCTTGAAAGGAACGGTTGTAGCTGTTGGTAAAGGGACCAAAGATGAAGAAATGGCCGTGAAAGTAGGCGATGTAGTGCTTTACGGTAAATATGCCGGTACGGAAATCGAAGTGGATAACGAAAAATATCTGATCATGCGTCAGTCTGACGTTTTAGCAGTTTTATAACAAATGTACAATCCAGCTTATCATCAATTAATAAAATAAATCATTACACTTATGGCAAAGGAAATTAAATTTGAAATGGAAGCACGCGACCTGTTGAAAAAAGGGGTCGACGAGTTAGCAAACGCTGTCAAAGTTACGTTAGGTCCAAAAGGAAGAAATGTGATCATTGAAAAAAAATTTGGAGCACCTCAGATCACTAAAGACGGTGTAACTGTTGCTAAAGAAATTGAATTAACCGATCCATTCGAAAATATGGGAGCTCAATTGGTGAAGGAAGTTGCTTCAAAAACAGGCGATGATGCCGGTGATGGGACAACGACCGCTACCGTTTTGGCACAATCCATCATATCCGTAGGGTTGAAAAATGTGACCGCAGGAGCCAATCCAATGGATTTAAAACGCGGTATCGACAAAGCCGTTGAAACAGTAGTGGCTAACATCAAAGCTCAAGCAAAATCTGTTGGTGACGACTACAATAAAATTGAACAAGTGGCAACCGTTTCAGCCAACAACGATGCCAAAATCGGGAAGCTGATTGCTGATGCCATGAAAAAAGTGAAAAAAGAAGGCGTCATTACCATCGAAGAAGCCAAAGGCACTGAAACAACCATTGAAGTGGTGGAAGGAATGCAGTTTGATCGTGGTTACATCTCTCCCTATTTTGTGACCAACACCGAAAAAATGGAAGCTGATTTGGAAAGACCTTACATTTTGATTTATGACAAGAAAATTTCTATTTTGAAAGAAATCCTTCCCATCTTGGAAGCGACCGTTCAAAGTGGCCGTCCACTGTTGATTATTGCTGAAGATATTGACGGTGAGGCTCTTGGAACATTGGTTGTCAACCGTCTGCGTGGTTCATTGAAAGTGGCTGCCGTGAAAGCTCCTGGTTTTGGCGATCGTCGCAAAGAGATGCTTGAAGACATTGCCATCTTAACCGGCGGTGTAGTTATTTCAGAAGAAAAAGGCATGAAATTGGATACCGCTACCATCGACATGTTGGGAACGGCTGAAAAAGTGACCATCAACAAAGATAACACGACCATTGTCAACGGGTCAGGTTCAAAAGAGGCCATCAATGCCCGCGTTGCTCAAATCAAAGCTCAAATTGAAACCACAACGAGCGACTACGATCGTGAAAAATTGCAGGAACGTTTAGCTAAATTGGCCGGTGGTGTCGCTGTATTGTACGTGGGTGCTGCCTCCGAAGTGGAAATGAAAGAAAAGAAAGATCGTGTTGACGATGCCTTAAGCGCTACGCGTGCAGCCATTGAAGAAGGTATTGTACCCGGCGGTGGAGTTGCTTACATCCGTGCAATTGCTGCTTTAGATGGATTGAAAGGGGAAAATGACGACGAAAATACCGGTATCGAAATCATCAAACGCGCTATCGAAGAGCCGTTGCGTCAAATTGTATTCAATGCCGGAAAAGAAGGTGCCGTCATTGTTCAAAAAGTGAAAGACGGAAAAGATGACTTTGGATACAATGCACGCACTGATCAATACGAACCATTGTATGCCGCAGGTGTTATTGACCCGGCTAAAGTTACCCGCATTGCGCTTGAAAATGCAGCTTCTATTGCCGGCATGTTGCTGACAACCGAATCAGTGATTGCCGAAAAGAAAGAAGAAAATCCGGCTCCTGCTGTTCCTCCAATGGGCGGAGGCATGGGCGGAATGATGTAATCGGATCATCCGAAGCATTGAATAAGTAAAAATCGTTGAGTTGTTTACTCAGCGATTTTTTTTGCTTAAACTGTTTCTTTTGCTTTGTAGATTGTGATTTTCTGATGCGATATGTTTTTTTTGAAAAAACGGAAGGGAGTGACGTACATCGAAATTTTATCCTTATTTTTGTTCTGTGATCCCCGAAATGGGTTTTTGATATGCATCATTTCTTAACAATTTAGTGATTATGGAATACAAGGCATCTCTCGACAATACAGCTAAAATCATCACCGTTTTGGTCATTGCCGTGTTTGTTTATCTCGGATATCGATCCATTCATCTCATGATGCTGCATCCTGACGATCTTCGAATGCTTTTGGTACAGGGTGGTGTTTTGTTGCTCTTTTTGGTGCTGATCATTGGGAGTTATTTAATGTCACCTCGTTATTATCGAGTTGAAAACGATAATTTGGTCATTGTGCGCCCTGCCAAGAATAAATTGATTAGTTTAGACGAGATTGCCTCTGTCAGGATTTTGGATCCAAATGAAGCCGGAGGCGCCATTCGAACATTCGGCAATGGCGGTCTTTTTGGTTACTATGGCAAATATTTTTATCCGAAATTTGGCAGGGTGACCCTCTACACATCGCAGCGAAAAAACCGGATTCTGATTGAAACCAAACAAGGCTTCAAATTCATGATTTCTCCTGATGATACCGATATCATTCAACATATTGAACGAAAAAAACATTTTTCTTCCTGACCTCTTCATTTCTTTTTTTTCTGTTTTTTGCGAAAGAGGATGGGTTCTTTTTTTTCCCCTCTGATTGATTTTGTTGGTTCTTTTATTTCAACGGTGTGATTGAATGAAATGACCCTTTTCCCATTTTAATTTTTTTATTGATCAATGTCAACCATTTTATTGTCACGTTTTTGGCGTTGATCTATCTGCCGTTCTTTCTCCTTCTTCCATTTGTTGACTTGATTTATTTGACTAAACGGTTCTTTAGATCGGAGATGATGTGATCATCTTTTTTTTTGTTAAAATTATTTTGTCTGATTCGAGATTATAAATAAAGCATTAAATTTGCATTAAATATATTTATAATCTTTTTATTCTTCTCAAAGCGTATGATGGTCAAAATCTAAATTTCTTTGACGGATATTTCACCTTGAAACGAGCCATAAAAAAGATGATGCTCAAGAGAATGTCTATTTTGAAAGCTCCATACGATTATTAAAAATCAATTATTTATTTTTGAAATTCGACTGCATCTTGTTTTATTAAAAAATAATTTAAGCATTTTAAAGATGCATCTGACTGTTTGTTCGTTAAATCATTTATAAATCTTAAAATCCAATGTCAATGAATGCTATTTTATTAAAAGTTACCGGAAACCGGGTGAGGTTTTTGCCGGTGTCCGTGTTTCGTTTCTCTTTGCGATCGGTGTTGATGATCATGGTGTTGTTATGGTCAGCGGTGAGTTATGCGGGAAAAACACCGACCAAATTTGGTTCGGTTTCCAATGATGAAATGAACATGACCATTTTCCCTGCAGATACCAGTGCGTCAGCGGTTGTGCTTTATGATAAAGGGATGACCTATTATGAGATTAATCAGGATTTTCAAGTTTACCTTGATGTTTTTTCCAGAATAAAGATTTTGAAACAGGAAGGCGTAGATTATGCCAATGTTGAAGTGCCCTATGTTGATTATGGAATGGGGCGTCGTGAATACATCACAGGGATTGACGGCTATGTTTATAATAAAGTAGGGGAAAAGATTGAAAAATCGCGGTTGGACAAGAAATACATTTTTACGGACAACGAAGACAATAAACATTTTCGTTTGAAATTTTCGTTGCCCAATGTTAAAGCCGGATCAGTTATTGAATTTAAGTATACCATTGTGTCCGATTTTCAGGGGCGCATTCGGCCATGGCGTTTTCAGCGATCCATTCCGGTAGTGGAAAGTATGTATGATGTGATGGTTCCTGAATATTTTGCTTTTCATGTGATTCAAAAAGGATATGAGCCGATTGATACCAAGAAAGGATCTGAAAATAAACCTTTTGTGTATAACGGAGGTGTGTTAAATGTTCAGTGCAACCATTTGACCATGACGGCATCCAATCTCCCTGCCCTAAAAAAGGAACCTTATGTCATCAACATGAGTGACTATTATACCGATGTTTCGTTTGAAATTTCGGGGCTACAAGTACCTGGGCGTTTGTACAAATCCTTTTCTCAAACTTGGAGTGATGTGGCAAAACAACTTATGAACGATTCCGAATTTGGGGACAATCTAAAACAATTAGGCTTGTATAAAGATGAAGTGAATACCATTGCTGCTTCCTCCATGACGCCTCGTGAAAAGATTAATGCCATCTATCATTTGGTACAAACTAAAATAAAGTGGAACAAAAAGGAGGCTCTCTATACGCTAAATTTGAAAAACGCTTATAAAGAAGGAGTTGGAAATTCGGCCGATATCAATTTTGCTTTGATCAACATGTTGAAGGATGCCGGTTTCGATGCATTTCCGGTGGTCATGAGCATGCGAAGTGAAGGGCGTCTGCCCATGGTTAGTCCATCCATTAACAACTTAAACTATTTTGTGACGGGTGTTTTTACACAGCAGGACACTTTGTATATGGATGCATCACGTAAGAATGCACCGGTGAATGTGCTGGATGCCGATTATTTGGTCGATCGTGCAATGACTGTTAGAGGTACTGACGGAGCTTCTTTGGCGTGGGTTGATTTGTCGCATTTAGAGCCAAGTACCAGTTTTGATGTGTGTAAAATTACTTTTGACAACGGAAAAATCATTGCCAATGTGACAAGTTCAAAAAATCAGGAATCAGCCTATCAATTTCGCGAAACCTACGAAAGTTTTAAAAACCAACAAGAACGCATTGATGCTTTGCAAAGCAGGTACGGCATTGTGATTTCAGATTATTCGGTCCAAGGTCTCGATAACAACACCATGCCGGTGATTGAAAAATATACTTTTTCCAAACCATTTGATTTGAGCGATTCCTTGATTTATTTGAATCCAATGATGATTTTCACCGATGGTTCCAATCCGTTTAAAGCAGAAAAACGCGTTTTGCCCGTCGAATTTGATTATCCATTTACCGACCTGACTCAAGTGGAAATGACTCTGCCCAAAGGGTATGCCATTGAATCTTTGCCAAAATCGGAAAAAACATCCATTAAACAAAATGATGCCATGTTTCGATATCTCTTTCAACATGAGAATGATCATCTTAAAATGATGGTTATTCTTTCAATGAATGAAACGATCTTTCCCGTTGACGAGTATAACTATTTACGTGATTTTTGGGCTAACTTAACTGCTCAGGAGAACCAAAAAATGATATTAAAAAGAATTTCTTTATAAGTTGGTTCAATGAAACGGATTTCACTCTTTTGGTTTTTTTTCTGCTTTTTGCCGTCTTTGTTGCTGGCTCAAAAAGGAGGTTTATATCCTGTCAATCAAATACCTGATTCGCTGTGTAACAATGCTTATTCTGTCGTTCGCTTTGAATCTAATGATTTTCAATACAATAATCCTGAAAACGGACTCTTGAAAGTGGTTCGGGTAGTGACCATTCTCAATTCAAAGGGAAGTCACGCTGCCGACTTTTCTGATCGCGTTGGTAGATTTTGGAAACTGAAAAATTTTTCGGGAAAGATTGTCAATGAAGACGGCACCGTGATTCAGAAAATAAAGATGTCTGATCTGCACTCTACAAACATTTCCAGTGAGTTGGCTTCTGATGAAAGCGTTACGTTCTATCAGTGTAATCACTCCGTTTATCCTTTCACGGTGATCTACGAATATGAAGAAGAATGGATTAACGGCATGATGGATTTTCCGTCGTTTACGCCCATGCAGGCTCTTCAACAGTCGGTTCAACAATCGGTTTATCGTCCTACACTGCCCAATGATGTAGGTTTTCAGGTTTTTGCTCACAACATGTCAGCCAAATCCGATTCGCTCATTGACAAAAATCGCAAAACTTATACATGGACGCTGAACGGACTTCCGGCCATTGATGAGGAATATCTGATGCCGTCGTTTGCATCGTTGGCTCCGAAGCTTATGCTCAAGCCATTGAATTTTCATTACGACAAGTCATCCGGTTCATTGGCTTCATGGAATGATGTAGGCCGTTGGTTATGGAGTTTATCATATCATTTGGATGAATTGTCACCCGAAGTTGTTCAAAAAATTCAGGCTTTAACTGTGGGGGCCGCAACGGAAAAGGAGAAAGTGCGAAGGCTGTATGATTATTTACAACATACGACGCGTTATGTCAGCATTCAATTGGGTATTGGCGGTTATCAGCCCATGTCGGCTGCCGTTGTTTCAAAAACCGGTTTTTCGGATTGTAAGGGATTGAGTAATTACATGATTTCCATGCTTAAAGCGGTTGGCATACCTTCTTTCTATGCCATCATCAATACGGAATACGCTCATTTTATTCCTTCATTTGCCGGTCCGCGACAAGCAAACCATGCCATTGTAATTGTTCCTTTGGAAAATGACACCATTCCGTTGGAGTGTACCAGCGCCGATATGCCTTTTGGTTATGTGCATCACGAAATTGCCGGACATGATGCGCTTTTGGTTACTCCTTCCGGCGGAAAGCTCTATCGTTTAAATACTTATCCCGACAGCGCTTCGTATGAGCATCACACGATGGACATTCAATTGACCGAATCGGGTGAAATGCAGGCTAATGTGCATAGTGTTTACAATTTAGCTAAGTATGAAGAGATGATGCCTTTTGAAAAAGTCTCCACCAATGATGATCGCACGAAAATCATTATGGCCGGTTATCGTCTTCCAAGCCTTAAAATCAACAACATCGTGTTGCAGGAACATCATGACTCGTTGCCTTCTTTTGATCTTCGCTATACTTTAGTTTCAGATACCTACGCGACAACATCGGGGAAACATCTTTTTCTTTCGGTCAATCCAAGAAAAAATGTATATCCGTTTTTTTCAACGGCTCACAGGAAATATGCTATTGACATTTCTGACCCTATTTACGAAACCGACACCATGAATATTTTGATTCCCAAAGGGATGTTGATTGAAAAAGTGCCTGCCGATCTTTTATTGAAAAAACCCTTCGGCATGTTTTCATCACATCGTTGCGTTCAAGGTCAAAAGGTGCAAATGATTCAATCCATCATGATCCCGAAAGAGGTGTTGTCTGCCGATAAAAAAGATGAGTTCAAAGCATTTCTCGATGCCGTAAACAATGCATATCAAGATCAGATTGTTTTGAAAAAGTTGTGAAACGAGCCATAAAAAATCTTATAATCAAGCGTATGACTATTTGGCGAGTTCCATACATCCTTAGCTTTAAAAAATAAAAAAGACGTATGAAACCCCCATGACAATCAATTGACGCCCGAGAGAATGAAAATAAAGAGGGCAGAGAGAGGTAG
>JBMFIQ010000025.1:0-33491 GCA_049976245.1 Microbacter sp. | reverse complement strand
TGGCAAAGATATGAACTTTTAATAAAAAAAAGAACGCTTTTATTTGGAAATTGACATAGTATCTTAATGTTAAAAATTAAATTAGACGTATGAAACCTACATGACCGCTAAAGCGGACGCCAAAGAAGATGAAAAGCACAGTACCTTTGCTGGATAATGCAATTTAAAAGGTACAACTATGGACAACGAAACGATTGAATTTGAATAAGTCGTAGCCAAAGGTTGCGGGCTTGATGTGCACAAAGAAACTGTAGTAGCAACAGTTTCGGGGACAGGAATAAAGAAGGAAACGAGAACGTTTTCGACTTTTACGCGTTCTTTGAAAGAATTGAAAGAATGGATTTTATCCTTAGGGATCACGCATGTGGCGATGGAGAGTACGGGGATTTATTGGAAACCTGTATTCAACATTTTGGAAGGGTCAGGACTCACTATTTTAATTGTGAACGCTCGACACATCAAGTATGTTCCGGGTCACAAAACAGACAAAAAAGACAGTGAGTGGATTTCCAGATTACTTTTAGCAGGATTATTGAAAGGCAGTTTTGTGCCACCGGAAGAAATACGACAGCTTCGGGATATGACACGTTACAGGCGTAAGTTACAAGGCGCCATCACAGCCGAGAAAAACCGGATGATAAAAATGTTAGAAGATTCCAATATGAAATTATCCACTGTTTTGTCAAAGGTTCACGGTGTGAGCGGCACACGCATCATTGATGCATTATTGAAAGGTCAAACTGATCCTGTTTTCTTAGCTTCTTTATGTCATAGCAAAGTCAAGGCAGAGAAAGAAGAAATCATTCTTGCCTTAGAGGGGAAATTGACCGAACATCATAAATTCATGATGCAAATCATTCGTCGGGATATCCAACAGACAGAAGCCTTGATCAATGAGCTTGATGTGGAAATTGAAAAGCAGTTATTACCTTATGCCCAAGAAGTTGCCTTGTTAAGTGAAATTCCGGGTGTTGGACATCAAACGGCAGGTGACTTGATTTCGGAAATAGGAGTCGACATGGAAGCGTTTGCCACTGACAAACATATTGCGTCGTGGGCAGGTATGGCGCCCGGTAATAACGAGAGTGCCGGTAAAAAAAAAGTGGAAAAACAAACCACGGGAACAAACAAGTTCGATCTATCCTCAGCGAATCGGCATGGGCGGCATCTCGAACCAAGGGAAGTTTTCTAAGTTCAAAATACAAAAGATTGGTAGGCAGAAGAGGCAAAAAAAGAGCCATAGTAGCAGTAGGACACACGATCCTGGTTATAGCTTACCATTTGATAAAAGAGAAGAAAAACTTTGTTGAGCTTGGAGCGGGTTATGTTGACGAAAAAAAACGGGAAGCTCAACTAAAATATTATCAAAAACGCATAGAAGAACTCGGAGCCGCGATACCCGAGAACAAAAGTGCCTAAAGGCACATATCACTAAGGTCGATTTTTACTGGCAACGAGTTTAAATACTTTATTCCGAGTATGAAACTGACCTACAACAGCTAAGAGGCAAAGACTGTGAACCAAACTCGCGTATGAAAATTTAATTTCCTTAGCTGTATATAAATAAAGCCTTGTTATTGCCCAATCCATTCTTTCGATACGAGAGGATGTAAATTCCTTTTGCTTTCAATTTCTTAAAACGACATTAAAATACAGTTTAATAGGGGATTACCCCGTAATAATTTTCATATGAAAAAGAGTGTTTTAGGATTAATTATCGTAGTTGCTGTATTAGCCATATTTATTTTTTGGGGTATTGGTACGTACAATGGTTTGGTTTCGAAGGAAGAAGCCGTCAAAGCACAATGGGCTAATGTGGAAAATGTGTATCAACGCCGTGCTGATTTAATTCCCAATTTGGTTGCAACGGTGAAAGGATATGCCACCCATGAAGAAAAGACATTGACTGAAGTGGTTGAAGCGCGTGCAAAAGCAACTCAGGTTGTCATCAATCCTTCCAAATTAAATGATGCCAATGTAAGTGCATACGAAAATGCTCAGAATGGTTTAACCGGTGCTTTGTCACGTCTTTTGGTATCAGTTGAACGTTATCCCGATTTGAAAGCTAATCAAAATTTTCTCGATCTGCAATCGCAACTGGAAGGAACAGAAAATCGAATTGCCGTTGAGAGAAGAAAATACAATGAAGTGGCACAGCAATTTAACACGATGATTCGCAGTTTTCCAGCCAATTTAATTGCCGGAATTGGAAGTTTTGAAATGAAGGGATATTTCAAATCCAATGAAAATGCCTCAGTTGCACCGGTTGTGAAATTTTAATCATCGCTTTCACTTTTACTTAAATGGCTTCTCAAAATCCTTTTTTTACCCAAGTTGAACAGGAATTGATTCAACATGCTATCGTTGAAGCAGAATCAAATACCTCTGGGGAAATTCGGGTGCATGTAGAATCGTTTTGTAAAGGAGATCCAATGAAACGCGCACTGTTCTTGTTTCATACTTTAGGTATGAATAAAACTAGGCATCATAACGGTGTTTTATTTTACATTGCGATGAAAAGCCATAAATTGGCCATCATTGGCGATAAAGCCATTCACGAAAAGGTATCACAATCTTTTTGGAATCAATTAAAGGAACATTTGGTTCAATCTTTTGCAAAAAACCGTTACACCGAAGCGTTGGTAGAAGCAATTCTAAAAACAGGCATTGAATTGAAGAAAGCATTTCCGCATGAATCTTCCGATCAAAATGAGTTACCTGATGAAATTTCATTTGGATCATGATCTATTTTACACATCTTTTACTTTCTGACAGCCATCTTTATAATCAAAATTATTTTTCCCCATGATCTTTTCTCATCGTAAGTTTATAATCAAATGGCTATTTGTCTTAATTTTTTTATACTTACCTTTTTCACACTTATTTGCTGATCCGTCGGTTTTTCCTGCAAGGCCTCAACCGCCTCGATTGGTGAATGATTTAGCTGGACTTTTTACGCCAAGTCAAAGTGCTTTTTTGGAACGTAAATTGGTCAATTACAATGATTCAACTTCAACACAAATTGCTGTCGTTACAGTCTCGAATTTGCATGGTTATCAGATTGACGATTTTACCGATCAATTGGCTGAGAAATGGGGTGTTGGCCGAAAAGGAGTCGATAACGGACTAATGATTCTAATCAAACCAAAAACATCCAATGAACAAGGTTATGTCCGAATTTCAGTTGGTTATGGTTTGGAGTCGACCATTACGGATGCCATATCATCCCAATTGATTCATCAAATAATGATTCCTGCTTTTCAACAGCAACAATATTTTCAGGGAGTTGATTCTGCAACGAATGTCATTATTGGTTTATGTTCCGGTTTATATAAACCCGATCAACTCAGTCGCCATAAAACAAACTATTTTCAATTGGTCATTTTATTGATTCTCCTTGTCATTTTTCTGCTCTCTTTTTTGCGTAGAAATCATTTCCATACCATCGGAAGTTCCGGAGCGGGTGGGGGAGCACCTTTCATATTTTTCCCTTTTTTTGGTGGAGGAGGTAATTTTGAAGGAAACAGTGGAGGCGATAGTTTTGGTGGCTTTGGCGGTTTTGGTGGTGGCAGTTTTGGAGGAGGTGGTGCCAGTGGAAGTTGGTAAAAAATAAAAATAATTCACCTTTTGGATGAATTATTTTTTTGCATTTACAGCGCAAAGACCTTGAAAAATCTTCTTTTACTACTCCTTTTTAATGTATGGATTGTAGATATTGATCGTACATTGAGTCAATTTTTTCAAACCATTTTTCTTTCTCTTCAAAACTTAAAAAACTGGCTTTAAATGCGTTTTTGGAAAGGAGATAAATATGTTCAGGTTGAAGATTTAATGCCTCTGTCATGACAAAATAATTTTCGTTGATGTAACCGCCAAAGTATGCCGGATCGTCGGAATTAATGGTAGCTAACATCCCAAGATTCAACATTTCCAACAGTGGATGATCAGCGGCATTTTTGACCACTTTTAATTTTAAGTTGGATAATGGACAGACCGTTAATGGAATTTGGTTTTCTACGATGTGTCTTATTAATTCTTCGTTTTCAAGGGCACGATTGCCATGATCAATTCTGGCAACTTCCAAAATTTCAATTGCTTCACGCACATATTCTGGATCACCTTCTTCTCCTGCATGTGCAACGGTTTTGAAACCCTCTTTTTTTGCCAAATTAAAAGCTTTTGTAAATTTTGAAGGTGGATTTCCAACTTCCGATGAATCTAAACCGATCGCTGAAATCCATGTTTTGTACGGCAAGGCTTGTTCAAGTATTTCCATCGCTGATTTTTCATCTAAATGGCGCAAAATGCTTAGAATAAGTTTCGATGTTATGCCTAATTCTTGTTCTGCTTTCACTAATGCTTTATGAATGCCTTCAATGACGGTCGAAAATTGAACACCACGTTCGGTATGTGTTTGTGGATCAAAAAAGATCTCCGTGTGAACCACATGTTGAGCATGCGATTTTTCAAGATACGCCCAAGTCAAATCAAAAAAATCTTCTTCCGTTAACAATACATTTGCTCCGGCATAATAGATGTCAAGAAAATCCTGCAAATTGCTGAATTGATAGGCTCTTCTTATTTCATCTACATCTTTGTATTTTAATGTAATATGATTTCTCTGAGCAATTTTCATCATTAATTCTGGCTCCAAAGTTCCTTCAATGTGCAAATGCAATTCAGCTTTGGGTAAATTTTCGATGAACGTTTTATGGTTTACTGTTTGTTTCATTGCTTTGAATTTTTATGTTGTTTCATACGTCTATTTTTATTTTTAACGTTAAGGATGTATGGAACTCGCCAAAAAGTCATTTTTTTGAGCACAAGCTTTTTATGGCTCGTTTCGTAGGTTGTATTTTTATTTTTAAAATTACAGTTGCAAGGAACACATCAATTGGCATGCTCTTAACAAGATCTCTTTTTTATGGTTCATTCCGTCTCAAAAAATGGGCTGCAAAGATACAAAAAATGTTTAGTTTCAAGAGTTCTTTTCTAAATTTCTTCATCAAGACAATCATTTATAAATCAAGTTAAAACTTCAACAACATACGTTCATTAAAATAATTGCTTATGTTTAATTTCTTTTTTGTGGTTTTTATATCAACGAACCTTTTGAAATATTTTCATCATCAAAAGACTACATCTTCTTTGGACTTTCTTTAGTAACACATTTATTCTTAACTTTGAATCCTTTTTTAAGGCGTATACGCTGATTGTTCCTTTTTTAAATCAGCACGCATCAATCACTTGAAAAAGATTTCATTTTTTTTCTTACTGCGATGAATTCAGAAAATATGTTGATAGGAAGCTATAAATTTGACTCATTTCCGTTATTTCTTGCACCTATGGAAGATGTTACAGATCGAACATTCAGAAAGTTATGCAAGGAATTTGGAGCGGACTTGGTATTTACGGAATTTATTTCTGCCGATGCACTTATCAGAGGTATTGATCGATCTCATCAAAAATTGACGATACACGAGGAAGAACGCCCCGTCGCGATTCAACTTTATGGCAAGGATGTTTCTTCAATGGTTGAAGCCGCTCGCATTGCGTACGAAGCAAATCCTGATTTTATTGATTTAAATTTTGGATGTCCGGTAAAGCGTGTTGCAGGAAAAGGCGCCGGTGCCGGATTATTAAGAGATGTCCCAACATTGTTAGCCATCACGTCAGCTGTAGTTAAAGCCGTTCCCATTCCAGTAACGGTCAAAACCCGTCTTGGATGGGATGAAAATTCCAAAATTATCGTTTCGTTGGCTGAGAAACTTCAGGATTGCGGCATCGCTGCGTTAACCATTCATGGACGAACCCGATCACAAATGTATTCAGGTGAAGCCGATTGGAGTCTTATTGGTGAAGTCAAAAATAATCCGATGATTCACATTCCAATAATTGGAAATGGGGATGTTTCAAGCCCGGAGCAAGCAAAAGATTATTTTAATCGGTATGGTGTCGATGCCATCATGATTGGTAGATCCGCTATAGGCAAACCATGGATATTCCAAGAGATAAAACACTATCTCATTCACAATGAATTCATGCCGTCGTTTCCGGTTTCTGATCAATTTGAAGTGTTAAAACGTCAATTGTTGGATTCCTCAAATTGGTTGGACGAACGTAAAGCCATTTTGCATTTTCGCCGACATTTGGCTGCTACGCCCTTGTTTAAGGGTATTCCAAACTTTAAGGAGACAAGAATTAAGATGCTGCGTGCAACCTCTTTTGACGAACTTTTTTCTTTGTTTGATTCAATTCAAACGCTTTATTTCAATTAATTCGTCTATAACTGTTGATTTAAAAGCCCAATTTAGCGCAACTATTTGTAGATATATTTGGTTTAAGATTTTAAGTTTCGTTTTAATATTGATTTGTGCTGAAGTGAATTATTTTGAATGAATTTATTTCAAAATCATGCCTTGAATATACATCCAGCCCACATAACGAAAAAATTTTCCGATGGTCATAGCCACTACAGTTCCCAGAAAATTGGTTCGAAAGTAACCGCAGGCCACAACAATGACATCTCCTATTCCGGGTACAAATGAGAAAACGGCAAGCCAATCGCCACGATTATACATTTTTTTTTCAAATCGTTCTATTTTTTCTCTCTTTATTTTCAGATACTTTTCTATCCATTCTATTTTACCCAATCTACCTATCCAATATGTGGTGATTCCACCAAGCGTATTACCTACTGTGGCTACGGCTACGCAAATCCAAACGTTCCAACCCAAATAAATCAGCGTTGCAAAAACAAATTCAGAACCAATCGGAAGAATGGTTGCCGCTAAAAATGAGGCGATAAATAAGCCTACATAACCCCATTCAATTAAATGTTCCATAACTGATTAAGATGTTGAAAACAAGGAGTAAAATCATCAGTGACAAAAGAAAAATATGGGTTCGAAGTGAATTGGTTTTAGCAAAGTACAAAGCAGCTGTCAATGAAGTGATGCCACTAAATGAAGCCATTGTTTCGTTTCCTTCTTTCAAACCGGCCAAAGAAGTTATGGATAGCAGTGAAAATGCCCATATGATCACATAATTGGCTTTTCTTTGTTGCAAATTGTTTTGGTATTGATTGTGAATCATTCCTCTACTAAAAATCAATCCAATAATGAACAAAAAAATTAACTGAAACAATTGTTCATCAATGGTTATGTTTTTCAATAGTTTATTTTTAAATTCAACCACATTATTGATTATTTCCAAGTGTCCGGAAATATATAAATAGCCTAGCAGAAGTGCAAATGGAGTTAATAAACCCAACACAATGGCATGCAATGTGCGAAACGTGATTTTATTGACGAGATAAATCGCAATTAAAAGGAATGGAATTAGAAACAAAAAGTTCAGATTAAGCAAAATGCAAACTGACAATAAAAAACTTGCATTGTAAATTTTTTTTATCGGTTCGTTTTGATGAAATGTGGATAAAATTTCGGAGGTTGCCAATGTAAACAGCAACATCGTTATTTTTCCTGTCGTAACTTCGAAATAATCAAATTGATCCGAAGAAAATAAAATAAATAACAGGAAAGGAAGGATGGAACGATTTTGAAGCAAATTATTTCGATCAACAATTCGTTGAAGAAGATAGGCGGTCAAAATGACTAAAATGTATGAACCTAAAAGGGACCAAATTGAAAGGGGTAATAAATTGGTGGAGCCAGCATAGGGTAGGGGAGTCAAAATTATTTGTTTTAGCCATAGCAAAAGCCCCATTGATACGATCAATGAAATGGAGGTCAATGAGGGCTTAAATAAAATTCTATTGCTAAGTGGCATCGTGAGTTGATAAACTTATTGATCTACAAAATTAATATACATTTTGTTTTATGTCCAGATGCATTTTTTGAATTTCTACTTCGTTTTCATCCCACGAGCTTTTAGAAGTGCTTCTGTTTTTGGTTTCCTACCTCTAAAGTTTATGTATGCCTTCATTAGATCAACACTGTTCCCTTTTTCCAAAATTGTTTCCTTCAATGTTTTTGCTGTTTGTTGGTCAAAAATTCCTTTTTCCCTTATCATTTCAAAAGCGTCTTTTTCAATGACTGACGCCCAAGGATAGCTATAATAACCTGCTTCGTAGTGATCGCTGAAAATATGTTTGAAATAGGTTGATCGATATCTCGGAAAGATTTCGGGAATTAATCCGATTTCATTCATCAAATTTTGTTCAAATAAATCAACATCAATATTTTCCACAGAGGTCAATGAATGCCATTTTAAATCAAGAAAAGCTGCTGCTAACAATTCCGTCATTTCAAATCCCTGATTAAAATAAGTGGCTTGTTCCATTTTATCAATTAGTTCATCAGGAATGACTTCTTTGGTTTGATAATGAATCGCATACAACTTTAAAACCTCTCGATGAAGGGCATAATTTTCCATAAATTGTGACGGAAATTCCACAAAATCTCTTGGAACATTGGTACCGCTGAGGCTGGGATAAGTCACTTGTGAGAGAAGGCCATGCAGGGCATGACCAAATTCATGAAAAAGCGTTGAAACATCGTCCATGGTCAATAATGACGGAATGTTTTTATAAGGTTTTGCAAAACTTGCTACATTAACCACAACAGGCCTGATGTTTTTACAGTTTTCAATGTATTGCCGGCAAAAATTATCCATCCAGGCTCCCACCGTTTTATTTTTACGTTGTTGGTAATCCGTATAAAAAATTCCAATGAGTTTATTGTCTTCTCCATAAACTTTGTAAACTTCAATGCCTTTTTCATAAACAGGCATATTTTGAAGTTTTTCGAAGGAAAGTCCAAAGAGGCGTTTAGCTACCTCAAATGCACCATGTAGCACATTTTCAAGTTGAAAATATGGTTTTAAAGCATTTTCATCCAAATCATACTTTGATCTTCTAATTTTTTCGGCGTAGTACCACCAATCCCAGGGAGCTAATTTAAAATGTTCATTTTCAGTGTTTATTTCATGTTGAAGTTCTAGTGCTTCCTCTTTGGCTTTTTTCAACGCAGGTTCCCAGAGTTGCCACAATAATTCTTCCGCATTCGAGGGATTTTCTGCCATTTTGTCGTGTAAAATATAAGCTGCCGGCGTTTTATATCCCATGAGTTGTGCCAATTCAATTCGGTTCTTTATGATTTCAACAACGATTTTTTTATTATCGAAATCATTTTCGTTATGACATCGTTCAATGTAAGCACGATAAATTTTTTCGCGCAATGGTCTTTTTTTGCTGTAGGTTAAGAATGGGATTAAACTTGTTTTATGCAATGTAAAAACCCATTTATTCGGCATTTCAACCAATTTTGCTTGTTCAGATGCTGCTTCCACAATTTCATTTGGCAATCCGTCAAGATCAGTTTGATCTTCAATGATTAACTTGAATGAATTTGTTTCTTTCAAAACATTGTTGCTGAATTGAAGTTCAAGCATCGATAAATTTTGATCTATTTCACGCAGCTTTTTTTTATCTTCATCGTTTAATTCGGAACCATTTCGAACAAAATTCTTGTAATGCTCTTCAATCGCCTTTTTTTGTTCGTTGTTTAGATAAAGTAACGCTTTATTTTGTCTCAAATACTTTATACGCTTGAATAACAATTCATTAAAATAAATATTGTTGGCATGTTCGGTTAATTTTGGCATGATTGTTTCGGCAATTTTTTCCAATGTTTCATCATGCTTTGACTCTAACATGTTAAAAAATACGGCATTGACTCTTTCTAAAATCTTTCCGGAGTATTCAAATGCTTCAATGGTATTTTCGAATGTTGGTGGGGCAGGATTTGTGGCGATTTTTTTTATTTCCGCTTCTTGTCCCTTTATTCCTACCTCAAAAGCAGGAAGGTAATCTTCTGATTTTATCAGATCAAATGGTGGTACACCATACGGAGTTTTGTATTCCTCGAAGAATGGATTATTTAATTCAGATTTTAGTTGACTGAAATTTGGCATGGCGTATAGAAATAAAAATGCACAAAAAAGAATGAACGGACAAATCCGTTCATTTTGCGAGTTCAATATTGTTCAATACTTTTATTGTTAGGCTTTTATCTTTATCCAATTGTTTTTTTAATGCTTTCAAATCAGGAAATTTTTGTTCATTACGAAGCTTCTTGATTATTTCCATAGAGATATTTTTGCCGTAAATGTCCCTGTCAAAGTTCAAAATGTGAACTTCAATGGTCTCTTTGGTTGGATTTTCAAGAATGGTAGGACGATGACCAATATTTAACATCCCTAAATATCGCATTCCGTCAACCATTACCCAACAACTGTAAACTCCGTTGGCTGGAATCTTTTTTTCAGAATCTTTGGTTAACAAGTTGGCTGTAGGATAACCGATTTTTCGTCCCAAGCGTTGACCTTCAACAACCGTACCTGATAATTTAAAGTTATAACCCAACAATTTATTGGCAATGACAACATCTCCTTCACTCATTAAACGTCTGATCTCAGAAGAACTGACTTGCTTTCCTTCAAAAATGAACTCATCGCTTTGAACGACTTCAAGATTTTTTTCTTTGCCATATTCAACATATTTTTCAAAATCTTCCATACGCCCTTTCCCAATTTTATTGTCATAGCCCATCAATAATATTTTGGTATTTAGTTTCTCGGCAAGAACATTTTGAATAAACTCTTTTGCTGTAAGGTTGCGAATGTCAGCATTAAAATCAAGAAGGAAACAGTAGTCAATTCCTGTTTTTGAAATGAGTTCCAATTTCTCATCCAATGAAGTTAGAAGATGTGGTACAAATTCGCTGTGTAGTTCTTTTCGAGGATGCGTACGAAAAGTGATAATTGCAGATTTTAAATTATTTTGTAATGCAATTTTTTTTAATTGTTCAATTATGTATTGATGACCACGATGTACTCCATCAAAAAAACCGATGGTGACGGCAATATTGTCACTTTGTTCGACTGAAAAATTTGTAAGGATCTTCACAACGGTAATTTTTTAGTTTAGACCACAAAGTTAATACATTATCACTGTTTCAACAAAGGTTTTTTTTGCTCATTTCCATTCGGTCGAAATGGGTTCAGAGCTCAATTTTTTTAGCTCAATGGTAAGGTAGTTTTAAATTTTAAAATCTCAAGAAGTTGAATGTGGATGAAAATAATCGTAAATTACTGATGCTCTTTTGATTCCGACAATATTTTCTAATTCTTCTTTTTCGGCAAATTTGATCCTTTTTACGCTTTTAAAAAATGAAAGAAGCGTGGTTCTTGTTTTCTCACCAACTCCCGGAATCATGTTTAGCTCAGATTGAATTTGGTTTTTTGAGCGTTTCAGTCGGTGATGTGTTATTCCAAAGCGATGTGCTTCATCCCGTATTCGTTGGATGAGTTTTAAGCTTTCTGAGTTTTTATCCAAATACAGTGGAATCGGATCATCGACAAAGTAAATTTCTTCTAACCTTTTGGCTATGCCAATAACCGTGACTTGATGTTTAATTTCTAATTTTTCAAGGGCTTCTGAAGCCATTTTTAATTGACCTTTCCCTCCGTCAATTACGATAAGTTGGGGTAGAGAAGTGCCTTCTTCTAAGAGCCTTTTATATCGTCTGTAGACTACTTCTTCCATCGAGGCATAGTCATTAGGCCCTTCCACTGTTTTTATGAGAAAATGCCTGTAATCCTTTTTCGAAGGCACCCCTTTTTTAAAGACAACACATGCCGCAACTGGATTTGTACCTTGAATGTTAGAGTTGTCAAAACACTCTATATGTAATGGCAAATCCTTCATTTGTAAATCATTTTGAAGTTTAGTCAGTATTCTTACGGATGTCTGTTCCGGATTTAATTTGAATTTCTGTTTAATTTTTTCTTGTTTATATGTCAGTGTATTTTGTTTTGACAATTCTAACAGCTTTTTTTTATCACCTCTTATTGGTATTGTTAATGTTAAAATGTGTTCATAAGACTCAGGCATAAACGGCACAATAATTTCTGTAGCATTGCTGTTTATTTCATTCCTAAGGTCAATGATTGCTTGAGAGAGAATTTCTTCTTTTGACTCATCAAGACGTTTTTTGTATGTTACGGTAAGTCCTTTCACGATTGCTCCTTTTTCAACGTGCAAAATATTGACATATGCATCGCCTTCGGATTCATCGTATGATAAAACATCAAATTCGTGATCAGTCAGGGTTGTGATGATCGATTTAGCCTGGTAATTATTCAGAAGCTCATACTTTATTTTTATTTGTTGAGCTTCTTCAAATTTTAGTTCTTGAGCTTTTCGTTCCATTTCATCCATCATAAATTTACTTACAATTTGGATGTTTCCTTTGGCAATGAGCTCAATTTCATCAATCATTCTTTGATAATCTTCTTTGCTTTGAAAGCCGACACAAGGAGCTAAACATTTGTGTATGTGATATTGCAAACAAACATTAAATTTCCCTTTTTTGATATCCGGCTCATTTAATTTTAATTTACAAGTACGAACTGGATATATCTGATTGATAGTTTTAAGAAGGGTAGTCAAAGTTGCTGTAGAGCTAAATGGGCCAAAATATTTTGATCCATCATGAACGATTTTTCTTGTTTTAAATATTCGTGGAAATTCTTCATTGGTCAAACAAAGCCATGGATACGTCTTGTCATCTTTCAGTAAAATGTTGTATTTAGGATGATGCTGTTTAATCAGGTTATTTTCCAACAGTAACGCATCTTCTTCGCTATCTACAATAATATATTTTAATGCAGAAATTTGATTGACCAGTAAGGTTAATTTTTTGTTGTCATGTTTTTTGGAGAAGTAAGATGAAATTCTTTTTTTTAGATTTTTTGCCTTACCAACATAAATTATTTCACCCTTTTGATTGAAGTATTGATAAACTCCAGGGTTTTCTGGTAAAGTTTGAAGTGATTCAATGGGATTATTTTCAAAAAACTCCTCTTTAATCATTTTAAAAGTGAATGAGTGAATCGATTTCTACATTTTCATCAAAAAGTTTTCTGCCTTCAAGAAAATCCAGTTCTACTAAAAAATTAATATATACTTTTTTTACATTGAATTTTCGAACTAAATTTTCAGCCGCTTTCATCGTGCCTCCGGTGGCAAGAAGGTCATCGTGTATAAGGACAATATCATTTTCGTTCAAAGCATCAGTGTGGATTTGGATGGTATCAATACCATATTCCTTTTCATAGCTTTCTTCAATAGTATCAGCCGGTAATTTACCTTTTTTTCTAATTGGAACAAATCCGATGCCCAGTTTTTCAGCAAGAATAGGCCCCATGATAAAACCTCTTGATTCAATTCCAATGATTTTTGTTAGCCCTTTGTCTTTGTAAAGATCATAAAGGCAAGAAGCTAATTTTCTTAACTGATTCCCATTTTTGAACACTGTAGTCAAATCTTTAAATAAGATTCCTTCTGAAGGAAAGTTTGGTACATCTCTGATTGTTTTTTTGATCTCTTCAATCTCTTTCATAATTAAATTTTTTTTGTTCCACGTGGAACGTTTGTTATCTACCTAAAAGAACTAATAAGATGTTGATGTCGCTTGGGGATATTCCTGAAATCCTGCTTGCCTGGCCAATTGTTTCAGGATTGATTTTTTTTAGTTTTTGTCTCGCTTCTGTTGATAAGGATAGAATGCTTTCGTAATTGAATTTGTCTTTTATCTTGATGGTTTCAAGACGATGCAGTTTTTCAGCAATTGTTTTCTCGCGATCGATGTATCCTTGATATTTGATGGTGATTTCTGCTGCCTCTAAGGTTTCTTCCTTAAATTCTTTGATGGAATCTATTTTGCTCTTCAGAGCAGGTATAGCGGATGAAAGGGTTTCGATGGTTATTTCAGGTCTTAATGCAAGATCGATTAATTTAATTTGTTGTTTAATGGGAGAGGATTGGATTGATTCTAAATAGTGATTGACTTCTTCCGGTTTGATCGAATGGTTTTTGATAAAATCAATGAGCATGTCGCGATTTCCCTTCTTCCTTAGCATGTTGTTCATGCGTTCTTTTGAAGCTAACCCAATTTCATGCGATTTTTGAGTCAACCGCATGTCGGCATCATCTTGTCGTAGCAAAATTCGATATTCGGCACGAGAAGTAAACATTCGATAAGGTTCATCAACTCCTTTGTTAACCAAATCGTCGATTAATACGCCAATGTAAGCTTCATCTCTTGATAAAGTAAAAGGTGTCCCTCCATGGCAATTTATATGGGCATTAATTCCAGCAATTAATCCTTGACCGGCCGCTTCTTCATATCCGGTTGTGCCATTGATTTGCCCTGCAAAAAATAGATTTTTGATTTTTTTTGTTTCTAACGTGTGTTTTAGTTGTGTTGGGTCAAAATAATCATATTCGATGGCATATCCCGGTCTGAAAATTTTTGCATTTTCTAATCCCGGAATTGTTTTAAGCGCATTGATTTGAATATCGATGGGAAGTGATGAGGAAAAACCGTTTAGATAATATTCGTTGGTATTGACGCCTTCGGGTTCAATGAATAATTGATGTTTGTCCTTGTCGGCAAAAGTAACAATTTTTGTTTCGATGCTGGGGCAATATCGAGGTCCAATGCTTTGTATTTGTCCGTTATAAAGAGGAGAAACATGCAGTCCTCCATGTAGGATGGCATGTGTTTTTTCGTTTGTATAAGTAATCCAGCAACTTTTTTGAGGTAAAGTTCTTTTTATGTGAGGTAAAAAAGAAAATTGATGGAAGTCGTCTTCTCCTTGTTGTTCGGTTGTTTTTGAAAAATCAATGGTTCTCCCGTCAATTCTGACCGGTGTCCCAGTTTTCATTCTTCCGGCGGTGAACCCTAATGTGATTAACTGTTCCGTTAAACCTTTCGAAGGTGCTTCTGAAATTCGTCCTCCTTCTATTTTTGTAGAGCCAATATGAAGCAATCCGTTTAGGAAAGTGCCGTTTGTTAGGACTACGGCTTTAGCTTTGATTTCGATGCCCATCTGCGTTTTTATACCGATCACTTCGTCGTTTTTAATGATGAGCTCCGTGGCGGTATCTTGCCAAATATCTAAATTCGAAGTGTTTTCCAGGATGTGTCTCCACTCATGAATGAATTGTTGTCGATCGTTTTGAGTCCTTGGACTCCACATGGCAGGACCCTTAGAACGATTCAATAGCCGAAATTGAATGGCTGAGCGATCGGCAACAATTCCCGAAAAACCACCCATTGCATCAATTTCACGAACAATTTGCCCTTTGGCTATTCCTCCCATTGCGGGGTTACAGCTCATTTGGGCTATTTTGTTCATATCCATGGTGACCAAAAGGGTTTTTGATCCCATGTTAGCTGCAGCAGCAGCAGCTTCACAGCCTGCATGTCCTGCTCCTATCACAATAATATCATATTGAAATTTCATGTTTTAATGCTATCTCCTGAATTTATTTTATATAATTGTCAATCAATTAAATGGATGCTTTTTTGAATGTTGAAGCCTTATTCAAGTCAATCAACATTGCTTTCTTACCCATTATTTTAAATCAACGCAAAAATACAAAAAACTTATGATTAAAAATGAAGAATCTTTCAGTGTGATTGTCTGAAATGCAGAATTTTAAAAGGAAGAATTATTTTCAATGGGAATCTGTCCAATCTTTGGGACACAAGTGATCATTTCTTCACTTTTGAAATTTGCATGTCTGTAACAAAAGTTTGCGAGTTTAGATTGAGATTTTTTCGAGAAATTGTGCCATTGGATTTAATATTGTTTGTTTTGAGAGGTGGTTATTTCTTTTTTTGAGATGACTTTTCCGATGCTTGTAAAGTGTCTTTTAAAATGTTTTTATGTTCAACGCAAAAAAATGTCAGTAATTTGAGAAATTCTTGTACTTTTGTTTTTTAATTAATTCAACTTTCGCAATCAAATAATGGTTTGATTTTTAGGTATGATAAAATGAATTTAATTTGATAATCAGTATCTTATAACTTTAATATTGAAGGGGAAAATAATTGATTTATCCTGTTGATTCATTTTTATTTGAAGTAAAGATCATGTTTTTTACAAAAGATTCTTGATAAGGGATTAACCTCGTGCGGCGAGCCGAAAAATAAGGGACGAAGGCGATAAAAAATCGTCTTTGTGCGAGCGACGAAGGAGCGAGTTGGACGATTTAAGCTTTCATCGCAACCATTTTTGGAGTGAGGCAGGCGGAGTCTTGACTTCATCCGATAAATCGGATTGTTCCATTCGCTTACTTTTTGTGTTAAGTGGAACATCCCGCTTGCGGGGACAAAAAGTAAGTCAGGGTTAAGGGGCGGAAATCCCTTGTAATGAACATGCGAGATTTGAATAATTAATAATTATCAGCGGTATGAGGAGAATCTTTACATTTGGTGTTTTGTTTTTTTCGCTCATGTTTGCGACATCTTCAGCTCAAGATGCTCCCAATGCAACCACTACCAGCTCCTGGACAGTAGGATATGGGCATATCAATTTGTTGGATCAATATTTGTCTCCATTGGTTTATTCAGGTTCAATATTTCGTGGAGACTATCAGTCCATGCACTATTTATCATTGGAAACTACCCGTGTATCCATCCAATGGTCCATGAAAACCTCTTTTGGAATGGAGCATAATCCTGCTGCAACCAATTCCATTTTTTATTTTTCATTACAACCCGGAGTTGGGGTTCATTATCATTTTCGACCTACTCCTCATTTCAAGTTGTTGATTGGGGGCATTGTGGATCTCTTTTTTGCCAACAAGTATAGTTTTGCCAACGGGAATAATCCATATTCTGCCGATTTATCGACGCGACTCAATGCTTCTGTCATTGCTCAATATAATTGTCATCTTGGAAAAATGCCTTTGATCTTGCGTTATTCGCTTACTTCACCTGTCATAGGCGGCATGTTTGTCCCACAGTACGGGGAATCCTATTACGAGATATTCACGCTCAAACATTTGGCGCACACTATTTTATTTACTTCATACGCAAATTACCTTGCATTACAAAATTCAATCTCGGCTGATTTTGTTCTGAATCGGTGTACGCTTCGGTTATCATTTTATCATGATTATGACAAACACCATGGAAATTCACTCTATTTTGAAACAATGCAAACAGCTGTTTCTGTAGGAACTGTGATTAATTTTGCCGTATTTGACCATGCAAAACGCAAAATGCCAAAGAATTACCATGATATCAATCGTTAGGAATATAAGGTTTCGCAATTATTTTAGCTGGTTTCGACTTATTTTAATTGCGTATTGGTTGATTGTTTTGAGTTCTTGTCAATTGTCCGTAAGTACTCCGGCTAATTTGAACAGCTATACTCAAAATTTCAATCAGCTGTGGAGTATTATGGATCAACATTATTGTTTTTTTTCAGTCAAGCACATCAATTGGGATTCAATCAAAACCGTCTATCAATCAAGACTTTCGAAAATGGATACGCTCAATGATTTGACTTTCTTCAATCTATGTGCGAACATGCTAAATGAGTTAAAAGATGGTCATGTCAATTTAACTTCTCCTTTTAATATGTCACGTTATTGGGCCTGGTTTCAGAATTATCCTGCTAATTTTAATTCAACGGTTGTTTTCGGGTCTCGATATTTAGGGTATAACTATCGAATTGCAGGAGGATTTGATTACAATGTCATCCCTAACACATCCATCGGATACATTTATTATCCTGATTTTACACAGGGATTTAGCAATGCCAATTTATCTTATATGCTTGCATCGCTTTCGAAGTGTGACGGGTTAATCATTGACGTAAGAGATAATTCCGGTGGTACTTTAACGTATGCTCAAACCATTGCTTCCCGTTTTACGACACAAACGGTTAAATACGGTTATATTAGTCATAAGACAGGTCCCGGTCATGATGATTTCTCGACTCCTGAAGCAGAATACGTTACGCCATATTCCGCCACCCCCGTCATCGATAATTGGGTGACCAAGCCGGTTGTGATTTTGACAAATCGCCTTTGTTACAGTGCTACCAATGAATTTGTATCCATGATGAAAGAGCTGCCACACGTAACGTTGATTGGCGATCAAACAGGGGGAGGAGGAGGTTTGCCGATGAGCAGTGAACTTCTTAACGGCTGGACGGTTAGGTATTCAGCATGTCCTATGTTTGATGCCCAAATGAATCCCATTGAATTCGGGATCACTCCTACCATTCATGTCGATATGAATCTGAACGACATGATGAATGGGATTGATACAATTATTGAAACGGCCATTCACTATCTTCAAAATCTCAAAAAGACGAATTCGGCAATTTAATGTTTATCTTTGTACAAAGAAACTTCCTATGAAGTCATTTTGTCTCAAAATAAATGACTTGAACCTTTAAAATTTTATGTTATGACACCTTCACGAGCCATTGAACAATTAGAACCTAAAGCAGTTTGGAATTATTTTAAGGAATTAACGAAAATCCCGCGTCCATCGGGAAAACGAGATGCGATTACGCAATTTTTGGTAGCGTTTGGGCAATCGCTTCAGCTTGAAACTTTTGTTGATGAAGCCGGGAATGTCATCATTCGAAAGCCGGCAATGTCGGGGATGGAAGATCGAAAAGGGGTTATTTTACAAGCTCACATGGATATGGTCCCTCAAAAAAATGTATCCAAACAGCATGATTTCGAAAAAGATCCTATTGATGCGTATATTGACGGAGACTGGGTGACGGCCGACGGAACTACTTTAGGTGCTGACAATGGAATTGGAGTGGCTTCCATTATGGCTATATTGGCATCTAAGGAGGTGAAACACGGCCTTATTGAAGCACTTTTTACTGCGGATGAAGAAACAGGTATGTTTGGTGCCATGGGATTAAAAGAAGGCACGCTAAAAGGTCAAATTTTGCTCAATTTAGATTCGGAAGATGAAGGGGAGTTGTATGTGGGATGTGCCGGAGGTATTGATGCAACCATTCATTTTAATTTTGACCCTGAACCTGTTTTTGATGATGACATTGCTTATAAAATTAGCCTTACCGGCTTACGTGGTGGCCATTCCGGATTAGAAATTAATGAAGGACGCGGGAATGCCAATAAGTTGTTATTCCGATTGCTCAAAGATGCCGTTTCTTCATGCGAAGCAAGACTTTCTTCTTTTGAAGGCGGAAATTTGAGAAATGCCATTCCACGCGAATCTTTTGCCGTGATAACCATTCCCGAAGAGGAAGAAAGTCATTTTCTGCAATTGGTGTCGCAGATGAACGAGATTTTCAAAAATGAATACGGATACGTGGATCCGGGATTGACATTAAAGGCTGAAAAAACATCCATGCCGGCTTTCTTGTTGCCTGAAATAACTCAAGATGATCTAATTAACAGTGTGACTGCATGTCACAACGGCGTTTTACGTTTTATCCCCGAAATGCCTGAAGTGGTGGAGGCCTCATCCAATTTATCTATTGTGAAAACCGATGATCATTCCGTTATGATCAGCATTTTGATTAGAAGTTCCGTTGAATCAACCAAAGAAGAGCTCTGCTCTATGATTGAAAGTACTTTCTTATTGGCTGGAGCAAAAGTGGAATTTACCGGAAGTTATCCGGGTTGGAACCCTAATTTTAATTCTCAGATTCTCAACACCATGAAGTCCATTTATCAGACTTTGTACAATAAAATCCCTGAAGTAAAAGTTATTCACGCCGGACTTGAATGCGGAATCATTGGCTCGGTCATTCCGGGATTGGATATGATTTCATTTGGCCCAACCATCAGACATCCACATTCACCTGACGAAAAAGTGAACATCCCGTCTGTGATGAAATTTTGGAATTTCCTGCTGAACACGCTTGAAAATACAGCGCTCAAATAAAGATTATCGTTGAAGAAATGAATCTTGAATCAAAAGTTTGTGTAGCGGCTACCTATTTGGGGCCGCTATCTTATTTTGCACATCTTTTAAATGCAAAAGAAGTTTGGATTGAACAACATGAAAATTATCTCAAGCAAACTTATCGGAATCGTTGCGTAATCCTTGCAGCAAACGGAATAATGGTCCTTTCAATTCCTGTTGATAAAGGCAATCGATCCAATTGCCCTATACGGGATGTTCGTCTGTCAACCCATTCCGATTGGCAGACCTTACACTGGCGTTCCATTGAATCTGCTTATAATTCGTCCGCTTTTTTTGACTACTATCGTGACGATTTTGAAGCGATTTATCAAAAGCAATGGACTTTTTTGTTTGATTTTGATTTGCAGTTTTTGGAAACAGTTTTCCGTTGTTTGGATCTCTCTCCGAATATCCGTTTCACGGAGTTTTACGAGAAAACATGTGCGGCAGAATGGGAAGATCTTCGTTATTCCATTGTTCATTCAAGTACAAGGTCTCAAAATGTCGGTTGTGCCATGATCCCTTATTACCAGGTCTTTCATCAAAAGTTTGGGTTTATCCCCAATTTGAGTATCATTGATCTGTTGTTTAATATGGGGCCGGAATCCGTTCTCATTTTGCAGAAGATGATAGAAGGAGTCAATGTTTCGCATCATGAAACGAACCACAATAAAGATTTATATCCAAGAGAATGACAATTTGGCGAGTTTCATACAACCGCATTGAAAAAATAAAATTGACGTACGAAACATATTGGTCACATCATCAATTGATTGACATCATTTGATGATGCCATTTTACCATTGATAAAAAGCAAAAAAGCTGTTACAACGTCAAAGGTAACAGCTTTTTTTGTTTTAAAAACTGAACGTGTAGGGTTATGCAGCGGGAGTTCCCAACGATAAGCTAACCAAGAAAGCAGCAGCAACAGCGATGATGGAATACAATTCCGGGAACACAGCTAAAATCAAGGTGTTGTTAAATACTTCGTGCCCATTCCCCATAGCACTTGCCCCATTGGCACAAACTTGTCCTTGACGGATGGATGAAAGCAGTTCAACAAAACCAACGGCAATGCCGGTAAAACAAATGGCCACGCCTTGGAAAATGGTAATGTGAGCTACCAGGAACGGACTCATTAAGAAATAACCCAAAAATCCCAACAACCCTTGCGAACCCGGCAAGGCTGTTAGTACCATTGCTTTCCCAAAAATATCAGGATTTTTCTTCAATGCGCCAATAACCGCATTTCCGGCAATGGAAGTCCCATAAGCACTACCAATGCTTGATAATCCTACTAAAAAAGCAATTCCGATGTAAGCAAACATAATAGGTTCCATAAAAAAATAATTTAGTAATTAATAAATGATTAGATAATAATTCGATTTGGATTTAATGAAATGATGTGTTGATGACTGCAATTATAATATTTTAAATTCTTCTTTGTATCGTGCAAACGGTTTATAGCTTTTCCCGCCGCCCACGAACCCTGCATTTTTGTAGAATTCAACAAAAGTTAAACGCAACGGGTGAACAAACGATGACAATATGGCCATAAAGATATTGATGCTGTGTCCAAACAATAAGATCAATATCATGGCCAACTGGCTGACAACAGGCGTATTTCCGCTCATTGTTGTTGCAAGGCTGTTAAATACAATGGCCAATACTGCACCAGCAACGCTGATGGCGAACAAACGAATGTAGGAAAGGACATCGCCCAGCCATCCGGTGGCTTTTTCGTAAGTGTCCCATAAACCTTCGCCTATATTGATCAAAATGTTGTGACCCGGATGATTCAGAATAAAGATGCAAATTCCTCCAATGGCAAAAACAATGTAATATGGGACTTTGGCTTGAGCTGCGCTCAGCATACCAGCTTTTTCTAATCCCAATATACTAAGTGATCCTAAGACGACAATCAGCCAACCCCAAGTTGAAATGGTATGCGAAAATCCATCCGTCTTGATTCGGGTGACTGCTCGGACAAATTGACCAAAAATAACCTGAATTGCTCCAACGATGAGTGATGCATAAAATAGTTTTACGGGCGTCAACATAAGTTTTTCGGCTTCTTGGTACCAATGTAAGTTGGTTTTAATCTTGTAGAGTTCAATACCGCCAAAATTGCCGGTTACGATGCCCATGATGAAAGCTGATACCCCAAGATAGATCAACAGCCTCATTACTTGTTGCATCTCTTTTCTGACGCGGCTGTAGAAATAAATTCCCACACCGGCCAACAACATGCCGTAAGCAGCATCAGCAAAGCAAAAGCCAAAGAAAAATGCATAAAAAGGACCGAAATAGGGCGTTAAATCCGTTTTGTGGTAATTGGGCAATTCATACAAACCTCCGATAAATTCAAAAGGTTTAATGAATTTGCTGTTCTTGAGCTTTACCGGAACGCGATGATCTTCTTTGCTCGGCTTTTCGGTGATGTAGAAAATGCCCTCTTCTTTCATCTTTTCTTTTAATGTCGTATTCTCTTCAACGGGGGCATATCCTTGTAAAATCATCACGGAATTGTCAGCTTCGGCTGATGTGTGTAATTGCACCCGACGCATGTCAATTGCCTCAAAAACATCGTGTTGTGTTGCTTTGATCGATTCAAGATATTTCACGCAATCGGTGATGCTTTGATCTATTTTTTGGTAATTATCCTTCACTTGCGCCAGCTCTTGTTGAAGCTGTTCAACATTTTTTGAATTCAATTTCAATAAATCGGCATCCAGTTCAAACGGCTCTCCCTCTGTGACGGTGATGAAATAGATCGTTGAATTAACGGTCGTTATTTCCAACGCATGATATTGGGTTTTCCATTCTGCTTTAAATTTACTCGAAATGCAACTGTAGAAGCGAATTTCCAGTCCTTGTTCTTCCAGTTGATGGATGCGATCCCAGCTGAACGATCCCCAGGGCGTCATGCGTTCAATCTCTTTTTCGAGCATCATCCGTTGTTGGTTCAGCTTTTCCTGTTCTTGCAAGTAGCCTTCCACTTTTGCCAGGATTTGCATTCCGTCAGCTGCTTTTGCATCTTCAAAATGCTGATTTTCAACAACTCTTTTGTCCAGAATTGTTTTGACGTTCTTCAGCCTGGCAGCTAATTGCAAATGATTCCTTAATGTCTCATCATCAGGAATCGAGCCGGGCTTATGTGCAACGTGCACAATGCCTATGTCTCGCAATTTTTCGAGGAATGCCGTATATTCTTTATGGTACACCAGAAAGGTGTATTTTTCCATTTCTACTATCATATCCTAATTTGTTTTTATTTCAACCGATGTCAAAATAATATCATTTCGTTGCTTCGGATGCCTGCCGTGATTTTACAATTTTTTGAGCCGATTTGGAGAGGTTTTCCTCATCTTCCATGAATCGTTTTATTTTTCGTATGGCATCATCATATCCCGGAATTTGTACCTTTTCAAAAAGGTTTACTTTTTGCGTTGTCTTTTTGCGAGCCTTCTCCAGTAATTCCAGTTTTTGTGTCATAAATTCCTGTTCAATAGCCATTTCTGCCAATGTTTTCAATAGGGCTATCCCATCGGAAATCCAAACGGGAGAAGAAAACAGGCTAAATGGTTTGACGGAAAACTCAACCTTGTCAAAAAGCGGAACCCGAACGCCGGCTATTTTTTTAATATTCATTTTTACGTCTTCCACTTTGAGCAACGTTGTGTCAAATTCACCCCATAAAGCAATCATTTGATCGTACGCTTTCATGCTGCTTCCCAGCTTTTCAGTCAAATGATTTAAGTCGTCTTTAGCCCGTTTGACTTCGGTACGCAATGCACTTTCTTTGTTTTTAATGGTTGGTAAAGCTCGAACGCGAATTTTTAACTGCTTTTCGAGATTTTGCAACGACGTCTTATTATATTGAAATGTAATGGCCATATTCAGTGTGCTTTATGAAACAATCTTTTTCAACAGGTGTCCCGATTTGCCTGCATCTGTTTTGTTGAACAGGCAGGGGTTTAATTTTGGTTCCAGTACTTTTCAACAAATTCTTGTTTGATATTGACCTCTTCGACCTTGAAATATTTTGCAAACAATTTCCATGTGTCGTTCAACATCTCTTCCGTTCCAATGTTGACATCGATAGCCAAGATGTTTTCCGAATAGTCTTTGGCAAAGGCCAAAGCCCGTTCGTCATAATTGGTCAAATCAAATCCGTTTTCCAACTTCGTTTTTGCATTGGCTGCATCAGCATAAAGTCGTACGGCGGCATTCATCACTTGAGGATGATCTTCGCGGGTTTTTTTACCGATAACCAATTGTTTCAAACGAGACAAGGATCGGAAGGGGTCGACAATGACTTTCCCGATGTCGGTGTCACGACGTAAGAACAACTGCCCTTCGGTGATGTATCCCGTATTGTCGGGGACTGCATTGGTAATGTCACCTCCGGAAAGCGTGGTGACGGCAATGATGGTTATCGATCCGCCGGCCGGGAATTGAACTGCCTTTTCATAGATTTTGGCTAAATCGGAATAGAGAGATCCAGGCATTGAGTCTTTTGAAGGGATTTGATCCATCCGGTTTGACACAATGGAAAGGGCATCAGCATACAAAGTCATATCCGTGAGCAAAACCAATACTTTTTGATTGTGATCGACAGCAAAATATTCAGCGGCCGTCAGCACCATATCAGGGATTAACAATCGTTCCACCGGAGGATTTTCGGTGGTATTCACAAAACTGACAATTCGGTCGAGCACTCCGGCGTTGTTAAATACATTTTTGAAGTATAAGTAATCGTCGTTGGTTAAGCCCATTCCGCCTAGAATGATTTTGTCGGCTTTGGCTCGTAAAGCCACGTTGGCCATCACTTGATTGAACGGTTGATCGGGATCGGCAAAAAACGGGATTTTTTGACCGGAAACCAGGGTGTTATTCAAGTCAATACCTGCAATACCGGTTGCGATCAGTTCAGATGGTTGTAAACGACGAACGGGATTTACGGAAGGACCGCCAATTTCTCGATCTTCGCCTTCAATGTCTGGACCTCCGTCGATAGGATCGCCAAAGGCATTGAAAAACCGTCCTGCAAGCTGTTCACTCACCTTCAGTGTTGGTGCTTTAGCCAAAAAAATAACTTCAGCATTAGTGGGGATACCTTCGGTCCCTTCAAAAACCTGCAAGGTGATCTCGTCCCCAATAATTTTTACAACTTGTGCCAACTTTCCATTAACGGTAGCAAGTTCTTCATTCCCAACTCCGGCAGCTTTCAGTGTACAAGTTGCCTTGGTGACCTGTGTGATCTTGGTGTATATTTTTTGAAACGCTTTTGTAGCCATGATAATAAACTCTTTTTAAATGGATTGCTTTTAACGAACCTGATGTTCAGCTAACAATTCATGAAGTTGTTGAATGTATTTGTTGAAGTCATCTGACTGAAATTCAGCATAGTTCATCTGTTTGCCAATGTTGATGATTCGTTTGAAATAATCCATCACATCAACGAAATTATTGAATTGATAATCGGCACGACAAATGTCCATGATCAGATTCAACATAAATTTTTGCCTTTCAATTGGACAAACAGCATCAATTTTATCAAAAGCATCTTGTTGAAGGATCACAAAATCGATCAATTCTGATTTCCAGAATGTAATGTGATAGTCGATAGGAACACTGTCATCTCCCAAGATGTTGATTTGTTCCTGGATTTCTTTTCCCCGTTGAAGCAGGGTTTTCATTTCATTGACTTTGTCGATCCAGTCGGGAGCAATTCGTTTGGAAATGTACTCTTCAAATTCGGGATATTCTATGTATTTGGAGTAGCTTTCAATGGGGTTTACTGCTGGGTAGCGTTTACTGTCGGCACGACTTTGTTCCAATGCGTAAAAACATCTGGCTACTTTTTTGGTCGATTCTGTTACGGGTTCCTTCAAGTTTCCTCCAGCAGGCGAAACGGTTCCAATAAAGGTGATGGATCCTGTTGCCCCGTTATTGAGGTGGACGTATCCGGCACGGGAATAGAAGTTGGCGATAATGGCCGATAAGTCCATTGGAAATGCGTCAGGTCCGGGCAGTTCTTCCAATCGATTGGACATTTCGCGAAGTGCTTGAGCCCAGCGGGAAGTTGAGTCGGCCATCAATACCACCTTTAAACCCATGGATCGATAGTATTCGGCAATGGTCATGGCGGTGTACACACTGGCTTCACGTGCAGCAACGGGCATGTTGGAAGTGTTGGCCACAATGATGGTTCGTTCCATCAGCTTTCTTCCGGTGTGAGGATCTTCGAGTTCAGGAAATTCCACAAAGATTTCCACTACTTCGTTGGCGCGTTCACCACATGCTGCCATGATCACAATGTTGGCGTCCGCTTGTTTGGAGATGGCGTGTTGAAGCACGGTTTTCCCTGTTCCGAAAGGTCCCGGGATAAATCCTGTTCCGCCTTCAACGATAGGATTGACCGTATCAATGATTCGAACGCCTGTTTCAAGCAATTTGTATGGTCTTGGCTTTTCTTTGTAGCAGGTGATGGCTTTTTTGACAGGCCATTTTTGTACCATGTTGACCGGAATTTGGTTGCCTTGTTCGTCAACGATGACGGCAATGGTGTCGTAAATGGTATATTGGCCGGCTCTTACAATTGATTTGACGGTGTAAGTTTTTTCAAGAACAAAGGGTACCATGATTTTGTGTTCTTGAAAGTTTTCGTCCACCTGGCCTAACCAACTCCCTGCTTCGACGGTATCTCCCGGTTTTGCTAACGGTTTGAAATCCCACAGTTTGTTTTCGTCAAGAGGAAAGGTGTATTCACCGCGGCGCAGAAAAATGCCTTCCATCTTGTCCAAATCGTTTTGTAACCCGTCTAGGTTTCGTGAAAGTAAACCCGGACCTAATGTCACTTCAAGCATGTGACCGGCAAATTCGACATTGGAACCAACGGTTAATCCGCGTGTGCTTTCAAACACCTGCACGTAGGCATTGACGCCAATGATTTTGATAACCTCTGCCATGAGCTTGGCATCTGCGGTTTCAATATAACAAATTTCATTTTGGGATACAGCTCCGTCCACTTCTACGATGACAAGGTTTGAGATGATCCCTTTGACTTTCCCTTTTGTTGACATATTTATGCGATATTGTTTTATTTCGAACTGAGTTCCAAAGTTTGTTCGCTTCTATAATGTAATGTTATGCTATTTCGGGCAATTTGACCTCTTTTTTTAATGAATCGATTAATCCGTGGAAAACGGTTTCTCCCAGTTCTTTTTTAAGCGGGAGCCAACGTTCAATGATTTGTAGTTTGACAATGTAAACCAAAATCACCTCCATGGTGAAATATTCAAAAGTTGTTTGTTCTTCAAGCCATTGCCATTTCATTAAATCGATTCTTTTTTCACGTTCAAGCCAATCGGTCATTTCGGCAATGCGGATGAGCTGTTCGGCTTCGGGGAAGAAATCGCTTACGCCAAAATCACGTGCATTCGTTGTTCGTAGGATGTTGGCCACATCGTTGTTTCCCACTATGGCGGCCTGAATGTTGTAATCAAACTTACGGCAAGTGTATGCAGCCAACAGATTGTGAATGTTTAAATTAAAAGTAAACCAGCGTTTTAATAGGCTGTTTTTGCTTTTGAGGGCATGTTCGTAATAGAGTGTTGTCATTTGATCGTCCCACGACAACGATTCATAAAGTGGTTTTTCTTCCCAAAATGAATGAGCAAAGCGTGAAAAATAGGAGGGAGTCTTTTTGTTTTTCACCTCTTCGTCTTCCTTCAACATTTTTGCTAGCTCTTCAAAATCAATTTTTGTCAGCAAGCCGGCTGGATGAAGCGAAGCGTCTTGATTTTTTAAATATGCAAGCCAGTTTTGAGCTTCATATTTCTCATAGATTATGTTTGCCAAATTGAGATCGTTCGATGAAAGGGATTCATTGAGCGTGTCTCTAAATTCTTTCAATGATTCGGCCAACTTGGTATCGTCGGGTTTGACTTCGGGAAGTCCGGCAACGAGATAATAGTATTTGCTCATTTTGATATGATTCTGAACGATAAAGAATACAACATACTGATCACAACAGGTCAAAACAATGTTGTTAGCTGATCACTCTTCCCCTTTTAGCATCTTGGATGAGTGTGGGCTGGCCTGTCAAAAACTTATTCAAATAAAAGGTCAATTAATTTTGGGCGTAAAAATTCTTTGAAGTATTCCACAAATTCTGCTTCGCCGAATTTTATCTTGTAACTGCCGTTTTCAAGTTGAAGCGTAAATTCTCCTTTATGTCCGCTTACTTCTTTGATTGTGAGTTTGTCATTCAACATTGATTTTGCATTGGAAGCAAAATAGTTGGTCAGTTGTGCAGCATCGGAAGTTTCAATCACGATTTTCTCATGCTTTGCCCAATTTTGGACAAAAGTCAAGATGACTTTCTCCATAAAATCTTTGTCTGTGAGGGCTGCTTTGACTGAATCAGTGACAATTTTGCCGTTGATCAGGTTGGTTATCTCAGTTTTGAGCGCTTCAACCGATTGTTGAGCAAAAAGTTTTAATTCAGAGCGAGTGTTTTTGTCCAATTCTTCAGCCGCTTTTTGGGCTTGTTGAACAATGGTTGCTGCATCTGATTTTGCTTTCTCAATGATGCTTGAAGCTTCTTCTTGTGCTTTAGCCAATAATTCAGAGGCTTCTTTTTTCCCTTTTTCTACCCCTTCAAGATAAATTTTATCTGTCAGTTCTTTTAAAGTATCGTTCATAAGTTCTATTGTATGATAAAGTTATACTCGCACTGCAAATGTAATGCTTTTAGCAAATAATCCTTCTTTCTTTTGAGGGTTAAATTTGAAGTTTAAATTTATTTTCAACTTACTTCTATTATTTTATTGATCCGTCTCTTTTTTCTTGTTACGTGCTTTTTCTGCATTCAAATTAATAAGTATGTACTTGCTTAATATTAAGCAGATATTTCATGCCTCTTTTTTATTTTTTACTTTACGGATGTCTGGAATTCGCCATATAGTAATGCTTTTGAGCATAAGTGTTTTTATGGCTCGTTTTATAATTATTTCATTTAAAACCATTGCTAATCAATCGTTATATTGTAAAAATTAGATTACTTATCAAACTTAATTTTCTATTTAAAAGGTTTGATCAAAATGTTCTTATAAGACTATATATCAATTGAATAGAATTTATGTGCTATCACTTACATATTTTGCTGTTTTCATTTCTATCTTAGATGATTCATCGAGAAAACGGAGGTTATAAAATACAGAAAAACAATATTATGCAAGTTAGTGAATGGTTGAGTGTTTATGATTATTTAACATTTTGCCGTGTTTATGAAGAAAGTTGGTCACCATATAAACTGTTTTGAACAAAAAAGTCTTTTCTGCAGCAGATTGATGCGGGCGGAATCATGTAAATGAAAGAAGTTAAGCGGATCGATGAGATGACGTAATCAATTATTGATTGGTGAAAACGTTTTGCAGATTAACAAAAGGCGGAAAAAAAGATAAGGTATTTTTATCTTTGATTGAGATGCCGTGAGAAAAATGTTCGAAGGAAAATCGGTGGATGAAGGTGAAGAGGAAGATTTCTTGATGAAGATCAAAATTTGAAATGATTAATTTAGAAGAAATGAGGCGTTTTGTACGATCTTTAAAAAATAAAATGTGACTTCAACTTCAAGCTATTGAAGCGGAAGGCACATTTTAAAAACAAAGAAAACTTTGTTATTTCTTGTGAAATTCGTCCGAAACTGTTAATACTTTTCTACCTTTGGCACGTCTGGAGGCTAAAACACGACGTCCATTGGCGGTGGCCATGCGTTCGCGGAATCCATGTTTGTTTCTGCGCTTTGTGTTGGATGGTTGAAATGTTCTTTTCATTGCCGTTAATTTATTGGGATTCGATTGTTTCTTTTTTTGAGGTGCAAAGATAATGCTTTTCTTTGAATTATCAAATTGAAATCACCGGTTCGATCCTTATCATTCCTTCAAAGTGTGATGAGTGCGAAATCCCATGTAGCAACCCATTTTATGATGAGTTTTTGCTTAAATGGAGTGGATTTTATCTTTTTCTCAAACGATCATTGCATGCTTGTTGCGATGAAACACATTGATAATTATTTTTTTAATGGCCAAAAACGAACGATAAAGATTGATTATTGTTTTTTAGAGAAAATAAATAAGGAAATAATTCATTAATTGATTTTTCTGACCTAACTTTGTCGTGTTAAAAATTTCACGAAGAAAAATAAACCTCATATACTTTCAACTATGACAAAAGTAACCATTGTAGGTGCAGGGAATGTAGGTTCCACCTGTGCCAATATTTTAACCATAAGCGATTCTGCTGCTGAGATTGTATTGATTGACATTAAACCGGGGTATGCCGAGGGCAAAGCGCTTGACATCATGCAAAGTCAACCGACGCGTTGTTTTGGGTGTCGGCTCATTGGGGTAACGAACGATTACAGTCAGACAGCCAATTCGGATGTGGTTGTGATTACTTCAGGATTACCTCGCAAACCGGGAATGTCGCGGGAAGATTTAATCGGGGTGAATGCCGGGATTGTAAAAGACGTGATAGAAAGCGTGTTGCGTTATTCCCCTCATGCTTTTCTGATCATCATCAGCAATCCGATGGACACCATGACTTATTTGACCAATAAAATTGCACACATTCCCAAGAGTCGAATTATTGGTTTTGGCGGCGTTTTAGACAGCTCCCGTTTTGTTTACTATTTGAGTCAAGCATTAAATACCAATGCTTCCAATATTGACGGGATGGTCATTGGGGGACATGGTGATACCACGATGATTCCTTTGAAACGGTTAGCTCATTGTAAAGGAATTCCCGTGAGCGAATTGTTGACGGCAGAAAAGCTTGATCAGGTAGTTGCCGATACAATGGTGGGAGGTGCCACTTTGACCAAATTATTAGGGACTTCGGCTTGGATGGCTCCTGGTTCTGCTGCGGCTTATATGGTCAAGGCCATTTTGCACAACGAACAACGCATCATTCCTTGTTCGGTTTATTTGGACGGAGAATATGGTCAAAAAGATATTTGTTTGGGTGTACCGGTTAAAATTGGGCGCAACGGATGGGAAAAAATCATTGATCTCAAGCTGAACAACGAAGAGCAAACGTTGTTCAACAAGAGCGCGGACGCTGTTCGTTCAATGAACAATGTGCTTCATGACATGAAAATTATTTAGGCAATTTATTTTTATTACTTTTCCATACTTGGTTAAGGGGTTTTCTCGGGAGAGAAGGCCCTTTTTTAATGCTGTAAATGAAAAAAACCAATGGTATATTCGCTCCGATCGATGGGTGGATTGACACTGTAACTTGTTATTATTTAAAATAAAACAAGCCATAAAATAACAAAATGTATTGTTTGATGAACTTTTTTCTTATAGTTTATTGTTATTTCAACAAATGGCATTATCTTTGTCCCCGAAAAGAGAGCCATTCCTTTCAACATTGTCTGCATGAAAGCATGACGTAAAGGATGGCATCGATCAACACAAAATAAAATATCGGAATATGAATGCTTGTTTGTTACTAGTGGATGTGGTGGTCCTTTTGGTGAATTCCTAAAGGTGAGCCGGGTATGTAGTAATAGCAAAACTTCATAAAAAAACGCCTTTCTCACCTTCATTAAGAGAGAGGCGTTTTTTTATATCATGATTGAACGAATTCATTAAAACAATCTTCATTAATAAAACGATTTATGATGGGA
Organism: Microbacter sp.; assembly: GCA_049976245.1. Lineage (GTDB taxonomy): Bacteria > Bacteroidota > Bacteroidia > Bacteroidales > Paludibacteraceae > Microbacter. The sequence continues at coordinate 2,000 of JBMFIQ010000025.1, read as the reverse complement.
TCTTCAAAAACAGCATCAAGTTATAAAATTCCGTTGCGGAGCAATACCACCACACAAGGCCGTTTGATGGCAGGTGCCCGATCTTTGTGGCGTGCCAACGGAATGCAGAATGAACAGATGGGGAAACCGCTGATCGCCATTGTCAACTCATTTACACAATTTGTGCCTGGGCATGTACATTTGCATGAAATTGGGCAAGAGATCAAGAAACAAATTGAAGCGATGGGTTGTTTTGCTGCCGAATTCAATACCATAGCTATTGACGACGGCATTGCCATGGGGCACAACGGTATGCTTTATTCTCTTCCGTCCCGCGATTTGATTGCCGACAGCGTTGAGTACATGGTCAATGCACATCAGGCAGACGGAATGATTTGCATCAGCAATTGTGATAAAATTACGCCAGGTATGCTGATGGCTGCCATGCGGTTGAACATCCCGACGGTGTTTGTTTCGGGTGGTCCGATGGAAGCAGGACGATTGGGGGAGAAGGAGCTCGATTTAATTGATGCGATGGTGTCAAGCGCCGACGAGAACATATCCGATGCGGCACTTAACGAAATTGAGCGTGTGGCATGTCCTACGTGCGGTTCTTGTTCGGGAATGTTTACCGCCAATTCCATGAATTGCCTAAATGAAGCCATTGGGATGGCATTGCCCGGCAACGGAACCATTGTTGCCACTCATGAAAACAGGAAGAAACTGTTTTCACAAGCGGCCAAGTTGATTGTGGATAATTGTTATCAATATTATCGGGATGGTGATTCATCGGTGTTGCCTCGATCCATTGTGACGCGTGCCTCCGTTTTGAATGCCATGACGTTGGATATTGCCATGGGTGGTTCAACCAACACGGTGTTGCATTTGCTTGCCATTGCGCACGAAGCGGAAGTCCAATTCAGCATGAACGATATTGACCAACTGTCGCGTAAAACGCCTGTTTTGTGTAAAGTAGCTCCCAATTCACACTATCACATTCAGGATGTGAATCGGGCAGGAGGAATCATTTCCATCTTAGGTGAGTTGGCTAAAGTCGGTTTAGTGGATCTTTCGGTGAAAAGAGTGGACGGATTGACGCTGGGTGAAGCTGTCAGTCGATACAGTCTAAATTCCGAACATCACACTGCCGAAGCTGTTGAACTTTGGAGAAGTGCTCCGGGAAATCGGTTTAATTTGGTGATGGGATCGCAACGGTCAACTTATAAATCGTTGGATGTTGATCGGCAATCCGGTTGCATTCGCGATGTTGATCATGCTTATGCAAAAGATGGCGGATTGGCCATTCTGTACGGCAATTTGGCTGAAAAGGGGTGTGTGGTAAAAACTGCGGGCGTTGATTCGTCCATTCTTCATTTTGAAGGTGAAGCCAAAGTGTTTGATTCTCAAGAAGCGGCAGTAGAAGGCATATTGAATGGATCGGTGAAGGCAGGGGATGTGGTGGTTATTGCGTATGAAGGTCCCAAAGGCGGCCCCGGCATGCAGGAAATGTTGTATCCGACGTCGTATATCAAATCCAAAAAATTGGGCAAAGCATGTGCACTCATCACGGACGGACGATTTTCAGGAGGCACCTCAGGGCTTTCCATCGGGCATATTTCACCTGAAGCCGCTTCAGGAGGAACCATTGCCTTGGTAAAAGATGGTGATTTGATTGTCATTGACATTCCGAATCGTTCCATTGAACTGAAGATATCAGCGGATGAATTGGCTAAAAGGCGAAAAGAAGAAGAGATGAAAGGAGCTATGGCCTACAAACCCACACATCGCTCACGATCGGTATCGAAAGCGCTTCAGGCATATGCTTCGTTAGTCAGTTCGGCTGATCAGGGAGCAGTGCGATTAATTTAGTTCGGGCAACACAACAAGCTCAATGAATTCAATGCGTTGATGCCGTCTAATTTATTTATAACATAATTTATAACATATTCAACTTTCGCAAGTAAATAATGGTTTGATTTTTAGGTGTTATTAGATGAATTTAATTTGATAATCAGTTTCTT
>JBMFIQ010000024.1:0-34403 GCA_049976245.1 Microbacter sp. | reverse complement strand
GGTTTAATAAAAAACAGATTTCAAGATACGACATGCCGCAAGCAAAAGCAAGAACAAGTTGTTGTTCTTGACATTGTTTAATATGACAAAGGCTGCTCACCTTTTCGACGAGCAGCCTTTTGCAATAGGATGAATCCAATCCTTGTGGTTATTTTAGTTGTTTACCACCTTGAAACTCTTGTCTCCAACGCGTACCACATAAACGCCTTGCGAAGGAAGACCAAGGATAAGCGACTCGGCTTTTGCCGTTTGATGCGCTAAGGTTAAGCCGTGTACAGTATAAAGCGTCACCTCTTCGCCTCCATTCATTCCGGTAATCACCGCTTGATGATTTTGCACACTGACTTTTACTTTAGATTCTGTAATGTTCGTTGTTGCCGTTACGGTATGCTCAACGATGTTGGTGAAGTTTTGCCATTGATTAGCTGCCTGATAAAGCGTTTTTGATCCGGTTGGCACATACAATGTACATGTTGAATAATTTACTCCGCTAAAAACATTGAGCGACGAACTTAAATCGACAGGCGTACTTTTATTGGCATAAATGGAAGTTAATCCGCTGCATCCATTGAAAACATTGTCATAAATGGTTGTTACGGATGAGGGAATCGTGACGGATGTAATACCCGTACAATAAGCAAAATCCCAACTATTGAGCGATGTAAGCGATGACGGAATGACAAGCGAACCGGTAAGACCGGTACAGTTTTGGAAAACACCTCCACCCATAGAATTTAAAGACGAAGGCAGTATTAACGTCCCCGTTAAGCTACTGCAATTTTGAAATGCATTATCACCAATGTTACTGATAGATGAAGACAAAGATAATGTACCTGATAATCCGGTACAACGAAGGAAAGCAGATGCTCCGACAGAAACGCAGGATGACGGCAATGCAATGGATGTGAGGGTTGTCTTTGCTGTTGATGTGTTATTATTATAAAATGCATATTGTGGTATCTCGTTGGCAGGATATATCACGTTTGCAGGATATGTTCCGCCAGTTCCAGAATAACCAACAATATTAGCACCACTTAAATCAACAATGGCTAAAGCAGGCATGTTATCACGCATGGTGACAAAATCACGAGCGTCAATTGTTCCGGTAATGGTTAGATTTGTCACTGTATTGAGTTCAGTGGATGTCAATGCACCGTACAACCCTCCCGCTGTAACGTTAACAGTTTTTGGTGGAGTAACAAAATAGGACGCAATCACCCCTTTCCCTGCCACACCATTGGAATACGTATAATCACCGGTTAACCATCCGGTATTCGTATCCCAAAAGAAGAGACTAAATGCAGAAGAGGAAAGTGAAATGTTATCTTGCACCCATGTTGTTCCTCCGTCTAACGTGTGCATCAGAAAATGAGAGGTTGTTTGTCCTGTTGTAGAGCTTGGCACATCTTCTCCAATCCAAATATGATTGGCATCGTACATAAACATACATTTTTGATACGTATTTAATCCTGAAGTGAGGCTTGGCGTGACGGGTGTCCATGTTGTTCCGCCATCGGTAGTTTTCACTATTCGGCTGTTGGGACCAACTGCCCAGCCATTATTGGCATCAACAAATTGGATAGCACCGCAACTCGTATTAGTATAAATTCCATGTGAGGTGGCATCATTATATTGCGTTGTCCAAGTGTTACCACCATCCGTTGTTTGTTTAATTTTAAATTCTGCGGGGCTATCATTGATCAGTAAGGTCCATCCCGTAGTAGCATTGATAAAATAAAAAAGTTGTACTTCGTCTGTTCCAGTGAATGATGAGCCAACCGTAGCCCATGAGCTTCCTCCATTCGTCGTTTTGTAAAGATATCCGCTGTTTGATGTCGGATTGAAAACCGTAGCAAATCCGTTGTTAGCATCGACAAACTGAAGCTGAACACCAATCAACCCTGCACCGGAGGCAATGATGCTTTTACTCCAAGTGCTGCCTCCATTGGTAGTGTAATAGACTACAGCACCCTGTGCATTCGAAAAATTAACTGTTGAATTGGTTGAAAGCGTTTTCAAGACCCAACCTGTAGAAGCATTGATGAATTGCATGTTCACGGCGGGATCAGAAAAGGAAAAAACACTGTCATTGGTGCATTTTACAACGTTCCATGTGGCGCCAGCATTTGTCGTGTGCAGCAAGTTTCCTCCGACAGCGCTGATCCATCCTTCGGTGGAGGATACAAATTGTACTTTGCCAACCATAGTTGGATCGCCGGTTCCGGGGAGCGGATTGGTTTGATAACTCCATTGAGCGGAAGCAGTCGTTACGTTGATTGTCAAAGCGGCCATCAACATAGTAAAAGAAAGCATAAAAAATTTCATAAGATTAAGATTAAAAAAATGAACAAACAAAAAACGTGAAGCCTGTTTTTTAATGATCATTGAACATTGCTTGAAACTTGATTTGTTTTTATGCCCATTGATCACAAAATTTCAACAAAGATACCCATATAAATGACAAATTGTATCAAAGTAATTTTAAAAAAAAAGAAATTGCCTGGTTGAATTATGCTACGAATAAATTCCATAGAATACTGTTTCTTGCATCTTTTTTTTCTTAACGCTTAGGTTATTTGGGACTCGCCAAATAGTCATTCTTTTGATTATAAGCTATTTTTATGGCTTGTTTCATTGCATTTTAGAAAACATGGATAAAAAATATGCCATTTATCCGCATCGCATCACCATTGTATTATAAAATCAATATATTAAAATGAATACAAATTCATTTTAATATTAAAGCATCAAAAAGGGCATTGACCCCATTGATTTGTTGATTTATTTAATGTTGACATTTTCGAATAACGAATCAAAAAGGATGTTAGTGTTGGCAGCAGAAGGCTTTAAAGATGAATTTACGGACATTTGGGAATTAAAATCATGCAGGCATTCATCTTGGTTGGGTTGAGACATAGTGCTTCGTCAAATTTGTGTAGGATTTTGCCTGAACAATATGGGTTGGAATCCTTACGGAATGACTTTCCCCACATTCATATGACGTAGAGACATAATGAAATGGCTTTTTGTCAAAATAATATGGTTCGAAGACCTATTCACTCAACTTTAGCATGTCGATTACAAAACGAGGAATTTCAGTATCTTTGTAGCGTTGTTGGCAAACAGGCACTGTTGTTACAACCTGGTCATTTTCAATGAACGATAAAGTATGCACGATGTAATCCATCTTTTACCTGATCACGTGGCTAATCAAATCGCCGCCGGTGAGGTCATTCAACGCCCTGCGTCAGTCATTAAGGAATTAGTGGAAAATGCCATTGATGCGGAGGCAACCAAGATTCAAATTTTCCTCAAAGACGCCGGACGCACCTTGATACAAGTCATCGACAACGGGAAAGGGATGTCGGAGACCGATGCTCGCATGGCTTTTGAACGTCATGCCACGTCGAAAATCAAAGAAGCAGCCGACTTGTTTACTCTCCACACAATGGGGTTTCGGGGCGAAGCGCTGGCTTCCATTGCGGCCGTTGCCCAAGTGGAATTGCATACCAAGCAGGAAACTGATGATTTGGGGACACGCATCGTCATTGAAGGTTCGCGTGTGACGGGACAGGAAACCGTTCAATGTGGCAAAGGATCCAATTTCATGGTAAAAAATCTATTTTACAATGTCCCTGCGCGACGAAAATTCTTAAAATCGAACGAGACGGAACTTCGACAAATCATCACCGAATTTTCGCGCATTGCATTAGTTTATCCGCAAATTCATTTCACCATGCATCACCATGAGGCGGAATTGTACAACCTAACTCCCTGCAATCATCGGCAACGCATCAAACAACTTTTTCCCTCGCGAAGCAATGCCTCGCAGCAATCCTTATTGCCCATCGACACACACACGGCCATGGGGTCAATCACCGGATACATTGGCACACCCGACAGCTCCATGCGCAACGCCAATCAATTCTTTTTTGTCAATGGCCGCTACATGCGCCATCCCTATTTTCACAAAGCCGTAATGCTGGCTTACGAAGGATTGATTTCAAAAGAGTTATCGCCCAACTATTTCATCTATTTTGAAATGGATCCGGCCTCGATCGACGTCAACATTCATCCCACCAAAACGGAGATCAAGTTTGAGCAGGAATCGGCCATTTGGTCCATTTTGAGGGCATCAGTCAAAGAAGCACTCAGCAAATCACACGCCGTGCCTTCCATCGAATTTGACCAGGAAGGAGCCATTGACATTCCACCCATTTACGCAGCTGTTCCTACGTCACAACCCAAAGTAAACCTCAACCCTTCCTATAATCCGTTCAACGACCATTCCGAACACCACTCCAACTATCAACGCGCTCCGTTAAATTGGGAATCGCTTTATCAGGAATTTGGAAACAGCACAACGTCATCGCACCCTGTTCCCTTGGAAACCGCATCGACGCCGTCAATGGAATCCATTGAGATGAAAGAGGATGATTATGAAGGGAAAAACACCCTGTGGTTCAAAAATCGATTCCTTGTTGTAGCGGTCAAATCGGGCTTGATGTTTGTAGATCGACGTCAGGCTCACATACGCATTTTGTACGAACAATGGCTTCGACAACTACACGATCGAACGGGGATATCGCAAAAACTGCTTTTCCCGGAAATCATCCATTTCAATGTAGCCGATTTCATCGTGATGGAATCGTTAATGGCAGAATTGAATGAAGTAGGATTCGACATGGAAAAATCGGGAAATCACGCCATTGCCGTCAACGGAGTTCCCTCCGGTTTGGAAAACAAACCCATTGCTTCCACCATCGAAATGCTGATTGAAGAGGTCAGACAAAACAAAGCGAACATGCAGGAAAAACTCAACGAATCCATTGCATTAACCCTTGCCAAAGCAGCCGCCGTAGAAAACGACAGACCCATGACGCAGGAAGAGATGAACCGTTTGCTCGGTCAACTCTTCTACTGTGAAAATCCAAACTTCACACCCGACGGCAAAAAAATCATTGTACTGTTAAGCAACGACGAAATTGAAAAGAAATTTCATGCCTGACCGTCGGATAAATTGTGACGGGCAAGCGGCTCTTCTATTGTCAACCAACAATTTTATCGTTACCTTTGTCATTCAATCGATTTGCGCCATTTAAAGCAGCTAATTAACATTACATGAACAATATACGCAATTTTTGCATTATCGCTCACATTGATCACGGAAAAAGTACATTAGCCGATCGTCTCCTCGAAACCACCAAAACAGTAGCAGGAAAAGATTTACAAGCTCAAGTGCTTGACGACATGGAACTTGAAAGAGAGCGTGGAATCACCATCAAAAGTCACGCCATTCAAATGGAATATAAATGGCAGGACGAACCGTACATTCTCAATCTGATTGACACGCCGGGTCATGTCGATTTCTCTTACGAAGTTTCACGCTCCATTGCTGCATGTGAAGGCGCATTGCTCATTGTCGATGCTACGCAGGGCATTCAGGCACAAACCATTTCAAACTTATACATGGCGCTGGAGCACGACTTAACCATCATTCCCGTTATCAACAAAATGGACATGGAAAGCGCCATGCCCGAAGAAGTGGAAGATCAAATTGTGGAATTGTTGGGCTGCTCACGCAGCGACATCATTCGTGCAAGCGGGAAAACGGGATTGGGCGTTTCGGAAATTCTGAATGCCATCATACAACGCATTCCGCCTCCAAGCGGTGATCCTGATGCTCCGTTGCAATGCCTTATTTTTGATTCGGTTTTCAATTCATTTCGAGGCATCATAGCCTATTTCAAAATTGCCAATGGTACCATTCGCAAAGGCGACTTGGTGAAATTTGTAGCCACCGAAAAAGAATACGAAGCCGATGAAATCGGAGTGCTTAAATTGAGCTTATCTCCTCGTGACGAACTTCGCGCAGGCGATGTCGGCTACATCATTTCGGGCATTAAAACCTCCAAAGAGGTAAAAGTGGGCGACACCATTACCCACGTGAAACGTCCCTGTGGCAAAGCCATTGCCGGATTTGAAGAAGTGAAGCCGATGGTTTTTGCGGGAGTTTATCCCATTGAAACCGACGATTTTGAAGATCTTCGTTCGTCGATTGAGAAACTTCAACTTAACGACGCTTCACTCACCTTTGAACCCGAATCCTCTTTAGCCCTTGGCTTTGGTTTCAGATGCGGTTTCCTGGGATTGCTGCACATGGAAATCATTCAGGAACGCCTTGATCGTGAATTCAACATGAATGTCATCACCACCGTTCCCAACGTCAGCTATCGCGTTCACACCAAACAAGGCGAGGTCATTGAAGTACATAACCCGTCAGGGTTGCCTGAACCCACCTCGATCGATTTCATTGAAGAACCCTACATCCGTGCATCGGTGATTACCAAAACTGAGTTTTTGGGAGCCATCATGACCCTTTGTTTAGGCAAACGAGGCATCTTAATCAAACAAGATTTCATTTCGAGCAATCGGGTCGAAATCATTCTCGATATGCCGCTCGGCGAAATTGTGTTTGACTTTTACGACAAACTGAAAAGCATTTCGAAAGGATATGCTTCCTTTGATTATCATATCCATGATTATCGTGAATCCAAGCTGGTTAAATTGGACATTTTGCTCAACGGCGAATCGGTGGATGCCTTATCCTCATTGACCCACATTGACAATGCCTATGGACTTGGAAGACGAATGTGTGAAAAACTGAAGGAACTGATTCCGCGACAACAGTTCGACATTGCCATTCAAGCTGCCATCGGGTCCAAAATCATTGCACGCGAAACCATTAAAGCCGTTCGTAAAGATGTCACAGCCAAATGTTACGGCGGAGACATCTCACGAAAACGAAAATTGCTTGAGAAACAGAAAAAAGGCAAGAAACGGATGAAACAGATCGGATCGGTGGAAGTTCCTCAAAAAGCCTTTTTGGCCGTATTAAAACTGGACTAATCTCACAAAGAAGCTGCTGCATCACACTACATGACATTTTTCTTTACTATTAATATTGAATGAATTATGCAAAAAAAAGAAATCCCATCCCGAACAAAAAAATGGCTTAAAACTTTCTGGATCTCTTTTGCAAGTTTCATTTTTCTGATTCTCTTCCTTTTCTTTGCCATTGCAGAAGGATGGATCGGCTATTTGCCTCCCATCAGCGAACTACAAAATCCAAACAACCACTACGCTTCCGAAATCTATTCATCCGACATGAAACTTTTGGGAAGTTTCTCATTGAGTCAAGGAAATCGATTGGCAGAATCCTATCAACATCTTTCACCGAACATCATCAATGCTTTGGTTGCCACCGAAGATTCACGCTTCTACGAACATTCGGGCATTGACGGCTGGGCATTGGCCCGATCGCTCATTCTGCGCGGGATCTTTCAAATCAAAAGCGCCGGCGGAGCCAGTACGTTAACTCAACAATTGGCCAAACAGCTCTACTCACCGCCTGCAACCAACATCTTTACCCGTGCTTTGCAAAAACCCATTGAATGGGTTATTGCCGTCAAATTGGAACGACTCTACACCAAAGAAGAAATCCTAAACATGTATCTCAACCAATTTGATTTCTTAAACAATGCGGTGGGAATTAAATCGGCAGCCAGGGTTTATTTCAGCACCACCCCCGATAAACTGACGCTCGATCAGGCTGCCATGCTGGTAGGAATGTGCAAAAATCCTGCCTTCTTCAATCCGCTACGCAACAAAGAACGTGCGTTAGGTCGTCGCAACACCGTACTGGAACAAATGTACAAATACAACTACATCACTAAAGCTCAATTGGATTCATGCAGTAAACTCCCACTTGGCATCAAATATCAGCGTGTTGATCACAAATTGGGTTCAGCTCCCTATTTCAGAGAATATTTACGTGAAATCCTCACTGCCGACAAACCGGTCAAAGCCGATTATGCTTCATGGGACACACAATCATACATTGACGACTCCATTGCCTGGGCTACCAACCCACTCTATGGTTTTTGCCACAAAAACAAAAAACCCGACGGATCCTATTACAACATTTATACCGACGGATTGAAAATTTATACCACCATTGACTCGCGCATGCAAAAGTATGCCGAAGAAGCTGTGCATGAACAAATGATCACTTTGCAGGCAAAATTTTTCAAAGAAAAGAAAGGTCGTCCCTATGCTCCATTCACACATATGCTGACACAGACTGAAATCAATGACATCATGAACCGTTCGATGCATTTGTCCGAACGATACCGAAAAATGAAGCAGGAAGGCTACACTCAAGCCCAAATCCAACAAGCTTTCAATACCAAGATTCCCATGCAGGTCTTTTCCTACAACGGCACCATCGATACGGTGATGAGCCCCATGGATTCCATCCGATACATTAAATATTTCCTTCGATGCGGATTCCTTTCAATGGATCCATCCAACGGCCATGTCAAAGCCTACGTTGGAGGTCCTGACTTTAGCATGTTCCAATATGATATGGCTACCGCCGGACGACGACAAATCGGATCAACCGTGAAACCGTTTCTCTACTCGCTGGCCATGGAAGAAGGTTATTGGCCTTGCAGTCAAATGATGAACGATACCATTACTTTTGCTTTGGGAAACGGACAATACTGGTCTCCGCGAAACGACAACAACAATCGTCGTGGCGAAATGGTGTCGCTACAATGGGGATTGGCACAATCCAACAACTGGGTGACGGCACACCTGATGAAAAACTTCACCCCCATGGCCATGGTACACATGATGCGCGCCTTTGGTATTCAAGGTTCTATTCCTCCGGTCTGGTCATTGTGCGTTGGCCCGGTTGAAGTGTCCGTGCAGGAAATGGTCAGTGCTTACACGGCATTTGCCAATCAGGGAATTCGAGTCAGCCCAATCTATGTAACCCGCATCGAAGACAGCAACGGCAACGTCATTGCCTCATTCAGTCCGCGAATGACGGAAGTATTTAACGAATTGACTTCCTATAAAATGCTTACACTGCTTCGCGCTGTTGTTGATGGCGGAACGGCAAGTCGGTTACGATATCAATATGGCTTCAAAGGCCCAATGGGCGGAAAAACAGGCACCACTCAAAACAACTCCGACGGTTGGTACATCGGCTTTACGCCAAGCCTCGTGTCGGGCGTCTGGGTTGGAGGGGAAGACAGAGCAGTCCATTTCGATTATTTGAGTGAAGGACAAGGAGCCAGCATGGCACTACCTATTTGGGCTTTGTATATGAAAAAAGTGTTTGCCGATCCCACTTTGGGTTATTCGGAAAATGACTCGTTCCATGTGCCAAGCTCCTACGATCCCAATGCCGGTTGCAACGGAACAACACCCAATGCTGATGAGTCAACATCACCGCCTCCAAGTGAATCGTATTGATAACAAAACATGATTATATCCTTTGTTGAACCAAGTAATTCATAAAAAAAGACGAACACATCGAAAGCACGTTAATAAACAAAGAAATGTTCATGAAAGGATGCCGTATGACCTTTAAAAAACAATGATAAACCAATGAAACGAGCCATAAAAAACTTATGATCGAGAAAATGAATTTTGGCGAGTTCCATACATCCTAAGAAAAAAATAAAAATAGAGGTATGAAGATTAAATTATTGGGATTATTTCTCCTGATCATCCCCGTGATGAACATTTCAGCACAAATCAACACGGATCGCGTCATGGCCATTGGTCAAAACGCCCTCTATTTCCAGGATTATGTTTTAGCCATTCAATATTTCAATCAGGTCATAGCCGCAAAACCATATCTACCGGAACCCTACTTCTACCGCGCCATTGCCAAAATACAACTGGAAGATTTCCTTGGAGCAGAAGCTGATTGTTCGTCGGCATTGCAATTAAATCCCTTCATGCCGGGAGTTTATTACGCTCGGGCTTATGCACGAGTCAAACTGAACGATTTGAGTGGAGCCGAGTCCGACATTACCAAAGCCATGAAATACAATCCCGACAATTCGGATTTACTGCGCATCCGCATCTGGGTGTACGAATTAGAAAAAAAATACGACCAGGCACTGGCCGACATTAACACGCTGATTCAGAAAAACAAAGGAAAAGAAGACAGCCAATTGGCTATGGACAAAGGGCAAATTCTGCTTCAAAAAGGAGACACTTTGGCAGCACTGACCAATTTTAGCAACGCCATTAAAGCCGATAGCACCCAAAGTTATGCATGGAGCGCTCGCGCCACTTTGGAGCTGCAAATGCACAACAATGCAGCAGCATTGCAGGATCTGAATCATGCCATTGAGTTGAAATCAACCTATGCCGGCGATTACATCAACAGAGGATTGCTCAATTATTGGAATAAAAATTATCGGGGAGCTTTTGCCGACTATGACAAAGCGGTGGAATTAGACAATCAAAGTCTTGTGGCCCATTTTAACCGCGGATTGTTGCGTTCCGAAGTAGGCGATTTGAACAATGCCATCCTCGATTTCAATAAAGTCATCGAATTGGATCCTCAAAATTATGATGCCTATTATCAACGAGCACTTTTGGAAACAGAAACGGGCAATTTGGCTCAAGCCATCAAAGATTACACCAAAATCATTGAACGTTATCCCGACTTTCCTCCTGCATACTACGGACGCGCACATGTCAAACAAATGCTTCACGATGCAAAAGGTGCCTATCTGGATCAAATGACTGCTCAAAATCTGGAAAAAGAAAAACCCAAAGAAGCCACCCGAAAATATGTGAACACCGGAGCCAAAATGGAACAAGCCAGTAAAACCATCAAAACGAAAGCATCTATTTTCGACGATGTGCTGGCACGCACGGGAAAAGCTGCCGAAGAAACTTCTTCGCAACCGACCTCCATCCGCGGCGCCATTCAAAATGTAACGGTTGATATTGTGAATGAACCAAATTTTGAAATCAGTTTCTACAACAAGGACAAACAAATCAAACGATTAAACTATTTTTACGAAGGATTGGATCTGTTTAACCACAGCGACGGCATAACGGCTCCACTTAAAATTACCAATGCCGAAATCCCGCTGACTTCCGACATGGCTCAAACTCATTTCACCAACATCAAACAACTGAGCAATAAAATTGCAGCCGATTCAACCAATGCCACCGACTATTTCCTTCGAGGCATTAATTACGCCATCCTACAAAATTATCCCAATGCTTTGAATGATTTTTCAAAAGCCATCCAATTAAACCCCAATTTCATGTTGGCCTATTTTTGCAGGGCAAATACCTTGTACAAATCGCTCGAAGTGGAGATGAACAATGCTTCAAATTCCAACAATCCGGCAAACAAAGAGTTGGCAATGAGAGTTTTCAAACACAACATCGATCAAATTCTGAACGACTACAACAAAGCCATTGAACTGGCGCCAAACTTTGCATTTGCATATTTTAACGAAGGGAATCTCTTCTCGCAAGAAAAAGATATGAACGCTGCCATCGACGCCTATTCAAAGGCCATTCAGTATGAACCGGATTTTGCCGAAGCATATTATAACCGAGGGCTGGCTTATTTGTATCAAAACGATGTTCAAAAAGCGGTAACCGATTTAAGCAAAGCCGGAGAATTGGGTATCTATCAATCGTATAACGTCATGAAACGCATTTCGGACAACACCGGCAATCAATAAAAAAGGTTTGATCTTTTTGTATTAACTTTGTCGTTTTAACACCTGAAAGTGTTTTACTTTCTTTTTTCCGTGAAAAGTTATGATGAAAACAATCACCATCAAAGACAAAGAATTTTCAGTAGCCATTACCGCAGAGAAAATTCAAAAAGCCGTAGAAGATGTAGCCGAGCAAATCAATTGGGATTTGGCAGGCAAAAATCCGATTTTTTTGGTAGTCCTCAACGGAGCTTTCATGTTTGCAGCAGACCTGATGCGTCATGTTACCATTCCCTGCGAAATCACCTTCATTAAACTCTCTTCCTACGAAGGTACTCAAAGTACCGGCGTGGTAAAAGAAATCTTCGGTTTGAACGAAAGCGTCGAAGGCAGAACCGTCGTTGTGGTAGAAGACATTGTCGATACAGGCATCACCATGGAACGCATTGTGCAATCGCTCAAAGAAAAAGGAGCCATTGACATTCGGGTTGCCACTTTTTTCCTGAAACCCGATTCATTGCAACGCGACGTCCCGCTCAATTATGTGGCATTGCGCATCCCCAATCAATTTATTGTCGGTTACGGCCTCGATTACGACGGATACGGCCGAAATCTAAAAGAGATTTATGCGTTAAAATCATAACAAAGATCTTTTGCCTACAAAAAAGCAACTCGGATTCAGGAGAAAAATCAAAAACATCGGATTTTTCAAACCACATCATCACAAAAACAAGTAGATTTTTGTAATATAACATGCGAAAAAAGGTCACCAACTCGTTAGTGACAAATCATCAACAGAAAACACAACGTTCTGCTTTGGAAAAAGTAAAAATTAATCATTAATGATATAGATATGAACCATCTGATTTTATTTGGAGCTCCGGGATCAGGAAAAGGAACTCAAAGCGCTTTGATTGCCAAGACTTATCAGTTGAAGCATCTTTCAACAGGCGACATGTTGCGAGCTGAAATTGCAGCACACTCACCATTGGGTCAATTGGCTGAAAGTTACATCGCTCAAGGCAAACTGTTGCCCGATGAACTGATGATAGACATGCTGAAAGAAACCCTTCAACATCTTGATCACAACACAAAAGGATTGATTTTGGACGGGTTTCCTCGTACTACAGCCCAAGCGGAGGCGCTTGAAAAATTAGTCAATGAGCTGCATCAACAAATCCTGATGATGATTGAGATTTCGGTTGAGAGATCCGAATTGATCGAACGCCTCGTTTCGCGTGGCAAATTGGAAGGTCGTACCGATGACAATCCTGAAACCATTGCCCGTCGGCTCGAAGTATATCATCAACAAACAGAACCGGTGATCGAATTCTACAAAAAGGCCGGCAAATATTTTCACGTTGACGGAAATGGAACGATCGATCAAATCTTTGCAAGAATTCGAGCCATTTTGGACACAAAATTTTGAAACAAACATCTTTATCCTTGTCAAACCTTATGAAGACTTCCCAGGAAATTCGACAATCTTTTCTTGATTTTTTCTCTTCCAAAAACCACCACATTGTGCCTTCCGCCCCCATGGTCATCAAAGACGATCCAACGTTGATGTTCACCAATGCAGGCATGAATCAATTTAAAAACATCATCTTAGGAAACGATCCCGTTGTGTATCCCCGCGTAGCCGACAGTCAAAAATGTCTTCGTGTGAGCGGCAAACACAACGATCTTGAAGAGGTGGGACACGACACATATCACCACACCATGTTTGAAATGCTTGGCAACTGGTCTTTTGGCGATTATTTCAAAAAAGAAGCCATTGAATGGGCATGGGAATATCTGACCGAAGTTTTGGGCATTGACAAACAACGCCTTTACGTCACTGTTTTTGAAGGTTCTCCCAACGAAGGACTCGAACGTGACGAAGAAGCAGCTCACATCTGGGCTAATCTCATTGATCCTAAACGTATTATCAATGGGAACCGAAAGGATAATTTTTGGGAAATGGGCGACACAGGTCCGTGCGGTCCATGTTCGGAAATTCACATTGACATTCGCCCCAACGAAGAACGTGCTAAAAAAGATGGCCTTGAGTTAGTCAATCAAAATCATCCGCAAGTCATTGAGATTTGGAATCTGGTCTTTATGCAATACAATCGCAAAGCCGACGGCTCCCTCGAACCGCTTCCGGCCAAAGTGATCGACACCGGCATGGGTTTTGAACGACTTTGCATGGCCATTCAAGGAAAACAGTCCAATTACGACACGGATGTTTTCCAGCCAATCATCAACGAAATTGCCGCTCTGTGCAACATTCCCTACGGACAAAACGAACAAACCGACATTGCCATGCGGGTAGTGGCTGATCACATTCGCACCATTGCCTTTGCCATTACCGACGGTCAATTGCCTTCCAATGTCAAAGCCGGTTATGTCATTCGACGCATTCTTCGCCGTGCCGTCCGTTACGGATACACGTTTTTGAATCAAAAACAAGCCTTTATTTATCAATTGATTCCGGCGCTGATTCGGACAATGGGCGATGCCTACCCTGAACTAAAAGCACAACGCAGCCTGATTGAAAAAGTAATCAAGGAAGAAGAAGAATCATTCCTTCGTACCCTCGAAACAGGAATCCGGCTCTTGGATAAAGTCATGACCGACGCCAAACATGCTGGTATTTCAGTGATCAGCGGTCACGATGCATTCACATTGTACGACACCTATGGATTTCCGCTTGACCTCACGGAATTGATCCTTAAAGAAAACAACTTATCACTCGATCATTCGGCATTTCAAAAAGAGATGCAGCAGCAAAAAGATCGTGCACGCAATGCCGCTGCCGTGGAAACAGGCGACTGGGTAATCATTCGCGAAGGCGAAACGGAGTTTACCGGTTACGACACCACCGAAAACGAAGTGCGCATCCTGCGCTATCGTGAAGTGAAACAAAAAAACAACCACTTCTATCAACTGGTACTTGATCGTACACCTTTCTATGCGGAAATGGGAGGTCAAGTCGGCGATTGCGGCACATTGACAAATGATATGGAAACCATTGCCATTGTTGACACCAAACGTGAAAACAATTTGGCCGTTCACATCGCCACTGCTTTGCCTGCCGATCCTTCAGCATCATTTACCGCCAAAGTGGACACAAAAAAAAGAAAGGCAACAGAAAACAATCACACTGCAACACACCTCCTGCATGAGGCATTGAGAAAGGTTTTAGGGAATCACGTCGAACAAAAAGGATCATTTGTTTCTCCGGAAGCTCTCCGTTTCGATTTTTCACATTTTCAGAAAATGACCGACAAAGAACTTCAACTGGTGGAACAGGAAGTCAATCACGCCATTCGCGAAAACAGACCTTTACACGAATTCAGGCATGTGCCCATTGCCCAAGCACGCGAAATGGGAGCAATGGCATTATTTGGCGAAAAATATGGCGACGATGTCCGCGTGATTCAGTTTGGCTCATCCATTGAACTGTGTGGCGGTACGCACGTTGCCGCCACCGGCGAAATCGGCTGTTTCAAAGTCATTGCCGAAAGTTCCGTAGCTGCCGGCATTCGACGCATTGAAGCCGTAACAGCCGAAGGAGCCGAATTGTTTGTAAGAAATCAACAGGCATTGATCAAAAACATCCGCGAAAAATTACATCAGGCTCCTTCCATTTTGCAGGGACTTCAAAAATTACTCGACGAACATGCCGCTCTAACAAAACAAGTGGAACAATATCGGGATGAAAAAACCGAACAATTGTATCGTGAACTGCTGCAAAATGTCAAAACGGAAAACAACATTGATTTTGTTTTGTGGAAAGGCGAGGCTTCTGCCGACATTGTTCGAACAGTGACAACGCGTCTGAAAAACAAATTTCAACATGAACCTTTTGCAGCCATTTTCGGAACCATACAGGAGAACAAACCTTCTTTAACCGTACTGTTAAGTCAATCCCTTGTGGAGACAGGACAAAATGCATCCGCCATTGTACGTCAGGCCGCACTCGCCATTGACGGCAAAGGTGGCGGACAGCCGTTCCTCGCTACCGCAAGCGGCAAAAACAGCAGCGGATTGGAAGCCGCCATGAAAGAAGCTAAAGCATTGATATTAAAACAATAAAAGTTATTCTTTTTAATTCACTGGAGCCATAAACGCATCTTCAATGTGCGTGATATGAAAACCTTTCGGATCGGGAATAACCGAAACGACATCGAATCGGGTTGGCATATCGATGGCAAATTGTTGAATGTAAGCATCGGCTGCGTTCACAATGCGTCGGATTTTTGAAGGCGTTATGGCCTCTTCGGGATGTTCAAAAGTTTCCGTTGATCTGGTTTTTACTTCAACAATAATTAACCAGTTGTCCTTTTCAGCCACAATGTCCAATTCCATTTTACCAAAAAACCAATTTTTGTGGCGTATGCGATAACCTGCCTGCTCCAAATAAGTAACGGCACGTTCTTCACCTTCTTTCCCCAACTCGTTGTGATCTGCCATTCGTTTCAAAAATTGAGAAGTTCTTTAACAACGACATTTGATCCGATCGTTTTTCTTTTTCTCCAATTCAGACTCAAAGAGTGGCCATAAATCTTCGCCGGGTTTTGCCAGATAGGTTTGAAAACCGAGCGTTTTCGCCATGGCAATGTTGGCTTCGCCATCGTCCAAAAACAAACAGGCGTTGGCCGGAATGTTGATATTGTTCAAAACATAGTCAAAAACAGCCCGATCGGGTTTTGCAAGATGCATCTCGTTGGAAAAGAAACATTGATCAAAATAATCAGACACCAAAAATCCGTTGCTGTTAAACTCAGCGTTAAAACATTGCCGAATATGAATTTCGTTGGTATTGCTCAATAAAAAAACATTGAAATGACGGTGCAGCTCGTACACCAACAACTTCTTTTTGATGGGAACATCCAACAGAAAAGCATTCCATGCATCACGAATTTCTGCATCGGAAGCCGATGATCCCGAAATTCGCCTGACTTCATCGTAAAAAACGGATTCCGAAATGAATCCTCTTTCGAACTGCATGAAAATATCCGATTGAACATAATCGCTCAGCATGGGTGAAAAATCGTAACCGGTAACCTGCTTCAGTCGATTGATGCACTGCCGTTTATCTAAATCAATTAAAACACCACCAAAATCAAAAATGATAGCTTGAACCGTCGAAAAATCAATCATAGGTAAAAATCAAACATGAATCTTGTGAGAATAGACAAAAAATAATATCTTTGCGTTCTCATTTGCAAAGATACAAAAAATGTTGCAAATTAGGGCCCATAGCTCAGTTGGTTAGTAGCACCTGACTCATAATCAGGGGGTCACAGGTTCAAGCCCTGTTGGGCCCACCATCGAAAGTTGCGTCAATAAAATGGCGCAACTTTTTTTCACATGCGCTGCTTTGACAGCATCATGGTACCCAAAAACCGCAGGATGGTTACACCTTGGAAATGGAGTTGTTTTGCCTTGATAAATTCCACACAACCGTTGGCAAAAAATGATGTTCTTTTGAAATTATTGTCGTAATTTTGTGCGAACGAAGTGAAGAATCCTTCATATCAATGATTCATAAAGAGTTATTCTGATGACGAATCAACAAAAACCCACACAAAAAATAGCGATGCGATTACTCCTCAGCGGTTTGTTCGTTTGTCTATTTTCCATCATGTCACTCCACGCACAGGAATTGAACTGCCACGTGCAAATCAATTCCAGTTTGATTCAGGGAACGAACACTCGGGTTTTTACTGCATTGGAAAAAGCGTTGAACGACTGGATGAATCATCGTCAATGGACAAATCGAACCTTTAAACCCAACGAACGGATTGATTGCAACATTGTCTTTACCGTAAAATCGTATGCAAACGACTACTTTACCACCGAACTTCAAATCCAGTCAAGTCGTCCGGTGTTCAATTCATCCTACACAACGCCTATTTTCAATTTTCGCGACAAAGATGTCAACTTCAATTACGTCGAAAACCAATCCCTTGAAATAAGTGATAATCAGATTGACAACAATTTGCTGGACGTCCTGATGTTTTACGGGTACATCATTTTGGGCGAAGATGCCGATTCGTTTGCACTCAACGGCGGCACTGCTTATTTTCAGCGTGCCAACAGCTTGGTCAATGCCATGCAATCGTCCACTGAATCAGGTTGGAAAGCTTTTGAAAACGATCACAATCGTTATGCGCTGATCAATGGCATTTTAGATCCTAAATTAGCCATGATGCGAAAATTAAATTATGAATACAACCGTCTGGGTTTGGACATGATGGCAAGCAATCCCGATAACGGCAGAGCAATCATTGCCAAAGCGCTCACCATGCTGACACAAGCCAATCAAAATGTCCCTGGAAACTTAATGATTACCATATTTTTAGATGCCAAAATTGATGAGATTGCCGATATTTTCAGTCAGGGAACCGCTACTGAACGAAATGATGTTTATTCCATTCTCATGCAAGTTGCTCCCTCGTTGATGAATCATTTCGAAAAAATCCTCAAAAACAGTTAAAAGTACGCCTCCGTTGGAAACATCATTTGACCATCAATCAAAGCAAATTATAAAACAATGAATGTTCAATGCCAATGTTTCGGCAGAAAATCTCAAAAACAGCTCAAATGACCTATGTTAAACTCGTTGTACATCGAAAATTATATTCTCATTGAACGCCTTCAAATTCATTTTGATTCGGGATTTTCGGTCATTACGGGTGAAACCGGAGCCGGAAAATCAATCATTTTAGGAGCTTTAGGATTGATTCTGGGACAGCGCACCGATCCAAAATCCATTCGCGAGGGGGCTTCAAAATGTGTCGTGGAAGGAACTTTTTCGATAGCTGATTACCATTTGCAGCCTTTTTTCGAAGCCAACGACATCGATTACGACGACCATGCCATTTTGCGACGTGAAATCTATGCCACGGGAAAATCGCGAGCTTTTATCAACGACACTCCGGTTAATCTACAACAAATCAAAGAATTAGGGGAAAAACTCATCGACATTCACTCTCAACATCAAAACCTCCTGTTGCAAAACAATGCATTTCAACTGAACATTGTCGATAGTGTTGCTCAGAACAACGAACTTATAAATGCCTATCAACGTATTTATTCCGACTATCAGCAGACCAAAAAACAATTGGCAGCGCTTCAGGAACGCGCGGAAAAAGAACAAACCGAACGCGATTACATTCAGTATCAATGGAACCAATTGAACGAAGCTCAATTGATGGAAGATGAACAGGAAAAACTTGAACAGGAACAAGAAATCCTGCAACATGCCGCCGAAATCAAACATGATCTGGAACACGCCTTCAGCCTCCTCGACGGCAACGAGCCTTCCATTTATCAATCGGCTCAAGAAGCCCTTGCATCGCTTCGCAATGCGACTCAACTGTTTCCTCCCGTGAAAGAGCTCCATGAGCGATTCGAATCCATGATCATCGACCTAAAAGACATGATCGCCGAGCTGAACAAAAAACAACAATCCGTTGATATGGATCCGGTGCGACTGGAACAAATTGAACAACGATTGGATTTATTGTACCGACTTGAACAAAAACATCACGTTACTTCAGTGAACGAACTCATTCAACTCCGCGAAAATTTTTCCCAAAAGTTGAATCAAATGGATGCCTACGGCGCAGACCTCGAAAAACTTGAACACGACAGGGATCGATTACTCCACGAAGTTGAACAACTTGGCAATGAACTTTCAAACACACGAAAGCAAGTATTCGAAACCATCATTCAACATGTCGAAGCCCAACTCAAACAATTGGGCATGAAGCATGTCGTTTTTCAAATTGATCATCAACGACTTCCAGAATGGAGTGCCATGGGTAACGACGAAATTTCCTTTTTATTCTCTTCCAATGCGCAAATCAAACCGCAGCCGGTAGCTCAAATTGCTTCCGGAGGAGAAATCTCACGCGTCATGCTCAGCCTGAAATCAATCATGGCGCACACCAAATCATTGCCAAGCATCATCTTTGACGAAATTGACATGGGCATTTCGGGTGAAGTAGCCAACGCCATGTCATTGATAATGAAACAACTGGGAGAAGTCATGCAGGTCATTTCCATCACTCATTTGCCTCAAATAGCGGCTCGAGGAAAACACCATTACAAAGTGTCAAAGATCCATCACGATCACATTTCTGAAACCACTATCGTTCAACTCAACAATGAAGAACGCATTAACGAAATCGCCGGCATGCTTAGCGGCGCTTCCATCACAACGGCCGCTGTCGAAAATGCCAGACAATTGCTTGCCGATGGATCATTTTAAATATTAAAAAGAATATTTCAGCAAAAGAGACATTACTTTTGTACTAAAATCAGATGCGAATGAAACATCATTTACTGTCCGTTTTCTTCATTATCTTCATGCTGATTACAAGCACACTGCGATCAGAAATGCAACGAGCTGCCATAGGACAGGCCAATAATACGCCACGCATTACCTTGCTTGTCAATGACGCACGGGTGTTGACTGTGGTCAACGCTCCCATCAATGCATTGGTGCAAATTTACAGTCTGGTGGGAAGCAAAGTAGCTGAGAAACGCATCACATCAAACCGCCAAGAATTTGCACTCGACTTACCCGTAGGATATTACATTGTACGAATAGGAGATCAAACACAGAAAATCACAATTCGATAATAGATGAGGGTGTATGAAACAAGAGCCGTTTCAAAAGATTTGGAACGGCTCTTGTTTTTGAATCAGCTTCAAGATAACGAATGAATGACAAGACCGGAACGAAGTTTGGGTTCAAACCAAGTGGTTTTGGGAGGCATGATGTTTCCTGAATCGGCAATGTTGAATAATTGCTGCATGGATACCGGATAAAGGGCCAATGCCATTTTCATCTCCCCGCTGTCCACGCGTCGTTGTAAAGCTTCCAACCCACGAATTCCTCCTACAAAATCGATGCGCTTGTCACTTCTCAAATCTTTGATGTTTAGAATTTTGTCAAAAATTAGCCGCGAAGAGATGGTGACATCGAGAACATCAATCGGATCGTGATCATTAAAAGTTCCTGCCTTGGCAATCAATTCATACCATGATCCGCTTAAATACAACCCAAAATGATGCAGTTGAGAAGGCTTTACGATGGCGTTCCCTCGGACAATCACTTCGAATGATTCGGAAAGCGCTTCAAGAAATTGCGCGTCAGTGAGACCGTTTAGATCGGTTACAACACGATTATAGTCCATGATGGTAAGCTGATCGTCGGGGAAGCAAACAGCCAGAAAAAAGTTGTACTCTTCATCGCCTCGATGGTGAGGATTTTGCAACTTCTTTTCATTGCCCACCAATGCCGCTGCAGCACTTCGATGATGTCCGTCGGCAATGTACAGCGCAGGAAATGAAGCAAACAACTCCGTGATTCTTCTCATGACATCTTCACTGTCAACAACCCAAAACAGATGATCAATGCCGTCAGAGGCCTTGAAATGATACTCAGGCACTTTGGACGTTTCGTTTTGAATGAGACGTGCCAGTTCATCATGATGCGGATAAGCAAGAAAAACCGGTTCAATGTTGGCATTGGTAATCCGAACATGCTTCATGCGATCTTCTTCTTTATCACGGCGGGTCAACTCGTGTTTTTTGATGACGCCGTTCATATAATCATCCACCGAAGCAGCCACACACAAACCATATTGGGTTTTGTTGTTCATGGTTTGCGCATAGATGTAATAATGAGGAGAAGGATCTTTCACAAGCCAACCGTTTTGTTGAAAGCGTTGAAAATTCTCAGCCGCTTTTTCATACACTCTTGGATCATGTTCGTCCGTTTCGGGAGGAAAATCAATTTCGGGTTTAATGATGTGATAGAGCGATTTCTCGTTCCCATCAGCTTCTTGTCGTGCTTCTTCCGAACTCAGCACATCATAGGGTCTGGATGCAATTTGCTCAACCCATTGTTTGGGGGGACGCAAACCGCAAAATGGTCGAATGGTTGCCATGGTTGATAAGTGTTAATAATTTCACGCAAAGATATAAAAAATAAATAAATTCTATGCCGTCAATAGCAAATAAATCACTGAAACTTCCGAAAAAGAGCTCAATCAACTCATTACAATTGACCGGCTTCCACCAGTGTGATGACACGTTCAATGATTCGATCTTTGTTTTGAGGATCGTATTCGGCCTTTAAATTTGAACCAAACAAATGAGCGATACCCTGCCAAAACCAGGCAGCCAACGAACCGTTAAACTCTTTAATGATGGAATACGCCGTTCGATTGGTTTCCCGATCAATCATCCGAACCAGCAATTTTCCCTGATTGATGGTCATGGAACGCAAATCTTTTTCGTATTGTTTGAAAAGCGTCTTTTTCACTTCATTGATGTAAGCCTTTTTTTCTTTTTCCGTTTGCAAAGTAGCCAAATGTTGATCCACACTACTCAGCAATCGCGAGGCCATGCGGGCGTAAGGAAGCACACGCTTGACATCATACACCGTTTTCCAATAAAATTGTTCTTCTCGTTTGTTCTTGAAATGCATTGGTGGGAAACAATACAAATCATTCATGGTGTACAAAAACAAGGTGTCATTTCCATGTACTTCGAAAGCACACACCCTGCTTTGCGGAGGCAAATGCAAAGTATAACACAATTCATTGTATATTTGTTGCTTACGCTGAAGATCATTCAACCATTCATCGTAATTGACATTTTGCCCGACCGCCGACCAGACAACCAATGAAAAAACCAGAAATAACCAATATCTCATAGAATGGGAAAGCATCACAAAAAAATTGATAACAAAGATAGTGGTTAAACCTGTTAAGCGATCATGAAACTTGGTTGAAAAAGTGTAATTTTGTTGCTATGAACATGCAATCGGTAGCACACTATCGTGCCATTTTAAAACAATATTGGGGTTACGACGATTTTCGTCCGTTGCAATTTGAAATCATTCAAAGCATTGCTTCGGGCAAAGACACCTTGGGATTGATGCCGACGGGAGGTGGAAAATCCATCACGTTTCAAGTGCCTGTCATGGCTGAAGAAGGATTGTGTTTAGTCATCACGCCCCTAATTGCCTTGATGCGCGATCAGGTGGAACATTTGCTCGAACGTGGCATCAAAGCGGCCATGATTTGCACCGGAATGCGCCGTTCCGAAATATTAACCACACTGGATAATTGCACCTTTGGCAATTACAAATTTTTATACATTTCGCCCGAAAGACTTGCCACCGAACTATTTCTGAGCCGATTGCCTTATTTGAATATCAATTTAATTACGGTGGACGAAGCCCACTGCATTTCACAATGGGGCTACGATTTCCGGCCTTCTTATTTGAAAATTGCCGACATTCGCACGCATCTTCCTAAAGTGCCCATTCTGGCTTTGACGGCCACTGCCACTTCGGATGTGATCGCCGACATTCAAAAACAATTGCTGTTTAAGGAGGAAAATGTATTCTCCATCAGCTTCGAGCGTAAAAACATCGCCTACGTTGTTCGTCCGGTGGAAGATAAATGGACGCATCTCATTCATATCTTAACGCACGTTCAAGGAAGTGCCATTGTCTATGTTCGTTCTCGTTTGAAAACCAAAGAAATTGCCGAACATCTTAAGCTGCACGGCATTTCGGCCGATCATTTTCATGCCGGGCTTTCACACGACACCAAAGAACAAAAACAAAAAGATTGGAAAGAAAATCAGATTCGTGTCATGGTGGCTACCAATGCTTTTGGCATGGGCATTGACAAACCGGATGTGCGGCTTGTGATTCACGTTGACCTGCCCGATTCGCTTGAGGCTTATTTTCAGGAAGCCGGACGTGCCGGACGTGATGAACAAAAATCGTATGCCATCCTCATGTACAGCCCAACCGATCAAGCCGTCATGAAACGCCGTTTGGCCGATGCATTCCCTTCCAAAGACAAAATCATCCATGTCTATAACTGTCTTGGAAATTTTTATCAAATTGCAGTCGGATCAGGTTTTGGCTTAGTATTCCCTTTTGATTTGACCAAATTCTGTTCCCTTTTTCACCTTCCGTTGAACAGTACTTTTCATGCATTAAAATTATTGGAACAAGCCGGCTACATTGAATTGACCGATGAACTCGACAATCCGTCCCGATTGATGATCATTGCTCAAAAAGAAGAATTGTATCATTTGCACCACGAAAACGAGGTGAGTGATGCCATTTTACAGGTAACATTGCGATCTTACACCGGACTTTTTTCCGATTATGCGCACATCAGCGAAGAGATTATTGCGCAACGTTGCGGCGTGACAAGAAACGAGGTTTATCAAACCTTTCTCAAATTGACAAGAGAACGCATTGTCGATTACATTCCGGCGCGCAAAACACCGTTTATTTCATTTACGCAATCGCGCGAAGATGAACGATATGTCGTTTTACCAAAAGCAGTTTACGAAGACCGCCTGGCACAATTTGAAAAACGCATTGAGGCCGTGCTTTCGTATGTAACCAACGAAAACATCTGCCGAAGTCAACAACTGCTCCGCTATTTTGGGCAAAAACAGGAAACTCCATGTGGACAATGTGATGTTTGTTTACGAAAAAAAAGGGTATCGTTGAATGACGACGATTTTACACGCTACCGCGAGACATTGCAGAAAATGCTTAAACATCATCCTTTCACCATGAACGAACTGCTGCTGAAAAGCAACCTACAAAAAGAAAAACTTGAACAGGTGATTCGATATTTGCTGGACAACGGCAAAGTGACGATAAACGACCAATTGCAAATAGTTTGGAACAACACATAAAACAATAAATATCTGAATATTAAATCAGAAAAAAAACCACAGAAGAAAAGATCATGAAGAAATTAATCATTTTCGATTTAGACGGTACTTTACTTGACACCATCGCCGATTTGGGAACAAGTGTCAACATCGCATTACGAAAACATGGGTTCCCCGAACACGACATCGAGACATATCGTTTCATGGTAGGCAACGGCCTCACCAAATTGATTGAAAGAGCATTGCCTGATGATCAGCGTGATGTATTCGTCATCGAACAAGTAAAACAGACTTTTTTGAATCATTATTTGCCTCATTCCGGCGACTACACCAAACCCTACCCTGGCATTCAGGAGTTGCTGCTGAAGTTGCAAAATCAAGGAATCCGCATGGCAGTGGCTTCCAACAAGGTGCACGAAGCCACAGAAAAAGTCGTCGCTCATTTCTTTCCTTCCATTCATTTCGACATCGTATTAGGTCAGCGTGAAGGCATCCCAACCAAACCCGATCCCTCCATTTTGTTTTCCATTTTGGCTCACACTGGTTGCAATGCCAATGAAACACTTTATGTGGGCGATTCAGGCGTCGATGTTGTAACGGCAACCAATGCCGGAATCGCATTTACAGGCGTTTTGTGGGGCTTTCGTCCCAAAGAAGAATTGGCCTCCTTCGGAGCAACCTCTTTTGTTTCAACACCCAAAGAGATTCTTTCATTATTGAAATAACATAACATTTTCTGCAGTCACCAAAAAAAATTCAATCATCAATACCACATCACCCATGTACCACGTCATTTTTCATTTGGACGAAACGGCCAAAACATTGCTTGCGCTACAAAACATTGCCAATCTGATCCTGGAATTCGAAGCCGAAAAAGTTGTTATTGAATTGCTTGTGAACGGAGAAGCCGTAAATGCATTTCTTGAGTCGGAACAATCATTGCGTCCTACCATGATAGGATTACACAAAAGAGGCGTTACCTTTGTGTTGTGTGCCCACTCATTGCAACATGTCAACATTTCGCCTGCATCTTTGGTCAATTTTGCCACCATTGTTCCTTCGGGAGTTGCCGAATTGGTTGAAAAGCAATCTCAAGGTTGGGCTTACATCAAACCTTAATTAAAGTTACAACTATGATCCGCAATCAATGGTATGTCGTTTTGGAATCTAAAGAAGTGCAAAGCTCCATGCTCGCTGTGAAACGGCTCAACGAAGCCTTGCTTTTTTGGCGCGATGAATCGGGGAAAGTAGTCTGTTTCGTCGATCATTGTCCACATCGTGGTGTTGCTTTAAGCAGTGGTACCATTCTCCACAATCATCATATTCAATGCCCGTTTCACGGATTGGAGTTTGACAGCCGCGGTCGATGCACGGTCATTCCGGCTAACGGATTCAATGCGGCAGTACCCTCCAACTTTCATGTCAAACGTTACGCAACATACGAAAAATACGGATTTATTTGGATTTTTTGGGGTGATGAATCAGCTGTTGAAGGAACGCCTTTGTTTTTTGATTCATTGGAACAGTTTTATTACAAAACACGTCAGGATCTGTGGAAAACACATTATTCACGAGTCATCGAAAACCAATTGGACTGCGCCCACATTCCGTTTATCCATCGTAAAACCATTGGCCGAAGTCACAAAACACTCGTTGACGGCCCTTTGGTAACATGGAAAGATGAAAAACAACTCATCATGTACGTTTTCAATCGGCATGACGACGGCACCCCTGCGCTTAAACCGGAACAATTGCAAGCAAAATCGGAAACAGAACAACATCTTGCGTTCATCTTTCCCAATCTTTGGCAAAACTACATTCTTCCAACCATGCGGGTTGTCGTGGCCTTTGTCCCCGTTGATGACGAAACCACCATCATGTATTTGCGGTTCTATCATCAAATCGTCAAAAACAAACTTTTACAAGCCCTCATCGCCACCCTCTTTATGCCTTACAACATCAAAATTGCACACGAAGATCGCCGTGTTGTCCAAACACAACGCCCTTTTGCCACGGCACTCACCATGGATGAAAATCTTTTTCAAGCTGATTTACCCATTGTTGCATACCGAAAAAAAAGAGATCAACTGATGAAGTTGAATCGCTGAACATCAAGCAAACAAACACCAATAAGGAAGCTCTCCTTAGAAAAAATGACAGTGTTAAATATTTATAAATAATCTATAATCTTCACGCAATTGAATCCATTGATGTGCAAGATAATGAAAATTCTGCTTAACTTCGTGCACGAACACGTAAATGAGAAAAATTGAAACATCACATTCTTTTTCAGTCGTTTCAAACAATCAATATTGGGAAAATAAATCAAAAAAATCATTGCCGAACGAGGCAAACCATTAACAGCCAAAGCAAATGGAACGGCCTATCATCGACAGGGTCACATCGAAGCATCATGTTGACAAAAGAAGAACAGACGATGTTCCATGTGTTTCACGTGATGGCATCACAAAGAACAAATGAAACACAGCTCATTATTAAAAGACAAATTCATAAACGATAAAACGAGCCATAAAAACGCTTATGCGCAAGAAAATGACTATTTTGGCGAATCCCATACGACCTTAGCGTAAAAAATAAAAGAGACGTATGAAATAGATAAAAACACCCATTTAGGTATGAAAAAATTTATGGATGAGCATTTTATGCTCGAAACGGAAACAGCCAGGCATTTATACCACGAACATGCTAAAAAAATGCCGATTATTGACTTTCACTGTCATTTGAATCCGGAATACATTGCCAAAGATCGACAGTTTGACAATTTAGGTCAAATTTGGCTCGAAGGAGACCATTACAAATGGAGAGCCATGCGAACCAACGGCATTGACGAACGCTATTGTACCGGCAAAGACACATCGGACTGGGAAAAGTTTGAAAAATGGGCTGAAACAGTTCCCTACACCATGCGCAATCCATTGTACCACTGGACTCATTTGGAGCTGCAACGGGCTTTTGGTATTGACAAACTGTTGAACCCCGAAACGGCACGGGAAATTTACGAAGAATGTACAACCAAACTACGCACACTCGAATATTCCGCACGAGGCCTCATGAGAAAGTTTAACGTGCAAATCGTTTGCACCACCGATGATCCGATCGACTCCTTGGCATATCATCAACAGTTGAAAAAGGAAGGATTTGAAATCAAAGTCCTTCCGGCATGGCGTCCGGACAAAGTGATGGCCGTGGAAGATCCTCAAAAATACAGGGCCTACATTGAAAAACTCTCCGAAGCCGCTTCAAAACCAATCGGCAACTATGATGAATTGCTGGAAGCTTTGCAGAATCGGCACGATTTCTTCGACCAAATGGGTTGCCGATTGAGCGATCACGGCATTGAGGAATTTTATGCGGAACCTTACACACACCATGAAATTGATGCCATTTTCAAAAAAGTGCTAAGCGGTCATGCGCTTCAGATAGACGAAATCAGAAAATTCAAATCGGCCATGCTATTTGATTTGGCCATTATGGACTGGGCTTCGGGGTGGACACAACAATTTCATTACGGAGCGCTACGCGACAACAACACCCGATTGCTAACCAAGTTGGGTCCTGATACCGGATTTGATTCCATTGGCGATTTCACCGTTGCCAAATCGATGTCCTCCTTTTTGAATCGATTGGATTTGAAAAATCAATTGGCCAAAACGATCCTTTACAACCTAAATCCGCGTGACAATGAATTGGTAGCCACCATGATCGGTAATTTTCAGGACGGAAGCGTTGCAGGAAAAATTCAATTTGGATCGGGATGGTGGTTCCTTGATCAGGAAGCAGGCATTACAGCCCAACTGAACGCCCTCTCATTGATGGGATTGCTTAGCCGCTTTGTTGGAATGTTGACCGACTCCCGCAGTTTCTTATCCTATCCGCGTCATGAATATTTTCGTCGCATTCTGTGCAACGTGATAGGAAACGATGTCGAAAAAGGAAAACTTCCAGCATCTGAACTCGATTTTATGGGACAAATGGTTGAAGACATAAGCTATTACAATGCATTGAAATATTTTCGGTTTTAATTAACAGACAAAGAAATTCTATCTCAAAAAGTTGAAATTGACAGGCAAAAATCCGTTCATTTCAAAAAATGGCCGTTACTTTGTTTTTCAATTCAAAAACAGACAATTCATACGTCTATTTTTATTTTTAAGGATGTATGGAACTTGCCAAATAGTCATTCGCTTGAGCATAAGCTGTTTCTATGGCTCATTTCATAACATTTCACCTGAATATCTGAACAATGAACAAGCGCATTATTACCTTCGGAGAAATTATGTTGCGATTAGCCACACCGGGATATGAACGATTTGGTCAGGCTACGCAGCTTCACGCTTCGTTTGGCGGCGGTGAAGCCAACGTAGCAGTATCGGTGGCTAACTTCGGCATGCATGCTGAATTTGTGACGCGCCTCCCTCAAAACGACATCGCCGAATGGTGCCTCAAAGAACTTCACAAACACGCTGTAGCGACAGATCACGTTATTCGGGGAGGCGAACGCGTGGGTCTCTATTTTTTAGAAAAGGGGGCCGTTGCTCGTCCAAGCAAAGTGATTTATGACCGTGCTCACTCTTCCATTGCCGACATTCAACCCGGCATGATTGACTGGGAAAAAATCTTTCAACACGCCGATTGGTTTCATTGGACAGGCATCACGCCGGCTTTATCGCAAGGAGCTGCCGATGCTTGTCTGGAAGCAGTTCAAACAGCAAACCGATTGGGAGTAACCGTATCATGCGATTTGAATTACCGAAAAAATCTTTGGAAATACGGCAAAACTGCTTCCGAAATCATGCCGACTCTCGTGGAAAAATGCGACATCATTTTGGGAAACGAAGAAGATGCCGAAAAGGTGTTTGACATCAAGCCGGAATCGTTCCAAGCCGAACATGCTGGAGGAAACATTGACACAGCCCAATTTCAATCAGTTTGTCAACAATTGATGCAACGTTTTTCGCGAGCAAAAAAAGTCATTATCACCTTACGCGGTTCAATTAACGCCAATCACAACACTTGGGGCGGTTGCTTGTACAACGGCTCGACCTTTTATCAAACACCGCGATATGACATCACACACATTGTCGATCGTGTCGGAGCAGGCGATTCATTCATGGGGGGATTAATTTACGGCCTGCTGGCATATCCTGAAGATGACCAAAAAGCGCTGAATTTTGCCACTGCGGCATCGTGCTTGAAACACACCATTGAAGGAGATTTCAACTTGGTGTCGGTCGCTGAAGTGGAAACGTTGATGAAAGGCGATGCCAGCGGAAGAGTTTCCCGATGAAAATCGAAGTTGATTAGGCATCATTTAGTCCATTTAAAAGAAGAACTACAAGAAAATAAATCACCAAAAAAAGCATGAATAATGAGATTCAATAAAATTCAAGTTCTGCAGGCCATGATCGAAACAGGCATTGTTCCTGTTTTTTATCATCCCGATGTCAACGTCGTTAAACACGTGATGAAAGCATGTTATGACGGCGGAATCCGCGCATTTGAGTTTACCAATCGAGGCGATTTTGCACACGAAGTGTTGGCGGAAGCTGTCAAATGGGGTGAAATACATTGCCCTGAATTAATCATTGGTGCAGGTACGGTGGTCGATGCCGGAACAGCAGCTTTATACCTGCAGTTGGGTGCCAATTTCATCGTCAGTCCGGTGACCAATCCTGATATTTTTAAGATTTGCAATCGCCGTTGCGTTCCTTACGTGCCGGGCTGTGGGTCGGCCAGCGAAGTTGGAACGGCTCACGAAATGGGAGCTGACATGGTAAAAATATTTCCGGCCGGAAACGTTGGCGGACCATCTTTTGTGAAAAACATTAAAGCACCTATGCCCTGGACTTCCATCATGGTGACAGGAGGCGTTGAACCAACGGAAGAAAACCTTTCGGCATGGTTCAAAGCAGGCGTTTCCTGCGTTGGAATGGGCTCCAACCTCTTTCCCCAAGATGTGATTGCCAAAGAAGCATGGCACCTGATCTCTTCCATGTGTCAATTCTCCATCGACATCATTAAAAAAGCCAAACAATAAGTCATTCCCCTTAAAAGCAAATCCATGAAACTGTCAAAACCATCAAAAGAAACCATAGGTCGTTATCGTTGGGTCATCGTCAGCTTGTTGTTATTTTCGACCACCATTAATTATATGGATCGAAACGTAATCGGCTTTCTGAAAGAGTATTACTGTTCAAGTCAAGGTTTTGGTTGGAGCAATACCGACTTTGCCAATGTCACTTCCGTATTTACCTTTTTCTATGCCATCTTCACCATCTTTGCCGGAGCGTTGATTGACAAAATCGGGACTAAATTAGGGTTGGCTTTGTCATTGATAGTATGGTCCTTTGCCGGAATAGCCAATGCGTTCATCGGGAAATTAGTGATCATGCACATGATCATCCGAAGCGTTTTTGGAGCCGGTGAAGCCGGAAACTTTCCTGCTTCCATTAAAACGGTAGCTGAATGGTTTCCGAAAAAAGAACGGGCTTTAGCCACCGGCATTTTCAACAGCGGATCAAACATTGGCGCCATGATTTCAGCTTTATTTGTCCCTTGGTGTCTGATTTTTTTTGGAAATAGCCTTGGTTGGAAAATGGCCTTTATCCTCACCGGAGGCATTGGATTTTTATGGTTAATTTTTTGGTTTTGGCTTTTCGATTCGCCTGCTAAACTCAAAGAAAAAGGCAAATTGTCAGAAAAAGAATTTGACTATATCCACAGCGACATGGACGAAAAATTAGCCGCTGAAGCATCCAAAGCGGCAGGAAACCCCGAAAAAGTTTCATGGTTCAAGTTACTTACTTACCGCCAGACATGGTCATTCGTGGTAGGGAAATTCATGACGGACGGCGTGTGGTGGTTTTTGCTTTTCTGGCTACCCGACTACCTCACCAAACAATTCGGAATGACCACCCAACAAGTGATGTGGCCAACCTTCATTGTCTTTGGCGTTGCCATTGTCGGGAGTATATTTGGAGGCGGAGTGCCCATGTTTTTCATGAATCGTGGCTGGCAAACATACAAAGCACGCATGACTTCCATGTTTCTCATTGCCCTCTTGCCCACTACGCTTTTGTTGACACAATATTTTGGCAATGTAGCCCATTTCCATTATTACGCTTCCATTTTAGCCGTAGCGGTCATTTGCGTCGGCGCGGCAGCTCATCAGGCTTGGTCAGCCAATTTGTTTACTACGGTGTCGGATATGTTTCCTAAAAAAACCGTTGGCTCCATCACCGGCATTGGAACATTTGCAGGAGGTATCGGTGGAGTGCTACTTCAAAAACTGGCAGGCTGGATGACCGATTTGTATGCCTCACATCCTGCCACCGCCTACACCATTTTGTTTGCCGTATGTGCTTCAGCTTATCTCATCGCTTGGTCCATCATGAAACTGTTAGTTCCAAGATTCAAACTGATCACCGATTTATAATCACATCCAATTCCCCCAAAAAAGATTTTTTTCTGTAGCAACGTTTCATACAACGTTGCTACTTTTTTTCTGCAACCTTTCGTTGACAATTTTCTTTCAAATAATGCATCGCTTAACTTATCAATGCTCATTTCAACACATTTGTTTTTCAACTTTGTTATTTCCCATGTCATTGATGTGATCACAACATATTCTTCAGTGTGGCAATAGGTTACTTGATTTTCTAAATGATTATGTTGGAACATTGAATTTTCCAAGCACATATTCTCCCTTCACAATGTCTTTACGGTATTCCTTTTTGATTCAACATCCCTTTTAACTTTGAGATCAATCTTGCTCGGAATGCATAAGTAAGAGCCTGACTGAAAGAAATAATTTCACTCCTTGAAGCTGCTTTTATGCAATCTTTTGATACATTTGCACCGTTAACGGCAGCCAACGAAGCCGACAAGGGCTAAACAAATTGATTCCCTCTCTAAAATGAATGATGCATGAAGAAAATTCTTTTATTGATTGAAATGTTCATCGCCATGAGCCTGCAGGCACAAGTGGTCTCTACCGTTGAATATCAAATCGCTACCCCTTGGCTTGGGTTCGGCTACAATCAATGGCCGTTTTTACGCGATTCAAGCGGGTTGATCAACATTCCATGGACCGACACTGCATGGGCAACAACACAAGATCGAATTTTAGCCATCAAACCTTCCATGGTAAGACTTTTGCTCGATCGATCGTGGTTCAACAGCACCGACGATCAGGTTCCGCTCCCGATTGGTACCTACAACTGGAACGGAAAGCTGATGAAGGAAGTTTACAAAAGCATGGATTTTTACAAACAACAGGGAATCAAAGTCATGTGTGGCTTGTGGCACAGCGGTTATGGACAAAACGATACTGATCAAACTTTTTTGCAATCATCCGGAACAGGCAGTTTTGCACAATTGCAGGCAGATTTGATTGATTATTTAATTCGTGTAAAAGGATATACCAACATGGTCTTTTACGCTCCACTCAACGAACCGGCAGGTTATGTTCCAAGCTATACAACGTATGACGTGATGTTGAAAAATCTTTATAACGAATTGAAGAGCCGAAATCTTCCCGATACGATTTTAACCGCAGCCGATTCATGGGGTGACTGGGTGTGGTTGCCGGCTCAAAAAGACAAAAACCTTTTGTCGGCCTACGATGCACACCTATACTTGAACGATACACCCCTCGACACCTACAACTGGCTTTACAACGAAACCCTTGAAAGCTACTTATCGGCTTCATTGATGAGCATTGCAAGTTATGACAACAGCAACAAACCATTTATAATGAGTGAATTGGCTCCTGTTGGCGTACTCTATTGCGATTGGTATCAAAATGCTATCCAAGCGCCTGCCTATTGTCAAAATGAAACGTATGAATATGGCTTGGGATACTTGGATTATGCCATTCAATTAACCCGATCGGGCGTTTCAGGCGGGTTAGCATGGGCTTTAGATGGATTTGACCAAAATAAAGATGCGGGTATGTGGAACAATTCAGGGCAACATGGCGGCTTCCTACTTCGACCTTGGTATTATGTCTGGCAATGGATGTGTCGAAATTTTCCTTCAGGCTCAACCATACTTCACATGTCAGAACCCAATAAAGATTTACGCATTGCCGGTGCGCTGATTGATAACACCGATTTTTCGTTTGCCGTCATAAACAGAAATGCAGGAGCGGTAAACGGGACTCAAACATTGACTTTAAAAGCACCAGCGGGGCAAAAAACCTTTTATGTCTATTACTACAGCAACACTTCGAAAGGAGACGGAAGCTCACTAACACTTCCTTACACCACAATGACAACCAACAATCTGTCAACCGATGGCATCACGGTGACCATTCCGCCCGAAACCGGAGTCTTTCTAACAACGCTTCTTCCTTATCTACCGACTTCCTCCATCGATTCGCAACAAGAAACCACAGAAATAGAACCTGCAATAAAAGTCTATCCCAATCCGGCAAGCGACCAAATATTTGTTCAATTCACCAAACCCGAATCAGCTCAAGTTGAACTCTATCGCCTCGACGGCCAATTGATCAATACCTTGCAAATCACGCAACTTTACAATGCCATCAATGTACAACAATTAAACATTCAAGGGGTTGTTATTGTTAAAGTCATAACCGCCGATCATGTTTATACCACTAAAATTATTGTAAGATAACACTTCCATTCCACGCACTTCAATGCCGCTAAACAATGATTTGAGCCCATGTTTGAAATCAAACATCCTTCCGTTCTACGAACAAAAACGAAGCTTTTCATTTTCCTTCGTTGATTTTTGATTCGTTCAAAGAGATTAGATCTTTATCAGAAATTCTCAACAAAATCGTCATTCATACGTCTATTTTTATTTTTAACACCAAGTATGTATGGAACTCGCGAAATAGTCATTCTCTTGAACATAAGCTGTTTTTATGGCTCGTTTCATAGCAGACAGAAACTGATTCTATTTCCAGTCCAAATCTCCGCTTCGCTCAGACTTAAACTAATCATTTGGGACACTTGCACCAATAAGTATTAATAAGTATTTATTAGTCGCACCTTACTGTTATTTAGTCGAGCCTTAAAAAGCCCATTCAGTTCTCATCTGATTGTTGATTTGGTAAAATATGGCGTTTATCAAGTC
>JBMFIQ010000023.1:0-34844 GCA_049976245.1 Microbacter sp. | reverse complement strand
ATGTTCAAAAATAAAAACAGGGAAGCCCCAAAGGAGCTTCTCCGTTTTCAATGTACGATTACCAGTTACGACGATTTCTACCGCCGCCACGACCCATTCCAAAACCGCCGCGACCCATGCCGTAACCGGCTCCGAATCCACGACCCATGCCGCGTACAAATGGTTCGTTGTTGCCGTTGTTCGGTTGATTGTCAACAGGGTTTGTACCGTTTGTGCCATTTGCACATCTTCCCATTCTGCGTCCGGTCATAGGACCTTGTCCCAAAGGACCGGTTTGATCAAATCTTGGCATAATGCAATCCTCCTTTTTTTATCATGTTAAACTATTTTATTTCAAGCCGCTTTTTAAACGTTTTCCTCTACCTTCGCCTCCGCCGCTTTGACGACGCAAGCCCAATCCAATGCCTAATTTTTCCGTTGCATCGGCTGATGATGCACATCGACCGACTCCTCTTCCTGTTTTTGGCCCTTGTTCATCAGGACCTTTCCCATTTAAGTGTGCCATCATTCAATCTTTTTTATTGATTTACATTCGTTTTTAATCAATGCTCTTTATGAACATTTTTTCGATGCAAAAGTAATGAACTATTGTTCATAATGCAATACCTTTTGATTTATTTGAAAATTATTAACATTCTGCCATTTGAAACAAAAAAAAGAGTTGTTCAAAGAAACAACCCTTTGCATATAATATTGACATTCAATATTTTAGATCATACATTGAAACGAAAATGAAGAATATCGCCATCCTGAACCACATATTCTTTCCCTTCAATGGCAATTTTTCCGGCTTCACGGCAAGCGATTTCTGAGCCAAGTCGAACGTAATCGTCGTATTTTATCACTTCGGCACGAATAAATCCTTTCTCAAAATCGGTATGAATGATGCCGGCACACTGCGGCGCTTTTTGGCCTCGATGAAAAGTCCATGCGCGCGTTTCGTCCGGGCCTGTGGTAAAATAAGTTTGCAAATCCAACAAATGATAAGCTGCTTTAATCAAACGAACAACGCCGGACTCCTGCAATCCGATTTCCTGTAAAAACAGCTGACGTTCGTCGTATTGTTCAAGTTCAGCAATCTCCGATTCTATTTTAGCAGCCAACAGCAACAAGTCAGCCCCTTCATCGCTGATGGCTTTTCTGACCGCATCCACGTAAGCATTGCCGTGCACTGCCGATGCTTCGTCCACATTGCAAACATAAAGAACCGGTTTGTTGGTGAGCAAAAACAGGTCGGCTGCCAATTGTTGATCTTCTTTGCTATCGAACCGAACGGTACGTGCCGATTTCCCCTGTTCAAGTACCTGCTTGTATTGAAACAAGATGTCAACCATTTTTTTTGCATTTTTATCTCCACCGGTTTGAGCCTGTTTTTGGACTTTGTTTAAACGATTCTCAACCGTTTCCAAATCTTTCAACTGCAATTCGGCATCAACAATTTCCTTATCCCGAACAGGATTTACCGAACCATCCACATGGACGACATTTCCGTCATCGAAACAACGTAACACATGAATAATAGCATCTGTTTCACGAATATTGGCCAAAAATTTATTGCCTAAACCTTCTCCTTTGCTTGCCCCTTTAACTAATCCAGCAATATCGACAATTTCAACTGTGGCGGGAATCACACGTTGTGGATGATCCATGTTGGCTAAAGCAATCAAACGCTCGTCAGGCACCGAAATGACGCCCACATTGGGTTCGATGGTGCAAAAAGGGAAATTGGCAGATTGTGCTTTAGCATTTGATAAACAATTGAACAGAGTTGATTTACCCACATTGGGCAATCCTACGATTCCACATTGTAGAGCCATAAAATAACGGATTAAATAAACTTAAAATATTTCAGCACAAAGGTACGATTTTTTTTCACGCACCACCTCAAAAGGAGAGTTGAATGGATTGTGCATCAAAAAGCTCAAAATTTGGTATCTTTGCATAAGGAACATTGGAGGGCGAAAAAACGATTCTTTGCTCTCCAAAAAACAGCATAAAAAATTCAATGCAGTAATGGAGATGAGCCCAAAAGATCAAAGATAAAATCATTAACTCATTGCATACCAACAAAAAAATCCTTTTGAAACAAAAAAACGCCCATGAATGAATCCAAAAAAATAAACAAACACAACGTCGGCGTAATGTTTGACGCCATTGCCTGGCGTTATGATTTCCTAAACCATTTTTTAACATTGGGCATTGATGTCTGGTGGAGAAAAAAAGCCATGCAATGGATCAACAAGAAACCCGGCATGGTGATTCTCGATGTGGCCACAGGCACTGCTGATTTGGCAATCGGCTTAGCCAAACATCTTGCCCCGTTTCAAATCATAGGTATTGACATTTCGGATGGGATGTTGGAATATGGCATGAAAAAAATTGAAAAACTGGAACTGACAGATCAAATTCTACTTCAACACGGCAATGGAGAAGAACTTGATTTCCCCGATGAATCTTTTGATGTAGTCACCATTGGATTTGGCATCCGCAACTTTGTAGATCCCGAAAAAGGACTTTCGGAAATCTTCAGGGTGTTAAAAAGCGGAGGCGAACTTGTCATTTTAGAATTTTCGCGTCCCAAATATCGACTGATCACTTCACTGTTCGATCTTTACTTTTGTTACATCTTGCCATGGATCGGAAAAATCTTTTCAAAACATGCAACAGCCTACACTTATTTGCCCAACAGCGTTCAAGCATTTCCATACGGCAAAACTTTTGAAGCCATGTTGCAACAAGCCGGTTTCATCAAAACAGCTTTTAAACCGCTAACATTAGGCATCGTAACGCTTTATAAAGGAGTAAAACCACCCGTTGTTTCACAATAGATCTTTTGACATTCATCATTTCTTAAAACATTTCGACAATGATCAAAAAAATCAACAAATGGTTTCACATTGTACGTCCCGGAACGCTCTTTGCAGCCATAGCACCGGTCACCGTAGGAAGCATTGTTGCGGCAACATCGCACCCGCTTCATCCCCTTGTTTGCTTGGTCACATTCATTGCTGCCATTTCCATTCAAATTGCGTCCAACCTAATCAATGATTTTTACGACTACAAGAAAGGGTTGGACAAAGAAGGCCGATTGGGACCACGACGCGCCATCAGCGAAGGCACCGTCACTCCCGCCGCTATGAAACAAGCAATCCTCATCGACATTGTCATTGCACTGCTCAGTGGACTTTATTTAGCATTTGTGGGAGGTTATCCCATCATCATCATTGGACTGACCGCCCTGTTTTTTGCCTGGATATACACCGCAACTCCTTATTCGTTAAGCTATTTAGGCATTGCCGATATCTTTGTGCTCCTGTTTTTTGGCCCTGTAGCCACCGTTGGCACCACGTACCTGCAAACCGGTAACTTTTCCATTCCATCATTTTGGCTTGGAATGGTCAATGGTTCCATCTCAATGGCCATTCTCACCGTGAACAACCTCCGTGACCACACCTCCGACAAAAAAGCAGGTAAAAAAAGTTTAGTGGTACGTTTAGGGAAACGCTTTGGTGAATTTGAATACCTGCTGCTCTATTTGTTATCTGGTTTGTATCTGTCAATGGCAGGAAAAGTTTTGTTATCCTATCTAATTATATTGATCGGCATTGCGCTTTTTATTAGATTGCGAAAAACAACCGGAAGAGCTTACAATAAAATGTTAATATTCACCGGATTGTCTAATCTGCTTTTTGCATTGCTTTACTTTCTCGATTTTTTAATTTATTCATAAATCCTCATATTCGATTCAACAAAACATTCATTTATGCCTCATCGTCTTTATGAAACCATTCACACGCTGGATGAATTTCAACATCTTACCGAAACAGAAGATGCCATATTAATCTATTTTTCACACGAACATTGCAATGTGTGTAAAGTGTTAAAACCCAAAGTAGCGCATTTACTTCACAACGAATTTCCAAAAATGAAAATGGTTTACGCTGACACCGTCAAAAGCCCTGACATTGCTGGACAAAATCGGGTGTTTGCCGTTCCTACACTGATCGTCTATTTTGGCGGTCGTGAAGCCTTTCGAAGAAGCCGAAACATAGGATTAGACGAATTAGCCGAACTGATTGAACGGCCATATCACCTCATTTTTGACGAATAAAAGTACCGTTTTCCGTTTTTTTAATTTTTTGTACGCGATAAGCGCATCAATTCGGTCTTATCTTTATGCATCAATACATTTGAATGAATCAGTCACAAAATAAATATCGATGACCTGAAGCGTTCAAATCAAAACCAAATTGATTAGCTTATGAAGTACAAATTGTTAGGAAATACAGGATTAAAAGTCTCCGAACTTTGTTTGGGAACAATGACCTTTGGTGGTCAAGGCATGTGGACGGCCATTGGCATGTTGCAACAAAAAGAAGTCAAACATCTGATCAAAAGCTCGTTGGATGCCGGAATCAACTTTATTGATACAGCCAACGTGTACAGTTTTGGATTGAGTGAACAAATGACCGGGCAGGCCATACGCGATCTGGGAGTTCAACGTGATGAATTAATCATAGCCACGAAGGTACGCGGTGCGATGGGTGAAAAGCCCAATCAATCAGGTTTAAGCAGAAAACACATCATGCAACAAGTGGATCAAAGTTTATCCCGATTACAAACCGACTACATTGACCTGTATCAAATTCACGGATTTGACGCAGAAACACTTTTTGAAGAAACGCTTACCACTTTAAATACGTTGGTACAATCGGGAAAAGTCCGTTACATCGGATGCAGCAATCTCGCAGCATGGCAACTCATGAAAGCATTGAGCATTTCGGAGAAACTGCAACTTGAAAAATTTGTGTCACTACAAGCCTATTATACCATTGCTGGTCGCGATTTGGAACGAGAAGTCATTCCATTGTTGAAGGATCAAAAACTTGGATTGATGGTTTGGAGTCCTTTAGCCGGCGGCTTGCTAAGTGGGAAATACACGCGCGACAATGCATCCGCTGAAGGAAGAAGAAAAAATTTTGATTTCCCTCCCGTAAACATCGACAAAGCATACCGGATCATCGATGTCATGGCTTCAATTGCCAAAAACAAAAACGCCACCATTGCACAAATTGCTTTAGCTTGGTTACTCCATCAACCGGCTGTTACTTCGGTCATTATCGGAGCGAAAACGCCTGAACAGTTAGCCGACAACTTAAAATCAACCGATATTCAATTAACCAACGAAGAATTAACGCAGTTGAATGAAGTAAGCAAATTATCACCTGAATATCCCGGTTGGATGATAGACCGTCAAAATGAGCATCAGGAAAGGTAAACAAAAGCGTTTCGTATCAACCAAGGCACATTAAAATCCATTCAACAAGAAAGGCAGCAGAAATGAGATTCTGTTGCCTTTCTTAGTTTGGTGAATCATGATAAATGTCAATAAGCTCTTGCAAAATAGACCCGTTGAGCCGATGGTTTTCCGGTCACCATACATTTTCCGGGTGTTTTGTCGCCCTCCAAAGGGATGCATCGAATGGTTGCCTTGGTTTCGGCTTTGATCCGTTCTTCCGTTTCCGGAGTTCCATCCCAATGAGCCAGGATAAATCCGCCTTTTTCAATTTCCACCTTAAATTCATCGTAGCTGTCCACCGTTCGAGTGACGGAAGTTCGATAATCGAATGCCTTGCGGTAAATATTTTCTTGAATTTGATCCAACAATTCTTTGACGTAAATAGCAATATTTTCCAACGAACGGGTTTCTTTGGTTAACGTGTCACGACGCGCCACTTCGATGGTGCCGTTTTCGAGATCGCGTGCTCCAAGCGCCAATCGAACGGGAACTCCTTTCAATTCATATTCGGCAAATTTCCATCCC
Organism: Microbacter sp.; assembly: GCA_049976245.1. Taxonomy (GTDB): domain Bacteria; phylum Bacteroidota; class Bacteroidia; order Bacteroidales; family Paludibacteraceae; genus Microbacter. Next base: position 29,020 of record JBMFIQ010000023.1, on the reverse strand, counting down.
GGCTTTTTATTATCATTGTTATCGTACTTCACACTGATGCCGAGCGCACGCAATGAAGCCATAATATCGGCAGCTTTTGAATCGATTTGGATCAATTGTTCTTCGCTGCGATAAATGGGAATGATGACAACCTGAAAGGGAGCCAATTTTGGAGGCAGAACCAAGCCGTTATCGTCAGAATGACACATGATTAAAGCACCAATTAGACGGGTAGAAACACCCCATGAAGTTGCCCAAACGTAGTCGCGCGTACTTTCTTTGGTAGCAAAAGTAACATCAAAAGCCTTGGCAAAATTTTGTCCAAGAAAATGTGAAGTACCTGCCTGTAAAGCTTTTCCGTCCTGCATCATACCTTCAATGCAAAACGTTTCGACAGCTCCGGCAAAACGTTCGTTGATTGATTTAATGCCTTTCACCACAGGCATTGCCATGAAATTTTCGGCAAAAGAAGCGTAAATATTCAATATTTTGTAAGTTTCTTCAAGAGCTTCAGCTTCGGTAGCATGAGCTGTGTGTCCTTCCTGCCATAAAAATTCGGACGTACGTAAAAACAATCTGGTTCGCATTTCCCAACGAACCACATTAGCCCACTGATTGATCAAAATAGGCAGATCGCGATAAGATTGAATCCAATTTCGATAAGTATTCCAAATGATGGTTTCGGAAGTTGGACGCACAATTAACTCTTCCTCCAATTTTGCGGCAGGATCAACCACCACGCCTTTCCCGTCTTCATCGGCTTTAAGTCGATAATGCGTCACCACGGCACATTCTTTGGCAAATCCTTCCACATGCGCAGCTTCCTTACTTAAAAACGATTTGGGAATGAAAAGAGGAAAATATGCATTTTGATGCCCGGTTTCTTTGAACATGCGATCGAGTTCAGCCTGCATCTTTTCCCAAATAGCATATCCATAAGGTTTTATCACCATACAACCACGCACTGCCGAATTTTCGGCCAAATCGGCTTTAATGACCAAATCCTGATACCATTGTGAATAATCGACACTACGCGGAGTTAATTCTTTTAATTCTGCCATACTTAAAATGAATTGAATGTTCGATTCAGAATGATTGAAATGAACGTTTTAAATAAATGGAGTTAGCATAATTTTTGAAAGCACAAAGATACAATTTTATGAGCATGCAAAAAAATGCGTTTTCATGCCTTCTGTCGGCATCAACCTTCCGCGTATAAAATAAAAAGATGAGCCCAAAAGTCAACGTCAATGAAGTATCACATTTACACCCAAAGCATAAAAGTAAGCAAGCCTTTTATATTTTGCAACTGTTTTACTAAATTTGCAACTCAAAATAAAGGCCATTCATGCAAAAAGTTAAAAAAAGCATGCAACGCCGTGAAATATCAATTTAACACCAAAACCAAACCGAATGAGTCTAAAAATTGTAGTCTTAGCGAAACAAGTACCTGACACACGCAATGTTGGGAAAGACGCCATGAAAGCTGACGGAACGGTAAATCGCGCAGCTTTGCCTGCCATTTACAATCCAGAAGATTTGAACGCTTTGGAACAAGCATTGCGTTTAAAAGATCGATTCCCCGATTCGAAGGTAACCATCATTACAATGGGGCCGGGACGTGCTGCCGAAATTATCCGCGAAAGTTTGTATCGAGGAGCCGATGAAGGATTCTTATTGACGGATCGTGCCTTTGCCGGATCAGACACGTTAGCAACCTCTTACGCATTGGCATGTGCCATCCGAAATTTGCCGCATGTGGATGTGATTTTTTGTGGACGCCAGGCCATTGACGGCGATACCGCTCAAGTAGGCCCTCAAGTAGCCGAAAAATTGGGATTGCCTCAAATTACCTATGCGGAAGAAATTCTCGATGTCACTGACAATGTGATTACCGTGAAACGCCGATTGGATCGAGGCGTGGAAACCGTCAAAGGAAAATTCCCGTTGTTGATCACCGTCAATGGCACAGCTCCGGCATGTCGTCCACGCAATGCTAAATTGGTGATGAAATATCATCATGCTAAAACCATCACCGAAAAACAAGAAAGCAATGATGATTACATGTTTATGTTCGATGCTCGACCCTACCTCAACATTGTCGAATGGAGTGTTAATGACATCAAAACAGATGTCAATTGGTTGGGCTTGAAAGGATCACCCACCAAAGTAAAAACCATTGAGAATGTGGTTTTTCAGGCCAAAGAAAGCAAGCACCTCACGGGCACCGATGCTGAAATAGATGCATTGATCAAAGAATTAATGGCCAATCATACAATTGGATAATCAACAAGAAGAGGGAAAGAAAATAAAAAATCAAAAGTAAAAGGGAAATACCCAATCAATTCAATCTTTTTTCTCATCTTCAGAGTTTACTTTTTTAACAAAACAAAACAACCAATGAACAATATCATAGTCTATCTTGAAATTGAAGACAAAACGGTAGCTGATGTCAGTTTAGAATTGCTCACCAAGGGACGTTCATTAGCTAATAAATTGCAATGCAAATTAGAAGCTGTGGCCATCGGACATCAACTTGACCACGTCGGATCGCAGGTTTTTCCTTATGGCGTTGACACGCTGTATGTAGCCGACGATGCCAGACTTGCTCCCTACACCTCGCTTCCACATACTTCGGTATTAGTTAAGTTGTTCAAAGAAGAACAACCTCAAATTGCCCTGATGGGAGCTACCAGCATCGGTCGGGATTTAGGACCTCGAGTTTCATCAGCGCTTTTCAGCGGTTTGACTGCCGATTGTACTGCGCTCGAAATTGGCGATCACGAAGACAAAAAAGAGGGGAAAACCTATCACAATTTACTTTATCAAATCAGACCAGCGTTTGGAGGTAACATTGTGGCCACCATCGTCAACCCCGAATGTCGCCCACAAATGGCCACCGTACGTGAAGGCGTGATGAAAAAAGAGATCTATGATGCCAACTACAAAGGGAAAATCAAAAAATTGGACGTGGAAAACTATGTTCAAGAAAGTGATTTTGCCATTGAAGTCATTCATCGACAAATTGAAAAATCAAAAAGCAATTTGAAAAATGCACACATCATTGTAGGAGGCGGATATGGCATGGGATCCAAAGAAAACTTTAAAATGCTGTATGAACTGGCCGACGTGTTGGGTGGTGAAGTGGGCGCTTCACGTGCTGCCGTCGATGCAGGATTTGCTGAACACGATCAACAAATTGGACAAACCGGCGTTACGGTACGTCCAAAATTGTACATTGCTTGCGGCATTTCAGGACAAATTCAACACATTGCAGGAATGCAGGAAAGTGCCATCATCATTGCCATTAACAATGACAAAAACGCACCTATCAACCACATAGCCGATTATGTTATCAATGCCAATGTGGAAGATGTCGTTCCGAAAATGATTCGATTTTATAAACAAAACAGCAAGTAAGCCATGCTGGTTTAGTAAACGGGAAATAATAGATGGAAGTATCAAAAACCGTTTTCTTGTATTGAAGTTATCATATATGAATATCAGTTTCCTTATCTGTCTATTACTATAAGGTTGAAATGGGATGAAAACCAATAATTTTGGAAGATCTGATTGTATGGCAAAAAGCACATGAGTTTGTTTTTAAAGTGTATAAGACTACGTTTCAGTGTTTTCTAAAGAAGAATTATTCGGATTGACTGCACAATTTAGACGCGTTTCTGTTTCTATTGCTGCATATGCATTGCAGAAGAAAACAGAAAGTCAGAAGTAAAAGATAAGTAGCGTTTTTATAATATATCCGGGAGTTCTTTAGAAGAAAGTCATTATAACCTTATTCTTTCAAAAGATTTGAACTATATTTACGAAGTGAAATTTAACGAACCATATCAAGAGACCTCTTCTATTGCTACATTATTGACTGTTTACTGCAACGGAATTAGAAACAATTTAAATAACAAAGATTAAGAAGACAGAAAGAGAAGTATTTATTCATTACCAACTACTATCTACTGACTTCTATCTACAACTTTTTAACAACAATGGCAAATTACTATTTAGATAGACCCGAATTAAAATTCCATTTAACGCATCCGTTGATGGAAAAAATTGTGGCGCTTAAAGAACGGAATTTTATTGAAAAAGATCAATATGATTATGCGCCTCAGGATTTTGAAGATGCAATTGACAGTTACAATCATGTCATGGAAATCATTGGCGAAATTTGTGCTGAAACCATTGCTCCAAATGCCGAAAGTGTGGATCACGAAGGGCCACAAGTGGTAAACAACCGCGTTGTGTATGCTCGTGGTACACAAGAGAATCACGAAGCATTAACCAAAGCCGGTGTGTATGGCATTTCGCTACCTCGTCAGTACGGCGGACTTAACTTTCCAATGGTTCCTTACGTAATGACAGGCGAAGTGGTTTCGAGAGCCGATGCAGGCTTTGCCAACATCTGGGGACTTCAGGATTGTGCCGAAACAATTTATGAATTTGGTTCAGAAGAAATTCGCGACGAATATTTACCCCGCATCAATCAAGGAGCCACTTGTTCCATGGATTTAACCGAACCGGATGCCGGATCGGATCTCCAAGCAGTCATGCTGAAAGCCACTTACGACGAAAAGAAAAAGACATGGCTGCTCAACGGCGTTAAACGCTTCATTACCAACGGAGATGCCAATATCAAACTGGTACTTGCCCGTTCAGAAGAAGGAACCACCGATGCCAGAGGATTGTCCTATTTTGTGGTTGACAATCAGTTTGATCAATCCGTCAAAGTTCGACGCATTGAAAATAAATTAGGTATCAAAGGATCCCCAACATGCGAATTGGTTTTCAGCAACACGCCTGCAAAATTGGTTGGAGATTTGAAAATGGGTCTGATCAAGTATGTCATGTCCTTGATGAACGGAGCCCGTTTAGGCGTTGGTGCACAGTCTGTTGGCGTGTCACAAGCAGCTTATGACGTCGCGTTAGACTATGCCAAAGAACGTCAACAATTTGGCAAACCCATCATTGAGTTTCCGGCTGTTTTCGAAATGTTGTCCATGATGAAAGCCAAACTGGATGCTTCGCGTGCTTTGCTATACGAAACAACCCGTTTTGTTGACATGTATAAAGCATACAACATTGTAGCCGAAGACCGTCCACTCACAAAAGAAGAACGTACGGAATCCAAAGATTATCAACGATTAGCCGACATGTTCACACCTTTAGTAAAACTTTTTGCAAGTGAATATGCCAATCAAAATGCATACGATGCCATTCAGGTGCATGGTGGTTCAGGGTTCATGAAAGACTATGCCTGCGAACGCATCTACCGCGATGCTCGAATCCTCACCATTTATGAAGGCACGTCGCAGTTGCAGGTGGTTGCAGCCATTCGATTCGTCACCAATGGAGCATTTCTGAACAAGATTCGTCAATACGAGAAAGAACCTGTAAATCCTGCTTACGAAGGAATGCGCAATCGACTGATCACCCTGACGGATGCATTCGAAAAAGCAACCAATGTAGTAGTAGAAACAAAAAACACTGAATTTCTTGATTTTATGTCTCGTAGATTGGTTGAAATAGCAGGTCATATCATCATGAGTTATCTTTTAATTATTGATTCCACTCGCGATGACATGTTTGCACGGTCAGCAAAAATCTACGTTAACTTTGCCGAAGCCGAAATTAATAAACACCTTTCCTACATTCACAATTTTGATTTGGACAACGTCGGCATCTATAAAATGAACGAAAACGACAAATAACCATCCTTATTCACAAAGCAAAAGGAGGTTGCCTCGGGTTTCAATGAGGCAGCCTCCTTTGTTGTTTTGATGTTGATGAAAAGCAGATTATCTGGCTCTTTCCACATAGGAACCATCCCGTGTATCAACTTTTATTTTTTCGCCTGTTTCAATAAATAAAGGCACCCGAACAGTGGCACCCGTTTCAACAGTAGCCGGCTTTAAAGTATTCGTAGCCGTGTCGCCTTTGATCCCCGGTTCGGTGTAAGTTACCTCCAGCACAACATGCGTTGCGACATCGGCATAAAGCACGGTGTCTGATTCCGCATGTGTAACTACTTCCACAATTTCGCCATCTTTCAAGTAATCAACGCCATTGATGTTTTCTTTCGGAATAGTGATTTGTTCAAACGATTCCTGACTCATAAAATGATATCCCATATCATCATGATACAAAAACTGATATGGACGACGTTCAATTCGCACCTCTTCCACGCGAACTCCCGAATTAAATGTTTTATCGATGACTCGGCCGGTTTGAACATTTTTTAGTTTGGTGCGTACAAAAGCAGGCCCTTTGCCCGGTTTGACGTGAAGAAACTCGACGATGAAGAAAAATTGTCCATCAATATCAAGACACATGCCATTTCTGAAATCAGCAGTAGTTGCCATAATTAAATTAATATTTGTAAAATATGTAATAAATATAGTGATTCGTTCCAGGAAAAGAACCAAACGGATTCATGCTAATGCCATTTTTATGAAAAATAACGGCGAAAATCAATCTATAATGAACTGATTATCTGTATTTTTACATAAAAAGTAGATAAAAGAAACCGGACAACAAAATTAATGAAATAACCTTGTACTACCAAAAGCAAAAAGGCTAAACGCCCTGAATCATTCCTTCATCGGCAAAACTATAATATTGATGATGAGCAATGATCAGATGATCCATGAAAGACATACCAATGATTTTGCAGGCCTCGGACAATTTCTTGGTGATCTCTTCATCCTGTTTGCTGGGCATCATATTTCCTGAAGGATGATTATGGCAAGCAATGATGCCGGTAGCCAATTTTTCAATGGCCAATTTCAGAATGACGGAAATCTCAACGACTGTTTGACCGGTACCACCCTGCGAAACACAATGTTGACCAACAACTTTATTAGCCCGATTCAATAACAAAATCCAGAACTCTTCATGAGGTAAGTCCGACAACAAAGGTTCAAAGAGATGAAAAACATCCTGACTAGATCCAATCTTGTTTTTTTCAAGCGCATCGGCCAATTTTCTTCTTCTTCCCAGCTCCAACGCAGCAAGAATGGTGATGGCTTTGGCCTCGCCAATCCCTTTGAACGATTTGACAAGAAACATCAAATCCACTTTACCAAGTTCATTCAAATTGTTGTTAACCTGATGTAGGATGCGACGCGAAAGCTCTACGGCGCTTTCTTCTTTATTGCCCGAAGCAATCAAAATGGCCAACAATTCAGCATCAGAAAGCGATCTCGCCCCTTTTTCAATCAATTTCTCCCGTGGCCGATCCTCTTCTTTCCATTCTTTTATACTCAGTCTTTTTGTCATTACCAACTTATTTTGAGCAAAGATAACTAAATAATCATTTTAATTTAACAAAGACAAAGATAAAAGTGATTGAAAATCTCACAATAGTGGAATAAGCATAAAAAAGCTTATGCTCAAGCGCATGGCTTTTTGACCAGTAACATGCTTACATAAGTGTTAGAAATAAAAACAGACGTATGAAACGAACCATAAAAACAACTTATGCACAAGAAAATGACTATTTGGCGAGTTCCATTCATCCTTAATGTTAAAAAATAAAATAGACATGTGAAATTAAATAGGAATCTTGCATTTTTTTTCAAAAACAAAATGTAACTTTGTGCCATATCATCTTCAACCAAATTTATTTTATCCGTTCCTGCCTATGTAACACGATTACTTTTTCAACCTTAAGTCGAAAATGTAATGAAGACAACGCTTATCCAACTGTCAGACGACGAATTAGTTCACAGTTATTATGCCGGCAATCAAGACGCATTTAAAGAATTATTAGCCCGTCATCAGGAACACGTATTTCGATACATCTTATCCATTATCAGAAACGAATCATTGGCCAATGATTTTTTTCAGGACACTTTCGTAAAAGCCATTCTGTTCATCAAACAAAACAGGTATGTTCATGACGGCCGATTTCTTCAATGGATCATGCGCATAGCCCATAACATTGTGATGGATTATTTTCGCAAAGAACAATTGGAACTCTCCATACAACACTCCGAAAAATCTTATGACTTATTGAACGACATTCGACTGGCCGATGCTTCGATGGAAGATGTATTGATTCAAGCACAAAGTGAAAACGAACTTCGCGCTTTAATCCAACTTCTCCCTCAAACCCAAAAGGAAGTGGTCATGATGCGTTACTATCAAAATATGAGTTTCAAAGAGATAGCCGAACAAACAGGCGTGAGCATCAACACCGCCTTGGGACGAATGCGATATGCCCTAACCAATTTACGTAAATTAGCCGAAAAGTCCCTTTCAATTTAAAAGTATTAACAGACAAATCACAATAAAAACAACTATCTTTACGTTCAAAGATATGTAATTTTATTGCTTCAAAATGAATACGCCTATGAAAAATCATTACCACTTCCTCCATACTTCCTTGGACCGTAAGACATCACAAAAAACCAACACGTTTAAGCCACAAAGTTATGTAATCCAACGCATTCTATCTTTTGCAGGATCATATTGGATTGCAAACCCTGACCAACGTAACGGAAAAACGGTGGAGCAATTTTTAAATTGATAAAAGGATTATCTAACGATTGACCATCCTGCTTATGATTTAAAACCAGATTTGAGCAAAATGGTCAATTCAAAAAAAATTATAATTATGAACCAAGAACTTGTTGATCGTTTTTTGAATTATGTTTCGTACGAAACCACTTCGGATGAAAACAGTGGTGTTACACCAAGTACGCCAACCCAAATGGAATTTGCCAAAGTTTTGGCAAAAGAGATGCAACAATTGGGAATGGCCGATGTTTCCATCAGTGAATATGGATACGTCATGGGAACCATTCCTGCAACCACAAGCAAATCCATTCCCACCATTGGGTTCATAGCCCACATGGATACCAGTCCCGACATGACAGGCAAAAATGCAAAACCACGCATCGTTCATCAATATGATGGTGGCGACATTGTCTTAAATCAGAAAGAAAACATCATTCTATCTCCCGAGCAATTTCCTGAACTTCGATATTACATTGGAAATGATCTCATTGTTACTGACGGAAACACGCTGTTGGGAGCCGACGATAAAGCGGGAATAGCAGAAATTATGACGGCCATGCACTATTTTCTGAAACATCCTGAAATAGAACACGGCCCCATTCGGGTGGCTTTCAATCCTGACGAAGAAATTGGAATGGGAGCCGGCAAATTTGATGTTGCACAATTCAATGCATCATGGGCATACACCTTAGATGGCGGCGAAATAGGTGAACTGGAATATGAAAACTTCAACGCGGCAGCAGCCTCTATTACTTTTAAGGGTCGTAATGTTCATCCCGGTTATGCAAAAAATAAAATGATCAACTCCCTGCGCGTTGCCAATCAATTTGTCTCAATGCTTCCACGACATGAAACCCCAGAGCATACAGAAGGATATGAAGGATTTTATCATCTCATTTCGATGAACGGAACCGTTGAAGAAACGACTGTTTCATACATTATCCGAGATCACGACCGTGAGCGATTTGAAAACCGCAAGAAAGAGATTGAACACTTGGTTTCTAAGATCAATGCAGAATATCCTCATTGTGCCACGTTAACTTTACGGGATCAATATTTCAACATGCGCGAAAAGATCCTTCCCGTGATGCATGTCGTTGATTTAGTTGAAGAAGCCATGAAAGAAATCAACATCACTCCAAAAATTAAAGCCATTCGAGGCGGAACTGATGGAGCTCAACTTTCGTTCAAAGGACTTCCCTGTCCCAATATTTTTACCGGCGGGCACAATTTTCACGGTCGATATGAATACATTCCTATTCAATCAATGGAAAAAGCAACGGAATTAATCATTAGAATAGTAGAAAAAGTAGCCAAACAATAAATCCATCTTTTCTCAGATTTAAAAAACACCAATTAGCATCACCACTTGAAATGTGTTGATATAAATTCACCAATCAACGTTTATCGGTCGTCATGTGATTGTTGACGCTTCTGAGAAAAAACATCCAAAATAAGCAAAATTAAAAATTCATGAAACGCGCACGTCAAAATAACCAATGGCACACAAGGTAATGTGTAAGTGCAAGTTCCATGTAATCTAAAAAATAAACTATAAACAGATGAAATCAACTCCATTTACCAATCTGCACATCACTCTTGGCGCCAAAATGCACGAGTTTGCGGGTTACAACATGCCCATAGAGTACAGCGGCATCTTAGATGAACATTTTGTGGTTCGATCCAAAGTAGGTGTCTTTGACGTATCACACATGGGCGAATTCTGGGTTAAGGGGAAAAATGCCTTACCTTTTTTACAAAAGATGACCACAAACGATGTTGCTGCTCTTCCCATCGGAAAGGCTCAATATACTTGCTTCCCAAACGGGAAAGGTGGCATTGTGGATGATCTTTTGGTATATCATGTTGAACCTGAAAAATACATGCTGGTAGTCAATGCAGCTAACATTGAAAAGGACTGGAACTGGTGCGTTCAAAACAACAGTGAGGGAGCCGAACTCGAAAACAGTTCAGATCGCATGGGTCAATTGGCCGTTCAAGGACCAAAAGCTCAAAAGGTATTGCAAACTTTAACCGACATCAACTTAGCCTCTATTCCCTACTACAGCTTCACCATTGGCACATTGGCCTCCATTCCGAACATTATCATTTCCAATACAGGATACACTGGCGCAGGAGGATTTGAGCTTTACTTTTATCCTGAAGACGGCATGAAAATTTGGGATGCCATTTTTGCAGCAGGACGCGACGAAGGCATTCAACCCATCGGATTGGGAGCCAGAGACACGTTGCGTTTAGAAATGGGATTTGCTCTGTACGGCAACGATATTGACGATACAACTTCACCCATCGAAGCAGGATTGGGATGGATCACCAAATTTGTGGAGAACAAACCCTTTATTGACAGGTCACTCTTGGAGAAACAAAAAAAAGAAGGCGTAAGTCGCAAATTGGTCGGATTCAAACTCTCCGAAAAAGGAATTCCCAGACATGGATATGAAATAGCCGATCAAAACGGAAACATCATTGGCCATGTAACATCAGGAACCATTTCTCCTATTTTAAAAGTCGGCATTGGCATGGGATATGTTTCCACGCCATTTTCGACCGTTGGACAAGTAATTTACATTGTTGTTCGAGGTAAACTTATTCCTGCTGAGGTAGTAAAACCTCCTTTTTGTCAAGGAGTTATCATCTAACGACGAATTCTCATTGATATTTTTTCACAAAAAAAAAGTAGCGGTCAACTACATTCTCTTGAAATAATTGCTACTTTTGTGACAATTAATTATTCATTTAATACTTTTAGAAATGGCTTACGTAATAACAGAAGATTGCATTGCATGTGGAACTTGTATTTCTGAATGCCCTGTAGGTGCTATCAGCGAAGGTGATATTTATGTGATTGATCCTGATGTTTGCACCGATTGTGGTTCTTGCGCTGATGTTTGCCCATCAGAAGCAATTCACCCGGCATAAAACAAATGCAGTAGATTACAAAAACCATCTCTGATGAGGTGGTTTTTTTGTTTACCTCAACGAATCAAGGGTCATGTTAATACAATTTATCCGATTTAGTGTAGTTGGAACATCAGGCACCGCCATTGATTTCGGACTAACCTATTTATTAAAAGAAAAACTTCATTTAAATCCATACATAGCCAACTCGACCGGTTTCATCACGGCAGCCACCTCCAACTATATTTTTAATCGCATCTGGGCATTCCGCAATCACAATCCACAAATTGGAGAACAATATGCTTTATTTATGACCATATCGGCCATTGGATTGCTCATTAACAACGCTACCATTTATTTATTAGTCAAAAAATGGCATATTAATTTTTATATTTCCAAAGTAGCCGCAACCATTGTGGTCATGATATGGAATTTTGCCATGAATTATTTATTTACTTTTCGATAACATGGAAACTGAGATTCGCATTGACAAATGGCTCTGGACCATGCGTCTTTTCAAAACACGTTCCATTGCCGCCGATTATTGTAAAAAAGGAAAGGTCATGCTTCATAACATGCCTGTCAAAGCATCGCATCCCGTAAAACCCGGTGATGTGGTTCAAATCAAACGATCACCGGTAATCTTTTCCTTTCGAATCAAAGCGCTGTCCAAAAACAGGTTGAATGCAAAATTAGTTTCGGAATACATGGAAAACGTCACCTCGCAAGATCAATTAAACTTGTTAGAAATAGAAAAAGTCAACGGATTTGTGGATCGCAGTCGAGGATTAGGTCGCCCTACCAAAAAAGAACGCAGAGCCTTGGATGCTTTCAAAAGCGATGTAGAAGAAGAATTTTGGAATTTCGATGATGAAGATTGAACAACTCCATCAACCATTACATTGAAAAACAACATCTTATGTTTACCGCACAAAAGAAAAAAGAAGAAAACATTGCAGAGTACATGCTTTACATGTGGCAAATTGAAGATGTGATTCGTGCTTATAACTTTGACCTTGAACTCATAAGAAATAAAATCATTGAACCGTCTTCGCTTCTGCCGCAACAAAAAGAACAACTCACAGAATGGTATTCGCATCTCATCGACATGATGAAAAGAGAAAACATTCAGACTTCGGGTCATTTACAATTTGTTAAAAACATTCTTGACGACGTGATTGACCTTCATTATGCGTTGGTAAAATCGCAAAAACATCCTGATTATCATGCACAACTTTTCAGGACACTGCCTTACATGGCAGATTTAATCAAAAAAACTGATTCGTCCATTTCGTCAAAGGATGAAATCGAAGCATGTTTTGTTTTTCTGTATGGAATTTTATTGTTGAAATTAAAAAAAGAAGCGATTACGCCTGAAACCGAAACCGCGCTTAAAGAAATATCTCAACTCATTGCGTTGCTCTCAATGAAATACAAAAAATTACAAAACGGAACGTTGGATCTGGAAATGTTTGAAGAATAACCTTCCCGTTCATGATTGCACAAAAAAAAGGAATACGACAACATTCGTACTCCCTTTTTTTATTTGTTTACGGTACAGCAAAAACCCTGTGAATAAACAAATGATCAATATTTCACGGTTTCTTGTTCCATTTCAGCCTTATCAATTTTCTTTTTATCCATCACGCGCCACACATAAATGATGTAAGCCAGCACAAAAGGAATTACAAGCGAAACGACGCTCATCACTTTTAGGGTAAAAAAGCTGGATGAACTGTTGTAAATGGTCAGAGAACTCTGCAAATCGTACACTGAAGGATAGAAAGAAGTGTGATTGTAGCCTAAGTTAAGCAGCAAGGTCAATACAGCAAGGATAGCACCAATGCCGGCAAACCAAATGCCTTTGGTACTTGTTTTTGAAAAGGCGCCCAAATAAATTCCCCACAACAAGGCCACTACGCCTACCAAAAAGAGCAATCCCAAAAGAGGCATTTGAACAAAATTAATAAAATATTTTCCGGGTTCCAGATAGACCATTTCGGTATCGGGATTGACGGCAAAACCAGGACTGACAAAAGTCCAGACTAAAAACGGAAGAAAAACGATCAGGAAGGCAATGGCATCGAAAAGCACCTGTTTTCTGGATCGTGTCACAATCGTTTCATCATCAATGTTATTGATAAAATAAAGGCTTCCCAGCACGCGTGCCAAAAAGAAGATGGAGAAGCCAAGCAACAGATTTCGAACGTTGAAAACAGCCTCCAAGCCATGCAGCGGATTGTGCCACGTTGAAATAATGGGCATAGAAAGTTGCGTTAAATCGCCTTTATGGACGGAAAAATCGCTCCCCGTAAAAAAGGTACCGACCGCGATGCCAAACAAAATTAAACCTCCAAAACCATTGATAAGAAGAAAAGCCTCAAAGGTTTTGTGTCCAAAAACATTACCTCCTTTGGTTCTCCATTCATACGAAACGGCTTGAATCACAAAACAAAGCAGAAGCAGAATCCAAGGCCAATAAGCCCCGCCAAAACTGGTAGCGTAAAACATGGGAAAAGAAGCAAAAGCTGCACCGCCAAACGTAACAAGGGTTGTAAACGTTAAATCCCATTTTCTGCCTAACGAGTTCACCAACATGGTACGTTCAATTTCGTTTTTCCCGATGGTATAAAGCAGTGTCTGACCGCCTTGAACGAAAAACAAGAAGACCAGCAATGCCCCCAGCAGCGATATGATAAACCACCAATAAGCTTGAAAAAATGCGTAATCCATTGTGTTTATTTTTTTAGTGTGATTGAATATTACATGTTATTGAATGCTTTCAGGTCCTTTTCGAATTTCATGCACAATGACTCCGATGATGGCAACGGCAAAAATCGTATAAATGGCAACAAAAATCGTCAAGGACAACTGAATGGAATGAACAGGCACATTGGAAACAGCCGCAAAGGAAGGCAGCAAATCCTGCAAGACCCAAGGTTGACGACCGGCTTCAGCCACGATCCATCCCGAAAATGAAGTTAAATAAGCTAATGGAATGGTGAAAATTCCCAACCACAACAACCATTTCATGTGCTCAATTTTTCGACGTAAATAGAGCAACAACGCAAAAAAGAGCAGAAAGAACATGCCAAAAATGACCATAAAATGGAAAGCATAGAACGTTAACGGCACATCAGGCACCAATTGTGCTTTGGAAGTGACATAGCCATAACCGAAATAAGGAGAAGTGGCATCGAAAACAGCACGGTTGACCGCCATCAGCGAATCGTTTTTCTCCTTTTTTGCCAAGCGATAATCAATCATGGCTTGATGAGACATCCGCCCAAAAGCCAACATTTCATCGGTGGTCAAAGGTTTCACCTGCTCCCCGTTTGACAATGTCAAAGTATAACTGTTATCCAACAAATCAACAATGCCCGGTACAAAAGCATCCCAATGACGATAAGCCAACAATGATAGACCATGTGGAATGCTGATTTTGAATAAATAAGGAGGAACCGAATCGTTGTACACTTTCTTTGCAGGGTTCAAAATGCCAATGGCCACAATGCTATTCCCGTTAGTTCCTCTGTAAAGTCCTTCCATGGCAGCTAACTTCATGGGTTGTTTTTGTGCCACTTCATAGGCCGACGAATCACCGGTAAAAATGGCTGCCAAAATGCCTGCCAATCCAAAAATGGAAGCTATCAAAATGCTTTTGTGCGCAAATTCAATGTTCCGTTTCTTCAATAAATACCACGAACTGACACCAATCACAAAAGCGGATCCGACAATCCACGACGAAGTAACGGTATGAAAAAATTTAGACATGGCAACGGGCGAAAACAACACAGCCGAAAAACTGGTCATCTCGTTGCGTACCGTATCAATGTTGAAAAAAGTTCCGGTAGGAAACTGCATGTATGCATTAGCAACCAAGATCCATAATGCGGACAAAGTAGCCCCAAACCAGGTCAACCATGTGGAAGTCAAGTGAAAACCTTTGCTCACTTTGTTCCAGCCAAAGATCATGACAACAAAAAAGGTCGATTCCAAAAAGAAGGCCAAAATGGCTTCAATGGCCAAAGGGGCACCAAAAATATCGCCCATCAGCCAACTGTAATTAGACCAATTGGTTCCAAACTGAAACTCCAAAATGATACCGCCCGCAATGCCTAAAACAAAATTAGCAGCAAAAAGACGCATCCAAAATTTTGTCATGCGCTTCCATTCCTCGTTTCCTGTCCGATAATAGAGCGTTTCCATCACCGCCATGATAAAGCCCAAACTCAGGGTTAACGGCACCGACAGCCAATGATATAAAGCCGTCACCGCAAATTGAACCCGAGACCAGTCAACAATTGATAAATCAAGTGTACCCATGTTTCAACTTATTTAAATTGATTATTGATAAATTTCACTAATAACTTCCTGATAAAGCAATAAGTTCGTCAATTTTGATTAAAATCAACGCCAAAGATAAAAGATTCGTTTTGTAAATCAAAACGAACCTTTATATTTAACATAAATAATCTTCCAAACAATTATTTAATGATTATCAATCAGCATGTTGCAAGAATCAATTAAATTGAAAGCCACAGCCTTGACAAATCATTGATCCAAACAACCGATCAGCTCATTCACATTCGTAGCTTGGTCACGGCCTTGCATGTTTAAGGCCTGATTGAAGGAAAGCAGCAAATTTGGATGGATCTTCAGTAAAAGCAAAAGAGCCGGTGAGTGGAACACCTTGCGCATTGACAATGACGTAAAAAGGTTGAGCATTGGCGCCAAACTTCATTCGTTGTAAATAGCTCCACTTGTCGCCTACCGAAGTCAAGGTATAGCTGCGTCCATTTTCAGTCATTTCAACGGGATGAGGCAACGAAGCCTTGTCGTC
This sequence comes from Microbacter sp., assembly GCA_049976245.1. GTDB lineage: Bacteria > Bacteroidota > Bacteroidia > Bacteroidales > Paludibacteraceae > Microbacter. The sequence continues at coordinate 12,747 of JBMFIQ010000023.1, read as the reverse complement.
AACATAAAGCGAAGCCACCACAAAATGATCGGTCATTAATTCTTTCACTTTGGGATCAGTCCAAACAGCAGCTTCCATTTTTCGACAGTTCACACAACCAAAGCCGGTAAAATCAATTAACAAGGGCTTTTTCAGTCGGGCTGCCGCTTCGATAGCCTGATCGTAGTCGTTGTAAACGAGATGTTCCGACGAAGCATTTAAATTAAAATCCTGAGTATAAATAGGAGGAGCAAAGGCGCTGATGGCTTTCAGCGGAGCGCCCCACAATCCAGGAATCATGTACATGGCGAAAGCAAAAGTGATGATGGAGAGAAAAAGCCGAGTCACCGACACCGATTTAACGTCACTGTCGTGAGCAAATTTGATTTTACCGAGCAAATAGAAACCTAACAAAGCAAAAATAACAATCCACAGAACGAGGAAAACTTCTCTGTCGAGCAAATGCCAGCCGTAAGCCAAATCGGCAACCGAAAAGAATTTCAGTGCCAAGGCCAGTTCAAGAAAGCCCAAAACTACTTTGACAGAATTGAGCCAACCTCCTGATTTCGGCAATGACTTGAGCCACATTGGGAACATGGCAAAGAGCATAAAAGGAATGGCCAAAGCCAATGCAAAACCAAACATGCCAATGGTCGGCCCAAGATAAGATCCATTTACGGCCACGTCAACCAATAATGTGCCAATGATTGGTCCGGTACATGAAAAAGAGACCAGCACCAGCGTGAAAGCCATGAGTAAAATGCTCAAAATGCCCGTAGTCGATTCCGCCTTGTTGTCCAATTTGGTGGTCCACGATGCCGGCAAAGTCATTTCAAAAGCCCCAAAGAAGGAGATGGAAAACAAGACAAGGAGCGCAAAGAAGAATAAATTGAAAAAGGCATTGGTTGAAAGGCTGTTTAATGCACTTGCACCAAACAAAACTGTAATAATGAGACCTAAAAGCAAATAAATAACGACAATGGAGAAACCGTACAACCCGGCATCGCGTTTGGCAATGCGAGGATTGACCGATCTTTTAAGGAAAAAACTCACTGTTAAAGGAATGATAGGCCACACGCAGGGTGTAAAGAGTGCCAACAACCCACCCAAAAAACCTTTGATGAAAATGAGCCAAAACGGATCGTGCGCATCGCTTTCACTGCCTTGACTTCCCAACGCATTGAGTTGATCGATCACCGGAGCCCAAGTCGATTGATCAATGGACGACGAGGTCAAAGATGCGGACGAAGCAACCTGAGCCGAATCCTGAACATCTGCATGAAGTTGAACCGATGATTGATCGGGTTTTAGATTCAACGATTTGGACTGAATGGCCGGCGATGAAGGAGAAACCGAGTTTGAAGCCTTGTGTTGATTGTTCAAAGCTGCTGCGTTTCCAAAAGAAAAAGGCACTTTGGAGGGCGGAAGACAATTTTCGTCATTACAACCCATAAATTCAACATATCCTTCAACATAGAAATGTGCAGGATCGGTCACCGCCATTTTTTGAACAAACACAGCCTGATGCTCGTACCACGACAAGTTCATCGAAAATGTTTTATCATATTCACGAATAATGGGAGACGATGAAGACACACTTCCCACCAATTTTCCTCCCAAAACTTTCTCAAAATGAAAAGAAGTTGAAACGGGACCTCCCGAAGGAAGGTTTTGTCCATAAACATGCCATCCGTTGTCAATGGAAACTTTGAATAAAAATTCAACCGTTTTTTGGTCGTGTTGTCGTTGTTCAAAACTCCAAGTGATCGGTTTTAAGATTTGACCGAACAAATTGACCCCTAATCCAATGAAAAGTACTGCTAAAACTATTTTTCTCATATACAAGTAGATAAATCATTGCAAAAAAACGAATTCACTTTGAGACAGACGACTTCGGATCGGAACCCATCGTCGCAACTGAAAAATTTCCAAAGATATACAAAGTTAATTGTTTCCTTCCAAAGTCAACAAAGAGGTTATCAAATTTTAAGACGCTATCATTTTCATAGCGTTACTTGGTGCAAATACTTTGTGTTGCTTTGCGTAATCGCTGTGATAGAAAAAAACGCAAAATAATAAGGAGTACCATGATTTGATGTATTGATGAGGACATAAGCAAGTGGAAATGGAAAAATCAACATTGATGATTGGATAAAGACCGCTGAAGCTCAAGTAAAATAAGCAGGGATCAACGCAATAAAATCAAACGTGAAGGGTGAACAACCATCGACTACATTGAAAAAACGGATCAACCGAAGAAAAGAATGCATAGATGCTAGCAAATAAAAAAACAACCAAAAAAAAGATCATCAGAAGCATCCCAAACAAAAAAGATCGGACGACGAAGTCGTTGAGTGACCATGTCAAATGAAGTTGCTCGGGTTGCAAAATAAGCATCCGGACGGATAAGAAAAACATTGCGAAGAAAAAAGATAACATCCGAAAGAAAAAACGTTGACTGCTGAAAAATCAAAGACGGAATTGGAGAAAAAAAGATGATTTTGGACGATCAAACGATGATTTTCGGAAATCAAACATTGAAGTTGACGCATCAAATATAGTCCTGAAGCAAACAAAGAAAGAATTTCGGCTGCAAATAAAGATTTTGGAAAAAAAACAAAGATTTCAAGCCAAAAAAAATTTCCTTTCAGATGGTTTAAAACGCCTCACTTCAACGGATAAACCCGCCCATACCTCTCAAAAACTGTAAATGCAACCCCTCAAATCACGAACAAAGGCATCCATCGATCGCATGATCCTGAAACAACAAACCGCCTAAGACCAAACCACAACCCAACACACTGAAAAAGGCAAAAAGACTATTCGAAACGATTGGCTTAAGCATTGCAGGACAGGATGACAACCAAAAAACATAAGGAAGTTTCTTCCATTTTTTGAGACGTTATCAATGACCTTAGTGTAACTTTGTGAACATATTTTGTTTAGCTTTGTGTAATGGCTTTTAAACAAAAAAACAAAGCGAAATCATTACCTTTGCAAAAGAAACAAGCGCATCAACATGGCAAATAAAGAGACACAATCGACAAGAAATCAGACCAAAAAAAAGAAACCGGGTTCCGACACATCCGCATGGTATCGCTTTATACGCGATGAACGAACACATTTCATCATTGGGCTTCTTTTGTTAATGGCAGTTTCGTATGTTGCCTTAGCGTTTATATCATTTTTCTACACCGGAGCAAACGATCAAGGGAAATTGCACGGCACCTGGCTTCATTTGGCTAATGACGAACAAGGCATTCAAAATTGGACCGGAGCTGTTGGAGCACACATTGCTGAAAACCTTATTAACAGAGGATTTGGCATAGCGGCTTTTGCCTGGTTGATTTTTCCGGTCGTCGTTGGGTTACGATTGATGACGGTACGAACCATGGCTTTGTGGAAATCTTTTCTTTATCCATTGTTGATCATGGTGTGGCTATCCGTTTTGTTGAGCATCACACTCTCTCCTCTTTACAACGATACTTTTCTCTATCTTGGGGGTGAAGATGGCCTTTATGCCGGCGAATGGATGTGCGGAAAATTTGGTTGGACAGGCACCCTGCTGATGCTGATCGTTTTGGGCATTATTTTTACTGTTTTAATATTCAAAGGAGCGCTTCCATTCTTCAAACGAAAATTCACGGCATCTCACTTGAGCAATCCTCTCGACACCAAGCAAACATCGGAGGCGATGGTGAAGGGATCGACAACTCAAAGCACCTTGAATTGGGAACTCAACCAACCCAATGACCTCTCTAATCCCGACGAAAAAACAGAAGTAGAGCGTACTGAAACAGAAAAAGCGTCATCCGACTTTGAAGTCATGGCGCCTCAAATTGAAACATTAATATCGGATTCGCCCGAAGACGACGATGAGGCGTTGGATTTCCAAAAAAACACTCCGCAGGAACCAAACGGAGAAGAGGACGACTATGATGCTTCAGCACTTGGAGAATATGATCCGACGTTGGATTTATCACGCTATCAGTTTCCTGTATTGGATTTGCTCAAAGAATACAACAACGGACAAACTTCCGTGGACATGGAAGAGCAAACCAACAATAAAAACCGCATCATCAGCACATTGAAGAACTACGGCATTGAAATTGACAGCATCAAAGCCACTGTTGGACCAACCATTACGTTATATGAAATCATTCCAAAACCGGGCGTAAGAATTTCCAAAATCAAAAATCTGGAAGATGACATTGCATTAAGTTTAGCTGCTTTGGGAATTCGAATCATCGCACCGATTCCGGGAAAAGGCACGATAGGCATTGAGGTTCCAAACCATGATCCTCAAATTGTATCCATGCGGTCGGTGATCAATTCCAAAAGATTTCAGGAATCAAAATATGATTTACCGGTGGCTTTTGGAAGTACCATCACCAATGAAATTTTCATGCTTGATTTGTGCAAAATGCCTCACCTTTTAGTGGCCGGAGCTACGGGACAAGGAAAATCGGTAGGGCTAAATGCCATCATCACGTCACTGCTTTACAAAAAGCATCCGGCCACTTTGAAATTTGTGCTGATTGATCCAAAAAAAGTAGAATTTAACATCTACGCTGACATTGAAAAGCATTATCTTGCCAAATTACCCGACGGAGAAGAAGCCATCATCACGGACGTAACAAAAGTGGTGCAAACACTTCAATCGTTGACCATTGAAATGGATAACCGATATGATTTACTAAAGAAAGCACATGTTCGAAACATCAAAGAATACAATTCCAAATTTGTTGCCCGACATCTCAATCCTGAAAAAGGGCACCGCTACTTACCTTACATTGTGGTCATCATTGACGAATTTGGAGATTTAATCATGCAAGCAGGCAAAGAAGTGGAAATGCCCATTGCGCGAATTGCCCAATTAGCCAGAGCGGTCGGCATTCACATGGTGATTGCCACACAACGACCTTCCACCAACATCATCACCGGCGTGATCAAAGCCAATTTCCCTGCACGAGTTGCTTTCAGGGTTATGGCTATGGTCGATTCACGAACCATTTTGGACACACCCGGCGCCAATCAACTGATCGGACGCGGCGATATGCTTTTTTCGCAAGGAGGCGATTTAATCCGAGTTCAATGTGCTTTTGTGGATACGCCTGAAGTGGAAAAGATTGTCAAATACATTGCCCAACAACCTTCATTCCCCACTGCATATTATTTACCCGAATACACAGGCGGAGATGGCGAAGGCAACGATTTATCGGACATCGATTTAAGCAAACGGGATCCGCTCTTCGAAGAAGCAGCCCGCTTGATTGTGCTCAACCAACAAGGATCCACTTCATTGATTCAACGTAAATTTTCCATTGGCTACAACCGCGCAGGTCGAATCGTTGATCAACTTGAAGCATGCGGCATTCTCGGCCCTCCCGATGGCAGCAAACCCCGCCAAGTATTGGTTAGCGACGAATATGAACTGGATCGACGATTGCGCATCGAACGATAAGACAACCATCCTGCAAAGATCCGAAAAACAACAGCGTTCGTTGACCAAAAAGGTGTCATTCAACCATTTTTTATCGATGAAAACCATCATACAATTTTCAATTATTGACATTTCGATCATTTCATGGCAACCCATAAAAAGCAACAAATCGATTTCATCACTTTAGGATGTTCCAAAAATCTGGTGGATTCCGAACGACTGATGCGCCAATTATCCCTGGCCGGTTACGAGGTGCGTCACGATCCTGCAACGCCGGGCGGTCGCATTGTGGTAATCAACACCTGCGGTTTCATTGGTGATGCTCAGGAAGAATCCGTCAACACCATTCTGCAATATTCCACATTAAAAAAACAGCATAAGATTGACAAACTCTTTGTAATGGGATGTTTGTCCCAACGATTCAAAAAAGAATTGCAGGAAGAGATTCCTGAGGTGGATCAATATTTTGGCAAGTTCAATTTTTACGACCTGTTGCCTCTGTTGGGAAAAACGTATCAATCAAATTTTGCGATTGAACGAACCATTACCACACCAAGTCATTATGCCTATGTCAAAATTTCGGAAGGATGCAATAGAACTTGCTCCTATTGTGCCATCCCCATCATCACAGGCAAACATCAATCGCGACCGGAACAGGAAATCATAGATGAAATTCAATGGTTGACGCAACAAGGAGTCAAAGAGATCCAATTGATTGCCCAAGATTTATCCTATTATGGTTATGACATCGCACGAAAAGCTCTGCTGCCCGACCTGATCAATCGAATCGCCGATATACAGGGCGTTGAATGGATTCGCCTTCACTATGCCTATCCTGCCCATTTCCCATTCGAGTTGCTCAAGGTGATGCGCGAACGTAACAATGTTTGTCATTACCTCGATCTGGCGCTTCAACACAGCAGCGACAACATGCTTCAACGCATGCGCCGCAACATTACTCTCAAAGAAACGGAAGAGTTATTACGAACCATTCGTTCCGAAGTTCCTGACATTCATTTGCGAACTACCCTTTTGGTAGGCCATCCCGGCGAAACGGAGGAAGATTTTGAAAACCTAAAATCATTCGTTGCCGCTCAACGCTTTGAACGGTTGGGCACTTTTGCCTACTCGCACGAAATGGGAACGTATGCTTTTGAACATTACTCTGACGACATTCCCGAATACGTCAAACAAAAACGTTTGGATGAAATCATGGAGATGCAACGCATCATTTCGGCGGAACAAAACCAAGCAAAAGTGGGCAAAACATTCAAGGTCATCATCGACAAAGAAGAAAACGATTTCTACGTGGGACGCACCGAATACGATTCGCCGGAAGTGGATCCGGAAGTGTTCATTGACAAAACAAAAATTTTGAAAATCGGCGCATTTTATCCGGTAAAAATGACTAATTTTGACGATTACGATTTGTACGGAACCGTTTTGTTATGATATGTTATCACAAACAATGCATATTCCCTTTATCAATACGGCTTTTTCAACTCATCAATTCATGCTATGACTCATAAAGAATTTATTGGGATACTAACGACCAAAACTTCGTTGCCCGAAGAAGAAGTGAGTGACATGTTAGAGCACGTCGTCAACCTGATCGGAGACACGTTAAGTCAAGGCAATGCTGTCACGTTGCAAGGCATTGGCACGTTTGAAGCGCATCGCAAAGAAGAGCGCATCGCCATGAATCCACGCACCAGAAAACGCTTACTCATTCCGCCCAAGCAAGTGGTTGTCTTCAAACCCATTCAATCGTTAAAAGATCAAGTAAAAAAGACATCTCGTTATGAATAACGAAAAATCATCGACCGCAAAATTAGTCGAATCGCTTGCTCAGGAACATCACCTGTCCAAAACAGCTGCTTCGACTTTTTTAAAACAAATGACTGCCGCATTGGCTGAAGGATTATTGCAAGACGGTGAATTAAGAATTAAAGGATTAGGGCTGTTCAAAATTGAATGGGTTGAGAGCAGGATCAGCAACAATGTTCACAAGGGAGAAAAACAGGAAATCAGCGGGCACAACAGAATCTCATTCATCCCCGATAAAACTTTGCGCGAAAAAGTCAATGCGCCGTTTGCTCATTTAGAAACCGTTTCCCTCGACGACACGGAGGAAGCCAATGCCGATGCCTGGCTCGATGACGAAGAACAACGCATGAAGCGATTTTCCGAACAAGCTCAGGAAATCCTTAGCATCATCTCCGATCTGCAGGAAATTAATCCTGAAAACGACAAGGAATCTTCCTCCATCCCAAACGAACAAGCCAAAACCGTTGCTGCGAACAACCCGGAAAACAAATCGGAGCAAGTGATTTCGTCAATCACCGTTACCAATTCGCCTGAAGAAGCACCAACACCGCAACCTATGTCAAAGCCGGAATCAACTTCAGAGAAAATGTCTGACAAAGCAACGCCGGCACCACCATCGACTGAACCTTACGATGAAATTCATTTATTGGAACGCATGTCCCGACAATCGCCCAAAAAGAACAAACGATGGCTGTTGATCTCCATCTTGGTTGCATTGATCGTTGTGATTTGCATTCCGATCTATTATGTTTTATTTTTGACAAATCATTCGCAACAGCTCATGAACAAAAATGTGAAACAAAGAAATGAATCCACGGCATTGATCAACAAGACCAACAACGCCGCAAAATCTTTGCAGGCAGCGCCCGTAAATCAATCATCATCGGCAGTTGCGAATCCGTTGACACAACCCAGAACGTACAAAGATACGCTGGCTGTCGTCACTTTTCAGGAAGGTTCGCGACTGACACTTTTATCGTTAAAATATTACGGCAATAAAATATTTTGGGTTTACATTTACGAAGCAAACAAAAATAAAATCGAAAATCCCGATCAAATCGGTGCAGGCATGCGGATGATGATTCCCAAACTCAATCCCGGACTCATTGACGTAAACAATCCTCAATGCATCAATCAGGCCAAGGCATTACAGATAAAATACACCCAACATGCCCTGATAAAGAAATAGAAAAAAAATCAAACAACATAGCAATCATTTAAAACGCATCAAACATATTTACCTTTGATTTCATCAAAACAACAACGACTATTCCAATGAGCCATTAACACAAGACCATTGAAAAAACATTTATTTTTCGATCATCATGACGAAAAAACCAAAAACATTCAATCATCTTCGCATCGTTGACGGCTCTTTAACCTTAGTATTCATTTTATATGTCAACTTATTCATACCCATTGCTTTCAACCATTAATTCACCGGAAGATTTAAAAAAACATCCACTTTCTGAAATGCCCGCCATCTGTGAAGAACTGCGTTGCTTCATCATCGATTCCCTTGCAAAAAATCCGGGACATTTTGCAGCCAGTCTGGGCGTTGTGGAACTCACGGTAGCTTTGCATTATGTTTTTCAAACTCCATACGATCGCATTGTGTGGGACGTTGGACATCAGGCCTACGGGCACAAAATTCTCACGGGAAGAAGAGATGTTTTCAACACAAACCGCCAATTTCAAGGAATCAGCGGATTTCCCCGACGAAGTGAAAGTCCATACGATACCTTTGGTGTTGGACATGCCTCCACCTCCATCTCGGCAGGATTGGGAATGTCCATCGCAGCCTCTCTTAAACAAGAAAAAAATCGGCACGTGGTAGCCGTCATTGGTGATGGAGCGCTCACGGGTGGATTGGCTTTTGAAGGATTGAACAACGCCTCCATTAATCCGAATAATTTGCTTATCATTTTAAATGACAATCAAATAGCCATTGACCCCGTGAAAGGAGGCATCAGCCAGTATCTTGTCAACTTCACCACATCGCGAACTTACAACAAAATACGTTTCAAGGCAGCCTCATTTCTGGAGCAAAAGAACATTCTCGACACGCCAAAAAAACACAAAATAACCAGCATCGGCAATCAAATTAAATTGTTGCTTGCTCGTCAAAACAACATTTTCGAAGGCTTACACATTCGCTATTTTGGACCAATTGACGGCCACAATGTCATCAATTTGATCCGAATTCTGAATGAAATCAAGGATTTTCACGGTCCAAAAGTGCTTCACATCGTAACCAAGAAAGGGAAAGGCTACAAGCCGGCTGAAAAATCGGCCACCGAATGGCATGCTCCAGGGAAATTTAATCGAGAAACAGGCGAACGCCTTCAATGTGACCATGAAAATCAACCTCCTCTTTTTCAGGATGTTTTTGGAAAAACCGTTCTTGAACTGGCGGAACAAAACGAACGGATAGTAGCCGTCACACCGGCCATGATCAGCGGATCGTCCTTGCATTACATGCAGTCAAAAATGCCTCATCGCGTTTTTGATGTGGGCATTGCCGAAGGCCACGCCGTAACTTTTTCCGCAGGACTGGCAACCGAAGGCCTTCAACCTTTTTGCAACATCTACTCCACTTTTATGCAACGCGGTTACGACAATGTGATTCACGACGTAGCGCTGCAAAAACTTCCCGTCGTTTTTTGTCTCGATCGGGCAGGAATTGTGGGAGCCGACGGTGCAACACATCACGGAGTGTTTGATTTGGCCTATTTTCGCTGCATTCCAAACCTCACCATTGCATCACCCCTCAACGAAATTGAATTGAGAAACCTGATGTACACGGCGCAACTTCCCGACAAAGGAGCATTTGTCATTCGCTATCCTCGAGGAAATGGCGTTTTGACCGATTGGATAAAACCTTTTAAAGAAATTCCTGTTGGAAGAGCCCAATGGTTAAAAAACGGCGATGATCTGATTGTGCTATCTTTAGGGCCGATTGGTAACACTGCCGCCGAAGCCATTAAAACCATTGAATCAAAACACCAAGTCACTATTGCTCATGTTGACATGCGCTTTGTGAAACCATTGGATGAATCACTTTTACTCGACGTCGGGAAACGCTTCAAAAAAATAGTCACCATTGAAGACGGAGTGATCGCAGGCGGATTTGGAAGCGCCGTCATGGAATTTATGAACGATCATGATCTGCATCCTACCATTAAACGCATTGGGATTCCCGATCAATTTATTGAACACGGGCAACCCGTCGAATTGTATCATTCCGTTCAAATGGATCAAGAAGGCATTGAATCAACAATCTTAAAGATGCTCTTGCTATGATCGGAACGTTAGTGAATGCGTTAACGGTCATCGTTGGAGGCCTCATTGGAATCCTGCTCAAAGAACGCATATCAAACAGGATTACAACCATTTTCTTTCAAGCCATCGGATTATTTACCGTACTGTTGGGCATTCGAATGGCATTGCAAACGGAACATGTCATTGTCTTGATCGCTTCTCTTGTAACCGGCGCGTTGGTAGGTGAATCCATGCATTTGGATCAAAAAATCGATCAGGCCGGCAACAACTTGAAAAAGCATTTCAAAGTAAAAAACGACAAATTTTCCGAAGGCATCATCACGGCTTTTCTCCTTTTTTGTACCGGCTCCATGACCATCATCGGCTCCATTCAGGAAGGATTGGGACAAGGACACGATTTGTTGTTCACCAAAGCCATCATGGACGGGTTTTCATCTGTATTGCTGGCTGCAGGTTTTGGTCTCAGCATTCCGTTGGTAGCCATTCCGCTTTTTCTTTTTCAAGGCAGTCTGACTTTATTAGCCTATCTTTTTGGTGCTTATTTTTCTTTGCCCATGATTAACGAAGTAACCGCTACCGGCGGTGTTCTTTTGATTGGATTATCCATTAATATATTAGAAATAAAGAAGTTGAAAGTTATTAACATGATTCCTTCCCTACTTTTTGTGTGCCTTTTCATGTGGATCACCTTACATTTTGGGCTAAAATGACAAAACATCAACTCCCACAAAATAAAATGATAAATCAAAAAAGAAGAGATCATCTAAAAAAAATAAACCAACTCCTTTGTTCGTATCAAAAATTGAACTATCTTTGCAACGCAATTGAGAGCAATGGCAACAACTTTTGATGATTGATTCGATTCGAAAAATTCAAAAACTCAATCTATGAATCATCAAAAAAAGAAAAAATGGTGTGGTAGTTCAGCTGGTTAGAATACCTGCCTGTCACGCAGGGGGTCGCGGGTTCGAGTCCCGTCCATACCGCAAATCATTGCACGAGATTAAAGGCTAAATAAGAGCAAATGCTTACTTATTTAGCCTTTTTTATGTAACGGCTTTCACGGTAGAAAAACCGCCTTAGCACATTCTCAACCTGTGAAAATTATTTGGTGCCTGAAGCCTGAACAATTTTTGATCCTGGCGGAACATCAGCATCCACCCAGATATTCCCTCCAATGACAGCGCCTTTACCAACGGTGATTCGACCTAAAATGGTTGAATTGGAATAAATGATCACGTCATCTTCAATGATGGGATGTCGAGGTATCCCTTTGATAGGATTTCCCTGTTCGTCCAGCGGAAAACTTTTGGCACCCAACGTCACGCCCTGGTAAATTTTAACCCGATCGCCAATGACTGCCGTTTCACCGATCACAATCCCTGTGCCGTGATCAATGGTGAAAGCATGACCAATGGCAGCACCCGGATGAATGTCAATACCTGTTTCCGAATGAGCCAATTCGCTGATTATGCGAGGAATCAAAGGCACTCCGAGCATCAACAATTCGTGAGCCACCCGATAATTTGAAATGGCACGAATGGCCGGATAGCAAAAAATCACTTCGCCGTAACTTTTTGAGGCCGGATCGCCCAAATAGGTGGCCACCACATCTTCAGCCAAACTTTGACGAATTGACGGCAGACGTTCAACAAACGTAGCCGCAATGGAAAATGCCTGACTCATGGGCGGCGGAGATGAGCAAGAAAAACACAACCCGGCCATGATTTGATCTGCAAGAAGTTGGTACAGTTTCTCCACTTCCGTTCCAATGTGATATTTGATGGTGGCTCGATCAACGGCAGCATGACCAAAATATCCCGGAAAAATAATGGATCGACACAAATGAACAATCTCTTCCAACGAAGAAAGCGATGGCAAGGGAGTTCCTTCATGTTGATGATGACACAACACCTTAAAACTTTTATAATCAGAAAGTTTTCGGATGGACTCTGTGATGATTTCGGAATGAAGCATGTCAATATAAAATTAAAAAATTGAACTTTCGCATGTTCATTACAAGGGGCTTTCGCCCCTGTAACCCTGACTTCCTTTTTGTCCCCGCAAGCGGGATGTTCCACTTAACGCAAAAAGGAAGTAAAAAAGTCAAGACTGCGTCCGCTTTCGCTCAAAAAACTTACGTTCGTTGGCTCAAATCGTCCAAACTCGCTCCTTTGTCGCTCAAACAAGGACGATTTTTAACCGCCAACTCACTT
>JBMFIQ010000022.1:0-40277 GCA_049976245.1 Microbacter sp. | reverse complement strand
CAATAACTTGCATAACCATTCGCTGTCTTTCTTGTCTGTCTTGTGACCGGGCACATATTTCACATGTGCTGCATTGACAATCCAAACAGTAAGCCCTGCTGGCTCTAAAATGTTATAAACCGGCTTCCAGAATACTCCCGTACTCTCCATCACCACATGAGTAATTCCATTCTCCAATAACCAATCTCTCAATTCTTTCAAAGAACTCGTGATGGTGGAATATTCGCGTGTCTGCTTTTTTATTCCTTCTCCATCGATGGTAGCCACTACTACCTTCTTGTGTACATCAAGCCCACATCCACGGGAGATGACCTGCTTAAATTCTACTTGAGGCGTTTCCATTGTTGTTTAGTTTTTTTTAGTGATCGGGATTATCCCTCATCAAAAATACTAAAACTACATAGAAAAACTACCTCTCTCTGCCCTCTTTATTTTCATTCTCTCGGGCGTCAATTGATTGTCATGGGGGTTTCTTATAGTCAAATGGGGCTCGTCATTAAACATTGCCTTGTTTGTCAAAGTTTATTTTTTTGTGCTCGTTTCATTGTCAATGAATTATTGCTATATTTGAAATCATTTCAATGATTGCAAACAAGATGGCAATCATCTTATTGATTGTTGCTTAATTGATGTAAAAATCAACTTTTTTATTCATTGTCAACACCAGGTTTCGATTCTCAAAGCACAGCATGATGTTCAGAAAAAGAGCAAGATCATCATGTTTTCATGAGATTTTTCAACGAAAAATCACAAAAAAAATCTTGCAGGCAAAGCATTTTATAGTCCCCCCAAAACAGATGGTTATGAAACGAACCATAACATAGCTTATGCGCAAGAGAATAACGATTTGGCAAGTTTTACACAATCTTAATGTTAAAATAAAAACAGACGTATGAAAAAAGTTTATTTCTTACTCATTGTTATTAGTATGTTGACTAACATTTTAATGGCTCAAGTTCCCGCAAACGCTCCTTTGGGAAGGTTGGAACGCATGACGGCCAATCACGAAACTTTTACGTTTTATACTTTAAACGGAGTGGCTCAGGTTATTGTTTATTCTCCGGGCGTGATTCGAATTCGGATTGACAAACAACAATTCAAGCCGGATTTCAGTTATGCTGTTATTGCAAAGCCCCTCCCATGCAATGTGCAAACGGTGAATGGTAAAACAGAATTCATCATTAAAACCGATTCATTAACGCTTCGTATGACCAAAAATCCGGTGCGCTTCACCTTTATGACCAAAGAAGGACAGGTGATTAACGCTGATGATCCTGCTTTTGGCACATCATGGCTGGGCGAAGAGGTGACAACCTACAAAACGTTACAAAAAGGAGAACGTTTTATTGGACTGGGAGAACATGGGGGCAATCTTGATCGTGCAGGAACCGCTTGTGTCAATTACAATACCGACAATCCCGGATATAATGACAGCAGCGAAAAGATGTATTCAACCATTCCTTTTTACATTGGTTTGCACGATCGGTTGGCTTATGGTATTTTTATGGACAATTCGGCACGAAGTCTTTTTAATTTTGGAGCCGGCAATGATCGGTTTTCCTACTTTACGGCTGCTTGTGGTGAAATGAACTATTATTTCATCTATCATTCTACCGTGAAAGGAATTATTGGCGATTACACCCGACTCACGGGACGTACGCCGATTCCACCGCTCTGGTCGTTGGGCTTTCAACAATGTCGATGGAGCTATTTTCCTCAAGCCGATTTGCTTTCCACTGCAGCCAAGTTCAGAGAACGTCACATCCCAATCGACATGATTTATCTGGATATCAATTACATGGATCATTATAAGATTTTTACTTGGGATCCCAATGCTTTCCCTGATCCCAAAGGGATGATCAATCAATTGAAAGAAATGAAGATGCATTTAGCCGTCATCATTGATCCCGGAGTAAAAATTGATGCGCATTATCCTGTTTATCGTCAAGGTGTCGATTCGTCCCTTTTTATTAAATATCCTGATGGGACCAATTATTCCGGGCAGGTTTGGCCGGGATGGTGCAATTTCCCTGATTTTACCATGCCAAAGACTCGGACTTGGTGGGGACGTTGGGTCAAAACCTATGCCGATTTGGGGGTTACAGGCTTTTGGAATGACATGAACGAGATTGCCGTGTGGGGAAAAGAAGTTCCAGATTTGCTGAATTTGAATTGGGATGGATTGCACACCACTTATCGCCAGGCTAAAAATGTGTATGGATTTCAGATGGCACGAAGTACCTATGAAGGCGCTAAAATGTATATGAACGGGAATCGACCTTTTGTGCTGACACGTTCAGGGTATTCAGGGTTGCAGCGCTACACAGCCATTTGGACAGGTGACAACCAGGCCAACGATGATCATATGTTGTTGGGTGTGCGGTTGATCAATAGTTTTGGATTGTCGGGAGTGGCTTTTGCCGGAATGGACATTGGCGGTTTCAGTGGCAATCCGACCCAAAGTCTTTATACTCGCTGGATGGAGATCGGTGCGTTTTTGCCTATGTCTCGGGCTCATACTTCATTTGGAACCAATCGTGAAGAGCCTTGGGATTTTGGAGAAATTTCCGAGGACATTGCACGACGGTACGTTGGATTCCGTTATCAATTGTTGCCTTACATTTATTCTAATTTTTATGAGTCATCACAAAACGGAATGCCTATCAATCGTTCGTTAGCCATTAATTTTCCCACTGACTCAATGATCTATCAACCTGAATATCAACAGGAATATCTTTTTGGGCCGGCCATTTTAGTGTGTCCGGTTAAAAGTACCGAATCGCTTGCAAAAGTCTATTTGCCTAAGGGTCAATGGTACGATTTGTTTAATGACAAGCTGTATCAAGGTAATCAGCCTGTGGTTGCTGCTTCAGAACTGAATCGATTGCCTTTGTATGTCAAAGCCGGCAGCATTATCCCAATGCAAAAACTGATAGAATCGACAGCCGATGACAGCGGCGATACCTTGTTTGTACATCTTTATGCTGGTCAAGAGCCTAATCATTATGGCTATTACGAGGATGACGGAACGACTTATCAATATGAATCGGGAAAATATTACAAACGGTTGATCAGCTACGATCCAAAAAAGGCCTCACTTACCTTCGGCAAAAAAGAGGGAAGTTTCGTATCAAAATTTCATGTTATTAAATTGATGTTGCATGGTTTTACTCCCGAAGAATTACGACATTTGACCGTTAACGGCGTCGCACAACGGGTAATGCCTGAAGCATTGCGTTTTTTTACCAGTCATTTTGCATTTGCCGACTACGGGCCTTTTGATACAAAACAGGTGTTGACAACCACTTTTAGCAATTTAGACGAGACAATTGTTGTTCATTGGCAATAACTTCAGGAAAGACACCGGCATTGCGATTGCATCTCATTGTGACGACTTAGCTGTTTTGTCCGGGTTAAATGGAGTCTGCTTACAGACATTTTCCGGTGTGTCATCGCAAGAATAAGGATGACAAACAGATGACGATGGGAATTAACCATGCGTTTTTCCGGAAAAATTGAAAATAGCTGAATGCTGCTTTTTGTTAACGAATGGATATAGAATCTTTTTCCAACAAGACCAATTGCTTTCAATGTGAAGAATTATCGAGATGCTTTGCACGGCATTTGGTAAAAAAAGAAGAATTCTTTGCTCTTCAAAAGATTCATGTGCGTTACAAAAAGGGTGAAACCATCGTAAAAGAAGGATCGAATGTCTCCAGAATCATGTTTGTGGTGGACGGCTTGATCAAAGAATACTTGGAAAGACAGGATAAAAACATCATTATCAAGCTGCTTAAGTCGAATGATTTCATCGGATTGACTTCATTGTATGGCGGTGATACCTATTTTTTTACGGCTACGGCATTGAAGGACACACTGTTGTGTTCCATTGATCCGGTCGATATTAAAATGTTGATGACGCAATGTTGCGAATTCTCGCGTGAAGTCTCAAAGTGGTATTGCGAAAATTACAATGCCATGCTCAGTAAGTGTTTGAATTTAGGCCTTCGTCAGCTCAGCGGGAAGTTGGCCAATGCATTGTTGTATTTGAACGGAGAAGAATTTCAAGACTTCGATGTGTTTTCATACATCAGCCGCAAAGATCTGGCAGAATTTTCAGGCATGTCTTTGGAAAGTGTTGTGCGGGTTTTGGGCGAATTTGCCAATGATCACATCATTGAATTAAAAGGGAAAAAGATTCTGATCAAAGACCTGGAACGGCTTAAACTCATCAATCAAAACGGATAAAGGCTTCCCGGATCTTCAATAACCTTCTGCATCGGAACCCACCTTGAATCAGCGGAAGATCACACTTTTGGAATCAATTCAAAATGCTTTTGTGATTGATCCGCTGATTGTGGATTTTCTATTTGCGCAAACATTCTTTTGATAAATCTCAAAAAAAAGTACGTTTAAATGGAATCCTTTCTCATCACATCGCATGCAAAGCATGGTTAACTTTATTGATGCTGTTTGTAGCTCAAATTTAATGATGGAGGAACCATGTTATGTACAGAAAAAAAAGTGAGATTATCGGAACAATCCAATCGTATCACGCCAAAGTAGCTGATTTGTACCACAAAATTTACGAAAATGAAATGGATCCGGATGCCAAAAAGATCATGCATGAACTTTATGAACATGAGAAATTCCGCGTTCACTATCTTGAAAAACATCGAAAGATTGCCGAAGCGATGAATTGTCATCTTGAGTTTCCGTGTGAAGCATTGCTGGAACAAATTGACCGCTGTTTCATCAATGTCAATCCCGAAGCTGTCATGACCTTGAATGACATCATCCGTTTAGAACTTCATTTTGACGATTGCCTGATCAAATTGTACGCTGTTCTATCGTCTGAAAATGAACTTAATGCTACCTTGGCAAATACATTTTACTACATGCTGAAAAAAACTAAAAAAGAAGAGGCGTTTTTTGCTTCATTGTTGCACAACGGACAAAAAGATATTGGCGTAACCATTCGTCAGTTAAATACGTAATCCCTTTTCCAAAAAGCAATGTCATCATTAAGTTAAATGTTTTTGTCTGAAAATGAATTTTGTTAAAAATACAATTTGATCATTGGCTTTTTTCAAGAGGTTGAATGGCTAAAAATCAATGAAATAAATCATTGTTCTCTGCTTGATTTTTCCGATTTTAATCAATATCTTTGAAACGTTGAAAATTCGGATTGAGCCTTTTTCGGAGCTTCGGAATTAGCTTGTTTAAGATCTTTGCGTACGATTATTTTAAGGTATCCGAATCATTTTTAAAATCGACGGAATCTGTTTTGATTTTAACTAAAAAATATGGCCTATGAGAACAATGTTGCAACTTTTCCTTGTTTCGTTTTTGTTGATTACATCAACTTCTTGTCATTCAACAAGTAATCCGCGTTTTATCACTAATTTTGATGACAATTGGCGCTTTCATTTAGGGGACACAACTCAGGCGCAAAGTGTTGATTTCAATGATAATGGCTGGCGAAAGCTCGATCTTCCACACGATTGGAGCATCGAGTTACCGTTCGACAAAAAAAGTCCAGCCGGTGAAGGAGGCGCTTATCTGAATGGAGGCATCGGTTGGTATCGCAAAACTTTTACTTTAGATAAAAAATATGAAGGGAAAAAGGTGTTTATTGATTTCGACGGTATTTATCGCAACAGTTCCGTTTGGATCAATGGCCATTTTTTGGGATTTCGTCCAAACGGATACATCTCTTTTCGGTATGATCTGACTCCTTTCTTGCACTGGGGGCAACCCAATGTTATTGCCGTCAAAGTGGATAATTCGCAACAACCCAATTCAAGATGGTATTCCGGATCGGGAATTTATCGGAATGTGCGTTTGGTGTTTACCAATCCTGACCGTTTTGCTCAATGGGGAATTTTTGTAACCACCCCGGAGGTGAGCAGTGAAAAAGCAATCTTAAACATTCAGTTTCAAACCAAAGTATCAAGGCTCAATCAACCGGTTCGCATCGAATCGTCGCTTTACGATGCCAACGGTAAATTGGTGGCCAAAGCATCGCCGATCAGCCTGAAAGATTCCATTTCGTCAACGAACATGGAGGTGGTTAGTCCGCATTTGTGGTCTGTTTCCGATCCATATTTGTACACATTGGTGTCACAACTTTATGTTGGCAATGAGTTGGAAGAACAATTAAGTACCAATGTGGGCATTCGTTATTTTAATTTTGACAAGGATAAAGGATTTTCACTCAACGGAGTTCCGATGAAAATTCTTGGGGTGTGCGATCATCACGATTTGGGTTGCTTGGGGAGTGTGGCCAATAAGCGCGCCATTGAACGACAAATGGAATTGTTAAAAGAGATGGGTGTGAATGCCATCAGAACTTCCCACAATCCACCGGCGCCCGAGTTGCTCGATTTGGCTGACCACATGGGCTTTATTGTTATGGATGAAGCATTTGACATGTGGTACATTCCCAAAACAAAGTACGATTATTCGCATTATTTTGCTCAATGGCATCGTCGTGATCTGAGCGATCAGGTGCGTCGTGATCGCAATCATCCAAGCGTCATGATTTGGAGTGTCGGTAACGAAATCCCTGAGCAATGGGCTAAATCGGACTCTACGCCTTTGGGCGCAACGGTCATGAAAGATTTGTGCAACATCGTCAGAAGTTTGGACTCGACGCGTCCTATTGTGACGGCAAACAACGATCCCGATCCTAAAAATCCACTCATTAGTTGTGGAGCTACCGATCTCATCGGCATCAATTATCATCTTGACAATATGATTGATTTCCCGAAAGTTTTTCCCAACGATAAGCTGATTTGTACTGAATCGACTTCTGCCTTAGAAACGCGCGGTTGGTATCAAATGCCTTCCGATTCGTTGACGATTGCGCCAAAAGAATGGAATATTCCCTACAATACGCCCACGCATTTCTGTTCGGCGTATGATAATTGTGTAACGCCGTGGGGATCAACGCATGAAAAAGCATGGAATGTAGTGAAATCTCATCCTTATATTTCGGGGATGTTTATCTGGACTGGGTTTGATTATCTTGGAGAACCCACTCCGTACACTTGGCTGTCGCGCAGTTCATACTTTGGCATTCTCGATTTGGCAGGATTTCCCAAAGATATTTACTACATGTATCAAAGTGAATGGACTAACAAGCATGTTTTGCATATTTTCCCTCATTGGAATTGGAAACCGGGTCAATTGGTTGATGTGTGGGCTTACTATAACCAGGCCGATGAAGTCGAACTCTTTCTGAACGGTAAATCATTAGGAAAACGGCATAAAATGGGCGATCAATTGCATGTGATGTGGCGTGTTCCATTTGAGCCCGGCACATTGCGGGCTGTTTCGTATAAGAACGGGAAACAGGTGATGACGACAGAGGAAAAAACAGCAGGCCCCGTTACCCACATGGTTCTCTCAGCCGATCGAAACAAAATGAAGGCAGACAACAGCGATCTTTCGTTCGTTACCGTTAATATGACCGATAAAGACGGAATTCTTGTGCCTACAGCTTCCAATTTGATTCGATTTAGCCTATCAGGACCCGGTAAAATTGTTGGCGTTGACAATGGAAGCGAAATCGACTTGAACTCATTGAAAGCGGACTATCATCATGCATTTTTCGGCAAATGTTTGGTGGTCATTCAATCCACTCACAAGCCCGGAGTCATTCATTTAACGGCTTCGTCCGATCAATTGCCAGAGAACTCGATCGATATTGTCACAAAATAATCTCTTCCAAAAAATAGAAGCAGTGTCATCATGGTGTGATGCTGCTTCTTTCTTGCTGTGTTGCTTTTTCCCAAACGTCAAAGTACAACATATGAGAACGGAATCAGAAACCATTATGGAATGGAACAATATTCCAATCTTTTTAATTTGTCATGAAACGAGCCATAAAAACAACTTATGCTCAAGCGTATGACTATTTGGCGAGTTCCATAATCCATAGTGTTAAATAAATAAAAATAGACGTATGAAACAAACATTTATAATTGATTTAAAGGGATATAGACGAAAATTTATTTTATACTTATTTTTCGTTTCCATTGCAACGGTCATGTTTTCCCAAACCACACGCGGTTTGTTGCCGTTGATCCAAAATCCCGACAGCCGTCCATGTGAAACCCTCGATGGCCAATGGAGTTACATTATTGATCCTATGAACAACGGTTTATCCAAAAACGGTTATTTTAAAGAACCAAAAGTGGACAACAAAACCACTTTTAAAGAATACGATTTCTCAATCTCTCCGATGCTTAATGTTCCCGGTGACTGGAATACGCAACAAGCAGCTTTAATGAATTATGAAGGGAGTCTCTGGTTGAAAAAATCTTTTTTGTTTCATCTGCAACCCGACAAGCGTTATTTCATCTATTTTGGAGCTGTGAATTATCACGCCATCGTTTATGTGAACGGAACAAAGGTAGGCGAACATATTGGAGGCTTCACCCCTTTCAATGTGGATGTGACTTCACAACTCAAAGACGGCGACAACAGCCTCATTGTCTGGGTAAATGACACACGGCAAGCAGATGGTGTTCCAACATTGAAATATGACTGGTTCAATTATGGAGGCATCACCCGTAAAGTACGATTGATGACGGTCCCGTCAACTTTTATTGAAACCTATAAAATTCAACTTCAAAAAGGCAGTTTGCGTAAAATTGCCGGTTATGTCAAAATAAATGGAGCATCGCCTTCACAATTGGTGACACTCTCCATCCCCGAACTAAAAATAAAACAAACCGTCACAACGGATAATGCCGGATACGCCGTTATCAATGCTGAGCTTCCGGCAAAAAACGTAACGCTTTGGTCGCCTGACACGCCAAAACTATACACTGTCACACTCTCCACGCCCACCGACACGGTGACTGACGAGATAGGTTTTCGCAGCATCGAAACACGCGGCCACGACATCTTACTCAACGGGAAACCGATTTTCTTGAAAGGCATCAGCATACATGATGAAGCCGCCTACAGAAATGGACGCATCTTCTCTACATCTGAAAGTAGAACGCTTCTCACGTGGGCAAAAGAGTTAGGATGTAATTATGTGCGATTGGCACACTATCCGCACAACGAAGCAATGGTGCGCACAGCGGAAAAAATGGGCATTCTGGTTTGGGAAGAAATACCTAACTATTGGGATATTGAATGGGACAATCCGGTCACTTTTGCTAATTCGCTGAATCAACTTAGTGAAATGATATCACGTGATCAAAACCGCGCCAACGTTATCATCTGGTCAATGGCCAACGAGACGCCGCAAACAGCAGCCCGTAATGAGTTTTTAACTAAATTAGTCGATTACACACGTGCTCAGGATAATACCCGCTTGATCAGCATGGCCATGTTGCGTGGCGATAAATCGCACAACATTCTTTCGGTGAATGACAGCATGATGAGCAAGGTGGATGTGGTCAGTTTCAATGAATATGTGGGATGGTACGAAGGCGACAACAGTCGCATTGATCAGGTCAGCTGGCAGATTGACGTCAATAAACCTCTTATTATCAGTGAATTTGGCGCCGGAGCTGTTGCCGGATTGCATGGTGAAGCTTCAGAACGCTGGACCGAAGAATATCAGGCGGAATATTATCGTAAAACATTGAAAATGATTGATGAACGTATGCCGAAAATATCAGGAATGTCACCTTGGATTTTGAAGGATTTTCGTTCACCCCTGCGTGTCTTGCCTCGAATTCAGGATGGATTTAATCGAAAAGGGCTTATTTCCGATCAGGGTCAAAAGAAAGAAGCGTTTTATGTGTTGCAATCTTGGTACAGGAACAAAAAATGAGGTTGTCAATGCGATAAATCACATTGTTTTATTAATCATTCAACTTTCGCAAGTAAATAATGATTTGATTTTTAGGTGTGATTAAATTAAATAGATTTGATCATTAGCATCTTATAACTTTAACATTGAAAGAGAAAAATGATTGACTTATCCTATTGATGCATTTTTAGTTGAAGAAGAAATAATATTGATTTTCACAAAAGATCTTTGATTAGGGATTGACCTCGTCCGGTGAGCCAACGAACGTAAGTTTTTTGAGCGAAAGCGGACGTAGTCTTGACTTTTTTACTTCTTTTTTGCGTTAAGTGGAACATCCCGCTTGCGGGGACAAAAAGGAAGTCAGGGTTAAGGGGCGGAAGCCCCTTGTAATGAACATACGAAAGTTGAATTAATCAAAAAGTCGAGCCGATTAAATTTTAAATATAAGATAATCAGTGTTTTAAAAATAAGCGAATAGGGATAAAATAGAGGTTGCGGTTTGGGTTTATAGAGCTTTAGTAGGATGAGAAATATTGGAAATAAGTGTTGATCTAAGGTAACTTTGAAACAGTTACTTTTCAATTGTAAACTTATTTGATCCATCCATGAAACAACACTTTGACATTTTGGACGGATTGCGTGGTACAGCAGCTCTTTTGGTTGTTGTGTTCCATCTGATGGAAGCCTCCTTTCCCGATCCGGCGAAAAATCCGTTGCATCATGCTTATTTTGCCGTTGATTTCTTTTTTATTCTTTCCGGATTTGTTATTGGATATGCTTATGATCAACGATGGCAACAAATATTCGTCAAGGCGTTTTTATGAAAATAGCTTGATTCTTTGTAGATTGCCGAAGATTTTGGATCTTGCATGGATGGCATACCGATTTTATGATACCTCTGACAGCGCAATGTGGCTGGCGTCTGTTGCAAAAAGATAAACAAAACGAACCGTTTGAATAAAATTGGTTGAACGCAGTGATTCATTGGCAACTCCTTTTATAATCACTAACTATTTAAATTAAACACAAACAAATGAAGATGAAAATTTTACTAACAGGTTTGATGCTGTTCTTTTTGGGAAGCATGGCATTTGGTTCTACTCAGGCAAAAGGGAATCCGCCGACTGCGCAAGCAGTTTCGCCTTATGAAAATCAAATTACTCAACGGATGTCGAAAATGACGTTGGATGAGAAAATCGGACAAATGGCTCAATTTGCTATCGATGTATTGCTTAAAATGAAGAATCATGTTCCGGTGGAACCGGTAGCATTGGACACCAACCATGTGAATTATTTTTTAGGAACATTAAAGGCCGGTTCGATTTTGAATGTACCTGCCGGCGTTGCACAAACACCGGCGTTGTGGCATGAAATTATTGATCAAATGCAGCAGGCTGCCATCAAAGCCACCGGTATTCCTTTGATTTACGGGATTGATGCCATTCATGGCGGCACTTATTCACTTGGAGCTACGTTGTTTCCACAAGAAATTGCAATGGGTGCAACCTTCAATCGCAGTTTGGTTTCTCAGGGAGCACAAATCACCGCTTACGAAACAAGAGCCTGCGATATTCCGTGGAATTTCTCCCCTGTTCTTGACATGGGCCGTATGCCGCTTTGGCCACGCATGTGGGAAACTTACGGCGAAGATACTTACCTCAATTCACAAATGGGCGTTGCCTGTGTGGAGGGGTATCAGGGGAATGATCGCAATCACATAGGAATGGATCATGTGGCTGCATGTTTGAAACATTTTGTTGGTTATGGCGTTCCCGTGAGCGGTCAGGATCGCACGCCGGCCATGATTCCGCAAATTGAATTGAGAGAGCGTCACTTGAAACCTTTTGAAGAAGCTGTGAAAGCAGGTGCTCTTTCCGTGATGATCAATTCAAGCATTGTCAATGATTTGCCTGTGCATGCCAATCATTATCTCATTACTGATGTTTTAAAAGGAGAACTTCATTTTGATGGTGTGGTAGTAACTGATTGGCAGGATATTAACAATCTATATGTTCGCGATCACATTGCATCGAGCAATAAGGATGCCATTCGGTTGGCTATCAATGCAGGGATTGACATGGCAATGATTCCTTACGATCCGGCTTTTTGCAGCGAATTGAAATCGTTGGTTTTGGAGAAAAAAGTCTCTATGGCAAGAATTGACGATGCCGTTCGTCGGATTTTGCGCTTGAAATATCGGTTGGGATTATTCAATCATCCTGATTGGAGCTTAACTCCTTACACCCAATACGGTTCTGAAGCACATCAAAAAGTGGCTGAACAGGCTGCCGACGAGTCGATTACGTTGTTGAAAAATGAAAATCATTTGTTGCCTCTTTCAAAAAAAATGAAAATTTTGGTGACGGGGCCGAATGCCAATTCCATGAGGACGCTCAATGGAGGTTGGACCATTTCATGGCAAGGCGACAAAGCAGATGCTTATCTTCCTAACGGCGTGACCATTCTGAAAGCCATTCAAAACAAAGTAGGTGCCTCCAATGTGGTGTACGAACCGGGCGTAACTTACAACATGAATGGACCTTACTATGCTGAAAATGCGCCTGATATTCCAAAAGCTGTGGAAGCAGCCCGCGATGTTGATGTCATTGTGGCTTGCGTTGGCGAAAATTCGTATGCGGAAACACCCGGCAATCTGGACGATTTGCAATTGTCGCGCAATCAGCAGGATTTGGTGGCTGCTTTGGCGCAAACAGGCAAGCCTATTGTGTTGGTGCTCAACGAAGGTCGTCCTCGTGTCTTTTCCGATATTGAACCGCTGACCAAGGCAGTGATTGATATTTATTTGCCGGGTAGCGAAGGCGGAAAGGCTTTGTCGGATGTGCTGTTTGGGGATGTGAATCCATCAGGTCGTCTTCCTTTTACCTATCCAAAATATACCAATCTGTTGACAACCTACGACTACAAGCCGTGCGAAAATCGGGCAACAATGAACGGGACCTATTTTTATGCTGCTAACAATACCGTTCAATATTCCTTTGGCACAGGGTTAAGCTATACGACGTTTGATTATAAGGACTTGAAAGTGAACAAAACGCATTTTGGACCAAACGATGAACTGATATTTACGGTCAATGTAACCAACACAGGCAGCATGTCAGGAAAAACATCGGTTTTGTTGTTTTCATCGGAAGAAGTAGCATCAATCACTCCCGACAATCGTCGGCTTCGTGCTTTTGATAAAATTGAATTAGCTCCAGGGGAAACAAAAACCGTGACTTTGAAAGTAAAAGCTTCCGATCTAGCATTCATCGGGATGGATAAGAAATGGCATCTCGAAAAAGGCGCTTTTGATATTCATGTCGGATCGCAAGCTGTTAAGATTTTTGCCGACGAAACAAAAATATGGCCTGATTACATTAAAAATTAAGTCTAAGCCAACTTGCCATTTTTGGGTGTCATGTATCCCATCGTCATTTGAAAGTTAACTTTCTTTTGTCGGGTTCCCAACCTCAACCATGTGATGAGATGGTTGGTGTCCATTTTTCACTGAGAGCGTGTGTATAATCTATGCGCACGCTCTTTTGTTGTTTTAAATAACACAAAGCATTGCCAAAGCAATTTTGAGATGATGAATCAATGGCATCATTTTTTTTGCGCATTTTTTCATGATCCTTGTACATTCACATTTTATTCATGTATATTTGTGTTTTTTGATGCAAAAAAAATACAAGACACATGGTTTTGTTTGGATATTGATGATCAATATATTATATAATTTTAAAGTGATCTTGAGCAAGTCTTTGTTGTTTTATTTTATCGAAAAATGTCTAATTGGTTAACGATATGTATAAAATCTTGGCCATTGGTTTTCATGATGCTTTTTTAGAACAATTGAATCCTTTTCTGCAGACCGTGTTTGGTTCTGTTGTGCTTGTGGCTGTCGATCAAGCTGCGGATGGCGTTGAATGGGTGATTGATGAAGATCCTGATTTGATCTTGTTGAGCGAAGAACGGATGACATTTTGCGGGATTGTCAAAAGCAGTTCCGCATGTGGCGATGTTCCTGTTGCTTTTTTTGCT
Organism: Microbacter sp.; assembly: GCA_049976245.1. GTDB lineage: Bacteria > Bacteroidota > Bacteroidia > Bacteroidales > Paludibacteraceae > Microbacter. The sequence goes on along the minus strand of JBMFIQ010000022.1, from coordinate 26,458 downwards.
GAACGTCGGCCAATCGATGAGGTAAGACGTTTGGCTGTCGAATTAAAGGCTGATGCTTTTATTGTCGTCCCGTTTGACGATCTGTTTATTGTTTCTCAATTGCATGTGTTGCAAGTGCTTTCGCATTTCTATCGTCATCACACCCAACAGCAGGAAGAGTTAACCAGATTGTTAAATATTCAAAATGAGGAGTTTGATCAAACCCTTGAAATGATGCAAACATTGATTGATGATTTGCAACATGAGATCGAATTGCATCGTGACACCGTCCTCACGCTTCAGAAGAGTGAATTCTTTTTCAAAGAGTCACAACGCGCTGCGCACATTGGTTCGTATGTGTTTGATTTTCTTAATGATCGATGGGAATCGTCGGAAGTGCTGGATGACATTTTTGGCATTGACGCTTCGTTTTCACGCACAGTAGATGGTTGGCTTTCATTGGTTTATGTGGATGACAGGGATCAGATGAATCGATATTTGAAAGAGCAAGTCATGGAGAAGCATCAGTCTTTTCGTGCTTCTTATCGGATTGTTCGTCCCTCGGATCAGGCGATACGTTGGGTGTTGGGATTGGGAACCTTGCGTTTTGACGAATATGGAAGGTTGGTTTCCATGATTGGCACCATTCAGGACATTACGGATCGAAAAGAATATGAAACAGCACTTCGCGAAAGTCAAGAGCGCTTTCAGGCTATTTATGCCGTCAGTTTGTTGGGCATTCTGTTGACAAAACCCGACGGCTCCATTCTTTCTGCAAACAAAGCCGCTTGCGCATTGTTGGGTATGAATGAAGCTGAAATTTGTGAACGCGGACGTGCCGGAATTGTCGATGTGAATGATCCGCGATTAAAAAATCTTTTGGAAGATCGTTTGAACCAAGGCAAAGTGCATGGTGAACTGACTTTTCTGCGCAAAGACGGAACTCCCGTGGAATGTGAGATCTCTTCTACCTTGTTCACTGACAGTCAAGGCACTGTTTTCACCAGCTTGCTCATTCAGGATATCACAGAGCGAAAGCAAGCGGAAGCCGCACTACTGAAAAGCAACGAACGATGGGAAAGTTTTTTCAATAACAGTCCCAATGCCATTGCCATATATCGGGCTGTAGACGACGGAAATGATTTTGTCTTCACCGATTTTAATCAGACGGCTCAAAAAATCGAACATCTTCGACGCGAGGAGGTGATTGGTAAAACCATTTCTGCCCTTTTCCCCGGAGTGCAATCGAGCGGTTTGCTCGATCATTTTCGTAAAGTTTGGAAAACGGGCGTCAAGGAACATGTGCAAAATACCTTTTATCGGGACGATCGAATGCAGGGATGGCGCGAAAACATCATTTACAAACTTAGCACAGGCGAAATTGTGGCCATCTATTCCGACACAACGGAGCGAATGCAAGCGGAAATGGCATTGCGCGAAAGCGAGGAGAAGTTTCATAAACTCTTTAGCAATCACTCGGCTGTTAAATTGATGATTGATCCCGACACGGGCGACATCATCGATGCCAACATGGCTGCTTCTCGTTACTATGGTTGGTCGTTGGATGAATTGAAACAGATGAAAATTCAACAAATCAACATACTTTCGCCCGAAGAAGTGGCTGCCCGCATGCACGAAATTAAAAATCATGAAAAAAACCATTTTGAATTCAAGCATCGTCTCAGAAACGAAGAAGTGCGCGATGTGGAGGTGTACAGCAGTACCGTCACCATCAACGGGAAAGACTATTTGCATTCCATTATTCATGACATTACCGATCGAAAGCAAGCAGAGAAAGCGCTTCGTGTGAATGCGGCACGCTTGCGGCGGGCTGAAAAGGCTGCCCGATTTGGCCACTGGGAGGTCGATTTGGAAACGCAACGCATCATCATCTCGCAGGGTACACAACATATTTACGGATTGGACAAGGAGGAATATGATTTTGAGGAGATGAAAACAATCATTCTGCCCGAATATCATTTCGCACGGGAGCAACAACTCAATGCGCTTGTTCAACAAGCGGGATCATATGACATTGAATTTAAGATCAAAGCAAGGGATACAGGCCAAATAAAAGATATTCATTCAATTGCAGAATATGATTCCGAAAAGAAACGTATTTTTGGAGTCATTCAGGATGTGACGCAGCAAAAACGGCTTCAGGAAGAGTTTTTGGAAAGCGAACGGCATTATCGAAACTTGGTGATGAATGCTCCGGTCGGGATTGCTGTTTATCAAGAGGGAAAATTTGTTTTTGTCAATCCCGCCGGCATGAATTTGATGGTGGCCAAAAGTCCTGAAGAAATCATCGGGAAACCCGTGCTTTCCTTTATTCATCCTGATAGTGTTGAAACAGTGAAACAACGAATACAGGAAGTAATGGCTGGAAAATTGGTCCCTTCAATGGAAGAAAAATTGGTGCGTCTCGATGGCGCTATCTTAACGGTCGAAGTAGTGACATTGACGACCACTTTCAATGACAAGCCGGCCGGTCAGGTGATGGTTATGGATATTACCGAACGCAAAAAAGCTCTGCAAATGATTTTGGATAGCGAACGGCGTTACAGCACTTTCATCAACATGAGTGAAGATCTGATTTTCATCAAAGATGATCAGTTTCGATATTTGGTGGCCAACAAAGCAATGAGCCGGTTTTTTGACAAATCGGTGGATGAAATGATCGGCAAGAGGGATCATGAACTGGCTGATGACAATGTCATTTATCCGTGTGCTTCTTCGGACGATAGGGCGTTGAACGAGGAAAAGAGTTTTACAATTGAAGAAAAGCTGGGTGATCGTGTGTTTGAAACCACCAAATTTCCACTTTTGTTGCATGATGGACAACGAGCCATTGGAGGCATTATGCGCGATGTGACGGAACGCAAGAAGGCCGAAGAAGAAATTTGTCAACTCAATGCCACCCTCGAACAACGCGTGGTGGAACGCACCGCTCAGTTGGAGGCGGCCAACAAGGAATTGGAAGCATTCAGCTATTCGGTATCGCACGATTTGCGGGCTCCGTTGAGAGCTATGGACGGTTTTGCCCGCATGTTGGTGGAGGATTTTGGTCCTTCGCTCGATCCTGAAGCCATGCGTTTGTTAAACGTCATCATGGACAATGCTAAGCGAATGGGAACGTTGATTGACGATTTGCTCTCTTTTTCGCGGGTCAGTCGTCAGGAAATGAAGTTTAGTCCCGTGGCTATGAAAGCATTGGTCAAAAATGTATTTGAGGAGTTGACCACAGAAGAGGAAAAACAAACCATTGCTTTTACCTTGCACGATATCCCCGATGCTTACGGCGACTTGTCCATGCTGAGGCAAGTGTGGGTTAATCTCCTGAGTAATGCCGTCAAATTTACCTCGCACAAGCCGCATCGAATCATTGAGATTGGTGCTCAAAGCGACTTGGAAAAGGTCACGTATTTCATCCGCGACAATGGAGTAGGATTCGATATGCAATATGTTCAAAAATTGTTTGGCATGTTTCAGCGTCTGCACTCCATTCACGAATTCCCGGGAACCGGCGTGGGTTTGGCTATTGTGCAACGTGTCATTAACAGAATGAACGGCAAGATATGGGCTGAAGGAAAAGAAAATGAAGGAGCTGTTTTTTATTTTACCTTGCCTAAAGCATAACATCAACATTGGGATCGGAAACGATTCGTAACCATAGAGGAAAAGTAAGATGGAACATTTATTTGTAGAAATTCTCTTAGTGGAGGATAATCCGAATGACGCTGAATTGACTTTGCGGTCATTGAAAAAAAATCACTTGGCCAATGAGATTCATTGGGTGATGGATGGTGCTGAAGCCCTCGATTTTCTGTACGCTAAAGGCAAATATGCCGATCGAAACCGACAGGAAATACCCAAATTGGTGATTCTCGATCTGAAACTGCCCAAAGTGGACGGTTTGGAAGTATTGCGTGTCCTCAAGGCGGACGAGTCGTTGCGAAAAATTCCCGTGACCATTTTGACTTCATCTAAAGAGGAAAGGGACATTGTGGCAAGCTACCAGCTTGGTGCCAACAGTTTTATTGTCAAGCCGGTGGATTTTAATAAATTTACCGAAGCCGTGAAAGAATTGGGCATGTATTGGTTGTTGCTGAATGAACCGCCAAAATGACGAATACAGGAGAAAGTTTTTTTACATTCTTTCCCCACGAAGGGCGTCATGAGCTTTTTGTTGACAACACGTGTAACTTAAAAAATCCTCAAAGATGATGGAATCGACATTGAAAATATTGATGATAGAAGATAACTTCTTAGATGCAGAGTTGATTAAACGAGAGATAAAAAAAAATGAGATCCGTTTTGTCGATCGGTTGGTTGAAACAAAAGAGGAAATGCTGGAAGCTTTGGAGCAATTCAAGCCGGACATCATTCTGTCGGATTATTCGTTGCCTGCCTTTGATGGCATGAAGGCTTTGAAAATTCGTCAGGAGCGAGCGCCTGATATCCCTTTTATTCTGGTCACCGGATCGATCAACGAAGAAACGGCTGTTGAGGTGATGAAAGCCGGGGCTGACGATTACATCCTCAAGGGACACATTGCGCGCATTGGTTCGGCCATTAAGGCTGCTTTGGAAAAGAAAGAAGCCGTTCAGTTGCAAAAACAATCGGAACAACAACTGCGAATTCTTTCAAGGGCTGTTGAGCAAAGTCCCGCTTCCATTTTGATTACCGATACAAAAGGAGACATTCAATACATCAATCACAAATTTACGGAAGTAACGGGCTTTACGTCGCAAGAGGCCATTGGAAAGAATCCGCGCATTCTGAAATCGGAACTAACTTCAAAGGAAACGTATCAACTTCTTTGGGCCAGCATCACTTCTGGAAAAGAATGGCACGGAGAATTTGTCAATCGAAAAAAGAACGGCGAACTGTTTTACGAATCGGCGTTGATTGCTCCCATTGCCAACGAACAAGGTGACATTACCCATTTTCTTGGAATAAAAGAGAACATTACCGAAAAGAAAAAAGCACAACTTGAATTGGAACGCAATCATCTGTTGTTGAAAAAAGCACTGGTTGAAAGTACCAACCTCATTGATGTGAGCCCCGACGAGATGAACTATCAACGAGTGGTCGATACCATGCGCGAACTTTCGGGTGCGGATTTTGTTCATTTCAATTTGTTTGAGGAGAATGGAACTGATTTTTTCACCATAGCGTATTCCGGTTTGAATGATATGATATCAAAAGGCTTCTCGTTGTTGGGATTCGATTTGACCAATAAGAAATGGAGTTCCGATCCTTGGCTCAACGAACAGCTTAAAGATCATGTCATTGTGAGGTTTAATTCGGTACTTGAACTTGCCGGGCATGTATTGCCCAAGTCCATTTGTAAACTTCTGGATACCACATTTAAAATCACCGGAATTTATATTGTGTCCGTTCGAAAAAACACAAAAACCATTGGCGATTTTACGTTGGTATTCACAAACGGCAATCAATTGTATAGTAGTGAAATAGTTTCTATCTTTGCAAACCAAATCGGCTTGTTTATTGATCGTAAAAAAGCCGAAGATGCGTTGTTGAAAAAAATGGAGGAATTGGAACGGTTTCATCGACTCACAGTGGACAGGGAAGTGACCATGATTGAGCTTAAGAAAGAGATCAATGCGTTGTTGAAATCAATGGGGAAAGAGCCAAAGTACACCATTGTGGAGTGAAAGCGATTTTTTTCACATTGTGTTCTATATTGATGAAACGGGATGGAGGAAACCATTTCTTGATCAGACGAAATTTTCTTGAATGAAAAGTGATGCAAAAAGAGTTGATAAACTTTGCGGATTATTTCAACAAAGCCTTTGGCATAGATTTGACCCAATACGATGAGTCGTTTCTTATCATGTCGTTAAACAAAAGGCTTCAGGCTAACGGACTTGCTTCGTTGTCCGATTATCGCTTGCATCTTCAGAAAACAATCCTCGAAGCTGACCTTTTGTTAAATTCACTGAACATCTCTTACACCACTTTTTTTCGCAATCCATTGACTTGTGCGTACCTCGAACAGGTGGTTTTCCCTATGCTCATGGAGAAAAGGAAAAACACTAACAACAAAGAGGTTAGGATATGGTCGGCAGCGTGTGCTTCCGGTCAGGAAGCTTACAGCATGGCCATCATTTGTGATGAGGTGGCTCCGGGAAAGGAGCAAGATCTCAGTTGTCATATTTTTGCCACTGATGTTGATCCTCAGCAAATTGCGGCAGCCGAAAAGGGCGTTTATCATGTCCATGACCTTGAGAATGTATCCCTACGTCGAGTCAATCGGTTTTTTGAACGCTCGGAGAATTTGTATGCCGTGTCTCCTTCCATAAAAAGCAAAGTCCATTTTGACGTCTTTGATTTGTTAAACGATCGTGCCGTAAGTCCTGAAATCAGCATTTATGGCGAATTTGATATCATCCTCTGTTGCAATGTGCTCTTTTATTATACGCCTGAAATGCAACAACTCATCCTCGATAAAATGGAATTGAATCTGGCACCCGGAGGTTTCTTGATTACCGGCGAAACAGAACGCGAAATTTTGAAAGCATATCATTATCAGGAAGTTTTTGTAAATTCGGCCATCTTTAAGAAGATGAGGAGTGATCGATAATTTTTGATGTATCATTCAGTAATTCAATAATATAGTTTCCATGTGTGAATAATTTATTTCAAGGTCACATGGAATTCTTTTAATCTTAGAAATTATCACGATGAAACTTTCCAATTTGAAAGTGTCCACACAACTCTACCTCGGGTTTGGTATCATTTTAGCTTTCATGTTTGTGTTGGGATTGCTCACTTGGCGCGATACCAACAGCATTTACGACGAAACGGTTGGTTTGTACAATCATGCTCTTTTGGTTCAAAGAGCTTTGAATACATTGGAATCGGATGTACAAAAATATCGTGTCGAAAACAGGGTGTATCTGTTATCTTTGCCCAAAGTGCAACAGCAAGAAGCCGTTGTGAATGATGCCCATCTCATGGAAGAAGCTGATCAGCAATTTTTGTTTCTTTACAACAACTTTAAAGGTTCAAAAAGCGCTTTGGATGAAGCACATAATGCATTTCTACTTTGGAAAGGGTTGGAAGATGAGGTGCGGAACGAAGTTCAAAACGGCAATCAGGGAGCGCTTCGCCGCATTGACATGCACGGTGATTTGGGCAAAGTGCGTGCCGAACTTTCCATGGCTTTTCATCGTTTGGATGCTTACAATCAAAACAATGCTCAAGAGATTTTGTCAAAGATCAATGCTTTAAATCGGTCAATGACCTTGCAGTTGATCATTACCTTTCTCATCATTTTAATCATTTCCTTAGTGATTATTTTTGTCATTTCAAGGAACATTTTGACTCCCTTGCGCACCATTCGGGATGCGTCCACTCGGTTTCGTGAAGGCGATTTGACAGCACGCAGTGCCTACGTTTCAACCAATGCTTTTGGCATTTTATCCCATTCTTTCAACGAATTGGCCAATACCATCGAAACGGAATTGACCTTAAATGTGCATGTGGCTCAGTTGGCCGGCGTCATGTTGAGAGAAGAAGATGCGCACCGCTTTGGTCATGCACTCATCGAAGCTTTCATCAATCATACCGAAGCCATCATGGGAGCGCTCTTTCTGCTAAACGAGGAAAAAACTTTTTTCGAGCCTTTCGAAAGCATTGGTTTGAACAAAGAGGCTTATCGAAGTTTCTCGGCGCTTCATCGCGAAGGCGAGTTTGGTGTTGCGCTCTCTACCAAACAGATGCAGCACATCAAGTCGATTCCCAAGGACAGCCGCATGATGTTTTCAACCGTTAGTGGCGATTTTGTACCACGCGAAATCATTACCATTCCAATTGTGGTAAAAAATGAAATTGTAGCTATCCTTTCATTGGCTTCCATCAGAGCGTTTAGTCAAGAGAGCCTCAGGTTGCTTCAGAGTGTGCTGGTCACACTGAACGCCCGCATGGAAGGAATTTTGGCATATCGGCAAATGATTCTCATTGCCAATCAGTTGGAAATACAAAATACCGAATTGGAATCGCAAAAACGTGAATTGGCCGCTCAAGCATCAGAACTGACTGAGCAAAACATGGAGCTCACCATGCAGAAAAAACAACTCGACGAGGCCAATAAGATGAAAAACAGTTTTCTTTCGAGCATGAGTCACGAGTTGCGAACGCCACTCAATTCGGTCATTGCCTTGTCCAACGTGTTATCACGCCGATTAACGGGGAAAATTGCTGACGACGAATACAGCTACATTGAAGTCATTGAACGAAACGGCAAACAGTTGTTGGAGCTGATCAACGACATCTTGGATCTTTCGCGCATTGAAGCGGGAAAAGAAGAGATGAATCTGACCACTTTTCACATCAACGACTTGGTTGGCGAGGTGATTGAAGCATTGATGCCTCAAGCCAAACAAAAGAAAATCAAGTTGCTCTTTAAGCCTGACGAAACACTTCCCGAAATCACCAACGACGATGTGAAGTGTCGTCATATTTTACAAAACATCATTGCCAATGCCATCAAATTTACCGAAAAAGGGAAAGTGGAGGTGTTGCTTTCCGCCAATGAATCATCTGTACAAATCAATGTGATGGATACCGGCATTGGCATTAATAAGGATTTCATTCCGCATTTGTTCGACGAATTTCGTCAGGCCGACGGAAGCACTTCGCGTAAGTTTGGCGGAACGGGTTTGGGCTTGGCCATTGCAAAAAAATATGCCGACATGATTGGTGCTTCCATCAAAGTAGCCAGTGAAGAAGGCGAAGGCTCGGTGTTCACTGTTTTTCTTCCTTTGAAAAGTCCTGCAGTTACGCCTGAAACGAAGCCTGCCGATCCAATGCCGTTTGTCACTCCGGTTGCTTCCCATCAAGAGGAATCGAGCGTGAATCCTTCGTCGAAAACCATTCTGATTGTGGAAGATACCGAAGCCATTGCCATTCAACTCCATGACATCCTACAGGCGGAAGGCTATCGTATTTGCGTGGCTCACAACGGTCAGGAAGCCATTGAACAAGTGTATGCTCAAAAACCCGATGCCATGATTCTTGATTTGATGATGCCTGAAGTGGATGGTTTCGAAGTATTGCGGCGCATTCGGTCCGATCAGTTTTCAGAACGCTTGCCGGTTGTCATCCTGACCGCAAAATATGTGACAAGCGATGAACTTGCCATCCTGAAACACAACAATATTTTCCAACTGATTCGCAAGGGGGACATCAATAAAGTACAATTGTTGGAGACGGTGCGTCAATCCATGATGCCGCGCAAGGAGATTAAAAAAGAGCAACCCAAACAGGATCATCCCAAACAACTTCAGATCCCGATCAACGAAAAAGCCGTGGTGTTGGTGGTTGAGGACAATCCCGACAATCGATTCACCATCAAGGTGCTCTTAAGTAATCGATACACGGTGCTTGATGCTGAAGACGGCCTGCAGGGCGTCAGATTGGCACAACTTCACTTGCCGCAACTTATTTTAATGGATATTGCATTGCCGGGCTTAAACGGCATCGAGGCCATGCGTCAATTGAAACAAGATGCAGCAACACAACATATTCCCGTCATCGCCGTTTCGGCCAGCGCCATGAAGGGAGACCGCGAAACATTCCTTGCTGAGGGTTTTGACGATTATATTTCAAAACCTATTGACAGCGCTGCATTTGAAGAAACCATTCAAAAATGGATTAGCAGATGACCAAGAAGATAATGCGTAAAAATGGGTGAGATAAAAAATCAGGGTAAAAAAATTCTGACAAACTGAACCAAATTTGAAAATGTGAGTCAAACGCATTAATCCTGTCACTTTTTAGAAAATTCACATCTTTATCGTTGAATTCGCAAATGATTTCAGCAAACATCATGATAAAAATTTTAGTGATACAAAGGGCTGATGACTATGAAAGCGATTTTTAGACTGAATCAGTTTGTTCAGTTTTATTCTTCAATCCTTTGCCGTTAGGTTCATTTAGATCCATGCAAAAAATACTTGCCATTGATGACAATCAGGACAATTTGATCGTTCTTCGAGCTTTGTTGTCCGATGCTTTTCCTGAAGCACATTTCATGGGCTGTCGGTCGGGAAGAGAAGGAATTGCTTTGGCTGTCAGGGAAGATCCTGATGTTATTTTGCTTGATTTGGTGATGCCCGAGATGGATGGCTATGAAGTGTGTTCGATTCTGAAATCGCAGGAAGAAACCAATATCATTCCTGTGATCATTGTGACGGCAGCCCGCACCGACAAGCAAAGCCGCATCAAAGCGCTAGAGGTGGGAGCCGATGCATTTCTGACCAAACCGTTGGATGAATCGGAGTTACGGGTACAGGTTAAAACGATGTTGCGCATAAAGGCTTCGGAAGTGTACAAAAAAAATGAAAAAGCCATCCTCTCGCAATTGGTTGAACAACGTACCGCTGAGCTCAACCGAAGTCATCTGGCCATGCTTAATTTGCTTGAAGACTTAAAGGCTGAAATTGAATCACGAAAAAAAATAGAAAAAGCGTTGAGCGAGAGCGAAACGCATTACCGCACCCTTGCCAATTCGGGTCAAGCATTGATTTGGATTGCCGATCTGGATCAAAAAACCACTTTTGTCAATCAGATATGGCTCAATTTTACAGGCCGAACCCTTGATGAAGAATTGGGCTTTGGTTGGCTTGCCAATGTTCATCCTGACGATGTGGATTATTGTCTGGGCGTCAATAGAGCCTCTTTTGAACGTCGTGAGAATTTCAGCATCGAGATGCGCTTGCGGCATGTTGATGGCACCTATCATTGGATTCAGAACAACGGAACTCCTCGTTTTGATAGTCAGGGCGCTTTTATCGGCTTTATCGGACATTGCCTCGACATTACCGAACACAAGCTCAATGAACAAAAGATTGTTGAGAATGAAAAATTGTTGGTCAACATCATCGAAAACATTCCTGTGACGCTGATCATTAAAGATCCTGATCATTTTTTGTATCAAATGATCAATGCTGCCGGCGAAAAACTTTTCGATGAACCTCGTGAACATTTGTTGGGGAAAACGGTCTATGATTCTTTCCATTTACACGATGCGGATTATCTTCATGCGCTCGATCAGCAGGTGGTTCAATCGGGAGTTGCCAAAGATTCCGGCGAAAAAGAAGTTTATTTCAAAAACGGTAAAAAGCGAATCATTCATACCGTGCGCGTTCCCATCAAGGATGAAGCAACAGGCAGGATTCATTCGCTGCTGGTGTTGTCCGATGATGTGACGGAAAGAAGAAAAATGCAGGATGCCCTGCAAGAATCGGAAGAACTTTATCGAACACTTTTAAATGCTTCTCCCGAAGGGATTGTCATTTTGAACATGCAGCAGGAAATTATTGAATTGTCCGATGTGATGCTCGAAATATTTAAACTGCCATCCAAAAATGATTTAATAGGACGAAATGTTTTCGAATTTGTGCCTGAAAGAGAGGCTGATAAATTGCAAAAACTGTTGCAGGATACACTGTCGAAAAAAGGGGTGAAACAGGTTGAATTTTCCATGAAACGGTTTGAAGGAACCATTTTCCCCTGCGAAATCAGCACCACGTTGATCAACGAAGCCAACGGAAATCCTAAAGCCTACATGGCTATTCTGCGAGACATTTCGGAGCGAAAGGAGATGGAGAAACAATTGATTCGAACCGAACGCATGGTTAGTTTGGGCGAAATGGCTTCGGCTATGGCCCATGAAATCAATCAACCGTTGCTTTCCATCTCACTTGGAGTGGAAAATTTATTGCTGAAAATTGGTCAACAGGGTGTCATTGACGGCACCTATGTGGAGCAAAAAGGCAATAAAATCTTTGAAGACATTGCACGAATCAGTCGGTTGATTGATCATGTAAGAACTTTTTCGCGTGATCATAACCTCGAAAAACCCTTGCCTTTTCTTTTGAACGATAGCGTTCAAAATGCCCTTTCCATGGTTTCGGAGCAATTCGTTCATCATGGCATTCAACTTTCCGTTTCCCTCGATTTGAACGAGCCTTACGTTATGGGGAATATGTATCAGTTTGAACAAGTGGTGCTTAATTTACTAACCAACGCCAAAGATGCTGTGGAGGAAAAGATGCAGCATTCCTCTCGCTCGTATCAAATGCTCATTGAGGTGAAAACATTTCACGATGAGCGTTTCAATTACCTTCAAGTGGTTGATAACGGCATTGGTATTCAACAGGATATCATTGAAAAGATCATGTTGCCGTTTTTTACCACCAAAGAAGTTGGGAAAGGTACCGGATTGGGTTTGTCCATTTCGTATGGCATCATAAAAGAAATGAATGGCACGCTGCAGGTGGAAAGTACGTCCAACGAAGGATCCGTTTTTACGGTGAGTTTACCCATCGTTGCGGTTCAGCAGGAGATCGATTGGCAGACGGCCTGAGTTGTATGGTTGCTTGAAGTGCAAAGATATTTCCCTCATTTTGTTGAAGGACAACAGAAAATGGATAAAATGGAATGAAGCTTTGATCAACACCGATTTTTCATGCTTCATTCATTGAGTTAAAAATTAAAAGTGTATGAAGACATTCCATGTGTTAATTCTTGATGACGAAAAACGATTTACGGAAGAATTGGCCGAGTTTCTGGAAAATATCGGTTTGGCTGTTTCCGAAGCCAACACACCAGCATCGGGAATGGCTCTTTTGAAATCGAAGCCCGTCGATTTGTTAATCCTTGATGTTCGTTTGCCGGGCATTGACGGATTGGATTTATTAAAGGAGATTAAAGCGCTTTATCCCGAACTTGAAGTGATCATTGTTTCAGGTCATGGCGATATGGATACCGTCATCAAAGCCATGCGTTTGGGTGCTTTTGATTACCTGAAAAAACCTTTTCGGCACATGGACATTCGTATCGCCATTGAACGAACCAAAAAATTCTTGACGCTTCAAAGGGAAATGAAATCGTTGGAAGAGAAGAACTCCCTGATATCCAAAAGTTTGGAAGAACGCATTGAACGTCATTTTATTGGCATAAGTCCAGCCATCCGAAAAGTGATTGAACAGGCTTTGACGGTGGCCAATTATCAGGATACCAATGTTTTAATTACCGGAGAAAGTGGCACCGGAAAAGAAAATATTGCCCGTATCATTCATTATGCAAGTCCTCGAAAAGATGGTTTGTTTTGTGCGGTGAATAGTTCGGCGGTCACCGATTCATTGCTCGAAAGCGAATTTTTTGGACACAAAAAAGGATCTTTTACCGGCGCAGTTTCCGATCGAAAAGGATTTTTTGAAATCAGTGATCACGGCACGTTGTTTTTAGACGAAATTGCTGACATGCCCTTGAATTTACAAGCTAAAATGTTGCGCGCCATCGAAGAAAAGAAAATCACCCGAGTGGGCGACACTCAACCTATTGAAGTTGACTTTCGGATCATTTCCGCCACCAACAATCCTTTAGACAAATTGGTGGAAGAAAAAAAGTTTCGCCTCGATTTGATGCATCGGTTAAACACGTTTCACATTCACATACCTCCATTGCGTGAACGCCCTGAAGACATTGAACCTTTATTGCGGTTTTTTGTTCAAGACATTGCTGTAAAACTCAATAAACCCATTCCTGCTTTTGAAAATCATCTGGTTGAGTTGTTGCAACGCTATTCATTTCCTGGGAATGTGCGTGAACTTAAAAACATGGTTGAACGGGCTATCATTCTCAATCAGAACGGAAGGTTGAGTGGTGACGATTTTCCACTCAACATCACGGCTTTAGTGAAAGAGGATCATCATGACATCGGTTCTTCCTCCGAAACGTTTAATTTGGAGCAACATGAAATGAATCTCATACGGCAGGCATTGTTGAAATCGAATAACAGTCGCACGGGAGCTGCAAAACTTTTAGGCATTGATCGGATGGCACTGGTCAGAAAAATTCAGAAATACGGGATCGTGATCGATGCCGATGCTCAAAAATGAGCAAATTCATTTTTTTGAGCGGCTATTTTTTTGTTAATACAATTATTTATAGAGTGAACCAATTGGTTTGCTTTTTTTTTATTTTGCACAACAAGATAATATTCAATGTGTTATAAAAATAATATGTTAAAATATATTTAATATATATTAATTGGCACAAACTTTGTATAAGGAATAGTGAATGTTTTTTGAACAATGATGTTAAAACAAAGCAATGAAAGTTTTGATATTGTTGTCAAAAGCAGAACACAACCATAAAAAAAGAAGCGCCATGAAATCAATTTTAATTACCATCGTCATTGCTTTTACAAGCATTGCGTTGTTTGCTCAAAATAACAATACAACAACGTTGAAAGAAGGAAGCAATACCATTTATTTGAAACCGGCCACACCGCAAGTGAGAGTTGACGGACTTCAAAAACTAAACGGTGTTGATTTGAATGGCGTTTTGCCAAGCCCTCGCGTCACGGTTCCAAACGCCATGCAAAACGGTTTGGTGGCTCCTTCGTCCAGACCTCGTTTAACTCCTGATGTGAGCATGAATCTAGAAGCCATGTATCAATCCAACCGTAAAGATCCGGCATTGTCCACGACGCTTTCCATGTTGGTGCCAGGTTTGGGACAAATTTATAACGGTCAGGTTTTGAAAGGAGTTGGATTTTTAGCTGTCTCTTACGGAAGTTTGGGAATGGCAGCCATTGCTTCGTCAAGAGGAGATAAAACATTGTCGGCCGTAGGATTTTCGACTGCAGCCGTTGCTTATGTTTGGAGTTTTGTAGATGCGTTGCTAACCTCTAACGCAAAAAACAAAAAGAATGGGATGATCGATGTAGCCATTGACGGCAAAAATCATTTGAAAGCCAATCCGGCAGTAACCACCTTGCATGATCAAAAAGGAAATATTGTTCCCGGAACAACCAATGCAGGTTTAGCCGTTGCTTATGCCTTCTGAGAAAAAAAAGGATAAGAAAAATGAATAAACAGCCGTAAAATCGACCATTCTATGAACAGGAAAGAGCGAAATCCTTATAAATATCACATAATCAGTGATTCATTAAACCGGAAAAACAGCGCTTTCCACATCAAATAGAGCAAAAAATGAAGCAGGTTTTAGGATTGAGCATTAATTTTGAATCACACAAAAGGGGTTGCTTAAATTTGAATTCTGAGATAAATATTGAGATATGGATGATCTAACTTTTAAAATTTGATGATTATGAAACGTTTTCTTGTTAGCAATGCATTTGCATTAGTATTGTTTGTGACCGCTGTCGTAGCTGTCTTAACCGTTCATGTTGATAAAGGGTCTTTGTCATTTCTGATGATTACATTGGCCATAATGGTGTTGCTTTTTGCTTCACTTCGACTGCTCAAGCTCGAAAAGGAAGAAAAAATTGAACCGGTGATCAATTTTGACAAACATTGCATTGAAGACAGAAACAGCGGAAAAGTATTGTATCAGTTTACTTCAACGGAATGGACACGTTTGACGTTGGATGAAAAATATAACATGCTGCGAATGTTTACGTTAGCATAAAAGGCTTGTTTTTAGTTGAGGAGAGTAAATTCAGAGCTTCATTTGAGAGGTGAAGCTCAATAATTGACAACCTCGATCATTTTTGACGTGATGTCACGGGTGATAGATGGTTGTCAATTCTTTTTGTTTAAAAAGTGATCATCTTTTTTCTCGTTCATCTTTGATGCTCAATAAATCGAGGTAAAAGAGGATACTTCTGAAAAGAATGACGTTGAAAAGAAATTTGGGCAAAAACTTTTGTAATTGAAAAAATTAGCGTAATTTTGCAGTCCGATTTATTATCCGAATTCGAAAAAACGGGTATGCTCTTTTGGGTAAAAGCTTTTAAGTGAATTAGCCTGCATTTGAAATGCTTTAGACAAAAGATCCCAATTCATTAATTAATCACAGAGCCTGTTTCAACGTGTGGTGAACGGATGAAACAAGGACCATAAATTATTCGTATGAATACATTAAGTTATAAAACCATTTCTGCAAATAAAGCGACGGTACAAAAAGAGTGGGTCGTTGTGGATGCCACCGACATGGTGTTGGGTAGAATGGGATCCAAAGTGGCTAAATTATTACGTGGCAAGTACAAACCCAATTTTACTCCGCACGTTGATTGTGGAGATAATGTGATTATTATCAACGCTGAAAAAGTGCAACTGACCGGCAAAAAATGGACTGATCGGGTCTATTTAAGTTATTCGGGATTCCCCGGAGGGCAAAAGGACATTACTCCGGCTCGTTTGATGGAAAAAAGTCCAGAAAAACTTGTTATGAAAGTGGTTAAAGGCATGTTGCCCAAGAATCGCTTAGGAGCTCAATTATTACGCAATTTGCATGTTTATGCCGGTTCGGAACACCCACATTCGGCACAACAACCCAAAGTCATTGATTTAAATTCACTTAAATAATCAATATGGAAATCATACACGCCATAGGAAGAAGAAAAGCTGCAGTAGCACGGGTTTTTGTTACTCCCGGTAAAGGAACCATCACCATCAATAAACGTGATTTGTCCATTTATTTTCCATCAACCATTTTGCAATATGTTGTCAAGCAACCGTTGAATAAATTGGGTGTTGCCGAGAAATATGATATTCGGGTAAATCTTGGAGGCGGAGGCTTCAAAGGACAAGCTGAAGCATTGCGTTTAGCTATTGCTCGTGCGTTGGTGAAAATGAATCCCGATGATAAACCGTTGCTTAAAACGGAAGGCTTCCTGACACGTGATTCACGTGAAGTGGAACGTAAAAAACCGGGTCGTCCAAAAGCTCGCAAACGCTTCCAATTCAGTAAACGTTAAGCATGTCGTCATTTGGATGTCTCACGATGTCCGAATGCTATGCTCCGTAAGTTATTGAAACGGAATAACCAAGTTTAGTATCTAAATCGACAAGATCTCACCCATTGATGGATGAACTACTTGTGGATTGATTTTTAGAAGAAGGTAAACTTAAAATTAATTGAATACAAATGCCAACAACAAAATTTGAAGATTTATTAGAAGCGGGATGTCATTTTGGACATTTAAAACGCAAATGGAATCCGGCCATGGCGCCTTATATTTTTATGGAAAGCAATGGAATTCACATCATTGATTTGCATAAAACGGCTGTAAAAATTGACGAAGCGGCTGCTGCTCTTCGCCAAATTGCCAAGTCTGGAAAAAAAATATTATTTGTTGCCACCAAAAAGCAGGCTAAAGAAATTGTGGCCGAAAAAGCTTCATTGGTTGGAATGCCTTATGTTACCGAGCGCTGGCCTGGTGGAATGTTGACAAACTTCCCAACCATCCGAAAAGCCATCAAAAAAATGTCTTCCATTGATAAAATGGCCACCGACGGCACATTTTCCAATTTGTCAAAACGTGAACGTTTGCAAATCACCCGTCAACGTGCAAAACTTGAAAAGAATTTAGGAAGTATTGCCGATTTGGTTCGTATGCCTGCAGCGTTGTTTGTGGTAGATGTGCTGAAAGAACAAATTGCCGTAAAAGAAGCAAAACGTTTGGGAATTCCTGTTTTTGGCATTGTGGATACAAACTCCAACCCTAATGAAATCGATTACGTGATTCCTGCCAACGACGATGCCACCAAGTCCATTGCCATCATTTTGGATGCGGTCACTGCTGCCATTCAGGAAGGATTGCAGGAATTAAAAACACAGAAATTGGAAGCCGAGAACAGTGAAGAACCTCAAGTTCACGAGAAACGAGTTCGCAACGCCAAGAAGCCGCGTGTTCATAAAGAAGATGAGGTTGCGTTGAATGCCAACATTGCAGAAAAATTTTTGAAAGATACCGATTTATAATTTATTCATTTATTTGAATGCGTTGCTGACTTGGGTATTCTTGGGTTTGTAGCGCATTCATCATTGATCAATCATTTAAAAAGAAAATAGTTATGGCTGTTACAATGGCAGAAATATCGAAATTGCGAACCATGACCGGTGCCGGCATGATGGATTGCAAGAATGCTTTGACCGAATCGAACGGCGATTTTGACAAGGCAATTGAAATTATTCGTAAAAAAGGGCAGGCAGTTGCCGCAAAACGCAGTGATCGTGAGGCTTCCGAAGGATGTGTTTTGGCTGGAACCAACAATGATTTTGCTGCCGTGCTGGCATTAAAATGTGAAACGGATTTTGTGGCCAAAAACAGCGACTTTATTGCTTTAACCGAATCAATTCTTCAAGTGGCTCTGGCCGAAAAGCCAACCTCCAAAGAGGCGTTATTGGCTTTGAAAATTGACGGACGAACCATCGCTGACCTGATTACCGATCGTTCAGGAATTACAGGAGAAAAAATGGAGCTGGCACAATATGAATTTTTGAATGGGGCAAGTACTATTTTTTACATCCATCCAGGTAATAAATTGGCCACCATTGTGGCTTTTGCCGAACCGTCCGTTCCTTATCAGGTGGCTCGTGATGTGGCTATGCAGGTGGCAGCCATGAATCCGGTTTCTTTGGATCGTTCTTCAGTACCGGCCGACATTGTTGAAAAAGAGTTGGAAATTGGACGCGACAAAGCTCGTCAGGAAGGAAAACCTGAAGCCATGCTGGATAAAATTGCACAAGGTCGTTTAAATAAGTTTTATCAAGAGTTTACATTATTGGAACAGGAATTTATCAAAGACAGTAAAATGACTGTAATTCAATACACTAAACAGAACAATGTGACTCCAATTGCCTTTAAGCGCATTACACTGAATCAGGAATAATTTTTCTGAAAAAGTTTTTTTGAATATTTAAAGCCGATTAATTCTGATCGGCTTTTTTGTTTTATATCTTTGAATCAAAATGGATCATGTTCGAAGCGTGATCTTTGTTTTTGATAAATATCATTCATCATGTCAATTATTAAAGCAGTCAGAGGATTTACTCCTCAAATAGGGCAAAATTGTTTCATCGCCGATAATGCGGTGATTGTGGGAGATGTTGTGATAGGTAATGATTGCAGCATTTGGTTTGGAGCTGTCATTCGGGGTGATGTGAATTCCATTCGTTTGGGAAATAACGTCAACATTCAAGATGGCGCCGTGTTGCATACGCTGTATCAGAAATCAACCATCCACATCGGGAATTATGTTTCAGTAGGCCATAATGTGACCATTCATGGAGCAGCCATTCATGATTATGCCTTGATCGGGATGGGTGCAACTGTGTTAGATTATGCTGAAATTGGTGAGGGCGCCATCATTGCGGCAGGTGCTTTGGTGTTGAGCAATACCAAAGTAGAACCATTTTCTTTATGGGCAGGCGTTCCTGCTAAATTTATCAAGAAAGTAGATCCGCAACAATCAGCGGAGATGAATCAGCGGATTGCACACAATTATTCCATGTATGCCGGTTGGTATCAGGACAATGAAACGTCTGAATCAGGTCAAGAATAATTCGGTTAAAATCACGTCGAACAAAAGGATGAGCACGCTGCTGTTGACCACTGCCGTAGTGCTTGAGCGACCAACGTCCAAAGCGCCGCCTTTGGTGTAATAGCCGTAAAAAGAGGAAATAGAAGCAATGATGAAAGCAAAAATAGCTGACTTAATCAATGAATAAGTGACATAGAAAGGAATAAATTCATATTGAATGCCATATACGTAATTGGATGGAATGATGATATTGGAAAAGATCCCAACCAAATAGCCGCCGAAAAGACCCATAAACATGCTGAAAACAACTAAGATAGGCATAAGAACGATCATGGCCACAATTTTTGGCAGAATCAGATAGTTGGCCGAGTTCACGCCAATTACATCCAATGCGTCGATTTGTTCGGAGATGCGCATGCTGCCAATTTCCGAAGAGATGTTTGACCCAATTTTTCCGGCCAGTAAAAGGCACAATACTGTGGAAGAAAACTCCAAAACCAATGTGTCGCGGGTTAATAAACCGGTAGTGTACTTTGGCAACAGCGGGTTGGTCGTGTTGTGTTGAGCTTGAATGGTGATGATCGCACCAATAAAGATTGAAATGATGATGACGATTCCGATGGAACGAAAGCCTAAATTCTCAAATTCCAACAAGAGTTGCTTGTAAAACATGCTCCATTGGTCAGGAATGGACAATACCTTTCTCAAAAATAAAAAATAGCGACCAACTGCCCGAAATATTTTCATACGTCTATTTTAATTTTTAATGTTTAGTGTTTAGGATGTATGGAACTCACCAGATAGTCATATGTTTGAGCATAAGCTGATTTTATGGCTCGTTTCATACGTACATAAATGATATTGAAACGTTAAATGAAACTTGCAAGTCAATAAAAAGGCTTGATTTATGCCGTTTTGATTGTTTGTGATGGATGATTAATGCTGCATTCAACCCTTTGAATGGTGCCGTGTTGCTGCACCCAAAGCGATCTGATTTTTCAAACAAAACCGGTTAAAATGCTCGGTAAACGGTTTTTTTGCCTCTTTGTTTACAAAACACAAAGATAGCATAAAATCCTCATTTTAACCCTTCTTTTAATCTTTTTATCGGATACGGTCAAAATGATTGCTTCCTGCTTTGGAATAAATTGGGTACATTTGTGTGACTATAAACGAAATTGATATATGATTGATCCTGCTACGGTTGATAAAATCATGAATGCTGCTCAGATTCTTGATGTAGTATCCGATTTTGTAACGCTCAAAAAACGGGGAGTCAACTATGTCGGTTTGTGTCCGTTTCATGAAGAGCGTACGCCTTCGTTTAGCGTTTCGCCGGCTAAGAATATTTGTAAATGTTTCAGTTGCGGCAAAGGAGGCAATGCGGTCAACTTCATCATGGAGCATGAGCAGATGAGCTATTACGAAGCGTTGAAATATTTGGCCAAAAAATACAATATTGAAGTGATCGAAAAGGAGTTGACTCCCGAAGAAGCAGCGCAAAAAAACGATCGAGAAAGCATGTTGGCCGTAAATAAGTTTGCTCAAAATTATTTTACTTCTCTTTTGTTTGATTCCTCCGAAGGGCGTAACGTCGGGTTGGCTTATTTTCACGAACGGGGTTTTCGTGACGATGTGATTCGAAAATTTCAATTGGGATATTCTTCCGAAAAACGCGACGCCTTTAGTGTGGCTGCGTTGAGTAAAGCATACAAAAAAGATTTTTTGATTAAAACAGGGCTTTCCATTGAGAAGGACGGAGGGGCGCTCTTTGATCGTTTTTGGGGGAGGGTGATGTTTCCGGTGCATTCGCTTTCGGGAACCATCATTGCTTTTGGCGGACGTGTTTTGAAGAAAGAGGACAAAACGGCTAAATACGTCAACTCACCCGAATCGGAAATTTATCATAAAAGTAATGAGTTATACGGTATTTACTTTGCTAAACAAGCTATTGTAAAATACGATCGTTGTTTTTTAGTGGAAGGATACACGGATGTTTTGGCCATGCATCAGGCCGGCATTGAAAATGTGGTAGCTTCATCGGGAACTTCGTTGACAAAAGGACAGATTCGTTTGATTCATCGTTTTACCGAAAATGTCACCGTGCTCTACGATGGCGATGCTGCCGGCATTAAGGCTTCCATTCGAGGCATTGATATGTTATTGGAAGAGGGGCTGAATATTAAGGTGGTGTTGTTGCCTGCAGGCGAAGATCCCGATTCCTTTGCCAAAAGTCAGGATGCAGCTCAATTTATTCGTTACATTGAAGATCATCAGCAGGATTTTATTCGGTTCAAAACTTCTCTTTTGTTGGATGATGCTGGAAACGATCCTGTTAAACGGGCCGCATTGATCGGAGACATGGTGAGAAGCATTGCCGTGATTCCTGACCGCCTGATTCGTTCGGAATATGTCAAAGAGTGTAGTACCTTGTTGTCAACGGACGAGAAATTGCTTTATGCCGAAATTAATAAATACATTCAAAACCGCAATGCCAGTCATTCAGATCAGCCTGCTACGCCATCGGACAAGGATGATCAAGTGGAAGAGCATTTTGCTCCGATTAATCAACGAAATGATTATGAGGAAGAAGAACGGAATATCATTCGGTTTTTAATTCGGTATGGGAATCAAATTTTATTTTCATCTACCGATTCATCGGAGGGTGATTCGATCACCGTGGCGGCATACATCATTCATGAGTTGGAACAGGATCAATTGCATTTTACACATCCCATTCATGCAAAAATTTTGGATGAGGTTCAACAACATTATCAACAAGTTGATTTTACGTTCGAAACCTATTTTTTAAACCATCACGATCCTGAAATCAGTCGTTTCTCAACCGATTTGATTGCCGAAAAATATGTTTTAAGTCGTTTGTTTTTAGATCAAAATGTTCAAATGGAGGATCGGCTCACGGAGTCGGTTCCGCGTGTGTTGTTTGAATATAAAAACAAAATCGTCATTACGATGTTAAAACAAAAAATGGAGGCGTTGAAAAGGGCAAACGATGCACACGATGAAGCATTGGAATTGCAGTTAATGAACGAAATCAGCCATCTCAACGAAGTGAAGTCAAAGTTGGCCAAAACGTTGGGCGAACGCATCATTTTGAGGCTTTGATTAGTTTGGCGGTCGAAGCATGGAGTTATCTATTATATTTATAATAAAGCAGTTAATGAGATTGTAAATTGAAGGTTCATTTTATTTGTGTTTTTACATGGAAGGAATTGTGATCAAAACAACCGGTCAGACTTATCGGGTGTTAACATCGGATGGGATAGTGGTGGATTGTACGCTGAAAGGGAATTTTCGTTTGAAATCCATTTCAACGACCAGTCCTGTGGTCATTGGCGATCACGTGGTCATTGAACCCAACAATTCGAACTCGTTTGTTATTACTTCCATTGATCCGCGCCGCAATGAAGTGGTTCGCCGTTCATCCAACTTGTCCAAACAGGCTCACATTATTGCATCCAACATTGACCTGGCCGCCTTGGTTGTGACGGTCAATTATCCTCCAACTTCTACGGTTTTTATTGATCGTTTTTTGGCTGCCGTTGAGTCGTTCAAAATTCCGGCCATGCTGATTGTCAACAAGATGGATGTGTATAATGAGGTTGAGAAGGAAGAAGTGTTGAAGCTCCAAACCATTTATGAATCCATTGATTATCCGGTGTTGACGCTTTCAGCCCAAACAGGTGAAGGGATTGACGCGTTGAAGGATGGATTGCACGATAAAATTACGCTCTTTTCAGGCAATTCTGGCGTGGGGAAATCTTCCATTATCAACTGTTTAATACCGGATGTTGACATCAGGATTAATTCTATTTCGACGTATCACAATCGGGGCATGCACACCACCACTTTCTCCGAAATGTTTGCATTGCCTTTTGGCGGTTATGTCATTGATACGCCGGGCATCAAAGGATTTGGCATGGTCGATATGATGCCTGAAGAGGTGAGTCATTATTTTCGGGAAATGTTTGCCCTGTCATCTCAATGCCGTTATTCCAATTGCACTCATTTGCATGAGCCCGGATGTGCTGTGATGGAAGCTTTTGAGCGAGGTTTGATTCATCCTTCACGTTACGCAAGTTATGTGAGTATTTTCGAAGAATTCGAAAAGGGGAAATACCGCTAATCTTTCTTGACAAACTTTCATTCTGTGGCGAATGTTTCAAAAATTCACCAACAAAATCTTTCCTGTTGTCGTATTTGTTTATCTGTATGTAATTTAGAAATACATACGTGTGGTCATCCTTATGGTACGAGATCAGGCGGGTTTTAAGTAATTTCAGAAAAGCAACCTGTTGATCCACGTGATGCTCAACTCGATAGCAACGCAAATAAGGCTGTTCTTGTCTGTTTTTCCCAAATTGTTTGGGATGTTGGAGTCGCGAAATTTTTTTGAGACTTTCTAATTGAATTCCCAAGTCCAATTTTCTTTTTAAAAATTATTTTCTATCATTTTGATAAACAGTATCATAAAAAATTTAATCCATCAAATAAATTTCAAATTGTCCAATTTAAAATCGAAATAGCATAACATTAACATTGAAAACCGTTCTAAATAAATGATCGATGCATAGCATTCATCCGATATCTTATCATGAATGAATAATTTTCTCTGTGATCTCTGTGGTTAAGTCGTTTTAGAATCATGAAAAGGTTGATAGATGCGTGAAGAACATGAATGCTGGTTTCCGCTTTACTTAAATGGGTGCCAAATGAGCGCATGAATAAAATATAACCCCATTTTATATTCATCCATTTTTACTTATTATTGCAAAATGAAAATAAATCAATAAATTTATGGGTTGAAAAAGAGCATTTCTTTTAGCCGCAAGTGTCTCAAATTATTAGTTCAACTCTGAGCGAAGCGGAGACTTGGACTGGAAATATAAACAGTTTATAACCGATTAGAAGTTGAAAACTTCAACGATTTTGGGCACAAGTAAAATACTTTCGCCAAACAGAGATAGAAGCGCATGATTCAACATTTTACAAAACATAAACCATAAAGATATGAAATCTGATTATTCGAATTTACATATCATCGTCAGGCGTCAAGAATATACTCGTAGTCATAATATTAGATTTGTTGCTGATATTCAACATGTTGGACTAAGAACTATTCGTGTGATTAATGAAACAAACCCATATATTCTTGGAATTAAGGTGGAGGAACAGTTCAACAAGTGGGATGAACAATGGGATAAGAAGATTCAAAAGGATAAACTACAAGCACATAAAGAAGCAAGTCTAAATTTAGCAGAAGAAAGATCATTTGATGCCCAATTTCAACTTGAACAGATAGAGAATATTCTGACGCACTCTTTAAAAATTGACAATACTATTGACTGGGAATCATTAAAAGATAAGCAGATGTTTAACATTCCTAATCCAAAAAGGGAATTAGATAAAGAGCTTTCGAAAATCGAAAAACCAAATACTCCAGTATACAGACTCATTCCTGATGAACCACAAAGAGATAGTTTTGTAACTAAGTTAACATTGATTGATAAGCTATCAAAATCAAGAACTCAAAGGAAAAAGGAATTAGCAGAGAGTCTGTTTTTAAAAGAAATATCAAATTGGAAAGATAATGTTGCTGAAATTGAACAAGATAAAGAAAAATTAAATCAAGAATATCAAGAGCAGCTGAAGAAAGTAGAAATACAAACAGCTCAAATAAAAGCTCATTATGATGAATTAGAGGAGAATTGGGAAAAAACAGAACGAGATTTTTATGAAGCCCAAGAAGTTCAAAATGCAAAAGTTGAGCTAAAGAAAACATCTTATTTCGAGCATAATATTGAATCTGTAATAGAATATTGTGAATTGATATTAAACAACTCTCAATATCCAGATTTTTTCCCAAGAGATTTTGATTTGGATTACAATAAGACGACTAAACTATTGTTGGTTGAGTATTGCTTACCTGACCCTGAGTCATTCCCAAGACTATTTGATGTAAAATATATTGCAACAAAAAAGGAACTTAAAGAGTCTTATTTGTCGGATAGTCAGATTGCAAAGATTTATGACAGTGCAGTGTATAAAATATTGTTAAGGACACTTCACGAACTTTTTGAGGCGGACCAAGCAAATGCAATTGATTTAGTTGTGTTAAATGGTTGGGTTAAAACCATAAATAAGGGAACAGGGAAAAAGGTGAATAATTGTATTGTTTCTATTCAGGTTAAGAAGGATGAATTTGTAGATATTGAACTGTCACAAGTAGATACTAAAACCTGTTTTAAAAATCTCAAAGGCATAGGAAGTAGTAAACTAAGTGGTATTACTGCAATACAGCCAATTCTTCAGATTAATAAAAATGATAAACGATTTATTTCATCTTATGACGTAGTAAGTTCTGTTAATAAAGGAGTGAATTTGGCATTAATGGATTGGGAAGATTTCGAACATTTAATACGTGAGATATTTGAAAAAGAATTTAGTACTAATGGAGGAGAAATAAAAGTTACGCAAGCAAGCCGAGACGGAGGTGTTGATGCAGTAGCATTTGATCCTGATCCAATAAGAGGAGGAAAAATTGTTATTCAAGCAAAAAGGTATACCAATACTGTTGGTGTTTCTGCAGTCAGAGATTTATATGGAACAGTGATGAATGAGGGTGCGACAAAAGGAATTCTAGTTACAACAGCTGATTATGGGCCTGATGCTTATGAGTTTGCAAAGAACAAGCCAATAACTCTGATGAATGGCTCAAATCTTTTATACTTATTAGAAAAGCATGGTAATAAAGCACGAATAGATATAAAGGAAGCAAAGAAATTTCTAAATGGAGAATAAAACCCTGCCGCTAACGCTACCCAAATCACATGCGCCAGAAGGCGCACGCGGTCTGGCTACCCGTTAGGCGATATATTAATAGAGCGACCCGATGAATGATACTGTAGTAATAAATAATTGGATATATTCAGGGGATATTGTTGATGGATTTTCAATTAAAAAACCTGTGGATTATTCCCCGGACTCATTAAGCAAGTATTATAGATTATCAGAAAATTCTATAAAGGCAATTACAGAATCTTATATTTAGTCGACCCTTAAAAAACATACAACATAAAGATTATCAATAAAATATCATTAAAATTAGTTGCGTATATCAACAA
>JBMFIQ010000021.1:0-43914 GCA_049976245.1 Microbacter sp. | reverse complement strand
ACGTTAGGGCGATTACTTTGGTAGTTGCCCTATCTTTTTTATCTTCACATCAAAATTTTTGTCGGTCAGTAGTGAAAGCTTTTATTGTCGGTGGAATTTCAAATCAGAGCACGGAGGGAATCTTGTCAATAGAATTTAATCATACTCAAAAAAACGCAAAAAAATTGGATTTGGCTATCAAAATGTCTTATTTTTGCACTGTGTTTTTCATGGTATTAGATTTTAAGGTTAATAAATTGATTGTGGTTGTCGGGAGACAACCCTTTCTTTTTTATGACCGAACTCTGCATTTGTCATGCTGCTATTTCCCTTATTCATGAACAAAAAACAATCTTTCCTCATCTTGTTGTTTTTTTCATCATTGTTGATGATGATGCCTGAAGCATTGTTTGCCCAAAGAGCCTTTGCTCCCGGTGAACAGCTTGATTATAAAGCCTATTATCATTGGGGATTTATTTGGATTCCGGCAGCCACCATTCAACTTTCAGTTTTGCCAAACGACGATCATCGCTTGCTGACTTTGCAAGCTACCGGGAAAAGTTACAAACGATATGATGCTTTCTTTAAAGTACGCGAACATTATGTGTCCACAGTCGATGCCAAGACGTTGAGTCCGCTTTTAGCTACGCGTTATGCAGTTGAAGGTTCCTATCAGGTGAATGATCGCACTACGTTTAATTTGGACAGCGGAATGATTAATTATCACATTATTCGAAATTCGGGCGATAATTCCATTGGTCAAGAACAGATTAAAGGCAGTTGTTTTGATATTTTAACGGCTGCGTATTATTTCAGAACATATGATTTTTCGAAAATGAATATTGGTGATCAATATGTTATCAATACATTTACTGATGGAAAACTCTATCCCATCACCATTGAGTATTTAGGCAATGAAATGTGTGCTGACCGAAATAAAACAGAGTACAATTGTGCAAAATTTGAAGTTAGCACCATCAAAGGAAAAGTTTTTAACGGGAAGGACAAAATCTTAATGTGGGTTACGAACGATTCTGCAAAAATTCCTATACGCGCCACCTCCAAAATTTTAGTTGGCGAGGTGGATGTTATTTTGGATGGAGCTAAAGGTATTCGTTGACATGGAGATGACAAGGTAATCCAATTTATTCTTCAAAAATAGATCGATTTGTCAGAAAAATGATGTAAATTGCGCAATAAAAGTAATTTCAACGGGTTCATTGCTTTCAATTGTTCATTATGCACGTTATCGATTTGATTTCAAACACTCAAACTACCGCTTTTTCATTTGAAATATTGCCTCCTTTGAAAGGAAATAGCATTGATCGGGTTTATCAAACCATTGATTTGCTTCGCCCTTTCGATCCGAAATACATCAATATCACCACGCATAGGAGTGAAATTGTTTATAAGGAGATTGGTAAGAATCTTTACAAACAGGTGGCCGAGCGTTATCGACCCGGAACGGTGGCTATTGCCGCTGCCATTCAAAACAAATACAAAATCAATGTGGTACCGCACATCATTTGCAGCGGTTTTACGAAAAGTGAAACCGAATATGCCCTTATTGATTTGCAATTTTTGGGAATCTATGATTTGTTGGTTTTGAGAGGGGACAAGGCAAAGCATGAAAAAAGTTTCACGCCGGTGGAAGACGGGCATTTGCATGCCATTGATTTACAAGAACAAATTAACGATTTTAATCAAGGAAAACTGTTGGACGGATCAGTCATGCAACCCGGTCGACAGCTGTTTTCGTATGGAGTTGCAGGATATCCCGAGAAACATGATGAAGCTCCCAATATGGATACCGATATTTATTGGTTGAAAGAGAAAGTGAACAAAGGAGCGGCTTACATCGTTACACAAATGTTTTTCGATAATGAAAAATATTTTGCTTTTGTGGATCGATGTCGGGCTGAAGGCATTCAGGTTCCGATTATTCCCGGATTAAAGCCTATTACGTTCATGAATCAGTTGACCGCATTGCCCAAAATTTTTCATGTGGATATTCCAGAGCCATTGGTCATTGAACTGTCAAAATGTAAAACCGATCAGGAAGTGACCGAAGTGGGCGTTGAGTGGTGCACGATGCAGGCGGCTGAATTAAAACAAAAAGGAGTGCCAAGCATTCATTTCTATACTTTAATGGCAGCCCAAAGTGTCAAAAGAGTGGTTGAAAAAGTCTATTAAACGGCAATTCTTTCATCCGATACATTTATCTGAAACATTTTTTTGATGGAACAAAACAGTGTGCAAACATTTTCTCTGTACGAATTGAATCAAATGGTTCGACATCAGGTAGCTGCGGCATTTCCCTCTTCTATTTGGGTCAGGGCTGAAATCAGTGAGTTAAGAGAAAATGCAAATGGTCATTGTTTTTTGGAATTGATTGAAAAAGACAAAGCGACTGATCGGATTGTGGCTAAAATGAAGGCTTCCATTTGGGCCTCTACCTATCAGTTGTTGAAAGCCTATTTTGAATCGGTGGTTGGCGAATCGTTGAAATCCGGGTTTACGGTGTTGGCTTTCTGCAATGTGGAATTTCACGAAGTATATGGGATTAGTTTGATTATCAATGATATTGATCCGTCATTCACGCTGGGAGAAATGGCGGCACAACGACTTCGATTTTTGCAGCAGTTGGAAGCTGAAGGCATGTTGAACATGAATAAACAACTTTCCTTGTCCATATTGCCTCAACGCATTGCGGTCATTTCTTCGGCTACGGCAGCCGGTTACGGCGATTTTATCGATCAGTTGCATCACAATCGGTACGGTTATCGATTTTATGTTCATCTGTTTCCTGCATTGATGCAGGGCGAACAGACGGAACAATCGATTATTGATGCGCTTGATTTGATTTTTGAGAAAATGGATCAATTTAACGTGGTGGTTATTTTGCGTGGCGGCGGAGCGGTGGCTGATTTAAGCAGTTTTGATCGTTATGCTTTGGCAGTTCATTGTGCTCAATTTCCTTTGCCGATAATAACCGGAATTGGCCATTTCAGGGATGATACGCTCATTGACCATGTAGCATTTTCCGGTTTGAAAACCCCTACGGCCGTTGCGGAATTTTTGATTGATAAAGTGCATCAGGCTCATGACATGCTGAATGATCGCATTTCAATGTTGCAACAATCAGTTAATGAGCAGTTTAGTTTTAAACAACGCGCCATTCAACATTTCATTGGCTTGTTTCCTTTAGCATTGGCAGGAAAAACTGAACTTTACAAAAAAACGTTAACACATCGGCTTTCTTTGTTGCGATTTGCTTCGATGCAAATTGTTACGAATCATCAGCAACGATTGAATCAACAGCCAATCAATATGCAACATTTTTCCAAACAGCAATTGATTCGACGAAGTCATGAAGTACAATTGCGTGAAGATAAATTGAAATACATCAACCCGATTTCAATTTTGCAACATGGTTATTGTGTGGCATTTTCCAAACACAAGCGCATCACCTCCTCCACTGAAGTGAAAGCAGGTGATGCGCTTGACTTAGGATTCTACGATGGCATTGTTTCTACAAAAGTAACCCGATAAAATTGTTTAATTTCCCGTTAAAATGGGTGTTGAAGGGCTGCTTTCGTTGTACAAGCGATTTAATGCGGTGATGACAAATGTTGCTTTTTTGTTTGCATTTTGAATGGTGAACTGCGTTTCATGCTGAATGGCGACAATGTGTGTTCCGTCATTCAAATTGATGGGTTCGTTGATTTTAAATCGATAAATACAAAAGTATGCGCTTTTGTTGAATTCGTTTGTAAAAGGAGCGGGATCCCATTTTAATTGCAGTTGGCAATGGTCCACCGTCATTCGAAGATTTAACACAGGGTCTGGTGCTTGAGCATTCAGATTCGGATACAATGGGATGAATGCAGGATATTTTTGATAGTGATCGGCTAAAGAGTCCACTGCGCCAAAGGGATTTTGCGCCAATTGATAACCTGACCACCATATGTTCCCTTTGACATTGGGTGTTTCACGTTCCAATCTCATTTTTTCGGCAAATTGCGTTTTGGTAGTGTCTTTCAAATCTTTGGCTTTGAAAGTGAGAATGCTTTGACCGATGTATAAATTGGTTCCAAATGTGTTGTTGCTCCACCATTTGATGAGGGTGGCATAATCAGCCGATGAATGCCCGATGGGCCAATAGAGTTGAGGGGCCACATAGTCAATCCAGTGATATTTTTCCCATAACAGAACGTTGGCGTTCAAATCAGTGTAATTACTCAATCCATGGGTGTTGCTTCCCGATCCGTCGGGTGTTTCGTATGCATTGCGATAAATCCCGAACGGACTGACCCCAAAAACGACCCACGGCTTGATGCGATGGACTGTTTCGGATACTTCTTTGATGAGTTCGTCCACGTTGTTTCGTCTCCACATGGCGAGTTCATTTTTCTTGAATCCCATCTTTTCACCCCATTTTTTAAATGAGGTGTGATCATTAAATTCTTCTCCTTTAATAGGATATGGATAGAAATAATCATCGAAATGAATTCCGTCCACATCGTAACGTGACACAATGTCGGCAACCACTTTTGTGACAATTTTCCATGATTCGGGATTCCCGGGATCAAAAAAGAGTTGTTTGCCGTATTTGATGAATAATTTATGATGTTTTTTGTTCATTTTAGACAGTTCCTCATGATCGTTGATGGTTACACGATATGGATTTAACCAGGCATGAAGTTGCATGTTGCGATCATGGCAGGCTTTGATCATAAATGCAAGTGGATCCCAAAGCGGATTGGGAGCTTTCCCCTGTTCGCCGGTCAGAAAACGGCTCCAAGGTTCAATTTTTGACTCATAAAATGCATCGGCTTCGGGGCGAACTTGGAAAATGACGGCATTCATTCCGGCACGTTGAAAAGTGTCGAGCATGGCGCTCCATTCGTTTTGAATTTGTTGAGGAGTCATGTGTTGGAATCGTGTGTTTCCAACCGTTGGAATCCATACTCCCCTAAATTCACGCTTCGGGAAAGTCTCGGCATAAGCAGATTGAATGATGAACAAGCTCATCAAGGCAATGATGATTCGGTAGAATAAGCGGTGTGTCATGATGAAAATGGTTGTATAGGTTAGCAAGGTTTTTCCACATAATAAATGGTGGTATCCGACGCTGCCTCCGGATTAAGAGTTAATGCAAACTGTTTTATTTCGAGATCGGATGCAAAATCGGTTAAGGGAATTTCGGTGACGCGAAATCCGGCTTCACGCAAACGGTCGGCATAATCTATTCCATATTCGCGCTGGTGATCTTTTTGTCCAAAATGTTTCAATCGCTCTTCGGGTGTGACAATGGATGGATCTTCATACGTTTTGTGACGTTGCGTGTTGACCGGAGATTGAATGATTCCCCAGCCGTTAGGTTTCATTACTCTGAACAGCTCGCTCATGGCTAAACGGTCATTGTCAACATGTTCCAGGATGTGATTGCACATGATGATGTCAAAAAAATCCGATTGAAATGGAATGTGATGAATGTCCATTTTGACACTGGCCAGAGGTGATTCTAAATCAGCTGTATAATAGTCAATTTCAGGCAATTGTTCAAATCGTTTGATGAAACAGAACTCGGGAGCAACATGCAACATGGCGCCTTTTTGATGAAAAAAGTTGGTTTTGCGCTGAAGGAAAAGCCAAATTTGTCGATGACGTTCCAACGCAAGGCAGGAAGGACATAGGGCATTTTCGCGGGAGTGGACGTATCCGTAAGGTAGGAATTTGCGGAAATGATGATGACAAACGGGACATTCAACACGATGGCCGTAATAAAAAACAGAGGTCATGCGCAACACTACATGGCTAAAGCGTTGCAAATATTTTCGGGGAAAATGGTTGAGAATAAACCGAATGAGTTTTTTCATACGTCTATTTTAATTTTTTAATACTAAGGATGTATGGAACTCGCCAAATCGTAATACGCTTGAGCATAAGCTGTTTTTATGGCTCGTTTCATCGTTTGTTTTGTTGAACGTTTAATGTTTCTTTGTTGTTTGCATCACTTCGATTTGACACTGAAACCAATTGGCTTCAAGTGATTGGTGAATGGCCTGTCAATGTAAAATTTTATAAATTAATTCAGTTAACAGATCTTCGGGATCAGCCGAAGCGTTGTTGAAGCCTTTTGATTGGGCGTCGCAATGACGAATGGCCGATATGATTTCTGCAGTCTTGTCGGAAGAAAATTTTTGTGCTGCCCCGACATAATCTTTCACAAAATATGGATTGATGCCCAGTGCTTTTGCAACGTTCTCCGTACGTTTATCCGGCAAAAAATGATAAATCATCAGATTACTGAAAAAGTTGTACAACATGCTTAAAGTCACAGGCAACGGATTTGATTTTTGATTGGCGGCAAAATAACGAATGATTTGATTTGATTTCAGCACGTTTTTTTTGGATAACGCATTGATCAACTCAAAGTTATTAAATTCTTTGCTGATGCCGATGTTTTTTTCAATCAGTTCCGACGTAATTCGTTTCATTTGAGGCGGTTTGGTAAAAAGGAGCTTTTCCAATTCGTTTACCAATTTACCAAGGTCGTTTCCTAAGAAATCGGCCAACATTTGAGCGGATTTTTCGTCAATACCTACTTGTTTTTCTGATAAATAGTCAATAATCCATTGCGGAATTTTTTCGTCCCGTATTTTTTCGGAAACAAACAGGATGCCTTTTTTTTCAATTTCATTGATCAGCTTGAGGCGTCTGTCCAATTTTCCGTTTTTATGGCAAAACATCAACAAAGTGGTTGACAGCGGATGTTCCAGATAAAATTGCAATTCGTCGAAGTTTTCAAGCATTTGAGCTTCTTTGACAATGATGACTTGCATGGGAGCACCCATTGGAAACTGTTTGGCTGCGTTGACGATGGCGCTCATGGTGCTGTCTTTGCCGTAAAAAACATACAAGTTGAATGCTTTTTCTTCGTCGGTAAGCAAGTTTTTTTCGGCAAAATCACTGATTTTGTCAATAAAATAGGATTCATCTCCCATTAGAAAATAAACGGGAGCAAATTCTTTTTTACTAAGCTTGTTAATAATTGATAGGTAAGATAGAGAATTCGATTTGGCCATTATTCAAAACGCAAATGTTTAATGGTGCTGCTGTTGTTCATGATTGAAGTGAGCGATTTAATGCCGATCTGAAGGTGTTCTTCCACAAAATTGGCATTGACACTTTTATCGCTTGCTTCCGTTTTGATACCTTCGGGCGTCATTGGCATGTCAGAAACCAGCAACAAGGCTCCTGTGGGAATGCTGTTGTAAAAGCCGACGGAAAATAAGGTGGCCGTTTCCATGTCAATAGCCAATGCACGTATTTGTTGAAGATATTTTTTAAATTGCACATCATGTTCCCAAACACGACGATTGGTGGTGTAAACGGTACCTGTCCAATAATCTTTTCCGAAATCTCGAATGTTTGACGAAACAGCCCGTTGTAAACTAAATGCAGGCAATGCCGGCACCTCGGGTGGAAAAAAATCGTTGGAAGTTCCTTCTCCGCGAATGGCTGCAATGGGAAGAATGTAATCTCCCAATTGATTTTTGGTTTTCAGCCCACCGCATTTCCCTAAAAACAAGACAGCTTGAGGTTTAATGGCTGACAATAGATCCATGATGAGCGCTGCATTGGGACTTCCCATGCCAAAATTGATGATGGTGATGCCTCCTGCTGAAGCATTGATCATGTTCCCCTCCGACAAAATTGGGACATTGAAATGTTTGGCGAACATCTCAACATAATAATTGAAATTGGTGAGAAGAATATGTGAATCAAAAGATTCAAGAGGTCGCTTGGTGTAACGAACCAACCAATTTTCCACGATCTCTTTTTTTGTCTTCATAATTAACAAATTGATATTAAATATTTTATTTAAATTACCTCGCCTTGTGTGAGCTTATAAAATGACGAATGGTTACCTTGCGCTAAAAAACAAAACGTTTTTATCCGAAGAAAAAAAGTTGTGACTCTTTTTGGTGATTGGACTGATCTATTCATTTTGCAGTCAACCTTTGGTTTGCTTTGGATTGAACGTTTCAAAGTTACATAATTTTTATGGTTCAATTTCTATTTCATGTAAAGACTCTATCTTTGAAAGCATTTATGTGAAAATTATCCGATTCACCCTCTTTGTGATCGATTCTCAATCAAATAACTGAATTATAAAGCGTTATGATGTTGCTTAATTTGCCGGTTTACTCATTTAACATGAAGAAAAAACATGATCGAACGATGATTTTTGATCGTTTGCGAAGGCGATTTGTCGTGTTGACACCAGAGGAGTGGGTGCGTCAGAACGTAGTGGAATATTTGATTGTTGACAAAAAATTTCCTGCAGGATTAATGGGCAATGAAGTTTCGCTTGAATTCAACGGGTTGAAAAAAAGGTGTGATACCGTGGTGTACGACAAAAAAGGAATGCCTTTGCTCATTGCCGAATTTAAGGCACCCGATGTGCCCATTTCACAACAAACTTTTGATCAAATCATGCGCTACAACTTGATTCTTAAAGTTACTTTCCTGTTGATCAGCAACGGAATGAATCATTTTTTTTGTCACGTGGATTATGAACGCGGACAAATCAATTACTTGCCGGAGGTCCCTAAATTTTCTGATCTTGAAATGATTTTAGGTCAAGAGAACGAAACGCATTGCTGAAAAAACGCCAACCATTGCCTGTTCTGCAATCAACTCAAGGAAGTTTGTTGAATCTCTTCCAATGACACCAGTTTGTTGACTATGGCAAAAATGGTTAATCCGGCGGTGCTGTGAATTTGCAGTTTTTTGGCAATATTTCGTCTATGCGCCATGACGGTATGTGTCGATATAAAAAGTCGATTGGCAATTTCTTTATTGGTCAAACCTTTAACTACCAGTATGATGATTTCCTGTTCGCGCAAACTGAGTGCCGGATGTTGCAAGGTACTCGAAGTGGATGATAAATTGAGTGATGCAACGATGTTGGCCAGCGTTTGGGCGTTGTCATAAACAGACAATGAGGCGTCAAACTGACTTTGCAACGCATTGTTGAGTTTAATGCTGCTGACGGCAACTATTTTGAGTTGATCGGAAGAGGAACAGTTGCGGATCTTTTTTCGGACATCATAACCAAAGAAAAGCGGATTGATGAATAAAAGATGAAAGGTATGTGTTTTCAAGGCCATAAACAGTTCGTCGGGTGTTTCAATTTCGGTAAAGTGCATTTTCAGCTTTACCGATTGTTTTAGCAATGCAATCAATCCTTTACGAATCAGTTCAAAAGGCTCGGCAACAGCTACTTGATACAGCTCATTTTTTTCGGTACTCATTTTTTGTTTGCTTTTCTTTGTTCGTTGATCTGAATGGCCGGAGTGAGCAATTGATCTTCGATTCGGCAGTGAATACTGAATTCTTCTTCGCACGCAAAAAGATCATAGACTGCTAAATTGAGTGCAGAGGCATCGTCGTTGGAAGGAAAATATTTTATGATAATGTTTTTGAGTTCATTCATTTTCAGCTCAATCTGAGAATGCCACCGTTGAAGTCCGAGAATGGGTTTTTGCATGCCAGTTTCAGATCCCGTGGTTGAAGCGGCCAATGAAAAAATTGATTTTTCTTCGTATTCGGTATGTTGTTTTAAAGCATCAACGTATTCGTCGTAATAACGTAACATCAATTCATAAAATTTTTTATCGGTTTGGTCAATGGCATCAATGAGTTTTTGGCGTATGGCGGGATACCTAAAGTTGAAAAAATAGTGGTGCGCATTTTTCAAATACGAAATTAAAGTAGGCAAAGATATGGTGGCAGGATCGACTTGATAATGATCGGATAAAACAGTCATGTTTAAAATGGCCAGAAAGGTTTGTTCGTCAATTTTTTTTTCCTGACATATTTCGTGTACGGTTTTGTCGCCAACGCCCAATGAAAGGCTGAAACGATTCATTACAAGAAGAATGGACGGGTGTGCAACGATCAATTCCCACAAGGTGTCGTTGCTTTTACAAGGTTCTGTCATGGCTAATTGATTTTTTTTTTACAAAGATAGTGGGCAAAGGAGAAGATTGAATCTGTTTTGGTTCATATTTTGGAGCTTTATCCACGATTTTAAAGCTGATTTGACCGTGTTTCTAACACTTCTATTCAGTGTTTTGGAATTTTTGATGGGATGCACCATTTTTTTGTTATTTCACTATCTTTGCACTGGATTGAACGTTAAACCATGTCAACACACCTACTTCGTTTTTTAAAACGTCTGCTGTTTGTTATCTTCGCTACAGCACACTTGTCAACTATTTATGCCACTGATTTTGTTCCTATTGTCACTAATTTTACCAAAAAAGAGTACAAAGCTTCGAATCAAAATTGGGCTGTCGGACAAGATGCTTCCGGTTTTATTTATGTTGGAAACAATGATGGTTTGTTGCGATACGATGGTTCTTCATGGACTTTGTTTCGTATTCCCGGAAATCGGATTGTTCGATCGTTTTACGTAGCAAATGATGGGCGCATTTATGTTGGCTCTTATGAGGAGTTTGGATATTTTGAACCTAAACCAAATGGCTTGTTGTGTTATCATTCTCTGTCACAGTTTTTGCGTCATTACACCATGCAGAACGACGAGATATGGAGTATTTTAAATGTAAACGGGAAAATTTATTTTCAAACATTCAATTCCTATTTTGTTTTTGACGGTAAAACGGTTACAGGTTATCGTACGCCATTTACATTTTTGATTTTCAACAATTATCAAAATGCTGTGTATACACACGTTGATCATTTGGGTTTATGTAAATTAAATGAGTCCTCCCATCAATTTCAACCTGTTATTACCCATAATGCTCCCAAAGATCATGTCACTGCCATTCTTCCATACGATGCCCAACGATCATTATTGGTTACCACAACGGGAGGTCTTTACCTGCTTCATGATCATCAATGCGAAGTTTTCAAAAATGAAGCAAATCCATTGCTAATTAAAGCATTGGCTAATAGAGCCGTGATGACAAAAGATTCCGTATATGTGATTGGAACCATTTTGGACGGCGCCATTGCCATCAACAAAGAAGGAAAAATACTTTGGCAACTCAATACGTCCAACGTTCTTCAAAACAATACGATACTTGGTATCTATTGTGATAGAACCAATAATGTTTGGCTGGCTTTAGACAAAGGGATCTCGTTGATTCACAATGAAGGGAAAGTACATTATGTGGCTACTTTCCGTCCTTCTATCGGCGCTATTTACGATGTGAATGTCGATCGTTCATCCATTTACATTGCGACAAATCAGGGACTTTACGAAGGGAAAATCAGTGATTTAACAAAGAGTTCGAAAACGGTTTCCGTCCATTTAGTGCCGCAGGTTAGGGGTCAGGTTTGGAATCTTACCCGATACAATCAGCAGTTGTTTATTGGCAATAATGATGTTACTTATTGTGAAGACGAAAATAAAATTTCACCAATTTGTCCGGTGAATGGCGGTTTTTGCCTGAAAGAGGGGATAATACAGGATCAGGATGTGTTGGTACAAGGCACTTATACCCAGTTGTGCATTTACAAAAAGAACGCTCAAGGCAAATGGGCTTTCAGCAATGTGGTCGATTCATTTCTCAATCCGATTCGATACCTTGAGATCGATTATCAGGGAACCATTTGGGCATCGCATTTGCAACAGGGACTTTATCGCATTGTGCTGAACAAAGATTTAACCAAGATTCAGTCCATTCAATTGTACCAAAATTTTGACGGGAAGGTACCAACCAACATTACGGTGTTCAAGATCGGGCAGCGGGTGGTGTTTGCCAATGGGATTCGATTTTATACGTTTGACGATCTCACTAAAAAAATCATTCCTTATGATCTGTTGAATCAGGCTTTGGGAGTTTATGCATCAGCTTATCGGATTACTCATTTTAAGGATGATTACTATTGGTTTATTCGCGACGATGATGCTGCTTTGGCACAGGTAACTCATGACAAAGTGACCATTGTGGACGTCATTCATTATGCTTCGTTGCCTGGTGAAACGGTAGATAAAGGTGTAACCATTTTGCCCATACCGAACGATCAGTGTCTTATTTGCATGGAAAACGGGTTGGCATTGTATCAATTTGATTCGAATCACAACAAGGCCATGCATCTTTTCCCTTTGGTGGTACAACAGGTTGAGGCCGTAAACATGGACAATTCGGAGCATCTTTATCTTTCTTTGCACGATCCTGCCTCATTGCCATTTCGACTTAATTCACTGATTTTTAACGTAGCTTTTCCTAATTACAATCAATTGGACGATGTAGGTTTTCGATACAAATTGGAAGGTTTTGACACGCGCTGGTCTGATTTGAAAACATCGCCGGTGCAGGAATATACCCGATTGCCTTACGGAACTTATATTTTTAAGGCAGAAGTTGTTTCGTCCAAAGGCGACGTTATTGATCAACTTTCTTATCCGTTTGAAATATTGCCGCCTTTTTATTTAAGTTGGTGGGCTAAACTTTTATATGTTTTGTTGGTCATCGGGATCATTGCTTTTGGTGTGCATCGTTTGAAGCGGTTTTTGTTGAAGAAAAAGGCTAAAATTGAAGCTGAACATGAAGCATTGCGACGCAAAGAGATTGAAAAACGGGAGCAACAAATAGTACATTTGGAAAAAGAAAAATTAGAAACCGAGTTAACCCTGAAAAGTAAAGAGTTGGCCAATTCAACGTTGTCCATCATCAAAAAAAATGATATTTTGCTGACCATCAAAGAAGAATTAGTCAACCAGAAAAAACAGTTGGGCATTCAATATCCCAAAAAATATTTTGAAAAATTGGTTCGAATCATCGACGAGAATTTGTCGTCAGAAGATGATTGGACCGTTTTTCAAAGCAATTTTGATCGGATTCATGATCAGTTTTTCATCAAACTTCACGAGCGATATCCTGAACTCACTACCAATGATTTGCGTTTGTGCGCTTACCTTCGATTGAATTTAACTTCAAAAGATATTGCCAATTTGATGAACATTTCCGTCAAAGGTGTTGAAGCTGGTCGATCGCGATTGCGCAAGCGTTTGCACATTCCTTCCGAAAAGAACTTGGCCGAATTTATGATGGAAATTTGATTTCATACGTCAATTTTATTTTTAACGTTAAGGATGTATGGAACTCGCCAAAATAGTCATTTGCTTGAGCATAAGCTTTTTTTATGACTCGTTTCATACTTCTATTTTTATTTTTAATGCTAAAAAATATATGGAACTCGCCCAGTAGTTATTCTTATAAGCATAGGCTTTTTATGGTTCGTTGCATTTAGCATTTGAACAAATTTCCCCTTCATCCTTTCCCTTTAAGAAAACAGGTTGGCGTTATTGTTTTTCTCAAAATATTTGCACAGCCCTGAATGTAAACTTATTCTTTGCAAGGATGCAAATAGATCATTGAAAAAGCGTATCTTTGCAAAAAAACATGCAAGGCTTGAATCATTATTTCAATGATTTCATTGATAGCATGTTGTGATATTCTTTTTCCGGTATTTTATCTATTTATAAAGGTTAGACGGGACTTGTTTCAAGTTTTTCAAAAAATATTTTTGTAACATCAATTTTCATCATGGGATTTAATGAATTTTTAAGTAAAATGTTTGGCAATAAGTCTCAACGGGATTTGCGTGAGATTTTGCCAATCGTAGAAAAGGTCAAATCGGCTTACGAAGTCATATCAAAATTAACCAACGACGAAGTCAGGGCACGCACACAATCCATCAGGGAAGAGATTCGTTTGTCGGTTAAAGAGGAAAATGATAAGATTGCCGAATTGAAGGCAACCATTGAATCGGCGCCATTGGAACAACGTAATAAGTTGTACGATGAAATTGATAAACTTGAAAAAACGATTTTAGAAAAGTTAAAGGAAGAGCTTGATCTTGTGTTGCCTGAGGTTTTTGCCATCATGAAAGACACCGCGCGTCGATTTAAAGATCATGACTTCATCGAAGTGACAGCCAATGAGATGGATCGTTTGTTAGCAACCAAATTTGATTTTGTCCGCATTGAAGGAGACAAGGCGATTTACTCCAACAGTTGGATGGCGGGAGGAAATCTAGTGAAATGGGACATGGTTCATTTCGATGTTCAATTGGTGGGTGGTGTGGCATTGCACAAAGGGAAAATTGCCGAAATGGCAACCGGTGAAGGGAAAACATTGGTGGCTACGCTGCCGGTTTTCTTAAATGCGCTCACAGGACGTGGAGTACATCTTGTTACCGTGAATGACTATTTGGCACGTCGTGACTCTGAGTGGATGGGGCCCCTTTATATGTATCAGGGATTGACGGTTGACTGCATTGATAAGCACGATCCTAATTCAGAAGGTCGGAAAATTGCCTATCAGGCCGACATTACTTTTGGTACCAACAATGAATTCGGGTTTGATTATTTGCGTGACAATATGGCCAATAGTCCATTGGACGTGGTTCAACGGGAACATTATTATGCCATCATTGATGAGGTCGATTCCGTTTTGATCGATGATGCGCGAACTCCTTTAATCATTTCAGGGCCTGTTCCTAAAGGTGATGATCAGTTGTTTGAAGAATTGCTTCCCAAAGTTGAACGATTGTATGAGGCACAACGGGCACTTGTTTCGAAATTGCTGGCCGACTCGCGCAATTTGTTAAAGTCAGCCAACAGCGATCAACGCAAAGAAGGCGCATTGCTCTTGTTCCGTGCTCATAAAGGATTGCCTAAAAATAAGCCGTTGATTAAGTTCCTGAGCGAACAAGGCATAAAAGCGGAAATGCAAAAAGCTGAGGCTTACTACATGCAGGATAATAACCGCGAAATGCACATCGTGACCGATCCGCTTTATTTTGTCATTGACGAACGAAACAACAGCGTTGAATTGACCGACAAAGGGATTGATTTAATTACGGGACACTCTGATGATCCTTACTTTTTTGTTTTACCCAACATTGGAGAAAAAATGTCTGAGTTGGATCGCATGCATTTAAATCCAGAGGAAAAGCAGTTAAAGAAGGATGAAATTATTGCCGATTATTCCGTTAAACAAGAACGGGTGCACACGATTCATCAATTGTTGAAGGCTTATACATTGTTTGAACGAGATGATGATTATGTGGTGCTTAATGGACAGGTCAAAATTGTGGATGAACAAACTGGCCGTGTCATGGAAGGTCGTCGTTATTCCGATGGTTTGCATCAGGCGTTGGAAGCAAAAGAGCGGGTGAAAATTGAAGCTGCAACTCAAACGTTTGCTACCATCACGTTACAAAATTACTTTCGGATGTATCATAAATTGGCGGGGATGACCGGTACTGCCGAAACGGAAGCAGGTGAACTTTGGGATATTTACAAATTGGAT
This sequence comes from Microbacter sp., assembly GCA_049976245.1. GTDB lineage: Bacteria > Bacteroidota > Bacteroidia > Bacteroidales > Paludibacteraceae > Microbacter. The sequence goes on along the minus strand of JBMFIQ010000021.1, from coordinate 28,573 downwards.
GTGATGGTCATTCCAACCAATCGTCCGCTTATTCGCATTGATCACAACGATCGTGTGTATAAGACCAAGAGGGAAAAATATGCTGCTGTGATTGATGAAATAACCAATTTAATCGAAGCAGGGCGTCCGGTATTGGTGGGGACAACGTCTGTGGAAATTTCGGAGTTATTGAGTCGGATGCTGACAGCTCGGAAAATTCAGCATAATGTATTGAATGCCAAGCAAAATCAACGGGAAGCCGAAATCGTTGCACAGGCAGGTCAGAAAAGTGTTGTCACCGTTGCCACCAACATGGCTGGGCGTGGTACCGACATCAAGCTGTCTCAAGAAGTCAGAGAGGCAGGCGGTTTAGCGATTGTCGGAACGGAACGACATGAAAGTCGCCGTGTGGATCGACAATTGCGAGGTCGTGCCGGCCGTCAGGGAGATCCAGGTTCTTCTGTTTTTTACGTCTCATTGGAAGACGATTTGATGCGTTTGTTTGGTTCGGAACGCATCACCAGCATCATGGATCGCCTTGGATTTAAAGAAGGCGAGATGATTGAACATCCCATGATTTCACGTTCCATACAGCGAGCTCAAATGAAAGTGGAAGAGAACAACTTTGGCATTCGAAAACGTTTGTTGGAATATGATGATGTGATGAATGCACAACGTACCGTGATTTATCAACGACGTAATCATGCTTTGAGCGGCGAACGGATTGAAACGGATATTTTTACAATTATCAGTGAAGCGGTCTATTCCATTGTGGATCAAACGCATTCGATGCTCGATTATGAAGGATTACAGGAAGAAGCAATGACGATTTTTGGCATGGATTTGCCTTTCAATGAGGATGAGTTCCGTTCAATGCGTCACAAAGAGGTGGTGGATGTGTTGTTTCAACAAGCTGTGAGCACGTTCAAAAGAAAAATGGACAAATTAGCTTCCATTGCCTATCCGGTGATTAAACAGGTATATGAAACACCCAACCAAACTTATCAAAATATTCTGATTCCACTTTCGGACGGACAACGCCTGTACAACATTCCCGTTAATTTAGAGGCAGCTTACAACTCTGAAGGAAAAGAAGTGATCAAGGCATTTGAGAAAGCCATTATTTTGATGATCATTGATGATGAATGGAAAGATCATTTGCGCGAGATGGACGATTTGCGTGATTCGGTTCAAAATGCAAGTTATGAGCAGAAAGATCCGTTATTGATTTATAAATTGGAATCATTTTCAGTCTTTAAAGATATGATTGATCGGATCAATCGGCGAACAACGGCCATTTTGATGCGGGGTCAAATCCCATTGCGTGAGCCGGAGCAGGTTCAACAGGCTGCTCAGGAACATCGCTCCGATTTTAGCCGATACAAAACCCACAAAGGGGGAGTGGATGGCGATGATCCGACCAAAAAAGATACACGAGAGGTAGAAAAGCAACAACCTGTTCATGTTGAAAAAAAGATCGGGCGAAACGATCCTTGTCCTTGCGGAAGCGGGAAGAAATACAAAAATTGTCACGGTAAAGGATTATAAAAAACATTTTTTACCTTTGTGACCAATAAAAATTGTGTTCGTTTTTTATATCTAAGTTGGTTATCATTATGCATACCGTTCAAATTATAGAAGCCATGCTGGCTCCGGGCATTTTAATTTCGGCTTGCGGATTGTTTTTACTTGGGATGAACAATAAATATTCTTTAGTGGTAAGTCGCATTCGCATTCTCAATGATGAACTTCGGAAGCTGAACGAGTTGAAACAGTCTAATGAATTATCCCAAATGGAAAGTGTACGTAGAGAAAGCATCCGAATGCAAATCCCGAAACTTTACGAACGGATTCGGTTGGTTCGGAATGCGGTAGTGTCTTATTCTACGGCGGTAGGATTTTTTGTTGCAACGTGTTTTAGTATTGGATTTCAATTCATTTTTGGGGAAACCGTTCTGCTTTCTTCCATCTCATTGGTGTGGTTTATAATAGGGTTGTCTTCTCTTTTTATCGGGATTATCTTCGCATTGAAAGAGGTACAGAAAGGTTTTGAAATTGTGGGAATTGAAGTGGATCATGATGCCAAATAAAAAACCGTTGAGATGAAACCAAAGTCGAAAAAAAATGTTCAATCCAAGAAAAATAGTTCACTTTATCCTCCGCTCAAACGCTCTCATCGAATGACTTTTTTGCTCAATGATGAAGAGTTCAAGACTTTAAATCACTACATTTCCAAATATAAAATCGAGAACACATCGCGTTTTATGCGCGAAACATTGATGCGATCGATGTTGCATCAATTGGATAAGGACCGTCCAACTTTATTTGATTAAAATGAATGATTCCGTTGAGAAAAAAAATCAACGGTTTTTTTATTGCATTGATTTACCTTGTCAGCATAAATCGAAATGTGATCCCGAAATCGGAGTTAGCCATTGAGTAGGAGTTTGAAATTAACGGATTGCTCATGGTTCGATCGTAATAAGCCCGCACATTCAAACTCGAGCTCAACACATAATCAGCCGAAATTTTTAAGGTTGTTAAGAGTCCGCCGTCAATCGGCTGCGTGGTATCGGTCGAGATGGTTCGAAGGAGGCTTTTGGTGTTTCGAATGGACAAATCGCACCGCAAATTTAAGTCATTCTGCACTTTGGATTGTTTGTTTTTGATGTTCAAAACGACATTAAAGTTCTTCAATAAATAGCCCATTCCTACAACCCATTCTTTGGATGATGCTTCCATGATTTGATTACTTGTCATGTTCAAAGCCAAATTGCGTTGGGTTCGATATTCCAAATGGGTACTTAAACTGTTTTTTAACGTTGCATCGATGCCGAGCAAGGGAGAAAAGTTTTCGGTAAGCATCACCGAGGTGATGTTAAACGGAGAAGAAGGTACGGGATTCCCGCTCACCACATCCTGAATAAATCCAAATCCGTTGGCGTTGTCGGCCCAATTGGAATAGGAAGTGTACGATCCAATGGTATATTGGCACGTGTAAGCATGGTTGAGTGTCAGCGATCGGACATATTTTGATATGAATGGCAAGTTGGAGAGGCCGTCATAGGCGATTCTCCAGTTGGGCAATGATTGTAACAAACTTGGCAAAAGACCTAACTTGTTGCCGTTTACGGAATGGCCGCTGTAAGCTGCCAAAAAAGCCGGGATTAACACATCGGGTGAATTGGGATTGACACTTCCGTAAGTTGGATTGTATGTGCTGCCCGCTAAAGGCGACCCGGTCATAAATCCGGTGGTAGGGTAGGGCTGTCCAGCATAACGCGAAGCAATGATGGAAGCAATTTCATCGCGGTTTTGTTTGAACTGCCTGTAGGCCTTGGATGCATAGCCATTAGCAAAATTGCCGGAGCTTTCAAAAGCTGTTTTGATGGCAATGTAACTCATTTGGAGCGTCCCGTTGAAGGTAGTAGGCATTCCGGGAAACATGAATTGTGTTTGCGTTTGGCCGGCGGTGGACCATTGTTGTCCCAAATCAATTTTGAAACCGCGCAACGGCTCTAACGTTAATCGCGCATCAAAGTTCTTCGTAGTCGAATAAGTGGCGGGATTCACCACGGAATCATTGCTGATAAGCCATCCCTTGTTGAATGCTTTTTGTACAAAATTCTTGTCAAAAAATCCAAAAGCAAAATCAACACCGGGAGCTGTCGATCCTAACACATTGGATTGGCCAAACCATTTACTTTCACCTTGAAATCCGGGAATCATGGCATTTTGGCTGTAATTGTACGAAACACTGCCTCGTCGCACCATCATCAAAATGCGTGAAGCATACTCAGCAATGTGTTGAGCTATCGTCAGATCATTCGGGTCTAACGTTTTGATATGGATTACCGCCGTTTCATTTTTGGGAATAGGATTGATCTCAATGGTATTCATATCAATTGGTCTGTAGGTAACGGGAATGGCGTGTCCGGTACTGTCGGTGGCGGTTACGTACAGTTTGCGGCTGTTTAAGCGATGTACGATGTGGGTTCGTTGCATGTTGCTTAACATGATTTTTTGATTAAATGTACGCGATTTGAAAGGTGTTTTGATGGCAGATCGTGAAAATTTGTCGTTGACTTCTTTCAAATAAGGAATTTTGTTGTACAGCATTTCAAAATTAAATTGACCATTTAATTGACTTTGTGCCGTGCTTGAAATCACATTCCCGACGTTCAGATTTTGATACGTGGTGACGCCTGTTTGCCAGTTGTAATTGGCATTGTATTGAAATTGACCGCTGATGAAGTCCAAGTATGGTAATTTGTTGAATGGTAATTGATACGATAGATTAAAAATTTGTTGATACGAAAGAGGACGTCCGAAACGAGCCAAGTTTCGTTTGATGGAATCTTTCCATTGAGTAAACTCATCGGGAAACAAATTTTTATCTACAGGAACATACGGCTCATCGATGATGCTGTTGGTGGCGGAAGTAAAGGAAATGGACAATCCTTTGGTGAGATCGTAGCGAAAATCAAAACGCTTGTTCCAAAGAAATAAGTCGCTGAAAGTCAATAAATCATATTTACTTTGCGGAATGCCGGCATTCACAGCGTCGAAATCGCGCATCTGCGATTGCGTGTAGGTTCGTGACAGGTTCGTATTGTAAGCAATTAAGGATGGCTTGAAATTTAAGTTGAATTCGGTCAGCCATTTCAAAAATGGGGATTGAAGTTTTTTCCATTTTTTGAAAGGTTCCCATGATTTTGGCGCTGTGCTAAATGTGTAATTGAATGAGGCACGGTAATCTTTGGTGAAGTTATAAACCGTTGTTGGATCTTTTTCGGAAGTCTCGTTGTAAATGTATGAGATTGAAAAATTTGCCGGATCGTAGAGTTTAGGTTCTTTGCTTCGAATGTCCACCTTTGCGTTGGTGATGTTCAGGCTTTTGGTGGTATGCCATGTTTGGGACAATGTTTTGATTGAATCTTTTTGGGCAACCGATATGGCGTTGTTCAGGGCATCGGTTAATAAAATATCCTGATCCAAAGGATTGTACTTGGGTTGAGTTAATTCTTGAGAAACGGACAGATAGAGCGGGATGCTGACGTGCGTTTTTTCGGGGAAAAATTTTCCCAATTGCAACATCGCTGAGGCGTTGAACTGATAATCGTTGTTTAAACTTCTTTCCATTAAGTTTTGTTCAATGCCGCCAAACCCTGCTGTTACGACTTTTCCCGCAACGTTAATGGTTCCTAAATCGGATAATCCGACATTGAGATTGGCTAGCCCTGCCCAGCCACCGCTTTCATTGAAATCCGTCAAACGGAATTCATCTACCCAAATATTTCCCGATTTAATGGTTCTTCCGTTATTGCGAATTCCAATCATCACGGTTTCAACATCGCTCAAACTTGGATTGCCGATTACGGTTACCTTGTTTTTCGGAAAGTTTGGATCATAGTAATAGAAAGGCTGATTGTACGAAGCCGTTCCGTGAGCTCCCAATTGCCTGTTGCGAAGCAATTTAAGATTGGTCAAAACGGATAAATCGATGTCAAAGTTATTTTCCTGTGGCCAAACTGTCAGCACATCGTTGGCATTGCTTTGTTGGTAATGACCGGGTGGAGTCAATCTAAGCGGAATTTCGTATTCATAGTAGTTATTGGTCATGTCGGTACCAATACGGATAAATGCCGTCAACTCATAATTTTGCAGGTTGGTGATGTTGTCAGGCAAGGCCTCGGCATGTGTAAACATCTGTAAATGTTTATATTTTCGCATGTCGTAACTGGTGTTTTTGTAAACGGCACGGGCATCACCGGGTGCCAGATTGGTAACGGTCAATGCCATGGATTGTTCGTTTTCCTGCACAATTTGAGGCTGACTTGGATCAACCTGACGAGTCACTCCCGGAGGTAAAACATAGTTGACCGGAATGCGATTGCCATCGTCTTCAATGTTGACGGCGCTGATGTTGAGTTGGCCGTTCGAAATGGGTGGTTGTTGAATGTTGTTCAGCGGAAGGGTGTAGTTGCGCCAGTCACCGCGCACGAGGTTTAACGTTCCAAACCTTAAAAAAGTTGAATCTTGAAAGTCGGTCATGAAAATACGCATGAATCGGATGGAGGAGAAATCGGAAATATTTCCGATGCGTTTTTGATAATCCTGAATGGGAATTTGAAAATGATACCACGTCACATTGCTGTGTTTCCCGTTTTTCAAAATAACGTTGGATGTAATTTTATCCACCACAAAATCGTTGCCAACCTGTAAATCGGAGCGTCGCAACGAAACTTTGTACTGATAGTAGTTTTCGTATTGATTCAGCGTGTTGTCGTGATTGATGTCGTAAGTGTCGGGTAAAGAGGTTGCTGCGGTGCTGACATTGGTGTTCGGATCGTTGGTTGAATTTCCTTCCGTGCCGTTGAATCGTTTGTATCGTTGTAAAATATCCGCTTTGATGTTGTCAAAATATGGACTTCGGTAACTGGCATAAAGGTCGCCTCCAGGGTCATTGAATGGTGAATAAGGATCGTTTTCCCATTTTTGGATCGTTTGAGGCGATAAAATCGATTTCAATTGTTCAAGGTAGTTTTTGTAAGTTGGAAAATTGTATTCATCTTGTTTTGAAAGTCCGTCCAATCCAACATCCTGATATTTCAGCGCATCTTGGCTGTTGTCGAAGGCCAAAACGGTGGATTGAATGGTGGGCACTCTTCCCCAAACCGTGGTGATGGTTCCTGTGGTATCGCCATTGGCAGGCAATCCGTTTTCAAAGAATTTATATCCGGCCTTCAACACATCTTCTGATATATCGCCTAAATTGAAATAAAGATCGCCACCGGGATTTTGTTGAAGTGAATCGTTGACAAATGGATCCATCAGCCAAAAATCTATGTATTCAATATTAGCAGCTTGAAAATCGGTGGTGGTTAAAGCCCGCATAATGCCGCCCCAGCGTGATTGCGGGTCAATCAAATGGCCGTTGGCATCGATGCCTTTGCTGTAGGCTGTGGGATATGCATCCACATTGAATGGACCGCGTTGATTGGGATAGTAAGAGATGTTCAAAACCGGAAGGTAGGAAGTTGTTCCGTAAAGGTTTTGTTTGTTGGGAAAAATTTCCTGTTCAAGAACCGGACGTGTTAAGTTATTGGACTGTAAATCTTTGTTGTTTCGGATGTAGGCCGGTGTTAAATATGAATTGGTGTTGAACACGGATTGGTCGATGGTAAACCAGTTGATTAATGCCCTGTTTTTCCCGTAATCCACATTGTTCGAAAGAGCGGCTTCGGGGAACAACGGGTTGCCCGAGTCGTCATAAGGGGTGCTGGCCAACGACCAGTTGTAAGGATAACTCAAATCAATGTTGGTTTGACTCGATTCAAAATCGTCAATGTAAACCGTTCCTTGTTTGCTGATGGAGCTTGAATGACCCGGAATCAATTGTGCATATTCGGCGTTAAAGTTCACGGTGGAAGGTTTGGTGAGGTTGAGGAGCGGTATTTTATCCGCCAAATTTGTTAACCACTGTGATTCCGTTCTGTACGAAGTGTTTAATCCCCATATTGTGTTGGAAATTGGATCGCTACCATAGTTTACGTTGGTGGTCAACGGCATTTCTGACAGGTGCATGATGGTCCCGCCAAGAGTGAAATCTTTGCTGAATGCATATTCCAAATGAGCTCCGAGCAATGTTTTGCGTTGCAGGTTAAACAAGGATTGATTTTCCAATTTGACGCTGATGTTGTTCCCTGAGGCTAAAATACTTTGATTCAGAATGGTAACGGTGCCCATGGTGTAATCAACCACATAATCCTGATTTTCAATCAATGTTTGTCCCCCAGCCGTTACAACAACCGATCCACGCGGAATATTCATGGCATTGAGTTGGATTTGCGATCCTGAGGTTCCTTTGTATTGGCCGGTTAGAAAAAATTTATTGCTTGTGCTGTATTGTTGAGCCGATGTTAAGGTCGAATCGTAAAGTTGTTGAAAAACATACTGTTTGGCAATGGTTGGATCGCCAATTTTGGCAGCCAGAAATTTACCGAATGGTTCGTTTTCGGGGAAAATAATGTAACCACCGTTCGAATAGACGGTATAACCTTCCACATAATCGAAAATGCCGTCGGGATGAGGCTGGTTGTTGGCATTCAATCGGTCTAGATTCATTACTTGCAACAAAGGAATCCGATTGATATTCCCGACATTGATGTAGTTGACGGCTGTTCCTGTTGAATCGTTTTGATACAAAATGTTCAGTTGAAATTTCTCGGCTTGGATTTGTTGAGAACCAACATAATAGACATTTTTCATCATTAATTTCCAAAGCGGAACGGCGGGTGAAAAATTGGTGTTTTTGATCAGTTTTACAATCAAAGCTTGAGGCGCTGCCACGGGATCGGTAGAAAATTCTCCAACTTGATAAGTTTTTCCTCCTTCGGTGTATTCGTAGGCCACGGCTAACACATCATCGGGATTGAGTTGCGAACGCAACGTGATGTATCCCAAGCTGCTGTTTAATGTATATTCGGAAGGGTCGAGGCGTCGGGCGCTTTCCAATTTTTCGTAGTCGCGACTGCCACTGATGCCGTATCCTCCAAATTGAGCTTCAAGCAGCGACATGGATGATTGGATGTTTCTGACGCCGCTGATGGCTGTAACTTCCTGGTAAAGAGAGTTGGATGCATTGTCTGGATTTTGAATCAACGGATTGAGTGTCCAATGGGTATTGGTCAAATTGGAGGTTTCGCCCAAATCGGCAAATCCCAGAATGTTTCTTGCTTGTGAAAAATCGCCACGTTTGTTGGTTACCCAAATTTCAATACGCGTGATGTTGATTCCCGAAGTTACGTATGGCAATTGGTTCATCCATTGCTCAAAATGATTTCGAAAGTAGGAGGAAAGAAAATAGTGACGATTGGCATCGTATTGGTCTATTCGCAATCGAAATTTTGTGGTTTGTACGCCGCCTTGCGTGTTGATGGTTTGTGTTTGCGATTGTTGTTGAGATGCAATGGCCACCACATTTAATTTCCCAAATTGCATTTCGGTCTTGATCCCAAACAAAGTTGAACTTCCGCTGATTAATGCACTGTTGAGCGGCATACTCACATTTCCGGCCTCAATTTTTTTGATAAAATCGTCTTTATCGCCCTGATAATTGAGCTTGAGCATTTTTTGATCGAAATCAAAAGTGGATTCGGTGTTGTAGTTTAGGTTGAAGTTGATTTTATCACCCACTTTGCCGTTTACGTTGGCCTGAATTTTTTCATTAAAATCAAATGAAGGTGGCGGATTGCGTTGAGAAGGAGTGTAAACGGGATTGTTCACATAGTTGGTGCGGATGCCTAAGCCAACTTCTGCCGATCCTTGCATGTGTAATTGTACACCGCCTTTGCCAAAAAGTTTGTCAGCAGGGCCCAAACTGAATCTTGCATCGGTTTTTGCAAATTTTTGATCTTCCGTTTGTCGTACCGAGTCGTTCAATTGTCTCCAGTACGATTGTGTCTCTTGTTGAAGCGAGAAACGCATGTATTGAGCGCTATCCATGACAATGGGCGAAATGATGTTTTCGTCTCCCACTTTAGTGTAAAAAATGTATTGCTGTGACGCCGGATCATAAACAAACCCTGTTTTAACGTTTTGCGGGTTTTTCAAATCGACAGGATATTTTCGGAGTAAATCCGTTGTGTCAACCGGAATTAAATGGTTGACAGGGAAATGCATGACCGTGTCGACGGGAGCAGCCGTTTCACGTGTTGGTTGAGAGGAGCGAACGCCTTGCACGTTTGTTGGTGTGTTAACCCTTGTTTGGGCAAACAGCACAACGATGCTGACCAAGGCTGAAAATAACAGGATTTTTTTCACCACGCAAATGTTTGCTCTTTTAGTTTCTGTTCGTTACTTCATTTTATTTAAAACTACCGCAGAAAGCTTTGAAATGTCACAGATTCAGTGAAAAAGCTTCTACAATAATTTTAGCGCTTGTCGAATGGCTTCTTCTACCGAGCATTGAGGATTGTCGGTAAAAAGTTTTGTCAACACTTTTTGTGTCTGCAAAGGATTGAATCCCAACAGTGTCAAAGCCGTTAATGCTTCTTGTTTGACAGAGTGGTCTGGGACGTAATTTGGCGAACCGACGTAGGCCATTTTGCCAATTTTATCTTTAAGTTCAATGATGATGCGTTGTGCTGTTTTAATGCCAATTCCCTTGATGTTTTTGAGTGCTGCCGCATTTTCGGAAGCAATGACGTTCATCAGTTCATCAACCGACATGGATGACATCATCATGCGTGCCGTGTTGGCTCCCACACCTGAAACGGAGATCAAATGAATGAACAACTCGCGTTCGATTTTTTGCAAAAAACCGAAAAGTTGATAGGCATCTTCTTTAATTGACTCATAAACAAATAATTGAGTTTCTTTTTTGTTTTCAAGAGAGACATAAGTAGGCAATGCAATGTGAAGCATATACCCAATGCCTCCCGTTTCGAGCGTGACGCTCATGGGCGTTAAATCGACAATATGTCCTTTGATGTATTCAATCATTTTATTCTACTTAACGTATAATTTTAAATTCTCGTATAATATCCTCACAAAAATAATCTTCTTATCTTATCTCAAAGTGCTTGTTTTGTCCTTTTGAGTGAAAATCATGTGTCCCGTTCTCGTTTGTTTAATTGGTTGAATCTTAATTTTTTTCAATGTCTTTCAAATGCAAATCGATGGCATGAACCGAAATCATCAATTCATGAATGGAAATGGCCAATGAAATTAACAGCAACATGACCGCCAATCCAAAAGTTATGGAAGCCATGGCATTGAATCCAAAGAAAATAAACAGCATGCAAACGATGCAAAGAAACAGACTGCTCACGCCGTAAATCTGCATGTTTCGAATCAAATAAAGTCGTTTGCGCAGATTATGAATTTGAGCTAAAATTTTTTCGGACGAATTGTTAACATAATGATCACGCAATGTTCGGATGAGTTGTGCCAAAGATAAAAACCGATTGGTAAAGGCTAATAAAATTAATGAAATGGCAGAAAAAAACAAGGCTGGAGTGGTAATTGACAGTTCCATGAAATAAATGAGTTGATGGTTAAACTGAAATGTTGTTGATTGAACGGTGGGATGAAATCCAATTCGTTAAATGGACAAAATCATCAACGGAGAGTTGTTCGGCTCGTTGATCCAACAGCGGATGATGCTCGGATGATGTTCCCAACAATGATTTTAAGGCATTGCGCAAAGTTTTTCTGCGTTGATTGAACCCTGTTTTAATCACTTGCTTGAACAGCGTTTCGTCGCAGTCCAATGTTTTGACGCTGTTTCTTGTGAGGCGGATAACTCCTGATTTGACTTTTGGAGGTGGATCAAACACCTGTTCAGAAACGGTAAACAAATATTCTATGTTGTAAAATGCTTGTAACAAAACACTGAGAATGCCGTAATGTTTGTTTCCCGGCGGCGAAGCAAGGCGTTCGGCCACTTCTTTTTGAAGCATACAAACAATGACCGGAATCTGATCGCGATGTGGCAATATTTTGAAAAAAATTTGACTTGAAATGTTGTAGGGGAAATTGCCAATCAGAAAAAAAGTTTGGTGATCGAACAATTCATTTAATGAGCTGTATAAAAAATCGCCTTCGATGATTGGTAAATCGGTAAATTTCTGATGTAAAAACTGAACGGACTCTCGATCTATCTCAATCACTTTCAGTTGAATATCCTTATTTTGAAGAAGAAATTGAGTCAAAATGCCGGTTCCTGGTCCGATTTCGAGCACATTGGTTGGCCGGATAACGGTCAAGCTCTCAACGATCGTTTTGGCAATGTGCTGATCTTTCAAAAAGTGTTGCCCTAAGTTTTTCTTTGCTCTTACCTGCTGCATGGTTTTTGGTTGTTTACTGAGCGTTGTTTGGCCATGTTTTATTTCGATGAGCAAAAATTGTATCTTTGCTTTTAATTTGAACAAGCAAAAATAGCCAGAATTTGTTGGATAATCTACATAAATTCAAGGATTAACACTCTTCGAAAAGCATGATAAACGAAATGCGCTATTAAAATACTTACTTTCAGGCGCATGAGCTTCTTTAACTAAGTTGCTTTTTCGTTGTGTCGGGTTATTTTAAGAACGGTTGACCATGATTGGTTGATTTCGAAAGTATGTTTATTGCAAAAAAAAGTTATTGTCGAATGAGAAGATTTGGGAATTGGATTCGATTGCGCATCATTCAGTTGATTGATTTGTTTTATTGGCCTTGGTTTCGGAAATTCATTCCTGAGTCACTCTTCCGATATATTTTTGCAGGTTCGGCTAATGTTGTGTTTGATTGGGTTTTGTTTGCGGTGTTTTATAATTTTGTATTCCAAAAACAATTGGTTCATTTGCCTTTTATCGTTTTAACGCCCTATATCGCAGCTTTTGTTTGCACTTTCCCGATCTCTTTTTTTTCGGGCTTTCTTTTGTCAAAATACATCAGTTTTCACGGGTCTCTGTTGCGAGGGCGTGTTCAGTTAATGCGTTATTTCATGGTAGTGGCTGGTTGCATCTTGATCAATTATGTTGGTTTGAAATTATTGGTAGGTCATTTCAATATTTTCCCTACTCCTGCCAAGATGATTGTGACGTTTTTTACTACGTTGTTTAGTTATGTCATGCAGCGAAATTTTACGTTCAAACATCACGATATTCCCATGAAAAATGGATTCAATGCGTAACTTTGCATCCGGTTTGAAGGTTTCGAGTACAGTTGCAATATTTTTTTGTAACGGTGTTGCAACGTTTTTTAAATTTTAATTCATTAATAACATGTCTCTATTGTCATTACCCGGTCTCCATGTAGTGAGTTCCAATCAATTTTTGTTGATGGCAGGCCCTTGTGTCATCGAAGGCGAATCGATGGCATTGTCCATTGCCGAAAAAATTGTTGCTTTAAGTGAGAAATATCGGGTTCCGTACATCTTCAAAGGTTCCTATCGAAAAGCCAATCGTTCCCGTATCGATTCATTTCGCGGCATCGGTGATGAAAAAGCATTGCACATTTTGCAAAAAGTTAGAGAGACATTTGACATTCCGGTGGTGACGGATATTCATTCGGAAGCGGAAGCAGCCTTGGCAGCTCAATTTGTGGATGTATTGCAAATTCCTGCTTTTTTGTGTCGGCAGACGGAGTTGCTTGAAGCTGCGGCCAAAACGGGTCGATGGATCAACATCAAGAAAGGACAGTTTTTGTCGCCCGAAGCCATGCAATTTGCTGCACAAAAGGTGGTTGACTCGGGCAATAACAAGGTGATGCTGACTGAAAGAGGCACTACGTTCGGCTATCAGGATTTGGTGGTGGATTATCGTGGCATTCCAACGATGCAGCAATTTGGCTATCCCGTTATTTTAGATGTTACGCATTCGCTTCAACAGCCCAATCAACATTCGGGAGTGACTGGCGGAATGCCGCATATGATTGAAACCATGGCTCGTGCAGGCATTGCTGCCGGAGTGGACGGAATTTTTCTTGAAACACATCCCGAACCGAGCAAAGCACTTTCAGACGGCGCCAACATGTTGCCATTGGATCAGTTGGAGGTCTTGTTGATTAAACTGACCGCACTGCGTCAAACCATTCTTTCGTTTTAATTTCAAAGGTGTCTTGTGCAACGCGTTTTTTACAACAGCACGTCGCCAGCCAGCGTGAGAATCAAACTAATGAGCGCCAGTGCCATGATGATGCTTCCCGTAATGATGTTGACAAAGCGCAACCCTCTGATGTTGAATTTGTTTCTGAATAAATTGACAATACTGGTCAGGGTAAACCACCAAATGGTAGCACCTACCAGAATGGAAAACATGCCGACAGCCGATTCAAAAAAGGAAGTTTCAGGATTGATGAAATTAAAACGGGCATACAATGCCATGAGCAAAACGATGATGAGCGGATTTGAAATGGTTAACGCAAAGGATGTTACCATATCCTGCATGTAGCTCTCTTTGTTGTCAGCCCGTTTGGTGAGTTGTCGAACTGGATTGGTGCGGAAAAGATAAAAACCGAAAAGGAAAACAAATATACTGCCAAATGTTTGAAAACCAAATTGATGAGCTTGCAGAAAATCAACAACAAAACTCATTCCGTAACCGGTAATAATGGCATACAACAAATCAGAAGCAGTGGCTCCCAATCCAGTGACAATGCCGTAATATTTGCCGCGATTCAGAGTCCTTTGAATCACCAAAACGCCGATTGGACCCATGGGCGCTGAGATGCAAATGCCAATAAAGATACCTTTCCAAATGGTTTCAATCATGATGCAAATATCGTAAAATTTTTTTTAGCAAAGTGTTGACAATTTCTTTTGATATTTAAAAAAGCATTTTTCATACTGATCCGTCCTTTTGTTGAAGGTTCAAAAATAGCATCAATTTGTATCAAATGCGTTGAAAACTTGATGATTTAACATTTTTCATTTACATTCATTGCTTTAACATGTCAGAAACAATTACCATTTTAGAACAAGGGAATAAAGAAGCACAATATCTCCATTTATTGCCGCAAATTGCTTCGTTGGTCTCGGGAGAAAGTGATCAAATAGCTAATTTTGCCAATGTATCGGCTGTTTTGAAAACGGCTTTTAACTTTTTCTGGGTTGGATTTTATCGGGTTGTTCAGCAGGATTTGGTTCTGGGCCCGTTTCAGGGACCGATTGCCTGTACACGCATAGCTTACGGCAAAGGCGTTTGCGGCCAGGCATGGAAACAAGCTGCTCCTTTAATCGTGCCTGATGTGAATCAATTCCCGGGTCATATTGCTTGTAGTTCGTTGTCTCAATCGGAAATTGTCATTCCTTTGATTGATCACAACCATGTGATTGCCGTGCTGGATATTGACAGTGAACAGCTCAATGCTTTTGATGAGGTAGATCAAAAATATTTGGAAACTATTGTGCAATATCTCCTTCAATAAATTCCCATTCGTGGCGTTGTGTGATCATCAATTTTCTGTTGATGAATCCTTTGATGAGTTCGTTTATATTGATTTTGCTTTCTTGTCAGGGTTTTATTTGTTGGATGTCGGATTTGTTATTTTTGTAAGTTAGCAGATTTCAGTCAGGTTTTAAAATGTAGATATTGATCCAAATAAAAAAAATAAATAGTTTCAATGAAGTTAAATAAACGAAATTGTTTTAGAATCAACTCACTTTTTGCTGAATCTAAATTATTTATTGACTTGATTGTAAATAAAATAGAAAATTGAATGCAAAGAAATCATTAAACGTGTTCGAGCACGATATTTGTTGTTTGAAGAAAAGATTATAAATTAGCAACGTCATTAAAATTCAAAAAGATGAATTCCGAAAAGAAGATAACCATCAAAGACATAGCCAAAAAAGCCGGTTTATCTGCAGGTACGGTTGATCGTGTACTGCATAATCGTGGAGAAGTATCGGAGAAAAGCAAAGAAAAAATAAAAAAAACATTGGAAGAGCTTCATTACGAACCCAATGTCATTGCAAGTTCTCTTTCGGCCAAAAGAACGTTTAAGTTTATCACGCTGATTCCGTCATTCAATCCGGGCGATTATTGGGAAGAAGTTGACAAAGGCATTGATCGGATCATTGCCGAAATTGCCAAGTTTAACGTCTTTGTGGAGAAACGATATTTCAATCAATTTGATGCTCAATCCTTTTTTTCGGCCATTGAAGAGTTAGAAGAATCTGAATGTCAAGGTGTAATGTTTTCACCCATCTTGAGAGATAAAAGCATTTATTTTACTCAAAAAATGAAACAACGTCAAATTCCGGTTGTTTTCATTGATTCTCAAATTGAAAATGCCGATTTTCTGGCCTATTTCGGACAACCATCTTTTCAAAGCGGTTATGTCGGAGCAAAATCGTTGATGCTTCAAGTGAAAGACAACCAAAACGTGTTGTTGTTCCGCACGCTGCGCAAAGGATTCATCGGAGCTAATCAAACCTTACAGCGCCAAGAAGGATTTTTATCATTTTTAAGTGAATATCGTCCCAATGTTTCCGTCATCAATGTGGAATTACAGGCCGGAAATCCGGAGCTGAACGAATTGTTGATGCGTCAGGCATTTGATGAACGAAACAATGTAGGGGCAGCGGTTATTTTTAATTCGACAGCTTATAACATTGCCTCTTTTATTGAAAGTTCCAACATTCATGATGTGGTCTTGCTGGGATACGATGCGCTAGAACGAAACGTGCATTACCTGAAACAGGGTCAAATCTCGATGTTGATTGCCCAACGGCCTCAATCGCAAAGTTACAACGCTCTTAAAGCATTGTTCAATTTTGTAGTCCTTAAACAATTGGTCAATCACATCAATTACATGCCTATTGATTTGCTTTATAAGGAGAATGTTGACTTTTACGTCAATTACCAGCCATTTTAAATCTTGTCCACGCCTTTGATTTTTCTTTCCTTTCGTTATGCAGTGAACCGCATGTTCGAACCATTTTTACGACATCGTTCGTTGTGCATTTCTGCTCAATGAAATGCATCGAATGAGATAGATCTGATTGAAAATCAAGTCAATTTTGCTCGGATAATTTCATTTTATCCTGATTACCAATAGTGTATATTTCAATTTCATTCAAGGAAGGTCGTTTTTTCGTTTTCCCCTTCCTAAAATGTATAAATTTGAATGTCAATGGAATATTATTTCGAAAAAATGGGAATTTTGGATGTGGAAAATTTGTTTTTTAAGAAAACAATCGTTATATTTACAAGGTCATTGAAGGTGATTTTCGAGTAAGCAACTGAGTTGCGAGCAAAGTTTAAAGGAATCGGTTTTTGATGATGGTTGTAAAAATGTAGTTGGTTTTTTCAAAAAGAAGTGGGTTGATTGTCGAAATAAAAATAACCGAATTTACTTAGGTGAATTCATAAAAAACAAAAATTATGGAAAATGAAGTTGTGTCAATGCCGCGCATTGGTGATAGAGCACCGGAATTTAAAGCTGTAACCACGCAGGGTGAAATTCACTTCCCCGTTCAATATCGCGGGAAATGGGTTATTTTATTTAGTCATCCGGCCGATTTTACGCCGGTTTGTACATCTGAATTCATGACTTTTGCCTCGATGGAAGAACAATTTGAAGCCGCTAACTGCAAATTGGTTGGCCTTTCGGTTGATGGATTGTACAGTCATATTGCATGGCTGCGAACTATTGAGGAAAAGATTGAATTCAAAGGGATGAAACATGTGGAAGTCAATTTCCCTTTGATTGAAGACATTACCATGGAAATTGCTCACAAATACGGCATGATTCAGCCGGGGGAAAGCAGCACAAAGGCTGTAAGAGCCGTTTTTTTCATTGATCCTAAGGGAATCATCAGAGCCATTATTTATTATCCTTTGAGTTTAGGAAGAAATTTTGAAGAGTTGTATCGGGCTCTGATTGCCATGCAAACGGCTGACGCATTCAATGTGGCAACGCCTGCCGATTGGCAACCCGGCGATGACGTGATTGTGCCGACAGCCGGTTCGTGCGGAACCGCACGCGATCGCATGGAAGGAAAAGAAGATATGACCTGTTACGACTGGTTCTTCTGCACCAAAAAATTGGACAAGGAAACATTGTGGCAAAATGTGCTTAAATGATTGTAAATCTTTGTCATTTCCCTTTTTAATGGGGTACAACCTTGGATTCTTTTAAGACAATTTGTCGAAAAGTAAATCGTAAAAGTCGTTTTGATTCAAAATCAAAACGACTTTTTTGTTGAACCTCATCAGAATAACAAGGAACTGAATTAACTTTGTATCTTGTTTTGAACAGGCTTTATCTTTGAAAAAGAAGTGGTTCAATTAAAACACCCAAAGATTTTTGGATGTTCAATATTGTTTTATGCAAGATATCAAATGAGTTGTTGATCATAAGAGAAATGATTTATAAATATATTAAAGTCAATGGAATAGAAAAGAAGCAAACGCACTCATGCTCTATTCAAAGTTCGCCGATGTTGAATAATAAACGACTCAAGCATGTTGAAATCACCAAAAGCGTTTTGTAGCAATCCAGTGAAAGAAACAATGAAATCTGTTGCGGTGTGAGGTGCTTTGCTGTGCTTTCTTTCAAAAAAAAAATCAAGCCGCGTTTAACATTTCTGTTTTTTTGAAGTCTAATGAATGTTGAACATCGTTGCATCGGCATGGTTATGTAGATCGTTTGTTGTTTCTTAAAAATAGGTCATGTTGTTTTGTGCATTGAATGTCAACAAGGAAGTCGATCATTTTTAATTTGAAACGAGCCATAAAAATAGCTTATGCTTAAGAAAATGACTATTTTGGCGAGTTCCATATGACCTTGGAGTAAAAAATAAAAATAAACGTGTGAAATATGAATCTTCCCTCAGAACGAATTGAGTTTTTGGAACAATTTTTCGAAAATGCAGCTTCGCTGTTTCCTGAACACATTGCCATTGAGTTTGAAAATCAGAGATATACATACGAAACAGTTGATAAATTGGCCAATCAATTGGCCGGATTTCTACAGGAAGAAGGGGTCAAACCTGAAGAAAAAGTAGCAATTTTCCTGCCACGCACGTGGGAAGTTTATCTTTCCATGTTAGGCATTCTAAAAGCAGGTGGAGCCTACATTCCTATTGATCCTGAAGCTCCCGGCGAACGTGTTCAATTTATCATGCGCGATTCGGGGGCGAAAATGATCATTACCAGCGATGCCATGCTGGAACGAATTGCTTCTTATTTGGAGTCATTCCCTGTTTTCAATGTAAGCCACGATCTTTCGAAGTTGTCAAAATATCCTAATTATAAACCTTTGGTGATTGATCGTTCGACTCAAAATTTGGTTTATATCATTTACACTTCGGGAAGCAGCGGTGAGCCAAAAGGCGTGTTGTTGGAACATCGCAATGTGATCAATTATGTTTTGGGAGCGCAATCGATTTATCCCATAACTCAGAACGATCGGGTGCTGCAGGGTTTTTCTGTTTCGTTTGATGCGTCGGTAGAAGAGATTTGGGTCCCGTTTTCCGTTGGAGCAACGGTCGTTGTGGGCACGTTTGACATCATGCGTTCGGGCGATCAATTTGCTTCAAAATTGAATGCTTTGAACATTACTTTTTTATCGTGTGCTCCGACGTTGCTTTCAATGGTGCATGAAGATATTCCTTCGTTGCGTATTTTGATTTTTGGAGGTGAGGTTTGTTCCAATGATATGGCCAATCGTTGGTGCAAACCGGGAAGGATGGTGTACAACACATATGGACCGACGGAAGCAGCGGTTATTGCCACTTATTCAGTGTTAGAACGGCATAAGCTGGTTACGATTGGTCGTCCGTTGGTTGGATATGATGTATTGGTGGTGAACGAGCAATTGATCAAAGTGGCTGAAGGAGAAGAGGGAGAAATTCTGATTGGAGGCGAAAGCGTTGCTCGAGGTTATTTGCACCGTGTTGATTTAACCCAGGAAAAATTCATTGCAACGGATCGTTTCGACGGTCAATATAAACGTTATTACCGAACGGGCGATTTGGCCAAATACAATTCGAACGGAGAATTGCTGTTCATGGGGCGAGCCGATGCTCAGGTGAAGGTTCGGGGTTTTCGTGTTGAACTGGCTGAAATTGAAGGATTGTTGCTTCAGGTTGAAGGCATTCGGGCAGCAGCTGTTGCTTTGGATGTAACAACTCAGCAATTGGCGGCTTACGTGGTGGTGGATTCTGTCATCGGTATTGATCGGGAAGCCATAGCCGGATTGTTGCGTTTGAAGTTGCCGTATTACATGATTCCTTCGACGTTGGATGTGATTGACCGTTTGCCGATGACAACGAGTCAAAAAATTGATCGAAAGAAACTGCCTGCTCCGCAAACGCCACTAAGTCAAGCGCAAAATAAAACCGTTATTCCACCTGCGACGCATCTCGAAAAAGAGATGGTGTCGATCATGGCAGCTCATTTCAAACGTGATCAGATTTCGATGGACGATCATTTTTTCAATGATTTGGGAGGGCATTCGTTGCTGGCTGCTCTGATTGTTTCGGATATGCGTAAGATTCCGTTGTTTGAAAATATGTCGGTGGTAGATGTCTATAAGCATCCCATTTTATCTGATTTAGCTGCCGAATTGCAAGCAAGGGTTTCAAGTCAGTCAGGGAAACATGACAAAACCACAGCCAAAGAACGACCGATCTACAAGCCATCGCCGTTGCGTTACTACACTTTTCTCTTTTTTCAGGGCATTGCGATGATCTTTTTGCTTTTCCTTTTTGGCATTGAATGGTTGGGTCCGTTTTTTGTTTATTCCTATTATTATCAGGCTGACAACGGCGTTGTTCACTCGATGGTCACCATGCTGTGGATGTACTTTATTCTGATGCCGGTTCTTTCCTTGTTTGCCATTGGTTTTAAGTGGGCTGTCATTGGACGTATCAAGCCCGGAAAATATCCTTTGTGGGGAAGTTATTATTTTAGGTTTTGGATTGTTGATAAGGTGATTAACATTGCCCCCATTAATTATTTTACGGGAACTTCCATACTGAATGCTTTTCTGCGTGCATTGGGTGCAAAGATCGGGAAGGATGTTTACATCAATACATCAGCCATTTCGGCATTTGATTTATTGACGGTTGGTGATCATGCAAGCATTTGTACTGACACGCATATGCGGGGCTATACCATTGCGGACGGTTATTTATACATTGGTCCAGTGGAAATTGGAGAAGATTGTTTTGTGGGAACGCGTTGTTACATTGCTCAAAATTCAAAAATGGAATTCAATGCATCGATTGACGATTTGACATTGGTGTCTGAAGGAATGGTGATTCCTGCTAATGAACACTGGTCAGGCTCGCCTGCCGTGAAAAAGGGAATGAACGGTAAACAGGAGCATCAACGCATCTGGTCAACACGGAACACGATTTTGTTTTTTATTAGCATTTTTCTGATTCCGTTGCTGACCATGTTAGCCTATTTCCCCGGATTGGTTTTAATTACACATTTGAGTTATGTCTCACAAGGTATTCATTTTTTATGGTCAACTATTGGGGTAGGATTTTCTTTTGTGGTGTTGTTGATCGTCATTATTACGGCTTTGAAATGGATGTTGCTGGGTAATATCAAAGAAGGGCGATATCGTGTTGACAGTTTGTTTTACTATAAAAAATGGTTTTTTGATCAATTAATGAAGTTAAGTCTTCAAGTGATTGGAACCATTTACACCACGCTTTATTTACAGTTATGGTTCAAGATGTTGGGCGTAAAGATGGGCAAACGCGTAGAAATTGCTACCGTAGAATTTATTTCTCCCGATTTGTTGGAGACCGGAGACGAATGTTTCTTGGCTGATTCTGTTTCCGTGGGTGCTTCGCATGTGCGTAACGGTTATATTACCATTGCCAAAGCGCGCATCGGCAATCGAACCTTTGTTGGCAACAGTGCGGTGGTCAGTCCGGGATCAAAGTTTGGCAATGATGTGTTGGTCGGGGTACTTTCGAAAATGAGCGATGAGAATCTGCCTGCCAAAGACGGAACTTCGTGGTTTGGATCTCCGGCTGTTTTTCTTCCACAACGCGATGTGAATCATGATTTTTCGCTTCGTCAAACATATAAGCCGACACGATGGTTGTTTTTTCTTCGTTATTGCATCGAATTTTTTCGTGTCACTTTGCCCAGTACTTTTTTTATAGCTATGGCAGCTTTGATCACTTATGTGGCTTCTTATTTGCAAGTAACCAAATCATTGGCCGAATTGTTTTTAATTTTTCCGTTTCTTTATCTTGGTGCTGCCATTTTAGGTACGTTTTTGATGGCTATCTTCAAATGGGTGGTGATTGGGAAATATAAACCAGCCAAAAAGCCCTTATGGAGTCATTATGTGTGGCGAAGCGAGTTGGTGACCGGCGTGTATGAAAACTTCTTAGTGCTCTTTTTCTTAAATATTCTTACCGGAACGCCGTTTATCAAATACCCTTTGCGCTTACTTGGCTGCAAAATCGGGAAAAAACCATGCATGTTTACAACCCAAATAACGGAATTTGATCTTGTTCATTTAGGTGATAATGTTATTGTCAATGATAATTGTACGTTGCAAACCCACTTGTTTGAGGATCGGGTGATGAAAATGTCGTATGTCGATATTGAAAACGATTGCAGCGTGGGAGGTATGGCCGTAGTACTTTATGATTCCAAAATGGAGGAAAAGTCAATTCTTCAACCGCTTTCGGTATTGATGAAAAGTGAGACTTTGCCCGCTCAACATATTTTCAGAGGCGTTCCTGCAAATCCTGTTTAGTGTTGTCGTTTATTTGTAAGTGAATGATACTAATAAATAAAATAATACAATAAATTACGCAAAAATATATTGCGTAAGGCATTCATTCATAACTATTTATAGATTTAATGATTAACTTTTAGCATCATTTGTGTGGTGTATCTTAATTGATTTTAGCAAAATAATCATAAATCTAAAATACATATGAATGTTCTTTTAATTGTTCCCGGCTCTTCCAATATTTACGCTAAATTGGGTTCCCAGTTGCCATCTTTAGGCATTGCTTACATTGCTGCCGTGTGTCGTGAGCATCAGCACCATGTCAAAATCGTTGATTTGGGCATCGACAAAAACGGCTTATCACCGGAAGTTATTGAATGGGCTGAAATTGTGGGAATTTCAGCCGATACGCCAGGTTATCCTAAAGCTTTGTTGATTGCAAAAAAGTTGAAAGAGGCCGGAAAAAAGATTTTCATGGGAGGCTATCATGTCACGTTTCTCGATCGGGAAGCGTTGGAAACAGGATATGTTGATTTTGTGGTACGCGGTGAAGGCGAAGAGATTGTGGTCAATATGCTGGAAGCATTGGAAAATAGGAAGAGCCTTGCAGATGTTTTAGGCATTTCTTATCTTGAAAACGGTGTTTACAAACGCAATCAGGATGCGCCGCCTCCACTGAATTTGGACGAAATGCCTTTCCCGGCAAGAGATTTATTGCCTTTGAAATCGTATAAAGGCGTGTTGAACGGGAAACCGATGACCAATCTTATCACCAGCAGAGGATGTCCGTTCAATTGTTATTTTTGCTCTTCTTCGCGTTTTGGCGGTTTGAAATGGCGTGCCCGTAGTGCAAAATCCATTGCCGACGAACTGGAGTATTTGTATCGTACTTACGATTATCGTGCATTTGCATTTATGGACGATAATTTTACCTTAAATCCCAAAAGAGTGTTCGACTTTGCCGACGAAATTGAGCGTCGTGGCATGACCGATATTTCATGGTGGTGTTTTTCGCGGCTGGATATTTTGGTCAAAAATGAAGCCATGGTGAAACGAATGGCAGAGGTAGGTGCTTTTATGATTTTTCTGGGATTGGAAAGTACCAACGAAGAAATTTTAGACAGCTACAACAAACACATTGGAAACAATCAGCAACAGGAAGCCATTGCCTTACTGCGGAAATATGGTATTCAAATTTATGGGAGTTACATCATTGGCGACATTCAGGAAACTGAAAAGATGGTCAATTAAACCATCAATTGGGCTAGAAAAGTCAATGCCGACGTGACTCAGTTTTCTATTTTAACTCCCTTCCCCGGTACGGCATTGTACGATGACATTGAAAAACAAAACCGATTTTTGCATAAATCTTGGGAGTTTTACGATGCGCTGCATCCGGTCGTCAAGTTGGATCATTTGACGCCTCAAAAAACCAGCCAACTTTATTTGAAAGCTTATCGACGCGTCTATTTGAATCCGTCCCGTATTTTTGCGTCAAATAAGCATAAAAAAGAGGTCCAAAAAAATAAAGACACGCGTTCGTTGGCAAAAAAAGGGAAAGATTTAATGAATGCCATTTCATTTTTTGTGACCTTCCGTAAACACGTGCTGACGGATTATCAACATCAAAAAGAGGTGTAAATGCAGAAAAGATTGATCAAGTTATATCAAGAATTCCTTTGAATCAACGCAAACGAGTAAAGTGTTGATCTTCAAAAAAAGTTGATTGAATTAATTCAATCAACTTTTTTTTGCATTAAGGGATTGTTGAGGAATCTTTTTATCTTTGTTTGATCAATGTCCAATGAATCGGATCAAATGGAATCATCAACTTATGATTTGTTGTTGATGGAACTGCTGGGTAAAAACGCAGCCTCTAAAATGCTTCAGGAAGGGATTTTAAAAAGACTTTCCAGCCAAAGTGTGATTGTGCATGAAGGACAATATTTTGATTCAATTCCTATTTTATTGGAAGGATATGCCAAAATGATGATTCAGCAGGACGGTCGAAGTTTTTTGCTTCAATACATTTCGCCCGTTGGATGTTGTGTAATGCCTTATTCGGCGGTGAACAGACAGTTAAAAAGTTGTTTTGGTGTTGTGACTGAGTCTGACGTTGTGGTGCTCTACATTCCTTCCGAAAAAATATTGAAATGGCTTTTCGAATTTCCACTCCTGAACGATTGGTTACAAATGAAATACAACGAGTACGAACATACTTTGCTCAACGTTGTTCAACAGTTGCTTTTTGATGATTTGGAGATGAGATTGCTTCATTTTCTGAAAGAAAAAGCACGAATATCCAAATCGAGCATGCTTTTTATGAAACACAAGGAAATTGCTGCCGAAATAGGAAGCGTCAGGGAAGTCGTTACCAGGACTTTATTAAAACTTCAAAAGGAGCAAAAAATCATTCAGCATGAAAACGGTGTTGAACTTTTATCCTTGTAAGTGACTTTAGTCACTGAGAAACCTTTCTTATTCCCTTATTTTTGTCAAAATTTTATTTTCAATCAATTTAATTGGTGAATTTTCTTTATTGACTTTCGTACGTACATAATTGATTTTCAAAGATCGTATGGAACACGCATTTTTAGATTTTTATTGTTTTTGTTGAATCTCGAGGATGTATGGAATTCGCCAAAAAATCATTCTCTTGAGCATAAGTTTTTTATGGCTTGTTTCACAAAATTGATTTTTTTTTGATTTCATTATTGAGGTGTTTCGTTTTCGTTTCAATCTATAAATCTTTTTATTATGCGGTTCAAAAGTTCATTTTCTGTTCTTATTTTCTTTGTCGTCATCATTCTCGGCGTAGGTTTTGCATGGATGGTCTTTGGAGAACAAAACACCGTTGGCATGGAATGGGGCTTTGTCATCACGGTGTTGTTGGCATTTATCATTTCAGGGGCAGTAAAGGTAGCCAATCCGTGGGATCGTGCTGTGGTGTTGCGTTTAGGCAGTTTTCATGCTTTGAAAGGTCCGGGCTTGTTTTTTATCATTCCTGTTGTTGATACCATTCCGTATTGGATTGACATCCGTGTGATTACCACTTCATTTAAGGCAGAAAAGACATTGACTAAAGATACCGTTCCGGTCGATGTGGATGCCGTGTTGTTTTGGCAGGTGCTTGATGCCACGAAAGCCGCATTGGCAGTTGCTGATTATCAACTGGCTATACAATGGGCTTCGCAAACCGCTTTGCGTGATGTCATCGGCAAGACCATGCTTTCGGAAATGCTTGAAGGACGCGATAAAATTAGTTCAATTCTTCAATCCATCATCGATGAGCGAACCGAGCCGTGGGGGATTCGCGTCAATTCGGTGGAAGTGAAGGATGTGTTGATTCCTTCAGCGTTAGAAGATGCTATGTCGATGCAAGCACAAGCTGAGCGTGAAAGGCAGGCACGTGTCATTTTGGGAGATTCCGAACGTCAGGTGGCGCAAAAATTTGAAGAAGCTGCTTTGTCATACGCCAATAATCCCGTAGCGCTTCATTTGAGGGCTATGAATATGTTGTACGAAGGGTTAAAGGAAAATTCAACCATCGTGATTGTCCCGAGTACAGCCATTGAAACCATGCAACTGGGCGGACTTTCAGGTGTCACTTCCTTAACCATGGAATTAGAAAAAGATAAGAAGAACAAGAATGCAAAGAAAGAAAATCCACCCTCTGATTTGACATCTCATGTTTGATGTATCATACTTAGTATATTTATGATTAGTGTTTAACGATTTAAATTTGTTCATTATGAAAAAGAATGTTGGAGCTGTTGATAAAGTGATTCGTGTTATTATTGCCGCATTGTTGGTCATTCTTTATTTTGCCAATGTGATTCATGGAACGTTGGGAATTATTTTACTGATTGTGGCTGCTGTTTTGTTGATTACTGCTTTCACGGGTTTTTGTGGCCTTTATGTTTTGTTTGGCATTTCAACCTGCAAAAAAGAGAAGAAAAATTAGTGGTGCATTGTTCATAAACAACTTGCTAACATGTTATTAAAACAGATTCTATGGAAAAGAATGTAACAGCAAAAATTCTTCCGAACGGACCGATCATGATTTCGGGAGAAATTCACATTGTCTATAAAGACGGTAAAGAAGAAACAAAAAGCAATGTGGCTTTTTGTCGTTGCGGAAAGAGTAAAAACAAACCTTTTTGTGACGGTTCACATGCCGTGACTGGGTTTAAAGATGAATAATTTTTTGGAGTTCAATGTTTTTGTAGTATCGATTTAATTATCATGCTTTGGGCATAAAATATTTTTGATTTCAGGAAAGATGGAAGGTTTTCTTCTGTCTTTCTGCGTTTTAATTCATTTGGATTCAGCTCGATCACCAAAAATAATGTTTCTTGGAATAAGTTGATATGACGTTGCTATCTATTTGTGTTTTGAAGTAAGCCATTTTTCAACGTTTTGAACAACCAACATCCATTACGGTTGCTGTGTGTTGATCTGGGAATAACATGATGCAGTGGGCAAGAGTCTAATACATAAGAAACGAAAACTTATTTAACGCGTATGAACTATTTATTTTCAAATCAACAAATTATCAAGTCAATCCGGTCAAAAAACAAACTTTGTGTTTGGGGCAGATTGATGGGATTGACCATGGTTTTATTTTTCACAACCATGGCAGAAGCAGCAAATTTGGTTAATGTAAAAGATTTTGGCGCCAAAGGCGATGACAAAACCATGGATACGCAGGCAATCAATCGAGCCATTGCACATGTATCAGCATTGGGAGGCGGCACTCTCTTTTTCCCTGCGGGCACTTATTTGTCCTATTCCATTGAATTGAAAAACAATATTGACATTTGGCTGGATGCCGGAGCTGTTTTGAAGGCTGCGGTTTCTACTGAAAAGGATGGTTATGATTTGCCTGAAAAGAACGATTTCAGTCAATACCAGGATTTTGGGCACAGTCATTGGAAAAATGCTTTGCTTTGGGGAATAGGATTGCACGATGTGACCATTGAAGGTCAGGGAATGATTGACGGCAGCGGGCTTTCCAAAGCCGATGTTCCGCCCACATTCGGAGGCGATAAAGCCATCAGCCTAAAATTGTGTCGAAATGTGGTGCTGAAAGATGTCAAAATGTATCGGTGCGGCCATTTTGCATTATTGGCTACCGGAGTTGACAATTTGACGATTGATCAATTGCTTATTGATACCAACCGTGACGGGCTCGATGTTGATGCCTGTCGAAACGTCCGCATTTCCAATTGTTCGGTCAATTCTCCTTTCGATGATGCTATTGTGTTGAAGGCAACTTACGCTTTGGGATTTTTTAGAAACACGGAAAATGTAACAATCACCAACTGTTTTGTCAGCGGATACAATCTTGGTACTGTTTTGGACGGAACATTCCAAACCTATAAGCCTACTCCGGGATCGTATGCTCCCACCGGACGAATAAAGTTAGGTACTGAATCGAGTGGCGGTTTTAGAAACATTGCCATTTCCAATTGTGTTTTTAATCAATGTTTTGGGTTGGCTTTGGAAACTGTTGACGGGGGCGATTTGGAAGATGTGACGGTATCCAATATTGTGATGCGCGACATGTATGCTGCTCCTATTTTTTTGCGTCTTGGGGCACGCATGCGAAGTCCAAAAGGAACGCCGATCGGCCAGTTGCAACGTGTATCCATCAGTGATGTCAGGGTGTACAATGCCAATTCAGACTATGTGTGTCTGATGGCTGGATTGCCCAATCATCCCATTCAAGATGTGACATTGAACGATATTTCTATTTATTATCAGGGAGGTGGCACCAAAACTCTGGCCGGAGAAACGATTCCTGAAAAAGAGAGCGCTTATCCCGAACCAACCATGTTTGGGGTTTTGCCGGCTTCGGCATTTTACATTCGACATGCCAATGATTTACAGATGAATCACATCAATGTTTATTACTTGAAACCGGATGCTCGACCTGCCATTGTGTTGAATGACGTGCATCACATAAGTTGGAATGATCTTCGCCTGCACAAAGGATGCGAAGCAACACCTTTTGAGTTGAATTCGGTTTCCGATTTTGAAACGTTTCATTGTGAAAACATAAAAGATACAGTCATTGCCCACACCAATCAACAATCTTTTTGAATGCAATCCAACATGCCGATTGATTCTTGTCCGCTTGAATTTTTTGTGGTGAATCTATTTTTTATTTCCCTTTAACGTTTGAATCTTGTTTGATACAGACGGAAGACAGGTAATTTTAAGCCAATTTTTAATTGCCGATGTTTGTAGCGACGTTGCTTGTCACGTCGCTACAAATTTCTAACAACTACTTCATTTTTTCCATTCTTGAGTTCAACTTATAAATGCAACTTTGAGGGTACGGACAATGAGGAAGAAAATGAACTTTATTTTTTCAGAGAGG
>JBMFIQ010000020.1:0-45231 GCA_049976245.1 Microbacter sp. | reverse complement strand
ATCAATAGAATAAGTCAATCATTTTTTCTTTCAATGTCAAAGTTATAAGAGGCTAATTATCAAATCTATTTAATTTACTCATACCTAAAAACCAAATCATTATTTGCTTGTGAAAGTTGAATCAATCTATTGTTCTGCCAATTTTCGCAACAAAGCAATTTCTTCGGCCCAAAGGTTTTCGTCGGGTGTTTCCAGAATGATGGGAATATTGTTGAAGCGATCATCTTGCATAAAACGGCTGAAAAAGTCAAGTCCCAGAAATCCTTTTCCGATGTTGTCATGTCGATCCACATGAGATCCTAACTCTTTTTTTGAGTCATTTAGGTGAATGGCTTTGAGGTAGGAAAAGCCGACAATGCGGTCAAATGTATCCCATGTAGCTTGGTATCCATCGGGGGTTCGCAGTTCGTATCCTGCGGTAAACGCGTGGCAGGTATCAATGCAAACGCCAACGCGCGACTTGTCGTTTACTTGAGCAATGATGTCGGCAAGATGTTGAAAATCAAAACCGACGTTGCTTCCTTGTCCCGCCGTGTTTTCAATAACGGCAATTACTCCTTGTGTTTTGTCAAGTGCTTCGTTAATGGATTCGGCTACTAAAGAGAGGCAGGCCTCAACCGTAATTTGATTCAGATGCGATCCGGGATGAAAGTTAAGTAGCGACAAGCCTAATGCCTCGCAACGTTGCATTTCGTCCAAAAAGGCTGCTCGTGACTTTAACAAAGCGTCCCGTTCGGGATGTCCCAAATTGATGAGATAACTGTCGTGTGGCAGAATTTTATCCAATGCAAAATGATGTTCACTACAATGTTGTTTGAATTGTTCAATATTTTTGTCGCTCAGAGGAGCGGCGTTCCATTGTCGTTGGTTTTTGGTAAAAAGTGCAAATGCATTTGCGCCAATAGCTGCTGCATTGACGGGAGCGTTTTCGACACCTCCCGAGGCACTTACGTGGGCTCCAATATATTTCATACGTCTATTTTATTTTTTAACATTAAGGATGTATGGAACTCGCCAAATAGTCATTTTCTTGAGCATAAGCTCTTTTTATGGCTCGTTTCATGTGAGTTTTAAAGAAATGATAAACAGATAGATGATAAATCAGAGCAAAGATACATGATGTTTGCATCAAAAAAAAATGATTCATGAACAAAGTTTGGTTGTTTAATTGTTTCTTAGTTCGTATCTTTATGAATGAATATGCAAGTTCTTTCTGATGACGACCTTCATTTTATCGTAATGCCTGTCGGGAATAAATTTATTTGCTGATTTGAGCGTTTATCTATAAATTTGCAATGAAAGAGGGGGAAGATATTTATGTTTTGATTCAAATTGCGATCATTGACTCATTATTTTTTTTCAGTCGTAGGGATCCAAACAAGCCGATTGGAAGGCAGTCAACATGAAATAATCGGGAATATGCGTATATTTATTCACAATAGATCATGTTTTTTCATAAAAACTGTTCATTGTTGAGCATAAATTTTGTTTTACGGCAAAAAATATAGATATTTGTAGCTTGAAAAGGTAAAAAAGTGACGAAATGATATTTTTATTATCAAAATTGCATCAAAAACACAATTAAAAATCAACATAAGCAAAGAAGATGAATCATGCAGAAAACAGAACATTGTGCACTTTGGCTGATCAATGGATGATTTGATCGGCAATCATTGGATTTTTGCAGATTTACGACTATAATGCAAGGTTTATCGTTTCAAGCAGTTCAAAATTAATCACTTTCAGTATGACAAAACAGCGTAGAAATCAAATTGCTTTTCCGCCTATGCAAGGCTTGTATGACCCTGATTACGAAAAAGATGGATGTGGAGTTGGATTGGTGGTAAACATCAAAGGCGGAAAATCTCACGATATTGTTGAAAGCGGGTTGCAAGTCCTTGAACACATGATGCACCGTGGTGCTGAAGGAGCCGATAACAAAACAGGTGACGGAGCCGGCATTTTGGTGCAGATTCCTCATGAATTCATATTATTACAAGGAATTCCCGTTCCCGAAAAAGGCAAATACGGGACAGGACTGTGTTTTATGCCTAAAGATGATTTGCAACAAGCCATTTTTTTGTCCATGATCAGGCAACAGGTCGAAAAGGAAGGCTTGTCAATTCTTGCCATTCGAGATGTACCCGTGAACGATCATGTGTTGGGTGAAGTGGCCAAAAATGCGGAGCCGGACATCAAACAGCTTTTCATTGTGGGATGCGATCAACCTGACAAATTGGAGCGGAAGTTATACGTGGTGAGAAAACGCATTGAGAAGGCATTGTTACATTCTGACTTAAAAGATAAAGAACAGTGTTATATTGTTAGTTTGTCAACTAAGAAATTGATTTATAAAGGAATGCTTTCGTCGATTCAGTTACGAAGCTATTTCCCCGATTTAACCAATCCTTATTTTACGAGTGCTTTGGCTCTGATTCATTCGCGTTTTTCAACCAATACTTTTCCAACATGGTCGTTAGCACAACCGTTCAGGATGTTAGGTCACAACGGCGAAATCAATACTATTCGAGGAAACAGGAGCTGGATGCAATCGCGCAAAAGTGTCTTAAATCCCGAACTCTTAGCACCAATGGAGGAGTTGGATCCCATTGTGCAGCCTGGCATGAGCGATAGCGCCACGTTGGACAATGTTCTTGAATTTTTTGTTATGAGCGGAATGAGCATCCCACATGCCTTGGCGATGCTCATTCCTGAAAGTTTTAATGATAAAAATCCCATTTCGGCTGAGTTGAAAGCTTTTTATGAGTATCATAGTATTTTCATGGAACCGTGGGATGGGCCGGCAACGATCATTTTTTCTGACGGTCGTTTTGCGGGTGGAATGCTTGACAGAAACGGTTTGAGGCCGGCACGTTACTTGATTACAAAAAATGATGTCATGGTCATAGCCTCAGAAACCGGCGTGTTGCCTTTTGATGCTTCGCAAATTAAAGAAAAAGGAAGATTGCGACCAGGGAAAATGTTAATGGTGGATACCGAAGAAGGCATTATTTTGCGTGATCCCGAATTGAAATCGGCATTGGCTTCGGCTCATCCGTATAAAGAATGGTTAGAGAAAAATCGCGTTGTTTTAGGGAGTCTTTCTTCTGGACGTCAGGTCAAACACAGTGTTGATCAATATGAGGTGATGTTACGGGTTTTTGGTTACAACAAAGAGGACATTGAACGCATCATGATTCCTTTGGGAATGACGGGCGCAGAGCCAACCAGCTCCATGGGGAATGACATTCCACCAGCCGTGATGTCAACGCAGCCTCAACGTTTGTTTACTTATTTCAGACAACAATTTGCACAAGTCACCAATCCTGCCATAGACCCCATTCGGGAGGAGTTGGTCATGTCAACCATCAATTATATCGGTTCAATAGGCGGAAATATTCTTCATCCTTCTCCCGAACATTGTAAAGTGGTTCGTCTGCCGGTTCCTGTGTTGACCAATACCGAGCTGGATATTTTGTGCAATTTAAAATACAAAGGATTTACTACCAAAACGTTGTCGATGCTTTTCCCTGTTTCCGAAAAGCAGGCCGGCATGGAAGCTGCTATTCATCAATTGTGTATGGATGCGGAAAATGCCGTTGACTCGGGATACAATTACATCATTCTTTCCGATAAAGGGGTGACTGCCGAGTTAGCTCCGATTCCGTCATTGCTTGCCTTGTCGGCAGTTCATACTCATTTGAACAATCAGTGCAAACGCGCTCAAATTGCCCTCATTGTGGAGACAGCCGAAGCGTACGAAACGATGCATATTGCTCTGTTGATTGGATTTGGAGCGAGTGGTGTGAATCCTTATATGGCTTTTGCCGTGCTTAACGATTTGGTCAGTCGCAAAGAAATTCAATTGGATTTTGAAACAGCTGAAAAGCATTATTTGAAAGCCATTCACAAAGGCTTGTTGAAAATTATGTCCAAAATGGGTATTTCGACCATCAAGAGTTATAACGGAGCCCGTATTTTTGAGGCTTTGGGATTGTCAAACCGATTCTTGGAAAAATATTTCAAAGGGATGCATTCCAAAATTGAAGGTGCAGATTTGGAGGACATTACGGAAGAAATACTTCGCGCGCATCGCAACGGATTTGAATACGATGCCGATTATGATTTGTTGGACAGTTACGGCAATTATGCTTATCGAGTGTACGGGGAAGTGCATGCATGGAATCCTGAAACCATTTCAAAACTCCAATTGGCCACTCGACTGGGAAGTTATAAGAAATTCAAGGAATATTCTCGTTTGGTGGATGAAAAGGAACATCCTATTTTTCTGAGGGATTTAATGACGTATAAGCGAAACCCTATTGATGTGTCGTTGGTGGAACCGGCCAGTGAGATCATGAAACGATTTGTTACGGGAGCCATGTCATTTGGATCGATCAGTCGAGAAGCTCATGAAGCGTTGGCCTTGGCAATGAATGCAATAGGCGGTAAAAGCAACACCGGAGAAGGTGGAGAGGATCCCGATCGTTTCAAACCACGTCCCGACGGAACATCCGCCCGAAGTGCTATCAAACAAGTGGCCTCAGGACGTTTTGGCGTAACAACGCACTATTTGGTGAATGCCGATGAAATTCAAATTAAAATAGCACAAGGAGCAAAGCCCGGAGAAGGAGGGCAATTACCCGGTTTTAAAGTGGACGAAATGATTGCAAAAACACGTCATTCCATTCCGGGTATTTCATTGATTTCACCGCCGCCGCATCATGATATTTATTCCATTGAAGATTTGGCGCAATTAATTTTTGATTTAAAGAACGTGAATCCCAAAGCCCGAATCAGTGTGAAGTTGGTTTCTGAGTCTGGTGTTGGAACCATTGCTGCCGGAGTGGTCAAAGCAAAGGCAGACATGATTCTCATCAGTGGATGTGAAGGAGGTACCGGAGCCAGCCCGATGAGCTCTATTCGACATGCAGGATTGCCCGCTGAATTGGGATTGGCCGAGACTCAACAAACACTGGTGTTGAATAATCTTCGCGGAAACGTTCGATTGCAGGTTGACGGTCAAATCAAAACCGGACGTGACATTGTCATGATGGCATTACTGGGCGCTGAAGAATTTGGTTTTGCAACCAGCGCTTTGATTGTGTTGGGATGTGTCTTGATGCGTAAATGTCATCTCAACACTTGTCCCATGGGCGTGGCAACGCAAGATGAAAAGCTGCGACAGCATTTTGTCGGACGATACGAGTATTTGGTTCATTTCTTTACTTTTTTGGCCGAAGAGGTGCGTGAACATTTGGCTGAATTGGGTTATACGAAATTGGACGATATCATTGGTCGGGCTGATTTGATTCAACCTAAATCCATGGATCACGGCAGTCCAAAACTGAGAAAGATTGACCTCTCTCAAATTCTTTATCGACCGAAAGAAGCTGATCTTTTCCCTGTGCGTAAAATGTTTGAACAAAAGCATAAAATCAATGACGTTTTGGATTTGCAATTGATTGAGGCAACCAAAAATGCCGTTGAAACTTTCATTCCCGTTCAGTTGCAATATCCGATTCACAATACCGATCGAGCCGTAGGTGCGATGCTTTCAGGGCGTATTGCCGAACAATTTGGTGAGACCGGATTGCCGGATGGCACCATCAATGTGCTTTTTGCCGGATCGGCAGGTCAAAGTTTTGGCGCTTTTCTGGTCAACGGAATCACGTTTCAATTGGAAGGCGACGCCAACGATTATTTGGGGAAAGGCCTCTCGGGTGGGCGCATCATTGTGAAACCGCCTTTGGGAAGTACTTTCAAATCACACGAAAACATCATTGCCGGAAATACGTTATTGTATGGGGCAACTTCAGGCGAAGTGTACATTAGCGGTAGGGTAGGCGAACGGTTTTGTGTTCGAAACAGCGGAGCCATTGCCGTTGTGGAAGGAACGGGCGATCATTGCTGCGAATACATGACCGGTGGGCGAACCGTCGTTTTGGGAAGTGTCGGGCGAAATTTTGCTGCCGGAATGAGCGGTGGCATTGCTTACGTTTGGGATCCGGAAAATAATTTCGATTATTTCTGCAATATGGAGATGGTCGAATTGTCGTTGGTAGAAGAAGTGGCCGATATCAAAGAATTGACGGAACTTATTGAAGCACATGTTCGATACACGGACAGTCCCATTGCAAAAGAATTGTTGGAAAATTGGGAGCAGTCGCTTACTCAATTTATCAAAATCATGCCCATCGAATACAAAAAAGTCCTTCACGCTCAACGGGTTGCAGCACTTGAGGCAAAAATTGCCACCGTTGAACGCGATTATTAATAATTTTCTTCCTGTTCAAGGAAGTCGAACAATGATAAGATAAATAAAATAAAGATATGGGAAATCCAAAAGCATTTATGACCATCCATCGTAAAGATGCAGGTTATCGTCCTGTAGCTGAGCGAATTTATGATTTCTCCGAAGTGGAACAAACCCTTAATGTGGAAGATCGCAAACTGCAAGCATCCCGTTGCATGGATTGCGGCATTCCTTTTTGCCATTGGGCTTGTCCTTTGGGAAATAAAATGCCTGAATGGCAGGATCTTGCATACAAGGGGAAATGGTTTGAAGCCTATAAAATACTATCATCCACCAATGATTTTCCTGAATTTACCGGTCGGGTTTGTCCGGCGCCTTGCGAAAAGTCGTGTGTGTTAAAACTCCATGAAGAGCCTGTCACCATTCGGGAAAACGAAGCTGCAGTTGCCGAACAGGCTTTTTTGGAAGGATCTATCAAACCTGTTATTCCTAAACAACGTACCGGCAAAAAAGTAGCCATCGTCGGTTCCGGTCCTGCTGGATTGGCATGCGCCAATCGATTGAACCACAAAGGTCATTCCGTGACGGTTTTTGAAAAAGATGAAGCAATCGGCGGATTATTGCGATTTGGCATTCCCGATTTCAAACTTCATAAACAAGTCATTGACCGTCGTTTAGACTTGATGATGGCTGAAGGCGTAACTTTCAAACCCTCTACTCACATTGGGGTGGACATTCCTGCTCAATCGTTGCTCAAGGAATTCGATGCGGTTTGTATTGCTATCGGTTCAGGAGTGCCGCGTAATTTGAATGTGCCGGGTCGATCGTTGAAAGGAATTCATTTTGCATTGGAATTTCTTCAAAGACAAAATCGTATCAATGCCGGTGAACCTTCTGACGATCAGGACTTGCTTTCGGCTAAAGGGAAACATGTGTTGGTCATTGGAGGCGGCGATACGGGATCCGACTGTGTAGGAACTTCCATTCGTCAAAAAGCCATGAGTGTGACTCAAATCGAAATTTTACCAAAACCGCCGGTTGATCACAACCCGGAAACGCCGTGGCCGCTTTATCCCATGGTGCTTAAAACCTCTTCATCGCATGAAGAGGGATGTGAACGTTATTGGAATTTGGACACCGTGCAGTTTTTGGGTGAAAATGGCATTGTCAAAGGCGCTGAAGTGGAAGAGGTGACGTGGTCAAAAAATGATGACGGAGCGATGATCATGTCACGTACCGGCATAAAAAAAGTGATTAAGGCTGATCTGGTTTTGTTGTCGATGGGTTTTGTTAATCCGGTTTATGAAGGATTGCTTGAGCAACTCGGGATTGAATTGAATCAGCGCCAAAATGTGGCCGTTGATCAGGAACACCGAACGAATCTTCCAAAAGTTTTTGCTGTGGGTGATGCTGCTTTAGGTGCTTCGCTGGTGGTACGTGCCATTGCGTCAGGGCGTGATGCGGCAGCCGACATAGATCGTTTTTTAAAAGAAACTTAAACAATGACTTTTCAAATGAATGGCATGATTTTTTTGTTGATCAATCATTTTTTTTCAAGCCGTTAAATCTTTGAAATGTAGTTTATTTCGTACAACAATAGTAACATAACGTATGACAACATTAGATGCTGTTCTTTTTTATCAACAATACAAAAGTCGATTGGAGCAAGTTCGAAAAGAAGTGCAAAGACCGTTGACTTTGGCCGAAAAAATTTTGTTCACACACGGGACTTCTATCCGAAAGGAGATTCAACGGGGGTATGATTATGCAACTTTTGTTCCTGATCGGGTGGCTATGCAGGATGCCACGGCACAAATGGCATTGCTTCAATTCATCAATGCCGGCAAAAAGCAAACAGCCGTTCCGTCATCGGTGCATTGTGATCATCTCATCACCGCACAATGGGGTGCAAAAAAAGATTTAGCACAGGCATTGACTGGTAATGACGAGGTGTATCATTTTTTGATGCAGGTTTGCCAAAAGTACGGCATAGACTTTTGGCAACCCGGTGCAGGCATTATTCATCAAGTTGTGCTTGAAAATTATGCTATGCCGGGAGGTATGATGATTGGCACGGATTCGCACACACCCAACGCTGGTGGAATGGGAATGATTGCTGTCGGAGTTGGAGGTGCTGATGCTGTTGATGTAATGGTTGGCATGCCATGGGAATTAAAAATGCCTAAATTGATTGGGGTTCAATTGACCGGAAAATTAAACGGTTGGGCTTCTCCTAAAGATGTTATTTTAAAATTAGCCGGCATTCTGACCGTGAAAGGGGGAACGAATGCCATTCTGGAATATTTTGGAGATGGTGTGTCGTCCATTTCAACGACCGGAAGAGCTACGATTTGTAATATGGGTGCTGAAGTTGGGGCAACAACTTCAATTTTTCCGTTCGACGGAAAAACGGCTGCATTTTTGGAAGCGACGCAGCGAACTGACATGGCACGTGCCGCTGAGTTGGTTATGAACGACTTGAAAGCCGATGAAGAAGTGTACGGTTTACCTGAAAAATATTTTGATCAATTGATTACCATTGATTTAGATCAGCTTGAACCTTATGTTAACGGGCCTTTTACACCGGATGCAGCCTATCCGATTTCTACGTTTGTTCAAATGGTCAAAGAAAAAGGATATCCTGAAAAAGTTGAGGTGGGACTGATCGGTTCGTGTACCAATTCGTCCTACGAAGATTTAGCTAAAGCGGCTTCTGTTGCCCGGCAAGCGGTGGAGGTCGGCATTACCACCTCATCACAATTTATCATTTCTCCCGGGTCGGAACAGGTGCGGGCCACGGCAGAACGTGACGGTTTGTTGACTCCTTTTCTGCATTTCGGAGGATTGATCATGGCCAATGCTTGCGGTCCTTGCATTGGACAATGGAAACGTCAAACAGATCATCCCGAACAAAGAAACTCCATTGTTTCATCATTCAATCGCAATTTTGCCAAACGAACGGATGGAAATCCCAACACGTTTCATTTTGTGGCTTCCCCAAGCATGGTGACCGCTTTGACGTTAGCCGGTCGATTGACTTTTAACCCGCTTACCGATACGTTGCCAACGGCTCATGGTGAATGGGTTCAATTGCATGAGCCACAAGGAGATGAATTGCCGTCCAAAGGGTTTAAATCGGTGGATAAGGGATGTATTTCAGCTTTGCAAAAGGATGATTCAATGGAAATTATCATCCATCCCAATTCGCAACGATTGCAATTTTTAACGCCTTTTGATCCGTGGGACGGAAATGACTTGATGCATTTGCATTTATTGATCAAAGTGTCTGGGAAATGTACTACGGATCATATTTCCATGGCAGGCGAATGGTTGCGTTTCAGAGGTCATTTGGCCAATATCTCAAAGAATTTGTTAATGGGTGCCGTGAATGCATTTAACGGGAAAACAAATGAAGTGCTCAATCCGTTTACCGGTCATTATGAAGCTGTTTCGTCGGTTGCAGCACAAATTCAAAAGAAAGGCTTTTCGTCCATCGTGGTGGCCGAAGAAAATTACGGCGAAGGTTCATCTCGCGAACATGCAGCTATGGAACCGAGATTTTTAGGCGTAAAAGTTATTTTAGCCAAATCGTTTGCCCGCATTCACGAGACCAATTTAAAAAAACAGGGAATGTTGGCCGTTACTTTTGTCGATCCGGCTGACTACGACAAAATTTTGGAACATGATGCATTCGATATACTTGGTTTAACCGATTTTGCTCCAAACAAACCGTTGTTTGTGCAATTGCATCATCAAGACGGCTCAACGGAAAAGATTACCGTAAACCATACTTACAATCAGGAACAAATTGAATGGTTTATTGCCGGAAGTGCCTTAAACAAATTAAAAAACGCATCAAAGAATGAATCTTCGAATAATCATTGATAATTATGTTAATTAGATACATCAACAAAAAAATAGAAACGCCTGACAAACCAACGGTGCCTTTTATCGAAGGAGATGGCATAGGTCCTGAAATATGGACAAGCGCCAAAAAAATTATGGATAGCGCAGTCAAAAAAGCGTATCAAGGGAAACGACATATTGAATGGAAAGAAGTTTTGGCAGGTGAAAAGGCTTACCGAATGACCGGAAATTGGTTGCCAAATGAAACATTGGCTGCTTTTCAAACCTTTCGTGTCGGCATTAAAGGCCCTTTGACAACGCCCATTGGAGGTGGAATTCGTTCGTTGAATGTTGCGCTTCGACAAACATTGGATTTATATGTTTGTTTGCGCCCGGTGCGTTGGTTCCAAGGTGTGCCTGCGCCGGTTAAACATCCTGAAAATGTCAATATGTTCATTTTCAGAGAAAACACGGAGGATATTTATGCCGGCATCGAATTTGAAGTCGGCAGTGCTGAAAACAATAAACTTCGAGATTTTTTGCTTCACGAAATGAATGTTCATCAGATTCGTTTTCCCGAGAGCAGCGCTTTGGGCGTGAAGCCTATTTCGCAAGAAGGATCGGAACGACTGGTGCGTGCCGCAATTCGTTATGCCGTTGATCATCATCTTCCAAGTGTCACGCTGGTTCACAAAGGAAACATCATGAAATTTACTGAAGGTGGCTTCAAAAAATGGGGTTATCAGGTTGCTCAGAAAGAATTTGACCAAGAGACCTTTTGTTGGCCAACCTACCTTGAACTGAAAAAAAATCAGGGAAAAGATGTTGCCGATGAGGCGCTAAACAATGCTAAACACGCAGGCAAAGTGATTGTGAAAGATGTCATTACCGATGCATTTTTGCAGGAGTCGCTGCTTCATCCTGAAGATCATTCGGTGATAGCCACCATGAATCTTAACGGCGATTACATCTCTGATCAATTGGCAGCCTGTGTAGGCGGAATTGGCATTGCGCCGGGAGCAAACATTAATTTTGATACTGGTCATGCTATCTTCGAAGCAACTCACGGAACTGCTCCTGACATTGCAGGAACCGGCCAAGCAAATCCCTCTTCTTTACTGCTTTCAGGCGTGATGATGTTGAATTATCTCGAGTGGCACGAAGCTGCACAAGCCATTGAAAATGCTTTGGAAAATTTGATGGCTGAAGGAAAAATGACTTCTGATCTTTATTCACAAACGGAACATGCTCAGTTGTTGACCACTACGCAATTTACCGAACAGATGATCGAACAAATTGCTCATGCCAACGGGTGACCTGATCCAAATGCGGGTTTTTGTTCCGCATCATGCGTTATCCGGTGGTTTTTTTTGAATTTAACCATCCACATTAAACATAATCTACATGAACACAAATGATTTAATACAAAAATTGACGGAATCCATTAAAATAACCAGTCATATCGATACCGAATTGTTTACGCGCTACAACGTTAAAAGAGGGTTACGAAATGAAGATCATTCAGGTGTTTTAGTGGGATTGACTACCATTGGCGATGTGATTGGCTATGAGCGTCAGGAAGGAGCTTCTTTGAAGGCCATTCCCGGCAAGTTAATCTATCGCGGAATTGATGTGGAGGAGATTGCTGCATCCATTGAAAAAGAAAAACGTTTTGGATTTGAAGAAACGGTCTTTTTGTTGTTGGCCGGATATCTTCCTTCACCCGATGAATTGAGCTCATTCAATCATTTGATATCTGAACAGCGTTCCATCGAAGAACTTTCCAAGTTTAGCATTCTGCAACTTCAAGGGCATGATATCATGAATATTTTGGCGCGTTCAGTCATGATTATGTACACTTTTGATGATAAAGCGGACGACATAACGCCCGAAAATCTGATGAGACAGGCTGTGTCGTTAATTGCCAAATTTCCGACCATCATCGCTTATGCTTATCACAGCATGCGTCACAACTATCAGGGACAAACGCTGGCCATTCGTCATCCAAAAGACGATTTGTCGATTGCCGAGAATTTTCTGTACATGTTGAAAGGAAAGGATCGATATACTCAGCTCGATGCAAGGGTTTTAGATATGGCCTTGGTGCTTCATGCCGAACATGGCGGCGGAAACAATTCCACGTTTACCATTCGTGTGACAAGTTCATCAGGTACTGATACCTATTCGTCGGTTGCTGCAGCCATTGGCTCATTAAAAGGGCCACTGCACGGTGGGGCCAATCTTCAAGTCATGGACATGTTCAATCATTTGAAAGAAGCCATCAGTGATTGGACTGATGAGCAAGAGATCAAAGCTTATTTGCTGAAAATGTTAAAAAAAGAAGCTTATAATCGAAAAGGGTTGATTTATGGCATTGGTCATGCCGTTTACACCATTTCCGATCCGCGTGCCGTTATTCTTCGTGATATGGCGCACGATTTGGCTCGTGAGAAAGGACGGGAAAAAGAATTTGAATTCCTTACGCGTCTGGAAAAATTGTCGATCGAGACTTTTATGGAGTTTAAAGGAATGAATGTCAACAAACAAGTTTGTGCCAATGTGGATTTTTATTCCGGATTTGTGTATGAAATGATTGGACTTCCAAGAGAAATATTTACGCCCATTTTTGCTATGGCTCGCATTGCAGGTTGGATGGCGCATCGCATTGAAGAACTTAATTTTGAAAGCAAACGAATCATTCGCCCTGCTTACAAAAATGTAAGCGAACGCAAACCTTACATCCCCATTCACGAGCGTTAAAAATATTTTTTATTCTTTCCCTGTTACATCTCATTCCTTCAAAATGTTATTCAACAGGTTTTTTTCATCTGTTTGAATTGATTCATATTTAGGATGCTGGAGATAAATCGGCATCCTTTGTTCATTTTTTTCGATGTTGGTATTTCAAAGATTGGCTATTCATTTTGCAGTCTGACCAATACATTCAGTCAACGGAATTGGTTCTTAGCAATGGAGCAGTCAGCGCACTATTCCATTTTGCTGTTTGTACACAATTATTCGGATTCAAACGCATGAAAAATGGAAATTAATGCGTAAAAAAATAAAAATAGAATCAGGCTTTTTGTAATCAAAAAAAAGTAACTTTGTAGCGTCCATTAATTAAGTAGCATAAATTATAAACTCTTGAATCATAGTACGCTATACTTAAAAAAGGAATTTCTAATTATGACATCATCACATAAAATTATCGAATTAGATCATGTCGTCATTCGGTTTTCGGGAGACTCAGGCGATGGCATGCAGCTTACCGGCACATTGTTTTCAAATTTATCGGCCATTTTGGGGAATGAGATTTCTACTTTTCCCGACTATCCTTCCGAAATCAGGGCTCCTCAAGGTACCATTGGCGGAGTGTCGGGGTTCCAAGTGCATTTAGGCTCTCAGAAAGTACATACACCGGGCGATAAAGCCGATGTGCTTGTGGCCATGAATCCAGCAGCGCTTAAAGTGAATGCGCATGAGATCAAACCCGGCGGTGTGATTATTTATGATGAAAACACTTTTACTGAATCTGGTTTTCAAAAAGCTGAATTTCAAACAAATAACCCATTTTCAGAGCTTGGTCTCCAAGATGTTCAGTTGCTGGGCATTCCACTCACTGAAATGACCAAATTAAGTTTGGAAGGCACCTCGATTGACAATAAATTGGGTCTTCGTTCAAAAAATATGTTTGCTTTGGGTCTCATCTGTTGGCTTTTTAATCGACCGATCGACAAAGCTCAGGCATTTCTGACCAAGAAATTTTCAAAGAAACCCGAAATATTGCAGGCAAATATCAAAGCATTGGTGGATGGTTATCATTATGGGGACAACATTCAGGCGGCTGTTTCAACCTATCGCATTGTCAAATCAAATATCGAAAAAGGGCGCTACACAAGCATCAATGGAAATAAAGCCGTTGCTTACGGCTTGATTGCCGCTGCCGAAAAAGCACACCTTCCGCTTTTTTTAGGCAGTTATCCCATTACACCGGCTTCAGATATCATGCACGAATTGGCAGCTCGAAAAGATTTAGAGGTTAAAGTCATTCAGTCCGAAGACGAAATTGCCGGCATCTCAACGGCTATTGGAGCTTCTTTTGCAGGTAGTCTGGCCGTTACATCGACTTCAGGGCCCGGACTGGCACTCAAGGGAGAAGCCATAGGGTTAGCCGTCATGGCGGAATTGCCTTTGGTCATTGTCGATGTTCAACGAGGCGGACCATCAACGGGGTTGCCCACTAAAACTGAACAAGCCGATCTTTTGCAAGCATTGTATGGTCGAAATGGCGAAAGCCCTCTGGTGGTTTTGGCTGCCAGCACGCCGGACAATTGTTTTGATTATGCTTTTCTGGCCGCAAAAATAGCCATTGAACATGTTACTCCAGTGATTTTATTGACTGACGGATTTATTGCCAACGGAACGGCTTTATGGAAATTGCCTTCGCTGGACGATTATCCTGACATTATACCTCCTCGGGCTCCCATGAATGCTTCCGAATGGAAACCTTATTTGCGCGATCCTGAAAAATTAAACCGTTATTGGATGATTCCCGGAATGGAAGGTTTCATGCATCGCATTGGCGGTCTGGAAAAAGCGGATATTACGGGTGAAATATCAACGGATCCAAAGAATCACCAAAAAATGGTGGAATTTCGGCGTGCCAAAATAGAAAAAATTGCCGATTATATTTCACCTTTAACAATTTATGGTGATCAAAATGCTGAGATCCTGATGGTGGGTTGGGGAAGTACTTTTGGCCACCTCAGCACGGCTGTCGATGAACTCAATGATCAAGGCAAACGTCTGGCATTGGCTCATTTTAATTTCATCATGCCTCTTCCAAAAAACACAAGGGAGGTTTTGGAGTCATTCAAAAAAATCATTGTTTTCGAACTCAACGACGGACAATTTGCTTCCTATTTGCGGTCAAAATTGCCCGGCATCGAAATCGATCAATACAATAAAATTCAAGGACAACCTTTCGAAGTGGAAGAAATTGTGACATTTATCTTTTCCTTAAAATGAAATGGATCTATTCTTTCGTGTCAAAACAAAACAAGTTGAGCAATCTTTTAAGTCAACATCATTATGTCAAACTCATTGTATTCACCACAAGATTTTAAAAGTGATCAATATGTCCGGTGGTGTCCCGGATGTGGTAATTTTGCCATATTAAATGCCATTTATAAAGCATTGGCAGCCGTCAATGTCAGTCCTGCTCAAACCGCTGTGATCTCCGGAATCGGTTGTTCATCCCGACTCTCTTATTACATGAATACCTATGGGTTTCATACCATTCATGGACGAGCTACGGCCATTGCAACAGGTGTAAAAGTCGCAAATCCTTCATTGTCAGTGTGGCAATTTACCGGTGATGGTGATTGTTTGGCCATTGGAGGCAATCATTTTATTCATGCTTTAAGAAGAAACATCGATATTAACATTGTACTTCATAACAATGAAATTTACGGTTTAACTAAAGGTCAGTTTTCTCCAACTTCACCTAAGGGATTGGTAACCAAATCGTCACCCTACGGCACGTTTGAACGTCCTTTTCAACCGGCTGATCTGATTTTTGGAGCTGGAGGAACTTTTTTTGCACGAACCGTTGACGTTGACATCCCAACATCGGTGGATACTATGGTGGCGGCTGCCAAACATCACGGAACATCTGTTGTTGAGGTTCTTCAGAATTGTGTGATTTTCAATGATGGAGCCTACAAAACTGTTAGCACGAAAGATCTTCGAGCCGAAAATGCCATTTATCTTCATCATGGAGAGCCCATGTTGTTTGGGAAAAATAAAGAAAAAGGATTAATCCTTGATGGTTTCTCGTTGAAAGCGGTCACTTTGGGCGAAAACGGAATTACCGAAAAAGAGATCTTAGTGCATGATGCCACTACCAAAGATTATTTTTTACATCAACGACTTGCCTCCATGAGTGGTCCTGATCTTCCCATTGCTTTGGGAGTGATCCGAAATGTGGAAGAACCTACTTACGAAGA
The DNA here is from genome assembly GCA_049976245.1 of Microbacter sp. GTDB lineage: Bacteria > Bacteroidota > Bacteroidia > Bacteroidales > Paludibacteraceae > Microbacter. The sequence continues at coordinate 29,121 of JBMFIQ010000020.1, read as the reverse complement.
GGCCATGCTAAACCAAATTGAGGATGTCAAATCCAAAACTACGGTAAAATCATTCAGCGATTTAATGGACTCCATTGAATCATGGGAAATCTAACGGCCTTTTGTTTTATTTAATTTTTTTATTTTATGTATCAACCCATTATTTCTACTCATTTTCATTTTAGCGGATTGACAAATGTGTATCACGGTAAAGTGCGCGATGTTTATACCATTGGTAATGATCTGCTAATGATGGTTGCAACCGATCGCATTTCAGCTTTTGATGTCATTTTGCCTAAAGGCATTCCTTACAAGGGACAAATATTAAATCAGATTGCTGCTAAGTTTTTAGATGCTACAACAGACATTTGTCCCAATTGGAAATTGGCTACGCCCGATCCAATGGTCACTGTAGGCATTCGTTGCGATTCTTTTCCGGTAGAAATGATTGTGCGTGGATATTTGTGTGGCACTGCATGGCGAACTTATCAAAAAGGTGCTCGATCCATTTGCGGTGTGTCTCTTCCTGAAGGATTGCATGAAAACGAAAAACTTCCTCATCCCATTATTACGCCAACCACTAAAGCAGAACAAGGAAGTCACGATCAGGATATTTCAAAAGAAGAAATTTTAAAGTTAGGCTTAGTGAATGCCGACGACTATGCTTTGTTAGAAAGTTATGCCTTGCAACTCTTTGAACGTGGAACCCGAATGGCCGCCGAAAAAGGGCTTATTTTGGTAGATACAAAATATGAATTTGGGAAACAAGATCAACAAATTTATCTGATTGATGAAGTGCACACGCCCGATTCGTCACGCTACTTTTATGCAGAAGGTTATGAAGATCGTTTTCAGAAAGGATTGCCTCAAAAACAATTGTCCAAAGAGTTTGTTCGTGAATGGTTAATGGAAAACGGATTTCGTGGAAATGCAGGAGAGCAAATTCCTGAAATGACGGATGAGGTCGTTCTAAAAATCAGCAATCGTTACATCGAATTATTTGAACATCTTCTTGGCGAGTCTTTCGTTAAAGAAGAATCATCCGACGTTTTGCAACGTATAGAATCAAACATCACTCAATTTTTATCCTCCTATCGCGGATGAAGACCGTTAATCATATCCTTCAAATGTTTGATGTTGGAATAGGCGATAACTGATTTTAATCAGGCTGATGATGAAAAAATCATTGTATTTGGAAGCTTTTGGATGAAATCCATCCAGATAATCGGTGGATGTGCTGTGAAAAGTAAATTCCAGTCGTCCGTCCAATGCAGGTGTGATGGGAAATTTTAAGCCAATTCCTCCAATGGCTGAGAATCCTAACGTATGATGCTTAAGTTTGTCTGTATCATTGGGGCGTCCTGAATTTGTAGCAAATTTCCACGACGGAACATATGCTCCGACAACACCAACACCAATAAGCAGATAGGGATCTAACAACATGCGTTCTTTTTCCACAAAAGAGATCGGTTCAAATTGTATTTTCCCTGATAATTCTCCCAAATGTGATTCAAAAGCGTATCCTCGATAGGATAAATGAGAATCGGCCTCATTGCCTTTGAAATGCGAATAGAGTAACCCAACATCAAACGATAATCCGGGCATAAAATACTTTGAATAATCCACGTCAATGGATAATCCGATATTGACCGGTGCAAAATCGGTTAAGGAGTGGTTGGTCGTAGGAATGTTTTTTGCTGCTGCATCACCATATAAATATCCGGGACCAATGGCAATGGAAATAATCTGATCAGATGAATATTTGGTCAAAAAATTTTGCGCTTTTAACGAATGAAAAGAGAAAATCAACAAAACGGAGAGGAGAGTATAACTTTTTTTCATGTTAATAAATGAAAATTAAAACACGGATTGTTCCCTTGGTGCGTGATGTCACTTGTCTATAATTTATTTATTTTCTAAATGCATACTATTCATTTTGATCTGATAAAGGACGCTATTTTTTTCTTTTTTGCGCCGTTTTTATATTAAAATTTGCCTAACAAAAATAACGAGTCAAAGTTGCATTGACAAGTTATTTAAATATTTTTAAATATCTTTCATTGAAAGTGGATCTACATTGGTGCAATTTTCTCTTTTGAGCAAAAAAATTGCTCAAAATGTTGTTGATGAATTTCTTGCCAAACTGTTTTTGTTTCGATTTTAGTTTACGAGTGGTTGAATTTTTGGTGTTTTTTCAAACGTTTGCTTGGCTTTTCTTTTTTTGATTATTCTGTTTCATCTTTTGTTTGAATCGGCAATTGTCGTTGAATGCGCTGATCTAAGGCCGTTAGGGTTTCTGTAGCCACTACACCATTGATTTCCTGTATCTTGCCGTTGAGTAACTGCATCAAATGTTCAGTGCTTTTGGCATAGATTTTTATCAGAATGGAATAAGGGCCTAAAGTATAAGTACATTCCACAATTTCAGGAATTTTCTCCAATTCCGGAACTACTTTTTTGTACATGGATCCTTTTTCCAAAGTGATGCCGATGTAGGCACAAATTTGATATCCAAGTGATTTTGGATCAACATAATAACCGGAACCGGTAATGACCTTCAGCTCAATGAGGCGTTGAACACGTTGATGTATGGCTGCTCTTGATACTTCGCATTCTTCTGCCACATCTTTGAATGGTATTCTCGCATTTTGTGTGATAATGCTTAAAATCTTACGATCAAGTTCGTCTATCTTTCCCATAGTGATTTTAAAAAATGTGTACAAAGGTACATAAAAAGTTAGAATATAGGGTGAATCTTGATTAGAATAAAAAACTCAACGTTTGCATGTTCATTACAAGGGGCTTCCACCCCTTAACCCTGACTGACTTTTTGTCCCCGCAAGCGGGATGTTCCACTGACAACACAAAGTAAGCGAATGGAACAATCCGATTGATCCGATCAAGTCAAGACTTCGCCCGCCTCACTCGAAAATTGATCGCGATGAAGGCTTAAATCGTCCAACTCGCTTCTTCTTAAAAATCAAATCATTTTTGCTTGCGAAAGTTGAGTAAAAAAAAGTTCTGGGTGACTTTCTCGTGTTACTGATTGCCTTTTGACGAATCATAAAGTGTGGCGTTGATGTTGGTTTTTATCGATGAAATTGTCCATTGTGCCATGACTGTCGTTATACGGTTGAAAACATAAAAAAAACGCCCTCATCAAATTGTTTTGTGAAAGGCGTTATTTTAAGTGAGGCATACTGGATTCGAACCAGTGACTTCTTGCCTGTGAAGCAAGCGCTCTAAACCAGCTGAGCTAATACCCCGTCCATTTTCGAGTAGCAGCTTAAAAAGGCTGTTTGATCATTTCGTGTTCATTTTTTAGGTTTGTTGCTGTTTTTAAAATTAAACATGAAACGAGCCATAAAAAGAGCTTATGCTCAAGAAAATGACTATTTGGCGAGTTCCATACATCCATAGCTTTAAAAAATCAAAATAAACGTATGAAACGAGCCATAAAAAGAGCTTATGCTCAAGTGTATGACTATTTGGCAAGTTCCATACATCCTTAATGTTAAAAATAAAAGTGGACGTATGAAATACTGCAAATCGTCTTTCTTTTGATCTTATATTTTTTTTGTACTTTTCTTTTTGCGTATTTGTTTGCAAAATTACGGATATTATTTCTTTTTTGTTCATTGCATGTTTTTTCATTTTTATATATTAACAAATGCACGCCATATGTTACACATAAAAAATAATTGATTGAAGTTGAACGTTTTATATGTAATTTATCTCTAAATTTTAAAGCTTTGAATTTGATAATGGGATATTTACCATGCTTTTACCGTAAAGTGATGATTCATTCTGCTCTTTTTTGGCATTTTTCCCCATTTTCGAAAAACATTCATGCGTAGGCTATTGGTCAACTGATGTTCTACAATGCTTAACTCGAGAAGTTGTAAATCACCTTTTTTTGAAATGAAGCAGACATTGTCAATTGTCCTCAGAAGGAAGTAAAAGTTAAATATAATTAAAACATAAATCATTTTAGAATCTTTCATTATATTCGTGTCCGTAAACGAAATACATATTTTCTTTACGATAAAGCGTTAATTGTTTTTTATTGAACGATTTTATGTCCTTTAATATATTGATATAAAAAGATATATTACATTATGCTTTCGAAATAAAAATATTAGGAATGGAATAATTGTCAGTTGTATTCATTAATTAATTATTTAGAGATTATGTAATGAGCCATAAAAAAACTTGTGTTCAAGAGAATGACAATTAAATGAGTTGCTACATCATTGGTGTTAAATATAAAATTAAATATATGAAAAACAGGGTTATACATTTTATTTTTTTGTGGATCTCATTTTCTATTTTTGGTGTACATGCCGCAAATTCGGCATATGCAGTTTGGCCTATGTTATCGGGAACGAGCACGCTTGTCAAAGCCACCACAACAGGACAGTTAAACGCTGCAGATGAATTGTTGGCTCCCAATGCGAATCTTGTATTTGGATCAGGGAAATCAGTCGGTGGAGTGCCGGTGCAGAGCGTAAAATACAATGGTACTTGGCCGCAAGAAACCTCCATGAATCCACGGCGTTATGTTCAATTTTCTGTTTCTCCAAAGACAGGAAGTATCTTAAACATTGATTCTGTGGCCATGACCATTGGAGCTGTATCGTCGAATAATTTACATGCCGTAATTTTTTATTCGACCGATTCATTGTTTGCTTACGCTACTCAGTTGGGAAGTGCTTACGTGTTAAGTGCTTCAGCTTTACAACGTGTAAGCTTTTCATCACTTGGCATTAAAGTTCAATCCGGTCAAACATTTTATGTTCGTATTTATCCTTGGGATTCAGCTTCAGGGGAAAGTGGTAAATATTTAGCCATGTTGAATGTAGTCATTGGTGGTTCTACCGAATCCGTTCCGGTTTCTTCTTCGGTGATTTGGCCTTGTGTTTCTGATCTTTCTTCCAGTGTGGTCTCCGGGACGATGAAAGCAGATACGGTTTCCCTGAGTCATTTGTTAAATTATGGTGCATTGTCCTACAATGGTGTGCAAGGACAATCTGTTTATACCGGAGCGATTTGGCAGGCTGAGGCGGCTCCTGCCGAAGGTCGTTATATTCAGTTTGCAGCTTCTCCTAAATCGGGAGGTCAGTTAGTGGCGGACAGTGTTTCAGTAACGCTGGCTGCTTATGCCACAAATAATCTTCGTGTTTCTGTTTATTATTCGAACGACTCGACATTCACTTTAGCAAACGGTATAAAATTAGGGAATGACATTGCATTGACGAATGGTGTTTTCCACAAAACAACTTTTGCATTCAATATAAAAGATACGGTCAATTCCGGAAGTGCTCTTTATCTACGATTGTATCCTTATTCAATCAGTACCAGTGGAGATCAATGGAAATTGGTTGGGTTGGACAGCATTTCGGTTTTTGGAAGGGTTACCGGAATAACGGCAGATCCTCCAACCATTGCAACTTCTCCCGTTACCAATATTTCGACAACGTTTGTGACATCCGGTGGAACAATCTCTTCCGATGGAGGTGCAGCAGTTACCGAAAGAGGGCTTGTGTACAGCAACACATCGGTTACACCTACCATTAACGACAATAAACTTGTTTCAGGATCAGGGTCCGGTACTTTTGTGGCACAACTATCCGGTTTACTTCCCGGAACAACCTATTATGTCAGAGCATACGCAATCAATTCAGCAGGAACAAGTTATGGAAGTGTCATAACTTTTACAACCATGTCGCAGCTTACTGTTCCGGTGGTCACTACCAATGCAGTTACTGCCATATTGGCCAAAACAGCTACAGGTGGTGGCAATGTTACAGATTGGGGAGGGTCTCCCGTTACATCACGAGGAATTTGTTGGAGTCAAACTGCCAATCCAACCATAAATGATTCCATTTCTACCAATGGCATTGGTACCGGGGCATTTACATCTTCTCTGTTTCAGTTGATTCCTTCGGCTACATATCATGTTCGGGCATTTGCAATAAACAGCACCGGTGTTGGTTATGGGAATGACGTAACTTTTACAACACAGCCAGTGGCTCCCGACGTGATTAAAACGGTGGGGAAAGATATCAATGCTGATTATAACACCATTCAGGCAGCTTTTAATGACGTGCCTGATAATTACACGGGTCGTTGGATTATTTATGTTAAACCGGGCACTTACTACGAGAAATGTGAATTAGCTGCTACAAAACCAAATGTTTATTTGATAGGACTAGATCCGGACTCGTGCATCATTACTTACAATGCTTATGCAGGACAATCCAATGGGGCAGGTGGAACGTTGGGAACAAACAATTCTTTTAGTGTGGCCATTGATGCAAACGATTTTTATGCTGCAAACATTACATTTCAGAACACCCAAAAAAATGACGGTTCGACAGGAACAGGTGCAGAACAAGCCGTTGCATTACGTACCAAAGGCGATCGTCAACAATATTATAACTGTAAATTGTTGGGATATCAGGATACTTACTATACCAACAGCAATGGGCGAATTTACATGAAAAATTGTTATATAGAAGGAAGTGTTGACTTTATTTTTGGGAATGGCGTCATGGTTCTTGACAGTTGTACTACTTTTGTCAATCGCAATGGAGGTGTCAATTGTGCTCCCAATACCGATGCCGCATCCAAATTTGGATATGTTTTTATGAATTGCACATTGTCATCTTTGCCACAAGGAGTACCTGATTTCAACGGAACTGTCATGTCATCTTTCTATCTCGGACGTCCATGGCAAAATACTCCACAGGCTGTTTATATTCATTGTTATGAACCAAACACGCTCAATCCTCAAGGATGGCTGAACATGACGGATGGTCTTAATCCTTTCTTTGCAGAATATCAATGCAATGGACCGGGATCGAACATCTCCAATCGTTCCACAAATGTCAATTATTATGGCCATCAATTAACTGATGATCAGGCTGCTAATTATACTGTTAGTAACATTTTTGCTAAAACAACCAATCCATCTTTTGCTTATAACTGGATGCCTTCCTCTTTTTCGTTGAGTTCTGTTGCTACAAGGGTAGAAACCATTGAAGCGCTTTCGGGATTGATTACGATGGATCCCATTTTTCCCAATCCTCTTGTCCAAGTCGGGAACATTCATTACTTGTTGGCAAAAAATGCTTTTGTAAAAGTGGCTCTTTATAATTCGGCAGGGGTTAAAGTCAAAACCTTACTTGAAGCATTTCAAATGCAGGGTAGTTATCATTTGGCGTTTCAGCGGCAATCACTTCCTTCGGGAATCTATTTTATAACACTTCAGGCTGATCAAACGAAAATATCCAAATCAGTGTTGATTCAATGAAATACAGCATCAATTGTTTTATTTTCAATTAAAAATATTTTTTAAAGTTTGAAGAGACGTTGCTTGCAACGTCTCTTCAAACTGTTTCGGCTTGGTGATGTTTTAACAAATATATCGGAATGTCAACATCTTTCGAGCATCATTGACATGGAATTGATGCTAAATCACCGTAAAAGATGCATTTGCACAAAAAAAATCATTCCATTGATTATGTGTATATTAAATCGTTTGGTAGATTTAATTTTCTATGCTGATTTTAAGAATTTTTCCTGAGTAAGCAGGCAGATGGACTTTAAAAGGTTCATTTGAGCTTAAAAGTTGTGATGTTTCTTGTTTCAAGGTAAGTAAATCGATGGATGATGCATTTTGATTGTTGTCTATTTGGAGGTATTCGAAGGCATGTTGCGGTATGTTGATCTGAAGATCGGTGCATAAGGCATCAAAGTTTACGGCGATCAGCAACAACGATGAAGTGGCTTTGCGGAAAAATGCAAATTGTTTGTCGGCATTAAAATGGGGATTGGCATAGTTGACATACATCAAGTCGAACATTTGTCCTTTGTAGATGGCTTCTTCCGTTTGCGCAATGTGCAGCAGGTTTTGATAAAATTGACGCAAGCTTTTTTCATCGGGACTTAACAATGCTCCGTCGCATGCTCCGTTGTTGTACCACCTGCGAATGGTATCGACACGCCAATAGTCAAAAATGGTGGTTCGACCATCAAACCCACTGAATCCTTCCGCTTCGTTGGCTTTTTCGCCCAATTCCTGTCCGGCATAAAGTAGAAAAGGCGCTGTGCTCAAAGTGACAGCCACGATGATGCCGGGAATAGCCTGTTGAGGGTTATCGGCAAAAAAAGTGGAGGCAATTCGCTGTTCGTCATGATTTTCAAGAAAATAGAGCATGTTGGGTAAAATATCGCTTGTTTTTTGCCAGGTGATGCTGATGTTTCTTGCTGTTTCATAATCCATGATGATGCCTCGCAAGGTGTCGTACATGCCCACTTTGTCGTAAAGAAAATCAAAATGCCCTTTTTCAATGAACAGATGATAGGCTAACGGATTATAAATTTCACCGATGAAAATGATGTTCGGAAAGGCGGTTTTTATTTGAGGAATAGCCCATTCCCAGAATTCTACAGGTACCATTTCTGCCATGTCGCATCGAAATCCGTCAATCCCTTTTGAAGCCCAAAAGTGTAAAATGGCACGCATTTTATGCCATGTGTCTGGAATGGGATCAAAATGTTTTGCATGTTCGTTGACATAATCGATGCCATAATTCAGTTTGACAGTTTCATACCAGTCATGAATGGTAGGATTGGCAGCAAAGAAATCGTTTCCCGTAGCCTTAGCAGGGAATTCTATATAAGGAGATTTTTCTTCCCCTTTCAAATCAAATTGTGGTGCAAATGATTCGTTCGGGATGTAGTAAAAATTATTCAATGGATCGAAGGCGTGTTCTTTGATGTCATGTTCTCCCAAATCGGATGTTTCCATCGGTTTGGCGTCTGAATGATATTGACGGGCAACATGATTGGGTACAAAGTCGATGATGACTTTCAGGTTTGCCTGATGGGTTCGTTCAACCAATGCTTCAAACTCATCCATGCGGTGAGGAACATCCTTTGCTAAATCGGGATCGATGTCGTAGTAATCTTTGATGGCATAAGGTGAACCGGCTTTCCCCTTGACGATGGCCGAATGATCTCTTGCAATGCCAAATTTCGAATAATCAGTTTGTGTGGCATGTTCGATGACGCCCGTAAACCAAACGTGCGTAGCGCCTAAAGTTTTGATTTCGCGTAAAAGGGTGAGCGTGATATCGTTTAATTTTCCACAACCATTGCTTTCGATGTCGCCATTGGGAACAGGATGTGAAACGGTGTTGGTGAAAAGGCGCGGAAGCAATTGATAAATGACTATTTTAGTGTTCATAACAATACCTGTTTGGTTAGATAGATAAAAAATAAATAATTCAAAAACAATGTTTTATTTGATTTTTTCCCTGATGAAACAAAAAAGAAAAACTACGAAGCAAATTTCGGTCTTATTCAGATAAACATTGGGAAAAGATGACACAAAGTTAAGGATAAAAGAAAGGAATACGCATCATGGCAGCTTCGAAATCACGGTTTAATGAATTCCCAAAAAAAGAGTATCTTTGCTTTTTGAAAAAAAAGAGGATTTTGTTGAAATGGCTTTGTCCAATCATTGACCATTTCGTTTTGTATTTAACGTATTTGAGGCTGATTCATGGAGTATCGATATGATTTTTTGGTCATTGGAGGAGGTATTGCAGGGCTAAGTTTTACTTTAAAAGTATCGAAACACGGACGTGTTGCTCTTTTAACAAAAACTTCATTGGAAGAAGCCAATACCTTTTATGCACAGGGTGGAATTGCCACTGTGATGCTTCAATCGGATAATTTTGAAAAACACATCCAAGATACGTTGATAGCCGGCGATTTTCTGTGCGATCGGGCAGCTGTGGAAAAAGTGGTTCATGAAGCACCCGAACAGATTAAAGCGTTGATTGAATGGGGTGTAAACTTTGATCGCGATGAAGAAGGTCATTTCGATTTGCATCGTGAAGGTGGCCATTCCGAATACCGTATTTTACATCATAAAGATTCAACCGGAAGTGAAATTCAGGCCACATTGGTTCAACGTGTGTTGCAAAATCCCATGATTGATGTGTACAACGATCATTTTGCCATTGACATCATCACGCAGCATCATTTGGGTCAGGTGGTGACTCGCCATACGCCTGACATCACATGTTTTGGGGCTTATGTGCTCAATCAGTCCACAGGTGCCATTGATACTTTTTTGGGCAAGGTAACGTTGATCGCCACAGGTGGCATCGGCAATGTTTATCAAATCACGACCAATCCAACGATTGCCACAGGTGACGGCATTGCCATGGTTCATCGTGCTCGGGGGTTGATTACCGACATGGAGTTTGTGCAGTTTCATCCCACGGCATTGTACTATCCGGGCGAGCGACCTTCATTTTTGATTACTGAAGCAATGCGTGGATATGGAGCAAAACTTCGAAACAAAAACGGTGAGCGATTCATGCAAAAGTATGATGAACGTTTGGAGTTGGCTCCCCGTGATGTGGTGGCTCGGGCTATTGATAACGAAATGAAAACACATGGCGACGAGTTTGTTTATTTGGATGTCACACATAAAGATGCCGAAGAGACCAAAAAACATTTTCCAATGATTTACGAAAAATGTTTAAGTGTGGGAATTGACATCACTCGTTCCATGATTCCAGTTGCCCCTGCTGCTCATTATCTTTGCGGTGGGATTCAAGTGGATCTTCATGCACGCACCTCCATTGATCGCTTGTATGCAGCGGGAGAAAGCAGCCGTACCGGTTTACACGGTGCCAATCGATTAGCTTCTAATTCGTTGATTGAAGCCATTGTTTTTGCCGATGCTGCAGCTAGAGATGCTGTGCAACGCATTGATTCGATATCGTTTACCTCAGTTCCTGCATGGAATGACGAGGGGACTACCTTGCCTGAAGAAATGGTTTTAATCACTCAAAGTGTAAAGGAAGTACAACAAATCATGTCCACCTATGTTGGCATTGTGCGTTCTAATCTCCGACTTGAACGCGCCAAAGCTCGACTGGAAATTTTGTATCGAGAGACGGAAAATCTCTTTGATCGATCGGTGGTTTCGAAAGAAATATGTGAACTGCGCAATCTGATCAGTGTAGGTTATTTAATCATTAAGCAAGCCATGCAACGCAAAGAAAACATTGGGCTGCATTACAACATTGATCATGCGGCATCGACTGCGTCCGAACTTCATTCAACATGAAGTTTGTTCGGTTTTGATTCAGCATGCATGAAACCTGAAGCAAAGATTGATGAGAAATTGAATGGAGTTGAAATGATTTTGAACTGATAAAAAACCAATTGTCAGCAGATTATCCTGAAGGTGATGTGGATCAATCAAAAGTAAAAGTGAGAGAGACGAAATGTGATTTTCAATTTAATTTTTTCGCAAATGAACTTATTTATTCATTGGAACGTTGATCCTGAGATTGTTAAAGTATTTGGCATTTCGATCCGGTACTACGGCATTTTATTTGTCGGCGGAATTATTATTGCTCTTTTCATGCTCGAAAAAATGGCAAAAAGAGAAGGATTTACGCAGAAAGAATGGGATAAATTGACATTATACGGGTTAATCGGCATTATTGTCGGAGCACGTTTAGGGCAATATTTGTTTTACGAACCAAGCCAACTGTTTACGAATCCGTTGGAAGTCATTTTCCCGATTGAGAAAATGCCTGACGGTCATTATCATTTCATTGGTTATCAGGGATTGGCAAGTCACGGTGGAGCATTAGGGCTCATTTTGGCATTGGCTTTGTTCACTTGGCAAACGAAAAGAAGCCTTTGGGTAACACTCGATTTGGTGGCCATCGTCACGCCGATTGCAGGCTTTTTTATTCGGATGGCCAACTTAATGAATTCGGAGATTTACGGTAAAAAGACCGATGTGCCTTGGGCTTTTATTTTTGAACGGGTTGATCCGTATCCGCGTCATCCGTCCCAAATTTATGAAGGACTTTCCTATTTGACGATTTTCTTTTTGAACCTTTATTTGTACAAGAAATGGAAAGAAAAAGTCGGTTCCGGTTTTTTCTTTGGTCTCACCATCGCTTTAATTTTTACAGCCCGTTTTATCATTGAGTTTTTCAAAGCACCTCAGGAAGCATTTGAGCGAAGCATGGCTCTCGACATGGGTCAATGGCTAAGCATCCCATTCGTTGTGATTGGTCTATATCTGGTTTGGCGCAGTTACAGAGTGAAACCGACCATTCCGACAAGTGCCTCAAAAGGAACAAAGAAATAAATGATCGTGTCAAAGTGGTTGAAGCGAATTTGATTTTTTTTCGCCAATACATGTTATTAAACAGATCATTTTCAATTATTTGTCATCTTTATGCAGATGATCAATAAATGTGATAGCCTGTGTAAGGAAATTTTGTGAATTATTTTTATCTTTATTTGCTTTATTGTATAAATTAAAAAGCGCTTATTTGTCAAAAAGATAGATTCTTTATGGTTGAAATTCGTGAAGTGCTTACACAACGAGCACTTAAAAAGTTTATTTTATTTCCTTTCAAATTGTATAAAAATGATCCAAATTGGGTTCCGCCTCTCATTAGCGACGAATGGAAAACCTTCGACCGCAAATACAATCCTTCTTTTGCGCATTGCGAGGCTGCCTATTTTTTAGCGTACAAAGATGGTGAAGTGGTTGGGCGCATTGCAGCCATCATCAATCATAAAGCCAACGAAGCATGGAATGATCGGCGTACGCGTTTTGGCTGGATTGCTTTTATTGACGATGAGGAAGTTTCAAAGGCTCTTCTGGATGCTGCCGAGGCATGGGGAAGTTCAAAAGGAATGAAAGGAATTCACGGTCCGCTTGGTTTCACTGATTTTGATTCGGAAGGCATGTTGGTGGAAGGGTTTGATCATCAACCTACCATTACCACTGCCTACAATTATCCATATTTTCCCAAACACCTTGAAAAACTGGGTTTTCAAAAGAAAATCGATTGGGTTCAGCATAAGTTTAACGCTTCACAGCCCATTCCCGAGAAAGTTTTGAGGGTCAATAAACTGATTTCGGAGAAGTATCATGTCCGAACATTGATTATGTCTTCTCGAAAAGAGATCCTGAAATATGTTTACAGTTTTTTTCGGACGCTCAATATTTCTTTTAGGCAGTTATACGGATTTTCGGAGTTGTCGCCAGAACAGGTTCAATATTATGTAAAACATTATTTTGGATTTGCCCGTCCTGAATTGATCTGTTTTGTTGTGGACGAACAGGATGAGGTGATTGGATTTGGAATCAGTTTTCCATCTTTGTCCAAAGCGTTTCAAAAGGCGAAAGGAAGATTGTTCCCTTTTGGATTTTATCACATTTGGAAAGCCTTGCATCATTACGAAGAAATTGATCTCTATTTGACCGGGGTGCATCCTGATTGGCATAAACGGGGCATTCATGCGCTTTATCATGCTGCCATGAATGAAGTGAGCATTCAAAGGAACATCAAAGTGGCTTATTCGGCAGGGCAATTGGAAACAAATCATGATGCTCTGGGTATTTGGGACAATTACGAGCGGGAACTTTGGTTCAGAACGCGATGTTACATCAAAGATTAGTGCATTTCCATTATGTTTATGAGCTTGTGATAATGGAAGCTGACGGCACCAAAGCTACTTTAAAAATGTCTGTTTCCTGTCTCTTGATTTCAAAAAAAATAAAATTTTTCGGTAACTTATTTTTATCGTGATGCTTCTCCCGATTTCTATTGTCATCGGCAGATATCAGTCAATAAACGGGAACATCAATTTTAAACTTAGAATCTAATGCGGCTGTTTTCAAAAATTTACCCCATTGAAGTCATCACTTTCATTTGGATCCTGATAACGAGTATTTACATCAATCTCTTTCCTCATTGCTTAAATTTCACGACCGAACATCATTTAATTCGTGATCGGTTTTTAATTGTCGGCAGCTTTGTCGTCTTGTTTATTCTTCATTACCAGACCAAATGGCCTGTATTTAAAGCCATTCGTCAGCTATGGCCTTTTTTTCTCATCATGTATTGGTATCCTGAAACCTATTATTACAATCAGGAGTTTTTCAAAAATATTGATCCTTTCTTGATTCATGCCGATCAATGGTTATGCGGTTTTCAACCCAGTACCTTGTTTTCCCTCCGGTTTTCTGCTCCATGGTTTGCCGAATTGATGAATTTTTCCTACATCTCTTTTTACATGGCCTTGTTCTTCACTTTGGCCTATTTCTTTGTGATTAACCGTGAGAAATCTTATTTTGCGGCGTTTATTTTATTGAACGCTTTCTTTTTATACTATACTTTTTACATTTTTCTGCCGGCTGAAGGGCCACAGTTTTTTGTGTGTCACGAACCGGCTAACGCATTGCCTATCACCGGATTTATGCGAAGATTTTTATTGTTTACCCAGTCGTTGGGCGAAGTTCCGAATGGAGCGTTTCCCAGTTCGCACGTGGGTGCCATGACCACCTACATGATTTTGTTTTGGTATCACGATCGTAAAGTATTTTGGTGGATTTTGCCTTTTTCTCTATTGCTTGCCATGTCCACGGTGTACATCAAAGCGCATTATTTTGTCGATGTGATCGCCGGCTTTGTTTTGGCATTCCCTTTCTATTTTTATAGCGTTTGGCTTTGGAAACGATTGAATTATTGGCTACATTTATCGCGCATTTAAACCGGCAGGTTAAATCTTCTTTGAATGGATTCAAACCAAGAAAGTAAATGGATAAACGATCTGCAAGATTCCGCACGTCGAAGCAAAGCGTTTGGGCAATTGGTTAAAGCATACCAACAGCCGCTTTATTGGCATATTCGGAAAATGGTTCTTTCGCACGACGATGCCAATGATATTCTTCAAAATACTTTTATGAAAGCTTGGTCAGCCATCGATTCGTTTCGGGGCGATTCAAAACTTTCTACGTGGCTTTTTCGTATTGCAGTAAACGAAGCCCTTACTTTTTTGTCTAATCAACGTGATAAATTGAACGTGTCGATGGAAGAGCTGCAAGAGTCGATGGCCGATCATCTTGAGTCGGATCCCTATTTTTCAGGCGATGAGATGCAGTTGAAACTTCAAAAAGCCATATTGTCATTGCCCGAAAAACAACGTTTGGTGTTCAATATGAAATATTTCGATGATTTAAAGTACGAAGAAATGGAACAAATTCTCGGAACGTCCGTAGGTGCTTTGAAGGCCTCGTATCATTATGCCGTAAAAAAAATTGAACAATACATGTTGAATGATATTTAAACCTTTCAACTTGAAATATGTCATATAGATGTGAGCAAAAAACATTTAAACATGGAAACGCAACACTATTTTGATCAGCGAAATCCGTTCATTGTTCCTGAAAATTATTTTGAAGATTTTCAGGCTAAAATGGAGAAAATGGTTCATCCTGTTTCTCTACCTTGGTATAGGCATGCTCGTTCATGGGTGGCTGTTGCTGCAGCAGTAATGGGAATTTTCATTGGATCCCATTTTTTGATGACTACAAAAACCGTCACCGAAAAACCGTTAACCGAAGAAGAAAGCTACATACTCAGTCAGGTTGATGAGTCGTCATTGATTGATTATCTGGCTAATATGAATCAAAATAACACTTCGTCATCGACCAATCATTGATGGGATTAGGTGAAATATTTCAAAGAAAAACATGTGCTGGAAAGAAACGAGCCATAAAAATAATCTATGATCAAGAGAAAGATTATTTGGCGAGTTCCATATATCTATAATGTTAAAAATAAAAATAAACGTATGAAACGGATTGCATTATTTATCGGGTTGTTGATAATGGTCTCCGCTGTTTATCCGCAGGGGAAACCAAATAACCATCAACAACGATTGAACGAAATACGTCAAAAAAAGATTGAATTTATTCAACAACGGGTGCAATTGACGCCTCAAGAAGCACAACAATTTTGGCCACTTTACCACGAGTACGAACAAAAACGCTGGGACTTAATGAAGGCATCGCGTGAGACGTTTCAGCAGGACAGAGGCCTGAAAGAACGAAATGCCGATTATGCTGAAATGACCGAAAACATGATCAATTTTGATTTGGTAAGAGCGCAATTGGCCAAAACATATTATGAACGATTTAAAAAAATTTTGCCTCCCGAAAAATTGTTCCAATATTACATGGCTGATAGGGAATTTAAGGAATGGCTTCTGAAGGACATTCAACGTCAGGCGCAGCAACATCCTCATCATTGATTGATATTCAATTGTTTAGAAAAGAGCTTCCATATTGGAGGCTTTTTTTGTATTCTGCCAAAATGACAGATTCGGCTAGCCAAAAATAAAATTTCTCTTTCTTTCTGCCAAAAAGATCATATCGTTCAGGTCGAAGGCACGTGGCACATTCTTTGTAAATTGCTTTACGTTATCATGAATAAAGAAACGAAAAACAACATTAAACAGATACAACAATAAATTCAAAACATTATGGGAAAAATTATTGGAATCGATTTAGGAACCACCAATTCATGTGTGGCAGTAATGGAAGGCAATGAGCCGGTTGTAATTCCTAACAGCGAAGGTAAACGTACCACTCCTTCCATTGTGGCTTTTGTGGAAGGTGGAGAACGCAAAGTGGGCGATCCTGCAAAACGTCAAGCCATTACCAACTCGAAAAACACCATTTTTTCAATCAAACGTTTCATGGGCGAAACGTATGATCAAGTGACGAAAGAAATCAACCGTGTGCCTTATAAAGTAGTACGCGGTGAAAACAATACCCCTCGTGTTGACATTGACGGTCGTCTTTATACGCCTCAGGAAATTTCGGCTATGATTCTGCAAAAAATGAAAAAAACGGCCGAAGATTATCTTGGTCAGGAAGTGACGGAAGCTGTCATCACCGTACCTGCCTATTTTAGCGATGCTCAACGTCAGGCTACCAAAGAAGCGGGTGAAATTGCGGGATTAACCGTGCGTCGGATTGTGAACGAACCAACGGCTGCTTCGTTGGCTTATGGTCTCGACAAGGTACATAAAGACATGAAAATTGCCGTTTTCGACTTAGGAGGAGGTACCTTTGATATTTCCATCTTAGAGTTGGGTGACGGTGTGTTTGAAGTGAAATCAACTAATGGGGATACACACCTTGGCGGCGACGACTTTGATCATGTCATCATTGACTGGTTGGCACAAGAGTTTATGAACGAAGAGGGAGTCGATTTGCGAAAAGATCCTATGGCTCTTCAACGTTTGAAAGAAGCTGCCGAAAAAGCAAAGATTGAATTGTCAAGCACCACGTCAACCGAAATTAATTTGCCGTACATCATGCCTGTTAATGGCATTCCAAAACACTTGGTCAAAACATTGACCCGTGCCAAATTTGAACAACTGGCTGACTCGCTGATTCAAGCTACCATTGAACCATGTCGTAAAGCCTTGGCCGATGCCGGATTGAAAACATCGGATATTGATGAAGTGATTTTAGTGGGTGGATCAACCCGTATCCCGGCCATTCAAGCGTTAGTTGAAAAATTCTTCGGCAAAACACCTTCCAAGGGTGTTAATCCCGATGAAGTGGTTGCTGTAGGTGCTGCCATTCAAGGTGCTGTTTTGGCAGGTGATGTGAAAGACATCTTGTTGTTGGATGTTACTCCGCTTTCACTGGGTATCGAAACGTATGGTGGAGTGATGACCAAATTGATTGAAGCCAACACCACGATTCCTACCAAAAAATCGGAAATCTTCAGTACGGCAGCCGACAATCAACCTTCTGTTGAAATTCGCGTGCTGCAAGGGGAACGTCCAATGGCCAAAGACAATAAACAAATCGGAGTGTTCCATTTGGACGGCATACCTGCTGCTCCACGAGGCGTACCTCAAATTGAAGTCTCATTCGATATTGATGCCAACGGCATTCTGAAAGTTTCAGCCAAAGATAAAGCCACCGGAAAAGAACAAAGCATTCGAATTGAAGCATCAAGCGGATTGACTGAAGCTGAAATCAAACGAATGAAAGAAGAAGCAGCCGCCAATGCCGAAGCCGATCAACGCGAAAGAGAAAGAGTTGACAAACTCAATCATGCGGATAGCTTGATCTTCTCGACGGAAAAACAACTCAAAGAGTTGGGAGATAAATTCCCTGCCGACAAGAAAGCTCCGATTGAAGCTGCATTGAACAAATTGAAAGAGGCACATAAAGCACAAGACCTTTCCGGAATTGATCTGGCTACCAAAGAACTGGAAAGCGTTCTGCATGCCGCAAGTCAGGAAATGTACAATGCTCAAGCTGCAGGTGCTTCAGCTGAAGGTGCTTACAATGCCAATCCTGAACAAAATGCCGGAACGGCAGGCAAAGATAATGTTACGGATGTTGATTACGAAGAAGTAAAATAAAAACCAAAAACAAGGATTAATATCCATACTCAAACCGCTGTAAACACTTAGTTTACAGCGGTTTTTTATTTTATTATTTATGCTTGTCTATTGTTATATTCGATTATTTTTCGTATATTTGCTACATATTTGTTACGCGACTTAAACAACAGTAAAGTGCGACTAATAAATACTTATCACTACTTATTCATTCTAAAAACGATTGATATGCCTGGTAGCAAATTTATTCTTCCAAAGACATGCGAAAACTGCGGTGCTCAGTTCAATGCTAAAACTGTGTATTCAAAATTTTGCTCAAAGAAATGTTCGGAGGCTGCAACTCGTAAAAAGAAGGCACAAGAAAAACAAGAGGAACAACGCCAACAGTTAGCCGAGCAAATTCCAACAGACCGCCCTTATATTTCCATTGCTGAAGCTGTAGTTTTATTTGGCATTTCAAGAGATACCATTTACCGTCAAATCAGAAAAGGTAATATCCCAGCCGTCAACCTTGGGGAGCGATTAACCCGCATTAGTCGGATTCACATAGAGGCTATGTTTCCAAAGGTTGAAATTGCTAAAGCAATTCAACCAGCAATCGCAAAACAAGAAATCAATTTTGACCCTGCCAATTGCTATACCATTGGCGAAATCTCTCAGAAATACGGTGTTTCACTTTCTACAGTTGATAAAACGATACGGAAGTGTAGCATTCCCAAAAAACAGATAGGAAAATTCGTTTATGTTCCTAAAGTAGAAATTGACCGATTATTCGCTAACAAATAAAAAGCAGTACCATGAAAAAGAAACTCGCAAAAACCAAATGTACTGTTAAGCTTCGCAAGTCTGAGTATCACAATGAATGGTATTTGATACTCGAAAGCTATCCTGTTTTTAATGGCACGGATAAACCTCAACGAATCATTGAGGCACTTAATAGAACAATAACAAGCCCTGTGTGGGATAAATCAAGAACCGCCCGCACTTCTGCCGATGGAGCTAAAACATTTAAACCGAAAAGGGATGTAAACGGTATCATTCAATGTAAAAGTACTATTGACCAGGAAGCCTGTGTTTTTGCTGATGGTGTACGCAGTATTCGCCAAAAGGAATATGACAACGCCGATTTATATACAGAAAAAGAAGCTGAACTTGCAGTTCAGAACCAACGCCAGCAAATAGATTTTATTGAATACTTTTTGAAAGTTTCAAAAGACAGACACCGTAACAGCTCCCAGTCAATTATAGTAAACTGGAATCGTGTCGGGGAATTATTGAAACTCTTTACCGAAAATCAACCGCTTCCGTTCTCACAAATAAACCTGAGTAAAGCCGAAGAAATTCGCCGTTTTATGCTTACTGCTCCATGTGGTGGCAACAAAAAGGGTACAGTATCACACAATACCGCAGCCACTTACTACAGCATATTTAAAGCCGGATTAAAACAAGCTTTTATTGATGGATATTTGACCGTTGATATTTCGGCAAAGATAAAAGGCATACAAGACCAGGAAAGCCGCAGGGAACACCTTTCAGTTGAAGAATTAAACATATTGGCAGAAACACCATGCGACCGCCCTATTTTGAAGCGTGCAGCCCTTTTCTCAGCCTTAACAGGCGTTCGCCATTGCGATATTCAAAAACTCAAATGGAAAGAAATACAAGTTGTCGGCAAACAAGTCCGCCTCAACTTTACCCAACAAAAAACAAAAGGAGTTGAATATATGCCAATCTCAGAACAAGCGTATCAGCTTTGCGGGGAACCCGGCAAGCCGGAGCAACTTGTTTTTGAAGATTTACCAGACCCCTCTTGGATTTCGGGACCATTAAAGCGATGGATAAAATCCGCAGGAATCACACGGAATATAACTTTCCATTGTTTCCGTCATACTTATGCAACCTTACAGCTTGCAGGCGGTACAGATATTTATACCGTTTCCAAAATGTTAGGGCACACCAATGTAAAAACGACACAGATTTATGCTAAAGTTGTAGATGAGAAAAAACAGAAAGCAACCAAAGCAATCAAAATCAATATTAAAAACGACACTAACCTATGAATCTACCAATAGCCCAAAGTATATTACATGGGGCATTACGCCCCGGTAATAAGCCTGACATTGCATTTCCGGCATTAGCTCGCAAGTTCAATAATTTACCTTCTGAACTCAATGATATTGAAAAACTTTTCATTTCCGAGTTAGGCAATTACGCTATATTCGATTTTGAAAAAGCTGTTGCAATCAACAATATTGCACCAGATGAATACACCTCGATAAAGGAATACACAATTAAGCCTAAAATTGAAATCTCAAAAGAGGAATCATTACAGACACCGCAAACAATCTTTTACAATGCGATTGTAAACGCCGAAGCCAACCGGATTAAAATCGCACTGCTTAATTATTCCACTGTCGTACAATCAAATATTGACACAAGACAAGAACTCAAGGAAACATTACGGCTAATAAAATCACACATAAAAAAGGCTTCTGAAACAGCGGACACATATTTTCAGGGCTTACAAACAAATCTTGTTAAGCTGTATTATGAATTAACCATTTCTTTTGATGTACTTCTTACTGAAAATGATTTTACTGCTTTTGAAGATTTGTACTTAGAGTGCTTTAACCGCTACCCGTCAGATGATGAATTAAACGCATATCAAGCCGCTAAATTAATACACAAGGCACAAACACAAATAGACCTAACCTCCGACATTCAAAAAACTCACAACTTGCTCGGTGATATTTGCAGCTCAATTGAACTAAATTCCCATAATTCAACACTTATTACAGTTGGCATTGCACTTGAAAATTATTTGTTTTTTAAACAAACAAATCAACCTATCCCCACTTTCGACCAATTGATTAACGGTGATTTTGTAAACCTGATTGCAAAAGAACAAAAGAGCATTTTAAGACAGCGATACGAAAGAGAAGAAATTGCAATTGACAGAGCCAATGCCATTGATGATATTTTTACTGAATTATCGTTTGGCAACCCAATCCGAAACACACTATCTATTACGAATAATTTATCTGTATTTCTGAATCAGCAAAAGGATATTTATTTGAAAGACCCGAGTGCAATTTATAAGGTGATAATTGAAAAGCAATTAAGTGATAGCAAGAAGAAGCCGCAACCAACTGTCAAGCCAATGCAAATCAAATCAAAATTTGCCATTGCGCACAAACACTTAGCATTTCTAAATGGTGTAAATCCTCAGAATAATGAAAGAATCATGTCGGAAAGTGATTACAAATTAATGATTGCTTATGTCGAACACCTTATCCAGTTTGACAGCATTCCTAAAATAACCAAGAAAATACCAAGGGCTAATCTGGGTAAAACATGGTTTCGATATTCAATATATCTCGTTCACAAAGAATTATACTCCTCAATTCAGGATGTCTGGATTGAATTTATGCAACAGGCATTTGATGAATTTTCCCCGAAGGTGGTAACTTTCTCTACTCTTAAAACGAAATTTAGCCAACAACCAAGCGGCTATAATCAATTTATCAAGAAAGTTTTGGGGTAATCTTTCGAGGTAATCCAAATAACGAAAGGTAAATGAGTAAAACTCTCATTTACCTTTTTTTATTTTTATCGACATGCATACTGTATATCAATGACATATAAAAACACAATAGGTAAATAGGGTAAGAGATTTTTACCTCTGGGTTACCCTTTTTTTACCTAATCTTTTTGTACCACTATTCCATTTCGGAGTAGTGGTTTTCTTGTTATTGGCACACCTGAAAATCAAATCGCCGAAAACTTTTTACACAATGTTTTCAAACGAGATTTCTTTTAATGATATGCCTCAGGCGTTGGCATATTTAATTGGCAAGGTTGAACGATTAGAAACCTTGCTTAGTGCAACAAAGTCAGAATTACCCGAATCTGACAAGTGGTTTAATTTACAGGAATTGTGCAGTTATTTACCCGACAAGCCAGCCCGGCAGACTGTTTACGGTTGGATTGGTCAAAAGCTCATTCCTTATCACAAAAAGGGAAAGAAGCTCCAATTTCTTAAAAGCGAAATTGATGCTTGGTTGATTGGAGACAAACACAAATCAGTTTCCGAATTGCAGGCAGAAGCAGCCGCTTTTGTGGCCAATAAGAAAGGAGGTTTGAAATGAACGAACCTAAAACTATTGGCGAAATCCTGACAGATTATTTCTTGAATAGTCAGGAACCCTTTGCAGTTGCTTTTCGCAATCACTTTACTGCAAGCAATCAAGAAACAAACTCATGTACTGTTTGCCCCGCAAGTCCTACCAGTCCACTAACCGACAGGCTGGAAGATTGGCTCGACAATCAGGATGTTATGCAAATTCTGCATATCAGCCCCCGCACATTGCAAACATTGCGTTCCAATTGCATACTGCCATTTTCACGCATAGGCAACAAGCTCTACTATCGCCGTTCCGATATTTCCCGAATCCTCAACAACCATTACTCAATGGTGAAAATCAAGTATTATGGAGGCAAGAAGTAAAGAGGCGATATTATCAAAAACTCATTATGGCATTGGAATATATGCGCATATATTGAGATTGTATTATCTGGGCGAAACAGTCCTCTCCCTTTCGGGGAGGACTTGTTCTCCAACTAAAAACCCATTCAATGCCGATAAATCGACATTGAATATTTTTATTGAAAAAGAGACGGTTTTAGGTAATGCCCTGGATAAAGAGCTTGCCCGGCATTCGGATAGCGAAAACGCTATTCCTGCCGGTGATGCGTTCAACTTCGCCGAACTTCACTATAAACAGTCGGGGGATGAATTACTGCAAACGCTAAATAGGGACATGAACCTGCATATCGGTGAAAATTGGAGTTTTTACAGTCAAAAGAAAACGGTAATCAGTACAACAAAAAATGAAGTTGCTCAAGTGAAAAATAATAAAGCTTTCGCTTTCTCATTTTTCAAAGCTCCAATCAAGAATACATTACCACACAAGACGGTTTCATTAGTGCAGGTTTACAATGCAATAACGGGCGAATACTACAAGCAAAACACCGAAAAACTCAGAAGCATTTCTGATGTCGTTCAAGCCCGAAAATACAAAGCTGCAAATTTCGATTATTGCACTTTCTCAGGTGTATTTACTTCCCGTAATGACAAATCGCTTGTAACTCATTCAGAGCTTATATGTATAGATTTTGACCATGTTCAAAATATAGATACACTTCGGCAAGCCTTGCTCGCCGATGAGTATTTTGATACACAGCTTTTGTTTGTAAGTCCTTCCGGTGATGGCTTGAAATGGATAATTGAAATTGACACTCGAAAAGCCCCACACGGCGAATACTTCGCCTCTGTGGCTAACTACATTTTACAAACATACTCGGTCGAAGTTGACAAGTCCGGTAAAGATATTTCCCGTGCTTGCTTCATTCCATTTGACCCCAACGCTTTTATAAACCCTTTATTATTAAATAAACATGAGCAAGAAAACATTTAACCCAGCAGATTGGGCAACAAATAAAGTCACAGAAACCAATACAACCGCTATTCCTACGATACCTCAATCAAACATTGACACTTCAAATGAGATTGAAACAATAACACAACGAATTGAAGCCGCTTCTGTTGACATTGCCCCGAATTATGCCGATTGGCGAGACCTTGGCTTTGCCCTCGCCGACGCTTTGGGCGAAAGTGGACGGAATTATTATCACCGCCTAAGTCGATTTTATCCGTCTTATTCGCAAAGCGAAACCGACAAACAATACTCCGCTTGCCTTGCTTCGCACGGCCACGGAGTTACTATCAAAACACTTTACCACCTGACAAAGGCAGTTGGTGTAAGTGTTTCCATACCTCA
Source organism: Microbacter sp. (assembly GCA_049976245.1). Lineage (GTDB taxonomy): Bacteria > Bacteroidota > Bacteroidia > Bacteroidales > Paludibacteraceae > Microbacter. The sequence continues at coordinate 5,023 of JBMFIQ010000020.1, read as the reverse complement.
ATCTTCAAAACAAACTCCATTGGAATCAAAACAGGTTCACACACCCACGAAAGAAGAAACGGAGGATTTGGAGGAAATGTCGTACAAACGAGGGCAAAGTTCAAACTTGTTTGATACTTTGCCGAGTGCAGACGATATTGCGGATACCGAAATGCAGGAAACAAATCTTCCTACTTTTCCCGATGAAATTTATACAGACCTCCCAAGTTTACTTCAAAAGGTGGTTGCAAAATCTAATTCGCCAGAAGATAGAGACCTCCTTTTGCTTGGGTCGCTTGTAGTGATTTCAGCTTGTTTACCTAAAGTTTACGGCATTTATGCAGAAAGGGAAGTTTATCCGAACTTATTCCTTTTTGTAACGGCTCAGGCTTCTGCTGGTAAAGGTCGCTTAACACTTTGCCGTAAATTGGTTGACCCGATACACAAAGCATTGAGAGAAGTTTCAAAACTTGAATTTGAAGAATACCAAAGAAATCTAACCGAGTACGCAGCTGCCAAAAACAAAGCCGAAACGGAGCGACCCAAAGAACCGCCAGTGAAAATGTTGGTCATTCCGGCCAACAACAGTGCTACAGGTTTATTTCAGATTTTGAATGACAACAACGGTTCAGGGCTAATGTTTGAAACTGAAGGCGACACGCTTGCACTCACATTCAAAAGCGAACATGGAAATTATTCCGATGGTTTCCGCAAAGCGTTCCACCACGAAACAATTTCTTATAACCGCAGAAAAGACAGGGAATTTGTTGAAATCCAAAATCCTCGTTTGTCTGCTCTTTTGTCGGGTACACCCAAACAAGTTTCAACACTCATTCCATGTGCCGAAAACGGCTTATTCAGCCGTTTCATTTTCTATTTTATGAATGTTCGCCCTGTGTGGAATGATGTTTTTGCCAACTCTTCCGACCAAACTCTCGACAGTTATTTCAATCACCTTGGAATGCAATTCTTTGACCTATACAAGCACTTAGAATATCAATCCGAACCAATACGCTTTTGTCTGACTTCGGGGCAACAACAGGCATTTAATGCCTATTTTGCCCAAACGCAAAACCAGTATCTTTGTTTGTATGGGGCTGATTACCTCGCCACCGTTCGGCGGCTCGGTCTCATTACATTCCGAATGGCTATGATATTAACAGCCCTTCGGATTATGGACGATGGCGATATACATTCGCCACTCGTTTGTAGGGATAACGATTTTAATACTGCTTTATCAATGGTGAAAATACTTGTTCTGCACGCAGCCCAAGTATTTCAACAACTACCGTCCGAAGCTGTTACAACAGCCCCAAAGAATCAAAAGCAACAGTTTTTAGACGAACTCCCTAAGGAGTTCTGCCGGAAAGATTATTTGACCGTTGCAAACAAATTAGGCATTCCCGACAAAACCGCTGAAAAACACATAAAACGCTTTTCTGTCAATGGTTTAATCATTCACTTCGCCCATGATAAGTATAAAAAACCCTGATAATAAAAGCGAACAAATTGTTCGCTTTTATTTTGTTCAATAATTCTTTCTTCTATTTTTCGCTGGTTGCTTTTATTTATTTATCTTTGTTCAAATTCTGACAATTCAAAAACTGAAAAGTCATGCAAACGAGGGCAGAGGTCAAACTTGTTTGAACCTATGCCGAGTGCAGCAGACTTTGTGTAAAACAAAAAGTCATGCAAACAAAAATAAAAGTGATGTTATTTGCCGATAAAATTCGACAGCTGAGAGAAGATAATCAAATGTTAAAACGACAATTAGCCTCTGCATTGGAAATAGATACTCCAATGTACAGCAAAATTGAGCGAGGCGACCGCCCTGCAAAGCGAGAACAGGTTGTATTAATTGCAAAGCTACTTAATACAGATGAAAAGGAGTTATTAACCCTTTGGCTTGCTGACCAAATATTTTCACTCGTTGAGGACAAAAAAGAATTAGCAACCAATGCTTTAAGTATTGTTTTGAAAAACCTAAAAAATGAAACGAGCCATGAGTAAACAAATACCTCTTTCAATAAAAGATTTAATGGCGAGTTCCATTTGTCCTTTAAAAAACAAATCATTTTCAAATGAATAATAATCCAAATAAAACATTCAATATATAATGACAAAAGAACAAGAACGGGAAGAACTTCACCGTACCATTTGGCAAATAGCAAACGATTTACGAGGCAGTGTTGACGGTTGGGATTTTAAATCCTATGTACTGGGCATGTTATTCTACAGGTTTATCTCTGAAAACCTAACCTCATATATCAATAAAGAAGAACAGCGTACCGGAAATAGAAATTTTGATTACACCAAAATTTCCGATAAAGATGCTGAATTTGGAAGAGCCGATACTGTAAAAGAAAAAGGCTTTTATATTTTGCCTTCGGAGCTATTTGTGAATGTATGGTACAAAGCCAAGAATGATGCCAATCTCAATGAAACATTGAGCAATGTTTTCAAGAATATAGAAAACTCTGCCAAAGGCACCGACAGCGAAGATGATTTGCGGGGCTTGTTTGACGATATTGATGTAAACAGTAACAAGCTGGGGGCTACAGTTCAAAAACGAAATGAAACTTTAGTCAAAATTATAGACTCAATCGGGGGCTTGGAGTTAGGTGATTATCAGGACAACACCAACGACCTTTTTGGCGATGCTTACGAGTTTTTAATGACCATGTACGCCAGCAATGCAGGTAAATCAGGAGGTGAATTTTTTACCCCTCAAGAGGTTTCCGAATTACTTGCCGAAATTACGGTTGTAGGTAAAAAACAGGTAAATAAAGTTTACGACCCTGCCTGTGGCTCTGGTTCAATGTTGTTGAAATTTGCAAAAGTATTAGGTAAAGAAAATGTTCGGCAGGGCTTTTATGGTCAGGAAATCAATATTACCACCTACAACCTTTGCCGTATCAACATGTTCTTGCACGATATTAATTACGAAAAGTTTGATATTGCCCACGGCGACACGCTTACCGAACCCAAACATTGGGACGATGAGCCTTTCGATTGCATTGTTTCAAATCCTCCCTATTCAATAAAATGGGAAGGTGATGCAAACCCGCTTTTGATTAACGACCCTCGTTTTTCGCCTGCCGGAGTGCTTGCTCCAAAGAGCAAAGCCGACCTCGCATTTACAATGCACATGCTTTCGTGGCTTTCTACTTCCGGCACGGCAGCCATTGTTGAGTTTCCCGGTGTGCTGTATCGCAGCGGTGCAGAACAGAAAATCCGCAAATACCTGATTGATAATAACTATGTTGATGCTGTTATACAGTTACCGCCCGATTTGTTTTTTGGTACAGGTATCGCAACTTGTGTTATTGTTCTCAAAAAGAGTAAAAAGGATAATGCCACACTGTTTATTGATGCCTCAGCCGAATTTGTGCGTGGTGGTAACAAAAACAAGCTTACCGAACCAAACCGAAAAAAGATACTCAATGCCTTTGTGGAACGCAAAGACATTGCTCATTTTGCCCAACTTGTACCCAACAGCGTTATTGCCGAAAACGACTACAATATTGCTGTTAGTAGCTATGTTGAGCAGGAAAACACAACCGAAGAAGTGAATATTGAAAAACTTAACGCCCATATTGCCGAAATTGTAATACGCCAAAATAAACTTCGCACGGCTATTGATGCTATTGTAGCAGACTTGGAAGGAGTTTCGGCATGAAAGAATTAATAAGAATGATGGCAACCTGTCGGAAATTCCCACAAGTTGTGGTCGTTCGGTTTTTCCGAACAACCACTAATCTTTTTCAATTCGCCACGCAGTGTGTGACAAATTCAGTTGTTCGGAATTTCCGAACTACTCAAAAGATTGAATACGCAGTGCGTACACAATTGAGATACATACCCCGAATTTTAAACCCCTCGAATTCGATGGGTTTAGGCAATAAACTAATATCATAAATACGCTGAATCATGGATAAACTTAAAATAAACCAGTATAAAAGTTCTTTCGATGCAATTGCCCATTACATTGAAAACGACCAAAAAGAACAGGTTGAAATTTGGTTTGCAAGAGAATTGCAAACAATTTTAGGCTATGCCCGGTGGGAAAATTTTGTTGTTGCCATAAACCGTGCAGTCGAATCATGCAAAACACAGGGTATCAATGTCGATGACCATTTTCGTGAGGTCACGAAAATGGTCGAATTGGGTAGTGGTGCTAAACGTGAAGTAGAAGACTACTTGCTTACCCGTTTTGCCTGTTACCTGATAGCCCAAAACGGCGACCCTAAAAAAGAGGAAATTGCATTTGCCCAAAGTTATTTTGCCATACAAACCCGAAAAATTGAACTCATTGAAGAGAGGTTGAACCTGAAATCGCGACTGGAAACAAGGGATAAATTAAGGGCTTCCGAAAAACAACTCTCGCAAAATATTTACGAACGGGGCGTTGACGATAAAGGATTTGGACGTATCCGTTCAAAAGGCGATACGGCTTTGTTTGGCGGACACACCACCGAGGATATGAAACGCCGCCTCGGCATTAAATCGACCCGACCGCTGGCCGACTTTTTGCCTACGCTAACCATAGCTGCCAAGAACCTGGCAACCGAAATGACCAACTACAATGTGAATGAAAAAGATTTGCAAGGCGAATCGTCAATAACCACCGAGCATGTGCAAAACAATAAAACCGTGCGCGAAATGTTGGGTAAACGGGGCATTAAACCCGAAGAACTACCACCTGCCGAAGACATTAAAAAGATGGAACGCCTTGTGGCTACTGACGAAAAGAAAATAGAACAATCAACCAAGAAGCTCCCTAAAAATGAATAAAATTGAACAACTTATACAACAATATTGCCCTAATGGAGTGGAGTTTAAAGAATTGGGGGCATTTTTGGACTATGAACAACCGACTAAATATATTGTGGAATCAACAAGATACCATAAAGACCATGAAACCCCAGTTTTAACTGCTGGTCAAACTTTCATTTTAGGCTATACCGATGAAACAGAGGGTATATATGAAGCAAGTAAAGAAAATCCTGTTATCATTTATGATGATTTCACAACTTCGTTTCAT
>JBMFIQ010000019.1:0-47200 GCA_049976245.1 Microbacter sp. | reverse complement strand
TGTGCCAATCAGCAATCCGCCAATTGCCACATCAGCCAACGGACTTAACCGTTCCAAACCGACAGCTTGTTGCAAAGCGATAGGAATCATGCCGGCAATGGTACCAAAAGCAGTCATCATGACTGGACGGAAACGGATACGCACACTTTCCACCGCACTGTCGTAAGGCGATTCTCCACCATCCTTGTACTTTTGATAGAAGTCGATGAGCAAGACCGCATTCTTTATAATGATTCCAAAGAGTAGCAATATCCCTAAAAGACTTGGCATACAGCTTGGTTTTCCAAACAGCAACATGCCCCATGCTGCTCCAATCAACGAAAGCGGCAACACTGCAATCATAATGAAGGACATTTTCACAGAACGGTAGATAGAAATCAATACCATGATCAAGATGATAACGCCAAACCCAATGGCTTTCAACATTCGAGAAGTACTGTCGTTGATTTGAACCACATCCCCTTGTTGAGTGATTTGAACATCGGCATCGGTTTTTACATTTTTAAGCGCTTGTTCTGCATCGGCTGTGATTTTACTTACCGGTCGAACTGAACGATAGCCATTAACATCGACACTATACATCAACTGATCCCGTTCAATCTTGGCATACGTCAAATTGGTTGAAACGGTAGCCAATTGTGCTAAAGGCACTTCTCCCATTGGCGTGTTGATTGGCAAAAGACGAATTGATTGAATATCAGACCCGAATTTCCCTTTCAAATAGAGTCGCAGCGGTTGTTCGGTCAACGACTGCAGATCGGCATTTAACCCTACAATCTGTCCTCTCACCGGAATCTGCATCGCAATTTGGTAAGGAGTGACTCCATAACTTAACGCCTTGTTTTCGTCGATATTAAGTACAATTTCGGTGAAATCTTTATTCCAACTGGTTGATAGCGAGGTTAGACCTCTTACATCTTTCAACGCCTGTTGAACTTGCAGCGCTTTGGAAGGTAATCCATCTAAGAATGGCGATTCAAGCCGCACATCCAACGGAGCTTTGATAGTTGATAAAGCCGTGGCACCAAAATCGAAAACATCATTTTGTTTCACGCCTTCCAACGTGGACAATTTATCACGAATGGTATTTTCAAGTTGCCAAACTGTCTGTTTACGATGGAAACGATCGACGCAATCGATGGTCATGGTTGCTTCCGAAGGGAGGTTGCCACTACCTAAACTCATCACGTCTTTTTCATTGCCCAAAGCAACTGAACTTCTGACCACCCAAGGCTGTTTTTGCAACCATGTTAAGAAAGGTTCTAATTTTGCTTCTGCACTATTCACCGTTTCGTTGGAGCTGAATTTTATTTGTGCTTTGATGATACCGGTGTCCATTGGCGGCATGGCATCCCGTCCAATAATGGGCATGATCGTTTTAAAGCTGAACAATAAAATTACCAGAACGCCGACTGACAATAACATACGTCTCCAAAGTTTGTTCTTGGTGTTGGAATAACGTATCACCCCAACATAGGGTTCGATGAGTCGTCCCAGCGAATTGTTATACATTTTGTCAAACCACAATTCCACTTTCGACTTACGAACGCCTTTTTTATAGAGCACTTCCAACAATTTTGGAATAAAGGTGATAGACAAGAAGAAGGAGACCAAAAGAGCGATAATCAACGTGAAGATCAACGGTTGAAAAATCTTTTGAGGGAATCCGCCCACAAACATCAACGGGAAGACAATGGCAATGGTAGCCAGCGTTCCTGACCAAATTGGACCGATAACTTCTTTTGTTCCCTTTTGAATGGCAGTTTGCAAATCCTCTTTCAATTCGGTTAGGTGCCGTTCAATATTTTCCAGCACCACTACCGCATTATCGGTCAACATACCTAAGGCCAGGATAATGGCTGTGTAAATTACAATGTTGAGGCTGCCTCCTGTCAGCCAAATAACTGCCATTGTTGAGAAGAACACCATCGGGATGGTGATAGCCGCTGCAATAATGGCTTTGAAATTTCCCAAGAAAAAGAGAATCACAATCAACGTATAAAAAATGGCATCCCGAAGAGCAACTAACATGTTATCATTTGATAACTGAATCAAATCACGTTGTGTGTCTGCTATCTCAAAATGAACGTTTGGATATTGTACTTCCAACTTTTTCATGGCAGTACGAGCCGCATTACTTACATCGAGAACGCTACCACCCGGAGCACGTTCAATAGCTAATGCAATAGAAGGCTTGCCATTACCCACAAATCCGCTCATTCGTTTATCATATCCCCAACTTACCGTGGCAATATCAGATAGTCGAACGTTGGGTAACACATTGATCTGTTTCAATCGTTCCACTTCATCTTTTTCACCGTAGAATGTAAGCGTGTAGAAATTATTTTCCCCTTTCATAAAGCCAATTGGCATATCGTGATTCAACGTCTGAATAGCTTGAGACACCGTTTGAAAATCAACGTTATATGATTTAGCTTTATAGGGATCAACTTCCACATTGATGGATGTTTGGTAACCTCCAAACACTTCGACATTACCAAATCCTAAACTCAAAAGATATGGTTTGATGTAACTGTCGGCAATTTTCCGAATATCGCCTAATGACATGGTGCTGTCTTTAGGAGAAAGCGCAATAACATCCACCGGTAGTGTAAAATCACCAACGGTATAAATGGCAGGATTTACGCCGGCCGGAAGATTAGCTTTTGCTATGGAAAGTGCATTGGATACATCCACTGCGGCAGCATCCAACCCTTTTTTATAAGAAAATTCAGCTTTGACAATCGAAAAGTTTGCCACATTCACCGAACTTACGTCCGTAACCAATCCCAAGCGAGCAATTTCTTGTTCGATGGGTTTTGAAACCGTATTCGCTGACACTTGAGCCGTAGCTCCTGGTATTTGTGTAATGACCACTACTTCCGGAGGCGTTGAATCAGGGAACAAGTTCTTGGGAAGTGTGATCAAAGCGATCAACCCCACAATGAAAAATGCCGTGATCAGCGAATAGAGGGTGTAAGGTCGTTTGTAAAAATAATCAAACATAATTTATTCCTCCACAGTTTTAATGGTTGCGCCGGTTAACAGGTTTAACAAAATGTCTTGTTTGGCCACTACCAATTCTTTCCCTTGCAATTCAGTGTTACTTACAACGGCTCCTTGGTCACCACTTTGAACGATAGTGACTTGTACTGGAACCGCTTTATTCTGATTCTTTACCAAGACATAATTTTCGCCATTCCGATTTAAAATGGCATCAAAGGGAAGTTCAATGCCAGTGCCTTGAAAGACAACAACATTTACTTCAACTTTTTCACCTGTCGTCATGCCGGAGACATCCACATTTACTTTGTAAGCTTCCAATCCATTCAACGTCGTGTTGAGTGGTGTGGCTGTGTATGATTTATTATTGACTTCAACTCCATAGACTTTTAAATTGGAAGGCACATACACCATCAAATAAAAATCTTTGTCGGCGCTTACACTAATCACCGGCAGGCCGGGCATGGCCATATCGCCCACATTCATGATGTTTTTGGAGACAACACCGTCCACCGGCGATGTGATCGTGGCATAGGTCATGGTGTTGTTCACATCATTTAAATTCTGCTTCAGAGACTCCAATTGAGCTTCCAAGGCAGCCAAACTGCTTTCTTCGTTTTCCGATTGCTCAATAGAGGCTCCCTTCACGGCCAATAATTCCAGAGTACGTTTGTGCGTAGCCTGAAGATTTTTCAACGCCGTATTGGTCGAAGCGATTTGCGAAAGAACACTCTTGCGACTCGTTTCAACACTGGTATTATCCAATCTGGCAACGATTTGTCCTTTCCGTACCATGTTGCCGCTCTGAACGACATAAAGTACCCTCGCACTAATTTTTGAAGCCAGCATCACATCCTGATCATTCTGTGTCACAGCAAGATAAGGTAGTGTCAAGGTGAGCTGTTTCATCTGGGGTTTAATTACGTTGACCGTAATATCGTACGTTTTTGCAATAGGCATTAAACGATCTTTCATGGCTGCTCTCCGTATTGCAATGATTCCACCTGCCAAAATCAAAATGACGATGGATAATTGAATGATTTGTTTTCGTGTCATTTTACAATCTCCTCTATATTATTTCCGTAAATTACTGCTAACTGTACCAACGTTTGCCATTTTTGTGATATGCTTTTGTATAAATTGGATTGTTCCAATGTTAAGTCATCTTCATATTTTAGATAGTCCGTCATGTTCATTTGAGCCATTTCAAAACTTTTTCGTGCAATTTCCACCAATTCTTGTTTGTCTTTCACGCTGTGTGTGTAAAGTTGCACGGAACCGTCCAAGAGCATCAAATCCTTTTGCAATTGAGCAGCTTGCGCCGTTAAATCCAATCGCGTTTGATCCAATTCATTCTCAGTGGACTTGGCCTGCAAGTGACTGCGACGAATTTGAGCATATTGATCAGCTTCCAAAATAGGAACCTTCACCACAACACCCACCGTGGTGTAATCGTTGTGAATGGATTGGTTATTGTTGTAAGCCCTGGCAAAATTATCACTGTAACTTCCTTGTGCCACAATGGAAGGCAACAACTTTTGCCATTCGGCATGAAATGCCAAACGATCGGCTTCCGCCTTTTTCTGAATAGGTTCTAACGCTTTCATGTCGCCGACCTGATAGGTACCTACCTGCTCCATTGGTACCGGCTGTGTCATGGTTAAACCGGTATAAGATGCAATAGAAGCAATGATTTGCTGTTTCTGCACCTCGAGGTCGTTGATCATCACCGATGCATCGTCCAATGCATTGTTGATTCGCAACAAGTCGGCTCCCGCTGCGCGTCCGTTGTTGACTTCAATGACAACAAACTCTTTGGTTTTCTCCAGCGATTTTCTCTTTCCGTCCAACGCCTGTTCCAATGATTGAATGTATTGCAAATTGGCATTGAGACTCACCAATATGGCTTCGTTTTTTAACAAATTAATTTGAGCACTCGCTTTGGCCGACTGATACAACTTGTTGGCCATAGCTGCCGTTGAATAGAGCGACATAACAAAAATAGGCATCGAAGCAATTGCTCCAATCTTATAAATATTCTTGCTGTAAGGTTGCGCTTGTGTAGGGTCTGCTTTCATCGCAAAAAGATCATTCGGGGGCAAAGGCAACATGGGCGATGGATTCGACGCATAATCATACCCCCCAAATCCACTAACGGACGGTATCAATTGCCCGTACACCTGATTACGTGCCGCTATCGCTTGCTTCATCGTCAGCTGATCAGCCAGCGTGTGTGGATGCGTTTTCAGTGAATCAAACAACTGGCTGATGTGTTGCACCGGCTGCTGTGCATGCAACATCACAGGAACCAACAGTAAAAAGAACCATTTCATTTTCATACGCAAATAATTGATTTTAATGACCGTATTCAACTCATTTCATGTGTTTCTAATTGGTTTTTAAAAGTCATATGAAATTTACAAAACAAAATTTAATCATCACCTGATGGATAAAAACAGATTGAATTTTATCTCGTTCGTCTTATACGCTCTGATTTATTTTATACGTTCATATTTTTTAGCACTCACCAAACTGGTTATTTTTTTGTAAATCAACATCATTAATCACAGCTTAAACCTTTCGATCATTTGATATTTATTATCTGATTTAACGCTATTTTGGCGAACGTTCACTGTTTCTTTGCAACATGCCATGAATGAAATTTGATTTAAGCATTCCTTTTAAAACGTCTATTTTTATTTTTTTTACTCAGGTTGTATGAATCTCGCCAAATCGTCATTTCCTTGAGCGTAAGCTCTATTGACAGCTCGTTTCAAAACACTTATTTTTTTAATTTATCACTTTTCCAAAGCCGTTTATTTACAATGAGGCTAAAAACAAGGTTACATAATTTTTCATGAACATGGCATACATGGTCTTTGCCCAAACCGGATTTTTATCACGTATGGCTTTCACCCAATTGACCGTGTAAGGTTTGATCTTGACAAAATCTTGCATAAACGAAGTGTTGGTTGAATTCTTCGTCATGGCTTCAATTTGATTCATGATCTTTTCCACTTCATCCGCTTTCTTTTGAGCCAATTCCATATTGTTGGCATTCGCCATTTCCTGACCCGCCTTGATGCTCAAATTCATCGTGAAAACCAAATCGGTTAAGTCCACCCGATCATTATTTTCGTGCAAACGGACAAAGATTCGACAGAACGTGTTGCAATACTTTTGCACCAACGAAAAGTTTCTCTCGGCAATGAACGTTTTAACCAACAAAAGATTGTCTGCCCAATCAACAAAATAAGACGACCACAAAGGATCTCCCTGATACTCAACAGGCGGATGATATTGATAAGTTCCGGCAAGTGAGAGTAAAGCAGTTGTAGTATTCGTCAATAAACTATCGATGTGTTTGACATCCGGAGTCGGATTCTTTACCGCCGCACAAAGCATGATGGCTTTTTTATGAAAACTTGCCGCATCCCGATCAAAATTGGGTTGAGCTAAAAGAATGGATGAAACCAACGAGAAAAACAAGATGATGAATCCCGTTCGTTTCATACCATTTTGATTGTTTATTTTCATCTGTTTCATCTGTTTAATATTTATATTTATTTACTATTAAATGCTTTTTTCAACCAAAGATGCATACAACACAAATTTCCCAATTCAAACAATCATCGCTTTGTATGTCCTAATATTTATTTGTTCATAGACATTTCATCTGTTTATGATTGATTTTTAAAGTCACATGAAACTCATCCCGCCTTCTACGGGACGAGTTTCATCTTAACTTAAATCATAAAGGGAAGGAATATCCCAATGAAATACATAAGTTCCCGGTGTGACTGGTTCCGTTTTGTGAATATTTTTGAATGGTCGTCAAGCCGTAAGCTCCGCGAAAATCAAGAAAAATAGAACCAAATCCAACTCCTTGCGAAAAACCAATTCCTCCGGTCAATCCAAAATTAAGGGTATTGATTTGATTGGTAATGTCAGTGTTGGCATCAAATGGAACCGGATAGGACTGTCCCGTTTGTGGATTTACCGTTACGGGCATCGTACCTGCTGCATCAGCATACACGATGCTGGAACCGGAGGTAATCTGTTTGGCATTCAACAAAATCCCTACATAGGGACCAAAATCAATATAAAACTTTGTTGACTTGCTCAAAAACAGGGAATATTTTGCCATAATCGGGATTTCCAAATAATTCAATTCAGATTTGTTATTATAATTGGCATAAAAATAGGTATTAGCAGGAGCCTGAGGATTAAAAGAGGAAGCAGCCAAAGCCTGCATACCGTTGCGTTGGCCTCCTTCACTGGAATAAAGCACATCGGCTCTCCAACCAAAATGAGTTCCCGTGTTCCAATCAAGCGTCAATCCAAAAGCACCTCCTTGACGCGATGACCAACCTGAACTTAACGGGTTACCGCCTCCACCTGTCATATTGGGAATATTTAAACCGCCAAAAGCGCCCAATGAAAACGCTGACTCATTGACATTTTTCGATTCCTTCGATCCTGACGTGTTTTGTGCACTCAAAAAAAGAGCAGAACTCATCAAAACTGCAATTAAAAACAAACCTTTTTTCATATTTTTAAAATTTAAATGAAACAATTAAATACAACATATAATACTAAAAAATAAAATGATTATACGCATTAACCGCGATCAACCTCTGCATTTTTGAATTTATGATCGGATAACATGTTCAGAGCCAAAAATCCAAACGCTTCCGTAAATGTTGGGGGCGAATGGATGGCGCGTGCCACCTCAGTGAGCGTCATTCTTTTTGACACAATCAAATCTGCTTCACCACTTAACGAAGCAGCTCCATTCAGGTAGATGTGAACACCTAAAATTTCCTGATTATGCCGATTAACAATAAATTTGAGGCTGCCATACGTATCGCCGCTGATTTGCGCCATGGCATCAATGGCATAATCATAAGTTCCGGTCACCACTTCAAAACCGGCTTTGACGGCTTCTGCTTCGGTCATACCGGCCGAGGCCAGCTCAGGATCGGAAAATAACACCCACGAATTCTTTGTAAAACAGGCTTTGCTGATGTTTCCGTGTAAGATATTGGCTGCCACAATGTGTGACTCGTATGTTGCCGTGTGAGCAAACTTCGGAGCTCCGGCTACTACATCGCCGGCAGCATAGATGCCGCTGACTGTTGTTTCCATGAACTCATTGACCACGATGCCGTGACGATCGAAACGAATATTGGTTGCCTCCAGATTAAGTCCTTCTAGCGTGGGAACCTTGCCGGTGACCACCAAAACTTTTTCAGCTTTCACGTGGCTGGTTTCTCCTTCGGAATTAACAAAAACCGTTTCATATTCCTCCCCAATTTTGTTGATTGCTTCCACCTTGGCGCCCGTAAAGACATCAATACCAGTTTGCTGAATTTTTGCAGTCAATTTTTTGGCAAATTCAGGTTCAACAATACCCGAAAGTAACCCTGGCATCATTTCGATGATGGAACATTTCACATGCAATTTGGTCAACATTTGAGCCAATTCTATTCCAATGGGACCTCCGCCGATAATCGTCATGGAATCAGGCAATGACGGTTGACTGAAAAGTACTTCACTGGTCAAAACGTCTTGGACACCATCTCCTTTGAAGGGCGGCACAAAGGAATGAGCTCCCGTGGCAATGATGGCTTTGTCAAACCAAAAATGATGATTGTTAATTTCCACTTCCTTGTTGGAGACAAAATGAACTTTTCCCGCAATAAAAGTCATCGGCATCTGATTCACCTGTTGAATGGCCGCATTGGAACGCCCGTTCAGAATTCGATCCATGTTTTTCTGAATCTCCAACCATATTTCCTGACGTGTTGCCTTCACAGTGTGAGCATCTCCCTGTGCAAAAGCATTTTTCACAACATCGTCATCGGCACTATGTTTAATGATTTTTGAAGGAATACAGCCAACAAAGAGACAGGCTCCTCCCAACTTACCTGATTCTTCTACCAATAAAACTTTTTTCCCTGAAGCTGCTAACTGCAATGCTGCCGGTGTTCCGCCTGGACCGCCACCAATCACGATGACATCAAATTTTTCGTTCATATTAATTTGTTTTTATTATATCAAAATCCGTTTCATACGTTTCTTTTTATTTTTAACACCAAAGTCGTATGGAACTCGCCAAATAATCATTCTCTTGAGCATAAGTTATGTTTATGGCTCGTTTCCTCTCTTCATGCTTCATTCATTGCACCACACATTCACGCTCATTTTCTGTAAATCCGAATTAACCTCTTGTTTTCCCCAAAATAATGACCATATCATCCGATTATCTGAACACGCCAACAACATTTTCAAAACGTCACACAAAACAAAAACAAGCATTCAAATGCAAAGCAATGATTAATATTTTACAAATATATTTCGTAATAGTAAATTTTTATTTCATTAATACAATATTTATTTTAAAAACAATAAAATACATTGATTATCCATTGCTTACTTTTTGGCTAATTAAAAAGATAAAACAAACAACGATTTATTTTTGAATAGAATGTGAAGAATGAGAGATGGAAAGAATGAGAATGATGCCGAAAAAGAAAAGTCATGGGCTTTTTTGACAAGCCCATGACCTGCATCATTGATTATTTGCTACTTTCTTCCGTAGCTTTTGGTTCAGATTTCAGATATTGTTCTTCAAACATTTTTTCTGTCAATCTGCTGAGTTCATCATCAAACTCCTTCAACATGGCTTCATATTGAGCATCGTGCAAAACGGCTTCTGCTTCTTCGTCTTCGCCTTTGACATCAGGAGTCAGGATGTTGTATTTAAAGTTTTCATAATGATCACGAATTGAACAAGGCATCATGCCGTTGCCACGACTTTCGGGATCTTCAAAACGATATTTATTTTGCCAAGCTCTTCCGTTCTTGAACATTTTGGATTGAATGGAATCACCCAAATCTTTTCCGCTCGCATAAATATCTTTGATGTTATCCACATGATAGGGAACAAAAACACAAGGCATGACATTGCCGTTCCAATCGATGTAGAAATATCCGCCAAAACGACCGTAAGCAATGCATCCGCTCGAAAGCGAACCGGAATTCCAAAAGTCGGCAATGGGATATTTTTTCTCATGCAGCAATTGAGACCATTTCTTGAACAATTCGACTCGTTGTTGTGGTTTGACCATCAGATCCACCACGTCTTTTCCGCGACCAATCGGCATCAACTGGAATTGCCACATGTACGAAATGCCTTGTTCGTTGAAGAAGAAGTCGTAAAAATCATCTTTCATCAACACTTCAAAATTCTGGCTGGTCGATGTAACCGAAATGCCGAAAGGAACGCCTGCATTGCGCAAATTTTCCATGGCTTTCAAAATCCGATTGTACACTCCCTTGCCGCGACGTCCGTCGGTTTGTTCTTCCCATCCTTCAACCGAAATAGCCGGAGTAACATTCCCCAACTTGGCTAATTTTTCAGCCATAGCTTCATTAATGAGCGTTCCGTTGGTGTATACCAAGAAGAAAGTGTCGTTGAATTCTTCAAAAATATCCAACAACGTTTTCCCGTCAGCTTTGTACATGAAAGGTTCACCACCGCTGATAGTCATGAAACGACTGCCAAACAAATCGTGATTTTCACGTACAATGCGTCTTGTCGTTTCGAAATCCAACTTTTCTGCAATCGCAGAGTCAGCCGACGCATAGCAACCAATGCAATGGAGATTGCATCCCTTGCCAGGTGACAAAACTAAAAATGTGGGAGGATATTCTCCGTGTTTTTGTTTGAATGCTTCCTTGGCATCATTCAGTGTGGCATAGCGATCGGGATTGTACGAGTCCCCGACAAACACTTGTGCCATCTTCTTCATCACATCCGGCTTGATGGTGTTTCGATCCAAATTTTTCTTAGCCTGATGCAACACTCCGCTTGCGAAAGCAAACTGATCTAACTTTTCTTGGTGTAATTGTTCTTTACCCAAGTTCATGATGCTGTTGTACAAATATTTATCCAATTGTTTTACAGCAACGTTACGGATCGTCTTGTTCGATATGACTTGATTAACCGCTTCTTTGAAAATGACTTGTTTAATTGTTCCCATAATCTTCTTTTTTAAAATTCATAAATTATTTATTGCTATCTTTTCTTTTCTGCATACCTACTTACATTGCCAAGAATGGAGATGAAAAAAAATTTATAAACCTCCATGTAAATGCAAATATAAATAGTTAGCAACAAATAATAATACATCACGCAATATTAAACTCTTTTCTATTAACATATGTGAATTTAATTCTTGAAATAGCATCTTTTCTGCATAGATTCTTAATATATATTCTTAAAACATCATTCACGTTTTATACTTACATTTATCTTACTTTCCTTCTCTTTTACATGGATAACACCCTTATTCAAGCCTCGTTGTTTTACAAATATATTGTATTTTTTAAACGCTATCACATTTACCCGATAAAATGATCCAAATCAACGAACCCGTTATTGAGAAGGATTCTTTGGGCAAGATGCAATGCTGTAGTTTGAATGCATGTTGTTCGTTTTTTTGTTGCCGATCACGCTTCGCCTTTTCATTTCAACCATAGATCAGGTGGTACAATTCCACCAAGCGCATCCCGGTGCTTTTAGCATCCCGCAAGGCCAAAGGATCATTGGCGAGCGTTCCCATTTCGGTAAAAGTGTATCCCAACGCACCGCTTCCTCCTAAAATCATGCGATGTCGCATAAAGAACGCATGAAGCGTATTGATGGTGCTCTCAATATATCGTCTGCCGGTAATGACATAGCCGCCAATTTTATTGCGCAATTCCCCTTTCATCCACCATGTTCGTTCCATCAGTTTTTTCACATCGGCGCTAACATCCGAAAACTGGCTCGGGCTCCCAATGAGTATAATCTCTGCCCACAACATCTCTTTGTACACTTGCTGCATGTCGTCATTGACCACACAAAAACCGGTGGTTTTACATTCGCGACAAGATCCACATGCCGAAAAATTCAGATCACCCAAAAATATTTTGTGAATCTCAGCTTCCTCCGGAAATGCGCTTAACGCTTCATTCATCATCAAAGCCGTATTCCCGTCTTTTCGCGGACTTCCATAAATTGCTAATACTTTCATACAATTTTTCTTTTTATTGTTTCACCTGCATCTTGAAATGGCTCAAAGTTAAGAAGTTATTCCGTAAAATAAACTTTAATTTTATATTTTTCTCTTAACACCTTCTATAACATTTTATGCAAAGCACTATAAGTGAGCTGAACAGCAATCAAAATCAACACAACGGCATACACCAGCTTAACTTGATTGGATTTTGCTTTCCCCGACATGTAACGAGCGCCAAATTGAGAACCTATGATCACAGAAACGACCAATAAAATGGTCAATGTCAAATTCATGTGACCTTGAGCCATGTGTCCGAAATAACCGGAAAAAGATGAAAAGGTCACCACAAAAGCCGTCGTAGCGGCCGCTTCCTTGGCCTTATAACCCATCCACATCAAAATCGGAGCAATGATAAAACCACCGCCTACGCCCAATAACCCACCTACAAAACCGGCAAACAGACCAACAAACAATCCGATGATGGATCGTTTTTTCATGCTCATCATTTCGTCCACTTCTTGTTTATTGGCAACCATCAGTGTGCGAACGGCCACAATGATAACCATGGCAGCAAACAAAAGTTTTAACACATTAGTATCCACATCTTCCGTAAAAAAAGCTCCAATGGATGATCCAATCATGGCCGAGATAGCCATTACGGCACCTCCTTTCCAATCAATCAGCCGTTTGCGAGCAAAAGGAATCATGGCAAACAACGTATTCAAGCCGTTGAGCAAAAGCCCCAAAGGAATGGCAACTTCTTTCATGGGGAATCCAAACCATGTGATTACGGGAACATAAACGCTGCCTCCGCCTAAACCCAACATGGCAAAAATAAAAGAGACTGCCGTAATAATTAAAAACACCAAAGCATACATCATAACAGGAGAATATTAAATAAATAATTTTTAACTAAAGTTGAAAAAGAACCTGCAAGGCCAATGTAGTGGCATTTTTAGGCGTTTCTCCGTCAATGGGTTGTAAATTTCCGGGATGAAATACACCAAAAAGTCCGGTGATTTGCCAATGTTTTGCAACCTGATAGCGAGCAAAAATATCAAATTCATTGCCAAAATAGTGATCACCGGGAATCAATTTCATGGTGTTCAACAGTGTCACATTGCTCTCCGGCATATAAAACCGATTGTATTTGGTCTCAATCCAAAGGCCGCGGACGGGAAACCATTCAATCACCACTTCCCGATCGTCGAGATTGGTCCATGAGGTGATGTTCATCCATCCGTAATATTTATCGCCGGCTCCGTATGCAGGATCAAAGGTGTGCACCGTACCTTCCGCACTATTGCCTCCCGAAGCGTAACTCTCACGAAAAGTCAAAATGGGTTTGAAAGGCACAAAGAAAAACTGATAACCAAGTTTTGCAAAATATCCGTATACATCAATGGGTTTCCCCTCTTCCGATCCAAACTCTCTAACATAGGTGACATCAAACACCATGTGCACTAAATCGTTGTTGAAAGCACGCACGCCAAGCCAATTTCTGTCAAAATGTTCATCGCGAATGTATGGAGCAGAACCTTGTGTTTTGAGAGCATAAAACGGTTCAATGTTCATGACCTTTTTCCAGTGATAATGGGCGTACAGGCCACCACCCCAAAATTCGGTATTCACAAACGGTAGCGATGTATAAGTTGGATCGTGAATAATGGTCCCGCCACCAAAAAGATCAATGAAGTTTTCACCGCGTTGATAATCTAAATTTACGGCATCCCAAGTCCAACGGCCTGTATTTCCCCATTCACCCGAACCAAAAAGGTGATAATCTCCAAAAGCAATCTTCTGCCGACCTGCTTTCACCGTCAAATAATGGAACAAATGTTTATACTCCAAATAAGCATCATAGATTTGAAAAAAAGCTTCGTTGGGATTCATGGTGTACGAAGGGAAAAGCTTGCCAGGAGCATGAACTTTAAATAAATTGGGATAAAGAGCGTTTCGCAATGACCAACCAAAAGCTCTGGAATCCTGAATGTGAGCACCCATTTCCCAATTGGAGGAGGGTGTGATGGTGACGCCCGTCACAATGCGCTGCAAATCCATATTGTCATCCAATTTGCCAATGGCACCTGGAGCCGAATTTCCGTAATTTTTAGCGTTCATGCCGTTCCATGATTCAAATCGTTCCCTGACTTCAAGGTCAAATTTTACTTTGGTGCTGTCTTTCTGCGCATGGGCCGAAAGGAAACACATAAAAAGAGCCGGAATTAAAACCCAATTTTTCATTAAAATATATATGTAAACATTTACTTATTTATTTGACAAAAGAAAAACAGCTATTTTTTGAGCATTTTAAAAATCAACTCCAACATTTGACGACAAAAATCATTTTGAAAAAAGAGACCTCCATTGAGCACCAGCTCGATGTTGAGCGTCACTGGAATGCCAAGATAAATCATCGAAATGCGTTCCACGCTAACTTGATCATCCCAAATTCCCGTTGCAATGCCGTCGAGCATGATCTTGCTTACCATATTGCGTTGAGCGTTGAAAATTTGTTGAAGACTGTTCTTCAAAACCATATCGTTGCTATGCGATGCTTCGGAAAACATCAACATGGTAACTCCTTTTTTTTCAATAAGATAATGGACTGTCGTGCAAAAAAATTTCTCCAATTTTACTTCAGGCGAATGTGCTGACAGCGAAATTTCCCGAAGTTGAGTGATCAATTCATTTTGAATATCCTGCAAAATGGATAGGAGAATGTCCTGTTTCGATGCAAAATGACGGAAAATAGCCCCTTCGCTCAATCCAATGTGAGCGGCTAAATTTTTCGTTGAAAGTGATTTAAGCCCTTCGTTGTAAACAATATCCAATACGGCTTGCTTGATCTCTTCCTGCCTGATTTCTGTTCTTTTTCGTGCCATAGATAAGTGAGTATTTGCATACAAAAGTAGTACAAGAGAAAATCATTGTCAAGTTATTTTGAAATAATTAATATTATTTAATACCATTAACTAATCACAACCATTCTCAAGGAATTATTATTAAGAATGTTAGCTTCAATTTGATGATTATTTAACAGAAACTTAACTGTGTAGTTAAAAGAGAATCGTTACATTTGCCTCACTATTTAACCCGTTCAACAAGGGAAGTATTAGCTCTAAAAGAATGGGCTTCGCTTTCGCAAAGCAAGAATGTCAGAAACAATACCAAAGCAACCCGTTTTTCAATGCTATTTTTGCATTCACAAAACAAGTGTTTCGGGTGAAAAATAAGTTGAAGCTCAAACAACAATCATTGATCAGAAAAATGCTTGGGAAATGAAATGGCCGCTAAGAGAAATTGCTCATAAAAAAGGTTGGAAAGATAACCGCGTTTTGCTTGCCGTGTGGTTGGGAACGGCCTTGTTTGTTGCGATCGAACGGATGTTAACCACCGGTATTCACAATAATTACAAGATTTACAAATATGTATTTTGGCACGTACTGGAACAAACCAACATCTTCACACCGCATCCTCAACTTTATCACGATGTAAACAATTACGGGCCTTTATTTAGCCTCATCATCGCCCCGTTTGCCCTGCTCCCCGATTGGATTGGCATTCCTTTGTGGGAAGTGGCATTGACCATGACTCTTTTTGTCGCCATTCGTCAACTGCCGCTTCAACCACGACAACATGCAATCATTTATTGGTTTACGCTGAACTCGCTTTTCACTTCTCTGACCAATGTTCAATTCAACATAGCCATTGTCGGTTTGATCATTTTGTCCTTTGTCAGCATCCGCAACGAGAAAGATATCTGGGCTGCCTTATTCATCGTCATTGGCACCATGGTAAAACTTTACGGCATTGTGGGACTGGCCTTTTTCTTCTTTTCGAAGCATAAACTTCGGCTAATCGGCTGGTTAGTGGCTTGGAGCATTTTGCTTTTCCTTTTGCCCATGCTGATTTCATCGCCGAGTTACATTCTCAATCAATACATTGCTTGGGGACACGAATTAATTCTCAAAAACAGCGAAAACACTGTTTCAATCATGCAGGATATGTCCATCATGGGCATGATTCGTAAAACAACCGGACATCTGCAATGGCCTAACATGCCCATGATTGCCATCGGTATGGCGCTATTTTTGCTTCCATACATTCGCATTGCCCGATACCGCGAGACGGGATTTCAACTCTTAACTTTAGCCTCGGTATTGTTGTTCACCGTGTTATTCAGCACAGGAACTGAACCAAACACCTTTTTAATTGGAGTAACAGGCACAGCCATTTGGTTTGTCATTCAACCACGCCCCTATCAATGGCATCAATGGATCATTTTGATCTTGGTCTTTTTGTTTACCAGCATGGTTCCTTCCGATTTATTCCCAGCATGGATGCGGGATCATTTGATGTTTCCCTATGCCTTACTCTCCATTCCATGTGCCATAGCGTGGATTGCCATCATTGTCGAGAACAGCCGTAAACAAAGCAAAAAATATGTCACAACATCTTGACAACAATCATTTTTCAGCGCAAAAATGATTGAACGGAATGAAGCAAAGTGAACTTTCACAAAGAAACACAAAAAAAGGAGATGCAAAAGCCGACCAAAAACCACCATACGATGAAACGAGCATGAACATTGAGATTGGCCAGAAACGATGAAAATCCAACATGCGAGTTCCATAAGACCTTTAAAATTCAACTTTTTACGTATGAAAACCATTACCATTGTCATACCGGCTTACAATGAAGAAGAAAACATCGTTCCATTGACAAAAGCCATTCATGAACATTTTCCACGTGATCGATATGCGTATCGGTTGCTTTTTGTTGATGACGGAAGCAGCGATGGGACACTGAACGTGTTGGAAACATTGTCACAGGAGGATTCACATGTTTTTTATCTCTCTTTGTCACGCAACTTTGGGCATCAAAACGCATTAAAAGCCGGTATCGATTATGCAGAAGGCGATGCCGTGATCACCATGGATTGTGATTTACAACATCCGCCGCGGCTGCTCGAAGCCATGATCGCAAAGTGGGAAGAAGGTTTTGACATCGTTTACACCCGACGTGCCGAAAATCAAAATGCTTCGTTTGTGAAACGAAAATCAGGGAAAGCTTTTTATAACCTCTTTAATTGGTTAGCCGAGGTAAATATCGAACAGGGAGCAGCCGACTTTCGACTGATGGATCGACGCGTGGCTGACATCTTTTCGCAATTTGGCGAACGTGATCTTTTCATTCGCGGATTGGTGCGTTGGATGGGATTTCGTCAATTCGGCATTGATTACGAACCGGACAAACGACTGAAAGGAAAAACCAAATATTCATTCCGAAAAATGACGGTATTTGCTGTCAGCGGCATCACCTCTATGAGCATTCGCCCGCTCTACGCAGCCATTTATTTAGGATTGGGATTGTCGTTGTTGGCTGTATTGTCCATCCCTTTTGTCATTTACAGTTTTCAACCGCGTCACCACATTGTATTCATCTGGGCATCTCTTTTGGTGACCATTGTGTTTTTTGGCGGTCTGCAACTCACGATTTTGGGAATGATAGGCCTTTACATCGGGAAAACCTATACGCAAGTAAAACATCGTCCGCTCTACATCATTCAGAAAAGCAATCTTTCCATCGAAGTGCCTTTTTTCTGATCAATGAAGCTAACTCATTCATCCATCTTTAGTCATCAGCACATGAAGCTCTTACTCAGTTTTGACATCGAGGAATTTGACACTCCGTTAAAATATGGTAAATCATTGACCATAAACGAACAACTGGCTCCTTCTTTGGAAGGAACCAAGCAAATCTTATCGTTATTGTCCGCTTATCAGGTGAAGGCTACTTTTTTTTGTACTGCCCATTTTGCACAAAGTGCGCCCGAATTGTTGCGACAAATGGTTACCGATGGTCACGAAGTAGCTTCACACGGCTATTCACATGCATCTTTTTCAATGGCTGACTTCGAAGCATCCAAAAAGGTTTTGGAAGAGATTACAGCGGTTCCGGTTGTCGGCTTTCGAATGCCCCGCATGCAGCCCGTTGACACAAAAATGCTCCTTTCTTCAGGTTATGAATACGACGCTTCACTGCATCCCACTTTTTTGCCGGGACATTACAACCATCGCAAAAAACCGCGAACATGGTTTCGGCAAGACGGAATTTGGGAAATGCCTGCTTCCGTAACGCCACACTTTCGCATCCCGCTCTTTTGGCTTTCGTTTCACCTTTTCCCTTGGCCGCTGTATCGCTTTATGCTGCAACAAACCATCCGGCACGACACGTATGCGCTTCTCTATTTTCACCCTTGGGAATTTGTTGATTTACAGGATCCACGCTTCGGAATCCCATGTTACATTCGTTATCACTCGGGACTTGAACTGCTGAATCGACTTGAAAAATTAATCCAACATGCCATCCATCAACATTGGGAATTTTCAACCATCACCGATTTTATTCGCCAGCAGAAGTAAATAAGCAACTATAATAATATTTATATTCCGTTAAATATAAATAACATGGCTTCAACCGTGTTTTTGATCTTTATCTTTGTGATGAAACGAGATATTGAGCTTATTTCAAAGAAAAAATTTTAAGTTCAACTTAATTTGTTCACAAGGTCAAGATCAACAAATCGTTAAAATCGTTTGAAAATGAAAACACCATTGGTATTGGCAATCTTTATTTTTCAGGGAATGCTGCTAAGCGCACAACCATTTTTTCACCTCGGAGTGAAAGCCGGTTATGAAAACACCTCAGGATACAATCAGACAAAAGCAATCAGTGTGGGCAACAGCATTGTGGAAGGAATGAAATTAGGCTCGGCTAACGGTTTTCAAATAGGGGCTTTTGCTCAATTGGGCCTGAGCAGTTACTATTTACAACCCGAATTTATTTTTGACGTCAAAAGTTCATCTCAATCGCTTTTGATCAATGACAATTTACTCAATAGCAAGTATCAATCAAACACGATGGAAATTCCCGTGCTCTTCGGATATAAATTGATTGATCTACGCGTCATTAATTTTCATCTGACAACCGGGCCGCGTTTTATCATTAATTTAAATTCATCATTCAAACCATTCTCAAACCTTTCCTCGCTTGGCACCGATTTCACACAGCAAGTCAAAAGCGGCAATTGGGGATGGCAATTTGGAGCAGGGTTTGACATCCTGGCTGTAAGCATCAACGTGGATTATTGTCATTATTATTCACCTTCAGCTAACTTTCTGGTTGACAATCAATCGTTTCACAATTCAAACAGCGGACATGCCATCTATTTATCCTTGGGTTGGCGTTTCTTTTAATGACTCACTCGACCCGCTTCAATTTGGCATACTTCAACAACAAAATTTTTATTCCGCTATCGGCAAAATCAACCGTAGCTTTCCAATTGTCATCCATTTTTTCCAATGCCAGAACGGTTCCGGAACCAAATTTTTCGTGAACCACGTGATCGCCTACCGTCAGTCCTCCTCCGTTTGAAAATGATTTTGACGATTGGAGTCCTTCCGTTGAAGGTTTGGGCGTAATCTTCTTCCATGTCGAATCCGCATTTGATGAAAAAATCTTTTGTGCCGACGATGGAAACGACAATTTGTCGTTGACGGGAAAATCATCCAAAGAACGCGATTTTCCGGATGAGCCGTTGAAGTTCGAAGTATGAAACTGTGTAGGCATTTCAATAAATTCCCGATCAATATCGTTTAAGAATCGGCTTGGATTGGTAAAATTAAGCTGTCCGTTTCGGAATCGGCTGCGAGCAAAAGTAATAAAACAATGCTCCTGTGCCCTGGTTAGGGCAACATAAAACAATCGGCGTTCTTCTTCCAGCTCACGCTCGCCGGCGACATAGGCGGATGGGAAAAGTTCTTCTTCCATTCCCACAATAAAGATATTGCGAAACTCCAATCCTTTGGCGGCATGAATGGTCATCAAAGTCACTTTTTCGGCATCCGTTTCCTGATCAATGTCTTGATCGGTCAACAGAGAAACTTCAGACAAAAAGTCGCTTAAAGCCATTTCAGCAACACCTTCCTCCGTTTTTTTGTCACAAAAAAGATGAATCGCATTGAGCAATTCTTGAATGTTTTCACGACGATTGATTGTTTCGGCCAAACGATCCGCATTCATTTCATCTTGAATGCCAACAGATTTAACAATTTTCACAGCCATTTCGTAGGCATTAAGCGATGCCGCTTCCGTGGATAATTCGTGAATCAGCCGGTAAAACAAGGTCAATTTTTGTACCGTCGCTTTATTAATTGGGACCGGATATGTCGTTAAATTTCCAATGACGTTCCACAAGGAAACATGATATTGATGAGCAACATCACCAATTTTATGCATGGTGGTTTCGCCGATGCCACGTGCAGGATAGTTGATGCAGCGTTTCAGCGCTTCGTCATCGGATGGATTGATGATCAACCTAAAATAGGCCAACACATCACGAATTTCTTTTCGCTGATAAAAAGAGAGTCCACCATAAATTCGGTATGGAATATTGCGTTTTCTTAAAGCCTCCTCCAAGATTCTCGATTGAGCATTGGTTCGGTAAAGAATGGCACAATCGTTGTAAGGATGATGTTCGGAATAATGGAGATGAGCAATTTTATCAGCGACTACAAATCCTTCCTCCTGGTCAGTGATGGCCGAAATCAATTGGATGCGTGAACCTTTGTCCTTTTCGGAGAAAACATTTTTTGGAATTTGACCAACATTTTTTTTAATCAAGCTGTTAGCGGCAGCTACAATGTTTTTGGTCGAACGATAGTTTTGTTCGAGCTTAAACAACTTGCATTCAGGGAATTGGTTTCTAAACTGCAAAATGTTATCAATGTTTGCTCCGCGAAATGAATAGATACTTTGAGCGTCATCGCCCACCACGGCAATGTGCTTATGCACTTCGGACAATCGTTTAATGATGGCATGTTGTGCCAGATTCGTATCCTGATACTCATCAACCAAAATAAACTGAAAGCGTTGCCGATAATTTTCAAGCACATCAGGAAAATCGCGGAAAAGCACATTGGTGTAAAGCAATAAATCATCAAAATCCATGGCATTGGCCTGATGACACAGCGCGGAATAAGTATAAAAAATCTCACTAAAGAGTGGGATTCGCATGGCTTTATCTTCATTCATCAATTGAGTAAACGACTCATAGGCAGAGGCTGAAATCAAATTATTTTTTGCAAAGGAGATCCGTTGATGAATGAAGGCCGGTTTGTAAATTTTGTCGTCAAGACTCATTGATTTGATGATGCCCTTCACCACGCTGCGTGAATCCGAACTGTCATAAATCGTAAAATTGGAAGTAAATCCGATTTTTTCGGCTTCAGCCCGCAGCATCCGAGAAAAAATGGAATGAAAAGTCCCCATCCAAAGATATTTAGCATGATTGGCTCCAACCAGATCGGAAATACGGTTTTTCATTTCACGTGCTGCTTTGTTGGTAAAAGTCAAAGCCAAAATGGTGGAAGGCGAATATCCTTCCAAAAGCAAATAAGCAATCTTGAATGTCAAGACACGTGTTTTACCCGACCCGGCACCGGCAATAACCAACGATGGACCATCATTAAACATCACCGCTTCACGCTGATTTTCATTTAATTGAGCTAATAATTCCTGTTTTGTTATCATATGGCGAAGAGACCTTGAAAAACAAGTAAAGATAAGCATTTTGAACCATCGAACGCCATCCGTTTTGTCGCATTGAGTATGAAACGGGAAAGAATCATGTGTCGATTTATGTATCATCATTTGCTACTCACCTCTATCAGAAGCGAATAGCAATGTAAGGAGAATCCTCTTCTCTTAACCATATTTTACCAAAAAAAGGAGCAAACCATTCAGTCTGCTCCTTTGTAAAAAGATTTCAAGTCATTTGTTCAACTCAAAAAGAGTGAACAATAGCGATAAAATCGGCAGCTTTCAAAGAGGCTCCTCCAATCAAGCCACCATCAATGTCAGGTTGAGCAAACAATTCGGGAGCATTGGCAGCGTTGCAACTTCCGCCGTACAAAATAGAAGTGTTATCGGCCATCTCTTTGCCGTATTTTTGTGCGATCAAACCACGAATAAAAGCCAACATTTCCTGAGCTTGTGCGGTTGAGGCCGTCACGCCGGTTCCGATAGCCCAAATGGGTTCGTAAGCAATAACAATTTTTTTGAACGCTTCCGGGCTAAGATTGAAAATGGTTTCTTCAAGCTGTTTTTGAACAAAATCATTTTGTTTATTAGCGTTGCGCACTTCCAATGCTTCTCCGCAACAATAAATTGGAGTTAACCCGTTTTCCAATGCCAAAGCTACTTTTCGGTTGAGAATATCGCTTGTTTCATGATAATATTCCCTGCGTTCCGAATGACCAAGTATGACGTAATCAGCACCGGTCGATTTTACCATGGCCGCACTCACTTCACCTGTAAATGCGCCGAAAGCCTTATCGGCGCAATTTTGTGCTGCTACATGAATCCCGCTTTGATCAACAACAGAAGACACGGAAGCTAAATGAATAAACGGAGTGCCTAAAATCACTTCACATGACAACGGTTTATTTTTTAATTCTTTTACAATTTCGGTGGCTAAAGCAACGCCTTCCTGCAGGGTTTTGTTCATTTTCCAGTTCCCTGCTACAATGTTCTTTCTCATTTGATTGAATAATTAGTGGTGTGATAAAAACTATTGAGTGATGTATTCGATTTCTTTTTGCTGTTAAGCCAAAAACGAATGACCCAAAACAAAATGATGTATAACAACATAAAACCAATGGCCTCCCAATATCTTCCAATAGAGGGCATCTCGAGCAAAACATTTTGATGCAACGGACCTGCAAAAGAAGGAAACTCAGCATTAGACCACTTATTAACGACCGTGCCATCGTACAGCAATACCAATCCGGGATTAGAGCGAATCACCGTTTTTAAAGTGATCGGATCGGCAAACAGTACGGGAACCCGCCAGTCGGCTTTGCTTAAAAATTCGGCCGCAACCTCATCCGTTGATCCGGTTAAGAGGTAAAAACCATACCGATAACCTTGCGCGTAAGCATGCAACGCTTTTAGTTCCTTTAAATGATTGGTTTCCATCTGATTCAAGTGATCCGAAATAACCAGAAAAAGATAATGTTTAACATGCAAAATACTGTCTGTCAAATCATTCATATGATCATCGTGAATGGCAAAATCCTGTATGGCCGGCGTAAATCCCTTTTTGATCAACTTGGATTGCTGCGCAATAAAAGTCCATGTGGAGTCCGGATAATTGGCAAGTGAAAAAGACTTACGTACACCGTTTTTCTCCAAAATAAATGTTGTGCTGTATTCGTTGGTCGGAGCACCAGGAGGAATGGCCATTTTATCGGGCAGATGCGTTCCAATGCGATAGGGACGAAAATCGATCATTGGTAAATAGTAATAATTGAGATGAGCAAAAATCAAAGCACTCACCAGCGTGTAACCCATCAGAACCCATTCCGTTTTCGGATCAAGACGTGAAGTATGATAGCGATAAAGAAGAAACATCACGACCAACAACAAGGTCAAAACAATGTTTTTATAAAAAGTAGCCCAATTGCCGATGACAAGAGCATCGCCGAAACAACCACAATCGCTCACCGGATTGGCAATGGCAATCCATGCGGTCAGCGGAGTCATGACTGCCATAAACAATGCGGTCACAAACATGGTGGCTTTCAGGCGAATGCCGGCAAGTAAATTGACCCCGATCAGCAATTCAACCACAGATAATGCAACGGAAAAAAACAAAGCATAAGCTGAAAGAGACGATAGATTCATCGCCTCAAAATAATCCTGAAACTTATATGCGCTCCCAAGCGGGTCCATTAATTTGACAACGGCCGAAAAAACAAAGAGTGCTCCAAACAGCCAGCGCAGTATCTTAAAAAGTGTTGCTAACAACGCATTCATGACTGAATGAATGAAAGAGATTGGGGTTCGTTTCCAAATGTCATTTTAATCAAGGCAAAAACGGCATAATTGATCATGTCATAATAGTTGGCATCAATGCCTTCCGAAATCAAAGTGTGACCACTGTTGTTTTCGATTTGTTTGGTACGATGCAATTTCATCAAAATCAAATCGGTATAGGATTCAATGCGCATCAGTCGCCATGCTTCGTCGTAATCGTGATTTTTGGCCATCATCAGGGTTTTTGCCTTCAACACATACCGATCATAACATTCCAATGCTTCCTGCGGCGTCATGTCCGACTCTTCGCTGTATCCTTTTTCCAATTGAATAAGTCCGATGATTCCATAATTCACAATGGCAATCCACTCGTTGTAAACGGTTTCTTTGATCAATACTTCTTTTTTGGTTTCGATGGTACGAATGCGGGCTGCTTTGATAAAAATCTGATCGGTGACGGAAGAAGGGCGCAAAATACGCCATGAACAACCATAATCCATCAATTTTTTGGAGAAAATGTCGCGGCATTCTTTGATTACCGCATCGTACTGCTGATCGGTAGTAAGCATAAGCTGAAAGGGATTTTGTTTGTGCGTTCACAAACAGAACAACAGGTGAATCCTATCGAGAAAATCTAAATTGTGTTTCAAAGGTAGCACTTTTTTTATTCACAACCAACACCTTGATGAAGAAACAAGCAGGAGAGAAAGGAAAAGCCACCTTTCAACGCATTGAAAGATGGCTTTATGAACAATAAAGTAGAAAATCCTTATTTTATTGTGCGGATTCCGCCGGCGCTGTGGCATCTGCAGCAGCAGCTTCTTGAGCAGCTTCAACAGCTTTGGCAGCCAATGCAGCCGATTCTTCAGCTTGCTTCTTAGCCAATGCGGCAGCTTTTGCCTGATGTTTGGCAGCTTCTTCTTCGTGACGTTTCTTAGCCATCTCTTGACGTTCGGCCACACTTTTCTCTTTCATGGCGTTGATGGAAGCAATACGTGCCAATTTCCAAGCCTGGAAACGTTTCTGTGCTTCAGCTTCATCAAAAGCTCCCTTTTTAACACCTCCCTGTAAATGTTTCATCAACAGAACTCCTTCGTCGGAAAGAATGTTGCGGGTCGTATCGGTGGGTTGAGCACCGGTGTTGATCCAATACAATGCACGATCAAAATTAAGATCGATGGTTGCCGGATTGGTGTTTGGATTGTAGGATCCGATTCGTTCAATAAATTTACCGTCACGTGGAGCGCGACTGTCTGCTACGACAATGTGATAATAGGCATATCCCTTGCGCCCATGTCGTTGTAATCTGATTTTTGTTGCCATTGAATGTTGATTTAATTGATTATAAATGCCTAAACGGCCTTTTCTCGAAAGGCGCTGCAAAGATACGTTTTTTTTTGATTGGTTACACCATTTATTGTCGTCGTTTTTAAAACAGGCAAATTCTTTTCTGTTTTTCAAAACCAAAAAAAAGATAACGGCCTGAATCAATTTATTTTCAAGCCGTTATCATGTTTCGTACAAAAGTAAGAAGTTTTGTCATGGATCAGCGTCGCATCGTTTTTTTATGACGACTTGTTCGCGCCAAACCTTTTTTAAAGTGACCGGATGGTTTGTAGTGTGAAGCATATTCATAATCAAACGATCCTGTCTTGGTAATTTCGTAGGTATCATGCCATGGAGTTCCATCGGCAAAATCGAATATTTTTTCAGGGTTAATGGCATTTCCCAAATAACGCACCTCGAAATGCAAATGAGGCCCTGTGGAACGTCCGGTACTCCCGCCCAATCCAAGCACATCACCTGCTTTTAGGACTTGATCCTCGTGAACCATGATTTTTGACAAATGGCCGTAAACCGTTTCTAATCCGTTATCGTGACGGACAACAACATAATTCCCATAACCGCCGGCTTCGTAGCCTGTGATACGGACTTTGCCGTCGAAAGCACAACGAACGGGATCGCCAATGTTGAGTTTTAAGTCCGTGCCGTAGTGCATGCGATGGAATCGGCTTCTCCACCCGAAATGAGAAGTAATCCAAGACTCAACGGGAGGCACGAACTGCGAAACGTCCACCCTGACTGAATCAGGTAGTTTGGAAACAGGCATGTGATAGGGATTGATACGGCTGTTGGTCCATGACTCGTAAATACCGCTTGCAGGAATATTTGAATCATCTTCCGTTGCATTGGGGTCTTCTTCTTGTTGCATTTTTTGCAACATCAAGGAGTTTAAGGCATTAATTTGACGCTGCACGTCGTCCACTGCAGCCAACTCATGTGGCTTTGTCTGTTTCGCATGGTGATGCGTAATCCGTCTCTTAGCTTCGGAATGCTGGGAAAATCCGCAGAAAAAAAGCCAAATAAAAGACAGCAAAATTACTTTCTTCATACTTATCGGGTGTTTTTGGTCATTAGCTTAATTCGTCAGGAGCATACAAGGCTGTTGATAAAACCGTTGTGTACTCAAGGATTTCTTCAGGTTTAAAAAATCGATTGATTTCAATATGCGCATTTGCCAAGGAATCGGAAGCATGAATCAAGTTTTTCATGGAGCTGATGCTGTAATCGCCGCGGATTGTTCCCGGAGCTGCATTTCGCCCGTTGGTTGGTCCGGCCATGTCTCTCACCAGCCGAACGGCTTCCTTCCCTTTCACACACATCGCTATTACAGGTGTTTTTTGCATAGCTTCTTTCAAAATAGGGAAAAAGGGCTTATGAATTAAATGAGCATAATGTTCCTCGATTAACGCATCGGATAACTGAACCATTTTTAAGCCTACGATAAGCAACCCCTTTTTCTCAAGTCTTGTAATAATTTCTCCTACTAATCCTCTTTCTATTGTACTCGGTTTCAATAAAATAAGTGTTTTCTGCATACAGTTGTGTGTGTCTAAAAATCAATTTAATGTCAAAGTAAGAAATAAAAAATGACACAACCAAATTTTTGTGTGATTTTTTAGCTGATTTTTTTCCAATCGATGGTTTTTTTGTGCTTTTTTTGGAGTTGTTGTTTTAAAATAGCATGTTCGGGACGCTTCAGCATTGGATCTTCATCCAAGAGATCCCGTGCTATGGTGCGGGCAAATTGGAGCATTTGTTGATCTTTGGCCAAATTGGCCACGCGCAAAGTGAAAGGGATGCCGCTTTGTTGTGTTCCTTCCAAATCGCCGGGTCCGCGCAATTTCAAATCGGCTTCGGCAATTTCAAAGCCATCATTGGTACGCATCATGATTTCCATGCGTTTGCGCGTTTCTTTGCTCAATTCAAAAGGTGTCAGCAAAATGCAATATGATTGATCACTTCCTCTTCCTACCCTGCCGCGCAACTGATGCAATTGACTAAGTCCGAAACGATGGGCACTTTCAATGATCATAACCGTAGCATTCGGGACGTTCACGCCAACTTCAATCACTGTAGTGGCTACCAAAATATTGGTTTGGGCTGAAATAAATCGATTCATGGCCTCGTCTTTTTCCGCCGAGCTCATTCTTCCGTGTACCATCCCTACTTCAAAACATGGAAATCGTTTTTTCATGGCATTAAAACCATCGGTAAGATTTTGGAAATCCAATTTTTCTGATTCTTCAATCAAAGGATACACCACATAGATTTGACGCCCCAAAGCCAATTCTTTTAAAATAAAACGATAAACCGCTTCGCGTTTTTGTTCATAGTAATGAACCGTCTGCACTGCTTTTCGTCCGGGAGGCAATTCATCAATGACCGACACGTCCAAATCACCGTAGAGTGTCATTGCCAACGTGCGGGGAATTGGAGTAGCCGTCATGACCAAAATATGAGGCGACTGTTCGTTTTTATTCCACATCCTGGCACGTTGAGCCACGCCAAACCGATGTTGCTCATCAATGACGACCAGTCCTACATTGGCAAACTGCACCTCATCTTCGAGCAGCGCATGAGTACCAATGAGCAAATGCAGTTGCCCGTTTCGAAGCTGTTCATGGAGAAGCACCCGATCTGATTTTCGTGTTGAGCCTGTCAATAAACCGACCGTCACACTCATGCCGTTCAACAAACGGGAGATGGTTTCATAATGCTGTGTAGCCAATATTTCGGTGGGCGCCATCAAACAGGCTTGAAAACCATTATCAACAGCCATGAGCATGGCCATCAATGCCACCAAAGTTTTGCCGCTGCCCACATCGCCCTGAAGAAGGCGGTTCATCTGATGCCCGCTACCCACATCAGCCCGAATTTCACGAATGACCTTTTTTTGAGCCGAAGTCAACTCAAACGGTAGATAATGATGATAAAACTCGTTAAAGGCCGCTCCAATGTGTTCAAAAACATATCCTTTGGATTGGATTTCCCGCTGTTTTGCCAAACGCAACAAAGAAAGCTGGATGTAAAACAACTCTTCAAACTTCAGCCGCTGACGTGCTTTGGCAAGCCGATGATTGTTCAAAGGGAAATGCATGGTGCTGACTGCTTCATGCAATGGCATTAAATGATACTTTTGAATCAGATACGCCGGCAACGTCTCAGGAATGGGAGATGACAAAGCATGAAGCAGCGTGAAAATGATTTTCTGAATCACCTTTGAATTCAGAAAATTTAATTTCATTTTTTCAGTTGTCCCGTAGTAACCTTGTAAAACAAGGCTGGCCTGCAACGGATTTTGCTCCGGAGAGTCTATTTCGGGATGAGCGATCGAAAAACGACCGTTGAAAAGGGTCGGCTTGCCAAACACCACATAAGGCGTGTCAATTTTGTATTGCTTCAGAATGTATTGAATGCCCTGAAACCAAATCAATTCGATGCTTCCCGTGTTATCCACAAACCGAGCCGTCAGGCGCTGCTGTCGTCCACTTCCCTGTTGATCAAAACGAACAATTTTCCCTTTGAGCTGAACAAAACCTGCATCACTTTCAATCTCGGCAATGGTGTAAAACCGACTTCGATCAATGTATTTATAAGGGAAATAATAAAGAAGATCTTCAACGGTCTGGATCTTTAACTCATGTCGAAACAATTCGGCACGTTTTGGTCCAATGCCTGGAATAAACTGGATATCTTCCGAATTGAGATCAACCATTCCTAAAAAATCATTTGTTTTGATCCTTTTCCTTCACATCAATGCTCGAATGATTTAAACCGTGACAAAGCATTAAAGGCCTTTTTCGTCGTTGGACAAAACCCATTCGGCCACTTTCAAATCAATCGGATCGGTAATTTTAATGTTACGACGTTCGCCTTCCACCAAGTTGACGGCAATGCCAAAATGATCAATCAGCGAAGCATCATCCGAATAGTTTACGGGTTCCTGTTGACGATATGCAGCTTTGAGAATGATAGAATTAAACACTTGAGGCGTTTGCACAATGAAATAATCGGCGCGATCAACACCCATGGTTTTTCCATGCGGCGTGCGCTGTCGAAGCGATTCCACGATGGGACGCGTCGGGATGGCTGATCCCATTTTTTCTGCCGTTTCGTAACACCGCTGAATTAAAGCTCTGCTCACCAACGGCCTGACCCCGTCATGCACCGCAACAACGCCTTCCTGATGAATCAAATCGAGGGCATGAGACACCGATTCGAAACGGGTATTGCCGCCTTCAACCAAATGGTGTGGCACATTGAAATGATGTTGATCGCACAAATCGTACCATGTATTAAAATGATCAGCCGGAATCACCACAAACAAGGCAATGTCACGATCAAAATCGGCAAAAGCCTCAATGGATCTCATTAACACAGGTTTACCCCTTAACTCGATGAATTGTTTCGGAATGGGTGAATTCATGCGAATCCCTTTTCCTCCCGCAACGATGACAGCAAAACGGCGCATAGTAAAATAAATTGAAAGTTAGATAAAAAGGTTACACAACAAAAATCAATACTAGAACCCGACCTCAAAGCTTCCGAAAACGAGAAAGGAGTCGGAAAAACGAATCAGAAAACGATCAAAAGGACAAAACTCAAATGATACTTCATACGTCTATTTTAATTTTTAAATGCTAAGGATGTCTGGAACTCGCCAAATAGTCATTTTCTTGAACATAAGCTATTTTTATGGCTCGTTTCATTTATGATCAAACAATTTGAGTCTGCCAAAAGGAAACACGGCATTCCACATTCAATCCACGGCATGTTTCGACAAAAAAAAATCTGAAAAGATGACTTGATGATCCAAAATAGGTTACAAACATACACAATAAATTCCAAAATTAAATAAACCAACATAAGTCCGAAAAAATGGTTACTTTTGTATGCAGAATTCATCCTTATTTCTTGGTCGAAACAACATGAATAAAAAAGAATTTTCCCGATTTTTACATTTCTTTACGCATAACATCTTGCTGAAAAATCTTTTTCTGGCATTTTCCATTTTAGTAGCCCTTTTTTTGTTGACGCTCTTTTGGCTCAACATCTACACCCATCACGG
Source organism: Microbacter sp. (assembly GCA_049976245.1). Taxonomy (GTDB): domain Bacteria; phylum Bacteroidota; class Bacteroidia; order Bacteroidales; family Paludibacteraceae; genus Microbacter. Next base: position 16,834 of record JBMFIQ010000019.1, on the reverse strand, counting down.
CGAAGCATTGCAAGTCCCCAATTTAGTGGGATTAACCTTGAATGACGCTTCCAACCTTTTGGGCAATGAAGAGTTGCATTATCAGATCATCGATTCGGTGTTTCAACCCGACAAAAAACCCGGCATTGTGGTAGAACAACAACCTACGCCGGGATCGTTCGTGAAAAGTTATCGCGATGTTTACATCACCATCAATGCGCGAACTCCGCCGGGCATTCCCATTCCCGATGTGCGCGATCTTTCGTTGCGGCCTGCTCAAGCGCTTTTGGAAAACATGGGATTGCATGTGGTCAACGTGGAATATGTTCCTTCCGAGTTCAGCAATCTGGTGAAGGATTTGAAATATCAGGGACGCATTTTAGCTCCAGGACAATCCATTCCGGCAGGCAGCATGGTGACGTTGGTGGTTGGCCGAAAAGCCTTGCCGTCGGACGGAATGCTCGTCATGCCCGATTTAACCAATATGAACCTACAAGAAGCTACTTCATTGATAAACAACGATATGCTTACACTTGGCGCAATCAATTTCAGTGAGCAGCCAACTTCCGATGCCGACAAAGCCAATTTTGTGGTTAACAAACAACTGCCTGCCGCCGGTGATTCCATTCCGGCGGGAAATGCGGTTACCATTTGGTTGACAAGAGCTCAACCCGCCACCTCAAATCCTGACTCCACGACCAACAAAAAAGAGCAGAAAGCAAAAAAGAAGAAAGACATTGAGAAGTTCTTCTAAAAAAGAATGTAAAACCAGCTTGCAATGATGTCATGGATGGAAAACGAGACTGAAGATGCCATGGATCTCAATGACGAAACAGTCGAACAGGAACTGTTTGAGCATTTTCGTTTTGAGGTTGACAAGGGACAAACGCCACTGCGCATTGACAAATTCCTCTTTGATCGCATTCAGCATGTTTCCCGTAATCGGATTCAAGAAGCGGCCGCTGCGGGCACTGTTTTGGTCAATGGTCAAGCCGTCAAAGCCAATTATCGGGTAAAACCTGGCGAAGTGATCACCATTGTGATGACCTATCCTCCTCACGAAGTCGTTATCACGCCAGAACCCATTCCATTGCACATTGTGTACGAAGATCCCGATCTGATGGTGATCAACAAACCCGCAGGACTGGTGGTGCATCCGGGACACGGCAATTATCACGGCACGCTGCTTAATGCACTCGCTTATTATTTCAAAGATCATCCTGCTTTCGATGCCAACGATCCGCGATTAGGACTGGTACATCGCATTGACAAAGATACTTCAGGTTTGTTGGTCATTGCCAAAAATGAAACGGCCAAAACAAAATTGGCCGAACAATTTTTTCACAAAACGACCAAGCGGCTTTATCAAGCGCTGTTATGGGGTGTTCCCGACCCGAACGAAGGTACGATTGAAGGTCATATCGGACGCAGCGCAAAAGATCGACAGATGATGACCGTTTATCCGTATGGAGAACACGGGAAAAGTGCCGTTACACACTATCGGGTTTTGGAATCATTCGGTTATGTGTCGCTGGTGGAATGCCGTCTCGAAACTGGCAGAACACATCAAATCCGTGCCCACATGAAATACATAGGACATCCATTGTTTAACGATCAACGATACGGAGGGAACGAAATTCTTCGCGGAACGCCATTTGCCAAATACAAACAATTTGTGCACCACTGTTTTGAGATTTGTCCACGCCAGGCCTTGCACGCCAAAACATTAGGATTTGTGCACCCACGAACGGGAGAAACACTCTATTTTGACAGTGAATTACCAAACGACATGCAGGCGCTTATTGAGCGATGGCGCGGCTATGTTGCCTCACGCGACGGCAACCATTCGACAACCAATTAGAAAAGGATCAACATGCAGACAAAAAAACGCAAGATTATCAACGATCCGGTGTTCGGTTTTATTTCCATCCCAACCGAAACGCTTTACGACATCATTCAACATCCCTACATGCAACGGTTGACCCGCATCAAACAATTAGGGCTTTCGTCGTTTGTTTATCCCGGAACGCAACACACTCGTTTTCAACACTCACTCGGAGCCATGTATTTGATGGGAGAAGCCATCCGACAGTTACGATGGATGGGCGCCGACATTCGAGCCGATGAAGAAGAAGCTGCTCTGGCAGCCATTTTAATGCACGACATCGGACATGCTCCATTTTCGCACGTGTTGGAAAATAGCTTGGTTTCAGGCATATCGCATGAAGAAATTTCCACACTGATGATGGAGGAGATCCGTCGTGAAATGGATGCCTGCCTTCCCATGGCTATATCCATTTTCAAAGGAACCTATCCGAAATACTTTCTTCATCAATTGATTTCGGGACAATTGGATATGGATCGACTGGACTATCTGCGCCGCGATAGCTTTTATGCAGGTGTCACCGAAGGGTCGATCGGTTCAGCACAAATCATTCGCATGCTTGACTTGCATGAAGGACGATTGGTGATTCAGGAAAAGGGTGTTTATTCCATTGAAAAATTTCTGCTGGCACGTCGATTGATGTATTGGCAGGTCTATTTGCACAAAACCTCCATTGCGGCCGAACAATTGCTCATTCACATTCTGATGCGGGCTAAAGAATTAGCCCTTGGGGGACATCCACTTTTTGGCTCTCCATCGCTGCAATTTTTCTTGAATCAACCCATTCAAAAAGAAGATTTCTATCGATCGCCGGAAGTTTTGCGCCATTATGCCGGACTGGATGACAGCGACATTGTTTCGGCGATCAAAGTGTGGATGTCCGATGCGGATACGGTGTTAGCCACGCTGAGCGATGCTTTTATCAATCGTAGGCTATTCAAAATAAACGTATTAAACCGTACCATGACGGACAAGGAGGTGGATGAAATGGAACATCGATACATGGATTTTTTTCAGATATCGGCTCATGAAGCCCATTATTTTTGGGCAGAAGAAAAAGTTTCAAACGAAACCTATGCTCCCGATGAGGAAGGTATAAAAATCAAATTCAAAAACGGGGAACTGAAGGACATTACCGAATCGTCGGACATGTTTAACCTGGATGTATTGACAAAAGAAGCGTCAAAGTTGTATCTTTGTTATCTACCGTTGAACCATTATGTAGGCAACGCATCACACAAAAACAATAACCCTTAACCTCATTCATTATGAGTACCAAAATAGCGTTTATTACCGGAGCAACCTCCGGATTTGGATTGGCCATTGCTCATCGATTGGCCTCTTTAGAATATGATATCATCATCACCGGCCGACGTTGTGACCGTTTGCAAGCAGCAAAGGAAGACATTCAGGCACACTACGGCATTGATGTCCTGCCGCTTTGTTTTGACGTGCGCGATCGAAAAGCTTGTCAAGAAGCGGTAGATTCATTGCCGGAACGTTGGCGGGAAATTCACCTGTTGATCAACAATGCCGGTTTGGCTGCAGGAACAACGCCCATTCAGGAGGGCGATTTTGAAGATTGGGAACGTATGATTGATACCAATGTGAAAGGATTGCTCTACATCAGCCGTTACATCATTCCGCTGATGGTAAAACGCAAAGGCGGCCATATTATCAACATTTCATCCATCGCCGGTGTCGAAGTCTATCCCACGGGCAACGTTTATTGTGCTACCAAACATGCCGTGAACGCCCTTACCAAAGGGATGCGCATCGACTTACTGAAAGAAAACATCAAAGTAAGTTCCATTTCACCGGGAGCAGCCGAAACGGAATTTTCATTGGTGCGCTATCACGGCGATCAGGAAAAAGCGAATGCTGTTTACAAAGGTATCGTGCCATTGAACGCCGAAGACATTGCCGATGCGGTGGAGTTTATCATTACCCGTCCGCCTCACGTAAACATCAACGATATTTTGTTGACTCCCGCAAGGCAAGCCAATACGTATCTTTACAATAGGGAATCGTAAAGACTCCAAGAAGAAAATAAAAAGAGCCCCAATACAAACATGACCTTCTCAGCCAACGATGGATGTTGAAACGTAAACTTCCGTCACGGCAAAAGAAAGCATTCCATCATTCACTTGAACCATGAACACTGAATGGCAATTAAGCGATTCAAAACGGCAAGAAATGCTTACGCTTTATCGGGACACCCTTCGGAGCGTTTCTTCAAAGCTAAAACCGCATGAATTGACAATACTGCGCAATTGGATCACACAAGCCTTCAGGAAGCATCCCGGCGAAGATTCATATCGAACTTTGATGCGCAATTTACGCATTGTAAAATTGTTGGTCAATGAATTCATGCTTGGACGTTCGTCTGTGTTAGGCACCATTTTGTACGACGGTGTCCTTTCGGGTGATTTTGTTATTGAAGAGATTGAAAAACAATTTGGCGAATCGGTATCGGTCATTGTACAGGGATTGAATCGCGCTCACACCCTTTATGAACGTAACATTTCCATCGACAGTGAAAATTTCAGACGCTTATTGCTTGCCTTTGCCGAAGATATTCGGGTCATCCTCATCATGCTTGCCGATCGGCTCGATATGATGCGTCATCTCAAACTGCTCGATGCAGAAGTTCAGTCCAAAGTGGTGACCGAAGTGGCTCATCTCTATGCCCCTTTGGCTCATAGGTTGGGACTTTATGCCATCAAAACGGAATTGGAGGATTTGACTCTGAAATACGAACATCCTGAAGTCTATTACGATATTGCCCAAAAACTCAATGAAACCAAACGATCGCGCGAAGCATACATTCAATCATTCATTGAGCCTGTCAAGAAACGCATCGAACTGGCCGGTTTCGATTTTGACATCAAAGGTCGCACCAAATCCATTCATTCCATTTGGAACAAAATGAAGAAACAAAACACTTCGTTTGAGTCCATTTACGATTTGTTTGCTATCCGCATTATTTTAGACACCCCGGTTGAAGCCGAAAAATTAGCCTGTTGGCAGATTTATTCTATTGTCACGGACATGTACACGCCCAACCCCAAACGATTGCGCGACTGGCTTTCCATCCCCAAATCCAACGGATATGAATCGTTGCACATCACCGTGATGGGGCCTAAAGGCCGATGGGTGGAAGTGCAAATTCGCTCACGACGGATGGACGAGATTGCCGAAAAAGGGGTGGCAGCACACTGGAAATACAAAGGCATCAAAAGCGAATCGGACAGCATGGATCAATGGTTGAAAAACATCCGCAACGTTCTCGAAAACCCTGAGCTGAACGCCACAGAAGCGGTTGATACCTTTAAGCTGAATTTGTATGATGACGACGTGTTTGTATTTACACCCAACGGCGATTTGTTCAAACTGAAAAAAGGAGCCACCGTGCTCGACTTTGCATTTGCCATTCATACCAATCTGGGAAGTCGATGCGTAGGAGCCAAAGTGGGCGGGCGTAACGTTCCCATACGATATGTTTTGCACAATGGTGATCAAATTGAAATCCTGACATCGCCCAATCAAACCCCAAAACGTGACTGGCTCAACATTGCCGTTACATCAAAGGCACGAGCTAAAATCAAACAGTCGATCAAGGAACAGGAAAACAAAGCATCCGATTTGGGAAGAGAGGCGTTGCAACGACGAATGAAGAACCGTAAGATAGAGTTTGACGAATCACAAATCACCGTTCTGGCACGTAAACACGGCTTTAAATTTGTTTCAGAGTTTTATCAAGCCATTTCGTTCAATCAATTAGATGTGGTGGAGATTTGCGACGAACTGCAGGAGATGAACAAACATATCGTGGATGAAGCAGATCTGACAACCATACGGAGCGTTGAACATTTCACCAAACAAACCGATCTGGAAAAGATCACTTCCGAACATGATGTGTTGATCATTGGGAATGACGTTCGCAACGTACAATACTCGTTTGCAAAATGCTGCAATCCCATTTTCGGTGATCCGGTGTTTGGGTTCGTGTCCGTTTCGGGAGGCATAAAGATTCACCGCACCAACTGTCCCAATGCACAACAGCTCAAAGAACGATTCGGCTACCGCATCATTGAAGTCAAATGGAGCGGCAAATCCGGCAAGTTCGATCCCGCTACCCTGCAAATCATCGGAAACGACGATATTGGGATTGTTAACAATGTCACATCCATTTTATCCAAGGAAAAAAACGTTCAATTACGCTCCATCAGCGTCAATTCGCATGAAACATTTTTCGAAGGAACCATTTCGGTCATGGTCAATGACACCAACCAATTGACATCGTTGATCAGAAAACTCGAAATGATTAAAGGCGTGATGCGAGTTACACGGCTATAAATGGTTACTTTATCATTCACAAAGATCTCTTCTCGCAACTCCCCTCTATTTTTTTATTTGACGATAAAATGATCTTTTAGTTCAAAAAAGAGATCATTTGAATCAATCGATACATGACACTGCGAGGCATAGATGAATCAGATAATCTGTTTGAGTATTTTGTCAAAAGCCCTAATGATTAATCTGCTACGATATCTATGAGTGGCGCGTAAATACATGAACAATAATTGAGAAAGAATTGTTTTGGGAACTTTGAAAGGACGATGCTCCTGCATCTTTTTAACCCAAGAAGCATCCCACATGTCTAAATATTTAAATTTTTCAACTCCATATTGATCAAAATAGTTCAGTATTTGTTCATCAAACCAGAAAAATGATTCATTCAAAACCAAACTACCAAACACATCAATGCCATTTTGCTTATAAAAGTCAAGAAAATAGTTCGGAATTGGCAACTTCTTTTCAGCTGAATTGTCAAAATAAGCATATTGTCGATTCAAAGAAATGACACTTTTCTTAGGTTCATTGACACGAATCACGAAAGCATAAAACCTTTCCTTACTAAGCATTCTTTGCCAATTAACGAGAACTAAATGTAAAACTTGAAAATCTTTTATACAAATTTCCGTTGCTGGTACATTTTCAGGCCAAGGAACACGGGCAACATGAATATAACCTGATTGAATTGGTTGAGTTCCATCATCATGAAATGCCCACTGAAACCATTTTTGAGGTTCCCAATAATGAATTTGATCTGTTTCAACTGTTGCCCAATGAAATACAAATACATTACCGGCTTTGAATGTTGTAATGGTTTCCCAGTCAGAAGTATTTATAAAATTGCCTGTAAACAATTCATCAGCATCTAATGCAAAAATAATCCGATTCCCTTTAATTTTGCGGGCTTCTTCAAATAATATTTTTTGTCGATATGGTTCATCTAAGCCATTTCCATCATTCTCCAACAAAATGACTTTTGGATACTTCAAAGCAATTTCCCTACTGCCATCCGTGGATCCCTGATCGGCAATGATGATATAATCAGCCCATAAACTGGTGCATTGCAAAAAAACGTCCAAACACCAAGCTTCATTTTTAACCGGTGTCAGACAAATTAATTTGGGAGGTTGTTGATTTTCAATCATAATGTATTATCTAATAAAAATCAGGGAACAATTATTTGCATGAAGCATTGTTCACATCACCTTATGCTTTTAAGCACTTCACGTAGAGTGACTCCAAGGTTTTCAAGTGGGCTTGAATGCTGTATTTCGATCGTACCCATTCAGCAGCTTCAATGGCTTTTTGTCGGTATGGTTCCGGATGCATGATGAAATCGTTGAACACGTTCAGCAGATCCTCTTCCCGCGCGGTTTGATAGAGTGTTGCGTATCGACCGCCATCCGTCATTTCCTTCATCACATCCCACTCATTCACAAAGACGGGAAGAGCAGCAGCCATGGCTTCAATCACGGCAATGCCAAACGTGTCGTGATCGCTGGCATAGAGAAAAGCATCGAGTTGATGCAGTATCGACGGGACATCATTGCGAGAGCCCAAGAAAAAAACCTTTGACTGCAATCCGTTGTCAGCACAAAAGCGAACACACGCGTCAAACCGTTCGGGCTCCGTGCTGCTTTTGGCTCCGACAAACAAAAACCGAAAGTCAACTTTTGCTTCATGAAGTCGTTTCGCAAAGCGGCAAAGCGTCATTTGATCCCTCACTGAAACAAAATTACCGACGCTGCCAAGCAACAAGCCATCTTGAGGAAGATGCAACTCCTGCCGAATGTTGCTCGGTTTGGGCTGATCCAACTTATCAAAAGAGATGCCGTTGTACAAAGTATGCACTTTGGAAGGCAAAAGTGCATATCGTTTTTGATAATAAGTATGTTGCGTATTGCTCACACAAAGAATGAAATGCGAAACCCTCAAAGCCAGGCGGAGCAAAAAACGATCCAAGCAATGAAACCCCGTATCGTAACCGTGAAGCGTCAAAACCACCTTCACAGGCATTCCAAGCGAAGCAAGCCTTGCAAAAAGGGCGTCCAACGGTTGTTGTGCATGGAGTAATGTTAATTGGTTAGAACGAATAAGCCGACGAAGATGCCACAAGTAACCAAGATCCAAGAGATGTTTAGGGCGCAGCTTGAAGAGGGGCACCAGCGTAGCACGGTAATCATCGGACAATTGCCCCTCTTTCCGATAGATGCCGATCATATTAAAAGCAACCGATGAGCGATGACGCAAAACATCACGCACGAGCGTTTCAGTTCCCCCACGGTTGAGCGAGCCCAGCATAAAAGCCACGCTCAAAGGCTTTATTTTTTTGGATCTTCTATTCAACAATGTTCAGTTCAAAAAAAAAGAATAAGCAACAAACTTAATTTTTCATCATTGGTTTGTGGATCAACGATGACACCTTAACAGGATTATCAAGAAAAGAGCCCGTGTTTAATCGCCTGTTTTGCCTTGGAGCCAAACTGCATCACCCGTTGCTGAAGCTGCAACAAACCAATGGGCGAACGGTAACGAATTCGTTCCCTGAGCGGTTGACGGCTCCAGTCCACTTTTGCCAATTCGATTAAAGCAGCATCCCGCGTTAATTTGTTAAGGTAATAAGGCATCAGTACATAGACCCTCAACGCATCCAGGAGGATTTTTAACGGTTCATTATGACGTTCGAACGATTCCAAATAACCCAGATTGAAAATATAATGTTCCTCAGGCAGATAAAGTGTTGAGCGAACCCCGCGCGACAATCCATCCACATCATGATTGTAATAAGCCAGTGGTTTATTCAGAAAGGCCACTTGATGATGGAGCGCCAACCTGATCCACAAATCAAAATCTTCTCCCAGTTTCAACGCTGGTTTGAACCCCTTTTCTTCCATAAAGATGGACTTGCGAATAACGGCAGCACTGGTCGAAATTGGCATGCACAAGGTCTTGGCATAGACTCGACAATAATCCAGGTTGCCCATCTTAAAATCAGGAGGAACGCCTATTGTTGCTTGAGTTTGACGGCCGTGCTTCACCTGGTAATACGATGACCCGTAAAGCGTAGCATCGGGATAAGCATCGATCAATTGCTTCATCTCGGCCAGGTAGTGTTTATGCCACCAATCGTCGGCATCCAAAAAAGCAATGAACTCATATTTGGCAGCCTTGACCCCGTTGTTGCGTGCCGTGGCTGCTCCCATATTTGACTGATTGATAATGCGAACATGCTCCTTCACCGAAAGATTCCCTTCCTGTTGTTGTGAACGCAAAAAATAATCCACCATCAAAACGCCATTATCTGTGGAACCATCATTCACAATGATCACTTCAAAATCGTGAAACGATTGATTGAGTACTGATCTCAACGCTTTTTCAATATAAGCGGCTTTATTGTAAAGTGGAATAATGACCGAAAACATACCTCAACAAACTAAATAACAATTTTAAAAACTCCTCAAAAAGCACAGGAACAAAGATAAAAAATTGTTCTCAAGATATAATGACTTACTTCTCTTTTTTTGCAATAGCCAACATATTTACGTAAAAAGAGAAAAAATAAGTCAATTGAAAATCTGTCGCACGAAAAAGGAGCACATGAAACAGTTTATATTTTTGTTCACTTTTTATAGTTTTACCATTTGTTTGTTGTAATCGCTTAGGACGATGCCGCGAAAATAAAACAATCCGATCAGACAAAGCAAGGCACAAAGGATGAAAGCCGCTGAGAGCGAAGTGTGACTGGATACCAATCCAACGAGCATCATGCCACTTCCCATGCCCAGATCCAATGCAGTGTAGAGCGTCGAATTGGCAGCACCACGATGAAACGAATCAGCCAGATTGTTGACCATCGTCTGAAACACCGGAAAAACAACTCCGTTTCCAAACCCAATGATCAAAGCAGAGAGAAAATAGCCCATCGGTATCTTCCATAACGCCAACAACAAAAAGCCCGACACATCGAGCAGCAAACAAAATGTCATGATCGTTCCCGGACCGTTTTGATCGAACACTTTTCCCACCGTGATCCGTGCCATGGCAATCCCGAAGGCAAAAATAAAGAAAAACCAAGAAGTGTTTTGCACTCCCAAAACATGGCCGTACAACGCAACAAAAGAGAGCAATCCGCCATAAGCCATCATGACAATCAACAGGTTGAACGACGAAGCCACAGCTTTAGGATAAAAAAGCGTGTCCCAATTCAATGAATGAAGGGATTCCTGCCGCATCGGACGATGATCCGACTGGACGGCATATCCACTCAAAAATCCCAAGAATCCGATGAGGAAAAGGCCCCAAAACATGCTGTGATAATTCCATTGACGGGCAAGGAAAAGACCAATCAACGGACCAACCGACATGCCTAACGTAGTGGATAAAGAATAATACCCAATCCCTTCGCCCCGTTTGTTAACAGGCATTTGATCAACCGCCATGGTAGCACCCGAAATGGTGGAAATACCCCACCCAAGCCCTTGTGCAAAACGCAACAAGGTGATAAACAAGATGGAAACTGCAACAAGATACCCCAAGAACACGATGGTGTACAACAACAAAGCTGCCAAAAAAATCATTTTTCGGTTAAATTGATCCAACACATAACCGGAAAAAGGACGCACCGTCACCGAGGCAACGGTATAAATAGCCAACACCAACCCAATGGAGCTGTTATCGGCGTGAAGATAAACCGAAAGATAAACAGGCAGCGTTGAAATGAGCGCATAATAGGTCACACACATCAAAAAATTGGAAAGCGTCAACAAAATAAAATTTTTATTCCAAATGGTTGTAGTCATGATTTACCTTGTAATGGATCAATTTCAATGCAAAGGTAAAGCACTTTTGGTTATATCTTCTTTGACCTCTAAAAAGAAATAGCCATTCATTTTCTTCTGTATCATCCTTAATTAGAGTGTGTTTTTTGTGTCAAAGCTATTACACAAAGCAACACAAAGTATTGGCACAAAGTTAGACTAAAAAAGTTGTGTCATTCAAAAATTTTGCCCTACGTCAAAAAGATCAGAAACCGATAGATTTTTATATTTATTGGTACATGTTTGACGATCCCATCCATATCTGCTTGCGAAAGTTGATGCATGCACTTTGCATACATCATCCATACAGAATGTTCAAAGGGATCCAACCTGTAGGATCGTAACCATTTCAGAACCTGCCAAAGGGTTTAGCAACCTGAAGCAGCCCGAGGTAACGGAAACACAAAAGATCTGATGCATAGACAAACATGGGTGCTAAAAAATTGAAAACGAAACAAATGAATCAGCCATCCCGACAATTTTTACAGATCCCCGTTGAAGGAGTGGTCCATTTTAGCTATCTTTGTCATTCAAAACAGATGATCATCTCTCTCATTATGAGCTTTAACAAAGAAACGGAAACGGAATGGACTACCGTCATCAAGCCCAAAGGACACCTCCTCGACATTGATCTGAAAGCCGTGTGGCGTTATCGTGACTTGTGGTACATGTTTGTGAAACGCGATATCACCACTTCCTACAAGCAGACCATTTTAGGGCCGCTTTGGTTCATCATTCAACCGGCCATCACCACCATCATGTACATGATTGTTTTTGGAGGGATTGCCCACATCTCCACCGACGGCTTGCCCCAACCGCTGTTCTACTTAGCCGGCATCTCCATGTGGAATTATTTTTCCGAATGCCTGAATCGCACCTCATCCACCTTTACAAACAATGCCTCCATTTTTGGCAAAGTCTATTTTCCGCGCCTTATCGTGCCATTGTCCACCATCACCTCCAGCCTAATTCGGCTAGCCATTCAATTAGGCTTGTTTCTGCTGGTTTATCTCTACTATCTCTTCATCGGAACACCCATTCATCCCAATGCCACGCTGCTGCTTTTTCCCGTGCTGTTGCTCATCATGGCAGGCTTGTCGTTGGGTTTTGGCATCCTCATCTCGTCGTTAACTACCAAGTACCGTGACCTGACACTCCTCTTTGGTTTTGTAGTGCAACTTTGGATGTATGCCACGCCGGTGATTTACCCCCTCAACATGATGTCGCCACACCGGCAATGGATCATGGCGCTGAACCCGCTCACTTCCGTCATCGAAACTTTTAAATACAGCACCCTTGGAGCCGGCGTATTCAGTTGGGGCATGTTAGCCTACAGTTTTGTTTTTATGCTCGTCATCCTTGCCATAGGCATCATCGTCTTCAACAAAGTGGAACGCTCGTTTATGGACACTGTTTAGAAAAGTGTAAGGTGTAGAGTGTAAGGTGTAAAGAGGAGCGTGTAAAATAAAATTTAGGAAGGAAAGGGTAAGACAAAGTGTAGGGTGGAGAGTGTAAGATGTAAAATTTAATAAAATAGAACAACATGGGACATCAATATAGTTTTGAAAATTTAGAAGTATGGAAAGATGCTCGTAAATTAGTAGCCGATGTTTATACTTTAACAAGGACTATGCCTGAACACGAAAAATATGGATTATGCTCTCAAATACAAAGAGCCTCTGTTTCAATTGCTTCAAATATTGCTGAAGGTACTTCCAGAATGACAGATAAAGAAAAAATACGATTTATTGAAATAGCCTATGGATCACTTATGGAAGTTTATTGTCAATTTTATCTTGCATTGGATTTAGATTATATAACCAAAGAACAATTTGAATCCCAAAAATTGGCAGTCGATAAAGTTGCCATAAAATTAAGTGCATTGAAAAATGCATACCAAAAACGATTAAACGGTTAATCCATTACACCTTACACTATAAACTTTACACTATCCACTACATGCCGACCGCTATAAAATTTGAAAATATCTCCAAGCAATACCGTCTCGGATTGGTTTCCACACGGACACTGAGCCACGACCTCAACCGATGGTGGCAGACAGCCATTCGCGGCAAGGAAGACCCATACCTGACAATCGGCTCCGTGAACGACCGCTCCACCAAAGCCGACAGCGACTATGTGTGGGCATTGCGCGACATTAACTTCGAGGTGGAACAGGGCGACGTGGTGGGCATCATCGGCAAAAACGGCGCCGGCAAAAGCACCTTGCTCAAGATTCTCTCCAAAGTGACCGCTCCCACCACCGGCACCATCAAAGCCAAAGGACGCATTGCCTCGCTGCTTGAGATCGGCACCGGCTTTCATCCCGAGATGACGGGACGCGAAAACATCTACATGAACGGTGCCATCATGGGCATGACCCGCGCCGAGATTACCCGCAAGTTTGACGAGATTGTCGATTTTGCCGGTGTGGAACGCTACATCGACACGCCCGTGAAACGCTACTCCAGCGGCATGACGGTGCGATTGGGCTTTGCCGTAGCCGCCTTTCTTGAACCTGAAATCCTCGTGGTGGACGAAGTACTCGCTGTAGGCGATGCCGAATTCCAAAAGAAAGCTATCGGCAAAATGCAAAACATCTCCCACGGCGATGGACGTACCGTGTTGTTTGTGAGCCATAATATGGGAGCAATAGCAAGTTTGTGTTCACGAGCCATCTTATTACAAAACGGGTCCATTTATGAAGATGGAACAACATCCGATGTAATTTCCAATTACTTGAACAAAACAAACGCAACAAATATAAACAAAACAAGAAAAATCCAATTAGCAGACGGATTGTTTGAAGTTTTAGATTTCAAAATCTCGCAAAAGGGTAATGAAGCCGATCTCTTTCAACAAGGATATCCCATTGAATGTCAATTCCAAATTACAAATAACTCAGAAGAAAAATGCAATGTTGAATTTAACATCGAAATTAAAACAGGACAAGGAGAACCTGTAACTTGTTTCGGAAATGAATTTCAAAACTACACAATAGCTCTCGCTCCAAAACAAAAAAAACTTATAAATGCTGACATGCATGAATTGCTATTGAAAAAAGGTAATTATTTCGCTTCGATATACTTTAAGATTTCTCAAAACAAAATTATTACTGATTCCTACATTGAAGAGGCCTTAAAATTTGAAGTTGACAATGCCTCTCCATTATATTTTTTGAATACAGAGAAACATTGGAAACTATTTCCTGCTGGGTACCAACATGGATACGTATTCTCAAAAATAGATAATCTGTCTGAAAAAGAAATATAAGCAAAATGAACTCATTAGTATCCATCATCGTTCCTTGCTACAATCAGGCACAATACCTACCTGAAGCGTTAGACTCAATACTGGCACAAACCTATCCTCATTGGGAATGTATTATTGTAAACGATGGAAGCCCTGACAACACCGAAGAGGTTGCAACCCAATATTGTGAAAAGGACAAGCGTTTCAAATATCTCTTTAAAGAAAATGGAGGTCTATCTTCGGCTCGTAATGCCGGAATAAAAAGCAGCTCAGGTGAGTTTATTTTACCATTGGATGCGGATGATTTAATTGGCAAGGATTATTTAGAAAAAGCCATACAATATTTTCAACATTTCCCTGATACCAAATTGGTATATTGCAAAGCAGCGTTATTTGGAGAACAAATAGGTGAATGGAATTTGCCTGATTATAATTATAATGCTTTGCTGTTTGAAAATATAATTTTTTGCTCCTCGATTTTCAAAAGAATTGACTATAATAAATCAAGTGGATACAACGAGAATATGATTCACGGCCTCGAAGATTGGGACTTTTGGATTTCATTATTAGATGAATCAGATTTCGTGTACAGAATTCCTGAGATTTGTTTTTACTACAGAATTAGAAATCAATCGATGGTAAGAAGAATACCAGAGCAAACTATGCGGTTATTAACTCAACAAATAGTCATGAACCATAAGGAAAGATATGAAGAGATGCTTCCAAATATCATCTACATGAATTCACAAATTATATCACAAAAAGAAAACATTGAATCGTTGGAGAGTGAAATAAAAAGACTTCGTGAGACAAAAGCTTATCGACTTGGCAAATTTATTCTAAGACCATTTACAAGAATAAGAAGTATGTTACGAGAATGACATTATATTATACTCAATTATTATAAAGACGAATTCAATCTGTATTTATTTTTAATTAGTTTAATCACACTAACTTTGTAAGTAATGACAGTGCCATTTGATGTCCCAATCTTGTTTCAGATATATAATTCGTTAGAAACTTCATTGCGTGTTTTTGAAGAGATTAAAAAAGTACGCCCATTACATTTTTATCTTGTACAGGACGGATATAGAAGAAATTATCTACATGAAGAATCAGAATGTTTACAAGTTCGGGAAGCTATTCTTGCAAAGATAGATTGGGAATGCCATTTGGTTACACTTTTTCGTAAAAACAATTTAGGCCCCGGTAAAGGAACGGCAGATGCTATTAAATGGTTCTTTGATCAGGTTGAATATGGTATCGTGTTAGAACATGACTGTTTGCCTCATCCCGATTTCTTTGATTTCTGTTCTTCCTTACTTTATAAATATAAGAATACCGATCAGATTAAATTAATTAACGGCTCAAATTATCAAATGGAAAAGAAGTTCAATAAATCATCCTACTATTTTTGCTCATCAGGTCAATTATGGGGATGGGCTGGATGGAAAAGAACTTTTATCAATTATACTGCCGATATTAATCAAATCGATTATGATTCTCTTTCAAAGAAAATAAAATCATTATTCAAAACCAGAAGAGAACAATATTATTGGGGGCAAACCTATCAATGGATTAAAAACAAGCAGGTAGATACTTGGGATTACCAATTAATGTACATGATTTGGCAAGAAAAAGGACTTATCATACAACCTAACGTCAATTTAATCTCAAATATAGGATTCGGTGAACAAGCAATACATTGTAAAGATGAATTTTCCACATTAGCAAATAACACAACGAAAAATATATTGCCTCTAAAACATCCTGCTAAAATAAAAAGGTCTTATAAGGCAGACACCAATTATTTTGACAACTACTTATCAGGCATTCCAAAAGTCAGTCTGTTTATTAAATGGAAAAGGAAAATAAGAAAGTATATTCCCGTCGTGATCTATAATTTCATAAGAGATATTGTCAAATGAAACTTCGACCTTCGGTCAAACGCTTGAAAATTCATTGCTTCAAAGCATTGACCTTCGGTCAAATGCTTACATCTTATCGCCACGTCTAAATATCTTGACGCCACCTTGTGGGTTACGATAGGTGCAACGCACCGCAAAGACGTTACAACTTTGTTCGATAGGGCAAAGTATAGGTGCAACGCACCGCAAAGATGCTGGAAATTTGTCTGTTAGAGCAAAGTTCACACAAAAGCCACCTTGTGGCTTACGATAGGAACAACGCACCGTGAAGACGTTACAACTTTGTTCGATAGGGCAAAGTATAGATGCAACGCACCGCAAAGATGCCGGAACTTTGTCTGTTAGGGCAAAGTTCACACAAAAGATGAAGTAAAGTTTTTGTAAAACAGCCTATCTTTGCATTATCGCAATAGGAGTTACGGTAATGCAGTTTGCGATGAAAGATGATCAATTCAAACAGTCGATACAAAAAGGGGAAAGCATGAAACGAGTCCCGTTTTGCGGGACGAGTTCCATACGTCCTTGGTGTAGAAAAATAATCACTATAAACCGACAAAAATCAAAAATCGTCGATTTCTATTTTTAATTGCTTGAATATCTGATATCTGTAAAAT
>JBMFIQ010000018.1:0-50170 GCA_049976245.1 Microbacter sp. | reverse complement strand
TCTATTGATAAAGCTGTATTTAACAAAAAAACATGGCATTTTGCCTATATATTAACAGATTATTTACGTATGAAAATAGAAGAAGAACTGGACGCACACTTTCGAAATGAATACCACAAAGGCATGATCAATTTGATTTACACTACCAATGAACTTCATTTTGAATTTTTGCAATACCTTCGGCGTCATGGGTTGACATCACAGCAATACAATGTGCTGCGTCTGCTTCGAGGCTATGGAGGGAAGCCACGCTCCATCGATTTTCTGCGCAACCGAATGTTGGACAAGAAATCGGATATGAGTCGCATTATTGATCGTCTTTATGAAAAAAAATTGGTGGATCGGGTCAGAAACAGCACCGACAAAAGGCAAAAAGAGATTTCCATAACACCAAAGGGTTTGAATCTGCTCGATCAAATGTACGACTGCGAAAAACAGAGTGATTCATTGCTTCAAAACTTAACCGAAGAAGAAATGAAAGAATTGAATCGATTGTTGGATAAAATCAGGGAAAAACATGGATGATATCATCCCATGCATTATATTTTTTCATCACATGAAGATTGATCAATCCATTTTAAAAAACAAAAAATTCCTTTTTCTGGATCGTGACGGTGTCATCAATGTACATCGACCCAATGATTATGTTAAAACATTGGAAGAATTTGAATTTTTACCCGGAGCACTTGATGCTTTAGTTAACCTGTCGAATCATTTTTCAAGAGTGATCATTGTTACAAACCAACGCGGCGTAAGCAAGGGAAAAATGAAAGAAACCGCATTGCAGGAAGTACACGCCTATCTCAAACAACAAGTTGAAGAAGCAGGGGGGAAAATTGATGCCATCTACTATTCCATTCATCCCGAGGACGATCATCCCAATCGCAAACCCAACGGTGGAATGGCTCTCCAAGCAAAAAAGGAGTTTCCCGAAATTGATTTTTCAAAAAGCATCATGATAGGTGATTCACGCACGGACATTGAATTTGGGAAACGACTGGGAATGACCACCATTCTGATCAAGAAAGAAAAACCGACGTGGGAAGAGCCAATTCCCGATTTTATGGTTGATTCGCTTGCCGTCGCAGCATCATGGTTGATCGAACCATCTCAAAACGGTAACGAAGTTTTTGACAACAAATAGAAATCAAACAAAGTCATGGCGGCCATCGCTTCCACAATGGGGACAGCTCTTGGCAACACACAAGGATCGTGTCTTCCACGGGCCGTGATGGTGGTTTCTTCTCCTTCCATGGTTACCGTTGCCTGTTGCTGTAAAATCGTTGCAACCGGTTTGAATAGAACACGAAAATAAATGTCCTGTCCATTGCTGATGCCACCTTGAATGCCTCCCGAATGATTAGTCAATGTGGTGGTTTGACCATTGCGAACCACAAAGCGATCATTCGATTCCGAACCGCGAAGCCGAACACCGTCGAAGCCGCTTCCATAATCGAATCCTTTCACCGCATTAATGGAAAGCATCGCACTACCCAATGCCGCATGTAATTTTTGATAAATGGGTTCCCCCCAACCGGCAGGAACACCCTGAGCAACACAGGTAACAATCCCGCCGATGGTATCACCCGTTTTGCGAACATCCCGAATCAATGCTTCCATTTCGCCTGCAACGGTTGGGTCGGGACAACGTACCGGATTGGATTCGATCAAAGAAAAATCGTATGCTTGATAAGATTCGGTCAATCTGACATGGCCAACTTGAGAAGTAAAGGCTGTAACGGAAACGCCAAGTTTTTGTAAAGCCAGTTTAGCAATGGCTCCGCCAACAATGCGAATAGCTGTTTCACGCGCCGAACTTCGGCCACCGCCACGATGATCGCGAATGCCGTATTTTGTTTGATAGGTAAAATCGGCATGAGAAGGCCGATACGTTTGACGCAAATTTTCATAATCGGACGAATGCTGATCAGCATTCCGAATGATAAAGCCTATGGAAGTGCCGGTGGTTTTCCCCTCAAAGGTACCGGATAAAAATTCGACTCGATCCAACTCTTTGCGAGGTGTCACGAGATCGGATTGACCGGGACGCCGTCGATCCAGTTCATGTTGAACAAAATCAAAATCCAGCTCAATGCCGGCGGGACATCCGTCAATAACACCTCCAATAGCAACGCCATGAGATTCTCCAAAAGAAGTCAGGCGAAAAACCGTTCCAAACGTATTCGACATAATCATTCCGTTAAACAGAAAAGAAATGACCTTAGTGATCATCTCTTTTCGTACATCATCTTATCAAGCGTGGCAACTACAACCGCCGCCTTCGCAGCCATCATCATCGGCGTTGCAACTACAATCGCTTCCGCAACTGCAACCACCTTGAAAAGCTGCCAAATCGGCATCGGTTGCATCACGTACTTCAAGCACCGAACCCTTAAAATGCAATGTTTCACCGGCTAAAGGATGATTAAAATCCACCGTCACCGTAGAATCTTCAATCTTCACAATTTGAGCATTCAAACGCGTTCCTTCACTATCCATCAACGGCACCACGTTTCCTTCAAAAATCACTTCATCGTCCAATTTCCCGTCCATTTCAAAGATGGAACGTGGCAAAGCGACGACATTGTCATCATCGTATTCTCCGTAAGCATTCTTGCTGTCAATGCTAAATTGAAAAGTATCATTGGTGTTTAAACCTCGCAAATTATTTTCAAATTCCGGGAGCATCATGCCGATTCCAAAACAAAAAGTCAAGGGATTTTCAGCTGTAGCCTGTTCCATTAATTCGAGTTCTTCATTTTCGCCACCCACATACAAATCGTAAGTAACTGAAACCATTTTTTGATCGTCAATTGTCATTTTGATGTTAATTTAATGAATAAAAATTTCTGCAAAGATAGGCATTGAAAAGCAGAAACCTTTCATTTCAAATTGTCTTTCAGTAATTTTTAGGATTTTCGACGAATGCATTGATCAAAATTCATCGCGATTTTTATTTGAAATATTGTAAGAAAAGCGTATCATTGCATGTCATGTCATCAATCCTTCATCATCAAAATGAATAACAGAAAGTCAAACTTTTTCAAACCTCATTTTATGAAACAGATGATTTCATTCATACTTTTGATTTTTTTTGTTGCCGGCACCTTCAAGGTCAACGGAAAAATCAAGTCCGAAGCTCCCTTCCCCATTGATAGTTCCTACACCGTTGTACACGAATGGGAAAAGAATCACAAAAAATATCCGTTCATTTCCATTGTTGGGAATGGAGACACTACGCATCTGCTGATTCACAACAATGTGATTTATCAACAGATTGGATCAAGGAAACTTCATGTCAATGTAGCTCAACCAATGGTTGTGAAAAAGCAGAAACAACCAGTAGTCATGATTATACATGCCGGAGGATGGAGTTCGGGAAATCACAACATGGATCGACCCATTGCTTACGAATTAGCCCGACATGGATTTGCCACCGTGTGCGTGGAGTACCGCATGTCGCCGGAAGCACACTATCCCGCAGCCATGCAGGATGTCGAGACCGCATTACGATGGATCCGTGCCTCTTCTGATCGGTATCATTTTGATCCAAAACGAATAGCCGTACTTGGAACTTCAGCCGGTGGTCAAATGGCCGCCTTGATCGGAAGCATCAACAATACGTTTCCTCCTTTTGAAACAACAGATTATGCCCAGTTCCCCGTCCATGTGAATGCCGTAGTCGATATGGATGGTATCCTAACGTTTATTGGACACGGATCGGAAGAAGGACGTGACACACCCGGAAAACTTTCGGCAGCAACCCGTTGGTTTGGGGTGTCAATGAAAGACGATTCGACCTTGTATTTGCAAGCCTCCGCATTGACCCACGTTAATCCTTGCAGTGCCCCCATTCTATTCATTAACAGCAATTTAAAACGAATGCATGCAGGACGTGATGAGATGATTGAAAAGCTGAATCGCTTCGGCATAAAGCACGAAACAATTGAAATACCGGCAACGCCGCATACTTTTTGGCTTTTTCATCCTTGGTTTGATGAAGCCATGAAACACACCATTGTCTTTTTGAACAAAGAGCTCCAACATCGGATGCCTCCGTGCGGCAAAATCAGTTCAAAAAAAAACATTCCAATCGGCTATTATACAAATAAAAGAAGTTCCATCAGAAAAATCAAATTTAAAAAAAGATGATTTGCATAAATAAATTATAATGCTTAATTTGCAGCTCAAATGTAATAGACTAAAAAACATTTCGTCAAGCACAATGGCACACAAATCCATTTGTCATTTATTACTAAACGTAACCTTGATCGAATGAAAAAAGAAAAAATTCAGTTGGAATACGTATTTCAAAACATCTCTATCAATGTTTTATGGAATCACATCAGTACTGCTTCAGGTCTAGCAGAGTGGTTTGCCGACAAAGTGGAAGCTGAAGGAAGAATGTACCATTTTAAGTGGGGTGATTACAGCCAAGAAGCCGAAATGATTCAACTTCGCTTAGGCTCGTTGATTCGATTCCGTTGGACAGACGATGAGGAACGAACCTATTTCGAATTCAAACTCATGGTGGATGAATTAGTTCCACAAGTTGCCTTAATCATTACTGACTTTGCACTGCCTGAAGACAAAACGGACACCATCATGCTTTGGAACAAACAAATTGGAGTACTCAAACAACGTGCAGGCATTTAACACACTAAATATAAACATCATAAATGAATATTTCAAACATAAAACACGTTTACAAGTTCAAATGGACATGAAACTAAATAAACTACTTATAATCAACTATTTTACATGACTTTCTAAATATTTAACGCCATACATAAGAAAATCGAAAGGCAAAGCATCAAAGAAACACTGCATTGAAATATCGAAGCAAATGATCTCATGTTCGTAGCGTTCCATTTTTTCATTCATTCAATGTCGATGTTTACAACCAAAAAAGATCACCTCAAAGGGACGACAACAAAAGAAAAGATTTTTATCACTCAATAAATCAATCAATAACCACTTAAACATCAAGAATTATGCTAAAACCAGGAGATCAACTTCCTGAAGTCACCATTCAGGATCAAGACGGACATCCGTTTGAAACGAAAAATTTAATCGGCAAAAAAACCATTCTCTATTTCTATCCCAAAGACAACACGTCAGGATGTACAGCCGAAGCATGCAATCTAAACGAAAATCTTTCGGCATGGATAGCAAAAGGATATCAAGTAGTTGGTGTCAGCCCAGACAGTCCGACCTCACATCAAAAATTCAAAGCAAAATATCAATTAAACTTCACTTTGTTATCCGACACGGAAAAAACATTGGCCATGGCGTGTGGCGTGTGGGCCGAAAAAAGTTTGTACGGGAAGAAATACATGGGCATTCTCCGAACCACTTTTGTGCTCAACGAACAGGGAATAGTGACACACGTCATTGAAAAAGTCAATACCAAAGAGCATTCACAACAATTAGCGCAATTAGGATTATAATAAGAGTTAAAAAATTCATTTTCGATCATCCAAACAAGATCGAACATACGTCTAATGAATAACAAAACAAATAAAAACTTACTCGTATGAAAAAATTAGGAATTTTATTGCTCTTTGTCATGATGACATGGGTAGTCCTCCAAGCAGGCAATGCAGCCAAAAAGGCTTCAGGTGCGGTCAAAGATAGTGCATCTCAAGTCACGACTGCGGCTAAATCAGTCACAACCACCGCTTTAACGGTAGATCAGTTGATAGAACTTGAACGAATCAAAGCAGGAGGCACCCCCGATCATCCGTTAGGAAACGGAGGCATTGTGATCATTACCATCATGCCCTTTCTGACAGCCATTCTCATTGTGTTTATTGTCATGTACAGCAAACGGAAAAAAGAACAACAACTGATGATGCTTTACCAAAAAGCCATTGAATCAGGGCGCGACATTCCCGAAGACTTTTTCAAACGACCTGAAGATGCTCCAAAAAGTTATTTGTTAAAAGGCCTCATTTGGACCGGCATAGGACTGGGATTGTCCATTGGAGGATTAATTTTGATGGGTTTTGATTCACCATGGGCATTCGGACTGATTCCACTTTTAGTAGGCGTGGCTTACGGAATCAGCTATTTTGTTGAGCAAAAACACAAGAAGCCTGAGTCAAACAATGAGTAATGCAAATGATCTCAAGTGGATCATGCAAGTTACCCTGTTAGGCAATAAAGAGGCTTTCAATCCACTTGTTCGAAAGTATCAATCACCCATCCGACGATTTTTTCTAAACCTGACGATGGGTGATGCTTCCCTCAGTGATGACTTGTCACAGGAAACATTTATCAAGGCTTACCTTCAATTAAGTTCATTTCAAGGCTTATCCGGTTTCTCCACATGGCTTTTCCGTATTGCGTACAATGTCTTTTATGACTATATTCGCACTCAAAAAGGCAAAGAGGAAGCATCGCTTGAAGAAGTGGATCGACTCTTCCACGAAGAAAATGATTATTCAGCCGAAAATGCCGACCTCTACGCTGCTCTTGCCAAATTACGCATGGAAGAACGAACAGCTATTTTATTGTGCTACATGGAAGGAATGAGCCATTCGGAAGCATCGAAAGTCATGCGATGTCCGTTAGGAACATTAAAATCGTACATCTCGGCAGGCAAAACCAAATTAGCTGCATTATTACAATAACCATTCTTCTGTAAAAATATTAAAAAATGAACGATCAACAACTTGAACAGTGGTTCAGAACGCATAAACAGGAAATTCCCGATCATGATTTCACAAAAAAAGTCATGCATCAATTGCCGGACAGAAAAATGGCGCCTCCTTTAGTTTGGATTTTTGCGGCCATTGGCACTTTTCTGTTTTTTGCTTTCGTCAACGTACGCCTTTTCATTGACCGGATAAGTCTGTGGCTTGAAAACTCACCTTGGTGGACATTGCCTGTCGCCTCAACAACTTTGGTTGTTGTTTTTCTCATCGGATTTTATTTCCACGAGCAAAAAGATGATGTAACCATTCATTTCAAAGGCATTTAAATAGCATTCACCAAAAGCGCTCTTCTTTGACACCCATCATTTTGTTTTAACCATTTTCTTCATGGATTTTATCACCACGTTAGAAATCATTCCGGCAGCCATTCTTGGACTTTCGATTCACGAATCGGCCCACGCTTACACTTCATATCGATTAGGCGATTCCACGGCAAAAGATTTAGGCCGAGTTTCCTTAAATCCTTTGCAACACATTGATTGGCTCGGATTTTTGTTCATTGTGTTGGTGGGATTTGGATGGGCTAAACCGGTCACTTTCAATCCCGATAATTTGCGCAACAAACATCGTGACGAAATTTTGATTTCATTAGCCGGTCCCGTTTCAAATCTTTTGTTAGCCATCACTTTTTTTCTAATAGCCAGAAGTCTGATGTGGATTGACTTTTTCAACGTTACCAATGCCGGACAATGGATTGTTCATTTGATTGTGATTTGGGGAATTATCAATGTTGCCTTGTTTATTTTTAACCTGATTCCATTGCCTCCGTTAGATGGGTCACATGTTTATTTAACTTTCTTAAGTGACACTCATCCACGTCTGATGATCAACCTGTACAAATATGGCACAGGCGTGTTGTTCCTATTGATTGTCAGTGAAAATTGGCTGCATGTCAATTTGCTGCACATCTCTTACATGATTAATGCCGTAACCGGCTTTTTCCTCCATTTATTGGCGTTTTAAAAACAAAAAAAAGAAAAATGCCATTCTTTTCAATGACATCATTCTTTTTTTTGATTGTTGGTTCGAAGTTATTATTTACAAATCACGCAGCCAACACACTTGGATAATTCACCTCTAAAACGTTTCTCCACCAAAAGGCGGATGCGATCCTGCAGCACATCAATGCGAATGTTTTCAATGACATCGGCCATAAAAGCAAACATCAAAAGCAAACGCGCATCGGGCTCCGACAATCCTCTGGAACGCATATAAAACATGGCTGTTTCATCCAATTGTCCAATGGTAGCGCCATGCGAACATTTCACATCATCGGCATAAATTTCCAATTGCGGTTTCGTCTTCATTTTTGCATTGGGAGTGACGCACAAATTGCGATTGGTCAATAAGGCTTCAGTTTTTTGTGCATCCTGTTCCACCAAGATTTTCCCTGCAAATGCACCCACCGAGGAATCGTCCATCACATATTTATAGAGTTCCCGACTTTTGCCATGTGGTTGAGCATGAATCAGCAGCGTAGCATTGTCAATGTGTTCTGCTTTGTCGCCAATGGCCATTCCACACAATAAAGTCTCACTGTGAGCTCCCTGCAAATCAATTTTTACATCGTTACGTGTCAATCCGTTATGCAACGTGATCTCATTCACCAGCACATTCGACCATGCTTCTTGACGCAGATAGAGTGAAGAGATGTTGGTTGTTTTATTGTGTGTATTCTCTAATGAATAATATTCAAAGTGAGTTTTTTCGCCAACAAAAACTTCTGTGACGCGATTGCTCAAAAACTGAACACCGTCCACGGTGTGCGCACATTCCAAAAATTGAGCCTGTGCCCCTTCTTCAAGGATAATCAGATTGCGACTGTTAGCCATAAAATCAACATCAGAGCGCATGATGTCAACCAACTGAATCGGCTTTGGCAAAACCACTCCTTTGGGAATGAACATAAAAAAACCGTCCTGTGCAAAAGCCGTGTTGAAAGCAACCGTTGCCACCTCATCATTAGGTGCCAAACGATTATAATACCGCGTTACCAGTTCGGGATATTTTTCAGCTGCTTCGTTTAGTCCACAAATAATAACACCATCGGGCAATTGGGGTTTGCGGGGTGAAACATAAAAACTGTCGTTGATCACAAAGAAAACCCATGGTGTTATGTTCGGAACATCGCAATGAAACACATCGTTTGGATTGGCAGGAATCGATAATCGATTCAGGTTCAATCCATAATCGATTTCAAAGGGAGCTTTCAAATCGGTGTACAAATAATCTTCGTGAGACGTGGACGGCAAACCAAGCCGCAAGAAGGAATCGAGCGCAGCATCACGCGGCTCATTCAGAATGGGAGAACAAACTTTATGAATGGAGTGACGATATTGTTGATATAGTTCAACGTAAGTATTTTCTTTTGTTGTCATGTTGTTTTCAAAAATTAAATAGAAATCAACGCATTCATTCTTTGAATTGACATTATGCTGACCAATCGGGTATCGGACAAACGTCGCAGCAAAGGATTATTCCTCATCAACTTGTTGCTTGAGCCATTCATAACCGCGCTCTTCCAATTCAAGAGCTAGTTCAGGCCCGGCCGTACGCACTATCTTCCCTTTGTACAGCACATGAACAATGTCGGGTTTGATGTAATCGAGCAAACGTTGATAGTGTGTAATAACGATGCAGGCGTTGTCATCACGTCTCAGCTTGTTGACTCCTTCAGCAACAATACGCAATGCATCAATATCGAGCCCGCTGTCTGTTTCATCCAGAATGGACAATTTAGGCTCCAGCATGGCCATCTGAAAAATTTCGTTGCGTTTCTTTTCTCCGCCAGAAAATCCCTCATTCACCGAGCGGTTGGCTAACTTGGCATCCAATTCCACCATATCTTTCTTTTCCCGCATCAGTTTCAGAAAATCGGAAGCCGAAATAGGTTCCAATCCTTTATAAGCCCGATGAGCATTGATGGCCGAACGCATAAATTGAGTCATGCTCACACCGGGAATTTCCACCGGATATTGAAAACTTAAAAAAAGACCTTCTCTGGATCGATCTTCCGGTTTCATTTCAAGCAGGTTTTTACCGTTAAAAAAGACTTCTCCTTCGGTCACCGTAAACATTGGATTTCCCGTCAATACGGCCGAAAGGGTACTTTTGCCTGAACCGTTAGGCCCCATTATGGCATGAACTTCTCCTTCGTTCACCACCAGGTCAATGCCTCTCAAAATTTCTTTCCCGTTGATCGATGCATGTAAATTATTAATCGTTAACATAAATAATGTCGTTTGTTTTATTTTAAACACATTGAAACGAATCTCTAATGCGAGATCCTCATTTTTGATACAAAGATAAGCAATAAAAAAGGGCATGTGTGTAACACATCCATCATTTGTGTGTTAATTTTGCAAATCAATCCTTGACAACTTGACCAAATGATTAAAATTGACATCGATGAGCATTCCGGTTTTTGTTTTGGAGTCATCAGGGCCATCGAAGAAGCAGAAAAAGCATTGCAACAACCCAAACCACTCTATTGTTTAGGAGATATTGTACATAATGATCTTGAAGTAAATCGGTTAGAACAAAAGGGAATGACCACGCTCTATGATGATTCGATCGAGAAAGCAAGAAATGGTCGAATCCTTATACGCGCGCACGGAGAACCGCCTGAAACTTATGAACGTCTGCGACGTGAAAACATTGAGATTATTGATGCAACATGCCCCGTTGTCATCCGGTTACAACAACGGATTAAACATGCCTACGAAAACCATTCTCAAAAGGATTGGCAAATCGTCATTTACGGGAAAAAAGGTCATGCCGAAGTAGTGGGATTGCTTGGACAAACCGAAAATCAGGCCATTGTGGTAGAATCATCATCCGATCTTGAACACATTAATTTTAACAAAAACATTTATCTCTTCTCTCAAACCACAAAATCGCTGGATGGATATAACCAATTGATTGAAAACATCAAACAACGCATTGCTCCCGGGGTTGTTTTTGAGCATGTGGACACAATCTGCCGACAAGTTGCAAATCGCATTCCAAATATTCGTACCTTTGCAAAAAATCATGATGTGGTATTTTTCGTCACCGGCGAAAAAAGTTCAAATGGGAAAGCTCTATTTGAAGAATGTCAAAAAGCCAACCCAAACACCCATTTAATTTTCAACATGAATGACATCAAAGCCGACATGTTGATCAATGTCGAATCAGTCGGCGTTTGCGGAGCAACATCCACCCCAATTTGGTTGATGCAACAGGTAGCCGATAAAATCAACACATTGTCATTAAAACCAACTAACAACAAATAGCTATGTATCAAATTAAATGCATTGGAATATTAACTTCCGGAGGTGATGCACCCGGCATGAACGCGGCATTGCGTGCAGTGACTCGAAAAGCAATCTATCACGGCATTCGCGTGAAAGCAATCTGTAGAGGCTACAAAGGCCTCATTGCCGGCGAAATCAAAGAATTTCAAACACAGGATGTCAGCAACATCATTCAACAAGGCGGTACCAAAATTAAAACAGCCCGAAGCATGGAGTTCAAGACTCCCGAAGGCATGCAGACAGCGTACAACAATTTAAAAAAGGAAGAAATTGATGCTTTAGTAGTCATTGGAGGTGATGGGACATTCACGGGAGCAAGGGTTTTTGCTCAAGAATATCCCGACATTCCAATCGTAGGAATTCCCGGCACCATTGACAATGACTTATATGGCACTGATTTTACGATTGGATACGACACGGCATTAAACACCATCGTACAAGCGGTAGATAAAATCCGTGACACGGCCAGCTCTCATGAACGCCTCTTCTTTATTGAAGTCATGGGACGCGACGCCGGTTTTTTGGCTTTGTACGGAGCCATTGCATCCGGAGCCGAAGCGGCCATCATTCCTGAAATCGTCACCAATACCGATCAGTTAAACGAAATGATTGAAAACGGATTTCGCAAATCTAAAAACAGCAGCATCGTCATTGTGGCCGAGAGCGACATCACCGGCGGAGCCATCGGCATTTCCAACCGCCTGAAAGAAAAATATCCCGAATACGACTATCGCGTCACCATACTGGGTCACATCCAACGGGGAGGAGCGCCGACAGCCAACGATCGCATCTTGGCAAGCCGAATGGGAGCAGCAGCCATTGATGCATTGCTTGAAGATCAACGCAACGTGATGATTGGAATCGTAAACAACGAAATTGTGTATGTTCCTTTCCACAAAGCTATTAAAGACGAAAAACCGGTTGATAAAAAATTAATGGACATCTTACGCATCCTTTCCATCTGATCCTTTTTCCGATTTAAAAGCAAACTAAACGCATGAAAGCATTTTCTCGTCCGCTTCGGCTCATCGGTGCAAAACGGGAAAATGCTTTTGGCTGTTTTTTTGAAGTGAAACCAGCATCGCAAATATGAGTTAATGAAAAGGCCTCTTTAAGCGACAATTTTGGCATTCATCATCAGACAAGAACAATTCAACTTTGTTGAAATTTAATTTTTTCAAGGTTGTTGAAAAAACACAAAACACTTGAAAGAAATTTCAAAGTGCCACATCATTCACAACCCATTAGCATCAAAAAAAAAATCAAGATTTATGAAGGTACGCGTTCGATTTGCACCAAGTCCTACCGGCCCACTCCATATTGGAGGAGTTCGAACGGCATTGTACAATTATCTTTTTGCAAAACAACACGGCGGTGATTTTCTGCTTCGCATTGAAGATACCGACTCAGCCCGATTGGTTGAAGGCGCCGAAGCCTACATCAACGAAGCGCTACAATGGCTTGGCATTCAAGTGGACGAAGGAGTCAAAGAAGGTGGCCCCTATGGCCCATATAAACAAAGTGAACGAAAAGAAATTTACAAACAATATGTGGATCACCTCATCAATGAAGGGAAAGCATATTATGCCTTTGACACACCCGTTGAACTGGAGAATAAACGCACGGCAATAAAAAATTTCCAATACGATGCTTCAACCCGACAATCCATGTGCAATTCGTTGACTCTTTCCCAAAAAGAAGTCGTTGAACGCATGGCAAGAGGAGAGCAATATGTAGTGCGCCTTCGCATTGAACCCGATCAACACATTCATGTGTTTGACATGATTCGAGGTGAAGTGGTGATTCATTCATCGGTGCTTGACGACAAAGTGCTTTATAAATCCATTGATGGATTGCCCACGTATCACTTAGCCAATGTAGTGGACGACCATTTAATGCAAATTACGCACGTCATTCGAGGTGAAGAATGGCTGCCTTCAGCACCGCTTCACGTACTGCTTTACCATGCCTTGGGATGGGAAGAGACCATGCCACAATTTGCTCATCTACCATTGCTTCTAAAACCTGAGGGGAACGGCAAACTAAGCAAACGAGATGGAGATCGACTTGGTTTTCCCGTATTTCCGTTGAAATGGAAAGATCCGACAACCGGAAATATTTCGACCGGTTATCGGGAAGAAGGATATCTGCCCGAAGCCGTTGTCAATTTTCTGGCATTATTAGGATGGCATCCCGAAACAGATCAGGAAATTTTTTCAATGAAGGAATTGATCGAACGCTTCTCATTCGATCGCTGTAGTAAAAGCGGTGCCAAATTCGATTTTGAAAAAGCCAAATGGTTCAACCAT
Source organism: Microbacter sp. (assembly GCA_049976245.1). Lineage (GTDB taxonomy): Bacteria > Bacteroidota > Bacteroidia > Bacteroidales > Paludibacteraceae > Microbacter. The sequence continues at coordinate 36,847 of JBMFIQ010000018.1, read as the reverse complement.
TATTATCTGCAACAAAAACCGATCGATGAAATTGTTGACGCTTTTTTGCCCATCATGCAAACTCACGGGGTGTTCGAAGAAAGAGAAAAAATCGTCAACGTCGTTTCGCTCATGCGCGAACGGATCAATTTTGTCCGTGAACTTTGGGATGTAACCAACTATTTCTTTGTAGCGCCTTCGGACTACGACGAAAAATCGGTTCAAAAACATTGGAAACCAGACACAAAGGAGTTGTTAAAATCGCTATTAGAGCAAATCATGTCAATGAAAAATTTTGGTCTCCACAAAGAAGAAGACGAACAACAAATCATGGATTGGATTAAAAACAACGGGTACAAAACCGGCGCGGTGATGAATCCTTTACGCATCGCATTGGTAGGCGCTTCCAAAGGTCCTCACCTCTTCGATTTGATTGAAATCATAGGCAAAAAAGAAACTGTTCGCAGAATTCAACAAGCTCTTGAACAACTTTAACACCTTGTTATTATTCATCATTCCCCTTCTTAAGCAGCATTGACATCAGATCAATGCTGCTTTTTTTATCAATCAATTAGTTAAATATAGTTAATTAATAGGCTAATTACTGCAAAATAATTTTATAAACAATATCTTTGCGAGATTTAATAGCATTATTAAATAGTTCATTTAAATAACAATATTAATAATGGAACAAAATACAGAAAGTCACGACACGGAGCGACGAATACTTGAAGCCGCCGAACGGCTTTTTCTTGAAAAAGGTTTTGCATTGACTTCGACCACCGAAATAGCAAAAGAAGCCTCATGCAATCAGGCATTGGTGCACTACTATTTTCGCACGAAAGAGCATTTGTTTGAAGCCATATTCGAACAAAAAGTGTATTTATTTATGACAACTTTTCTGGAAATTGACAGCAGCAACGACTCCTTTGAAGAAAAATTACGAAAAAAAATTGAGGCTCACTTTGACATACTCAATGCCAATCCTAAACTGCCGTTTTTGTTTGTTAATGAACTGACAACCAATCCCGAAAGAATTGAAATTGTGAAAGAAAAGCTTGGTTACACCACGCAAGCCTTTTATCATCGATTCGTACAGGAATTACAGGCTGAAATCACAAAAGGCACCATTCGGCCCATTGATCCCGTTGATTTGCTACTGACAATCATATCGCTCAATGCGGTACTTTTTTTGGTTAGTCCGGTGATGAAAATCATTACCAACATTTCGGACGAACAAATGCAGGCACTCATCAATCAACGTAAAGCGGAAAATGTTAAGATTATCATCAACAGCTTGAAACCTTGACTTTAACAGACTGCAAGTTCAAAACCTAAATTCATTTTTTTATGAAGAAACTTCTCATTCTTTTTCTTTTTGCAATAACCGCAAATACAATAACTGTTTATGGACAAATCACCATTGAACAGTGTCAGCAAAAAGCACAAGCCAATTACCCGGAGATAAAACAATACGGATTGATTGAACAATCGACGGCATACACGTTATCCAACGCCAACAAAGCCTATCTGCCGCAGTTCTCATTGTCGGCCAAAGCAACTTACCAGTCGGATGTCACTAAGATACCACCGATCAATTTGCCCAACATCACGATTCAACCGCCAAGCACATCACAGTACCAAACAGTAGCCGAAGCCTCACAACTGATTTGGGACGGTGGAGCCGTTCAAGCACAAAAAGCAGCTGCTCGTGCTTCAGGGGAAGTGAGTAAACAATCCGTAAAAGTCGATTTGTATGCTCTCAACGATCGAATAAACCAGCTTTTCTTCGGCATTTTATCCCTGAACGATCAACTTCAGCAAAACAGTTTGTTGCAAAACGAGTTACAAACCGATTGTGACAAAATAAAAGCATACATTCAAAACGGCGTTGCCAATCAAGCGGATTTGGACAACATGTATGTTGAAAAACTGAATGCCCAACAAAACCGGATTCAATTGGAAACCGTACGAAAAGCTTATGTCGAAATGTTATCTACCATGATTGGTTCCCCTGTCAATCCCGATCAATTGACAGCCCCTGAAATGCCGGTTTCCACTGCAGAATTGCTGGTCAACAAACGTCCGGAATTGGATTTGTTCAATGCAAAAAAACTTTTGTTCGACAGCCAGCGAAAAAGCATCGATGCTGCTAATTTCCCAAAAATCAACTTTTTCATTCAAGGCGGTTATGGACGACCCGGATTGAACATGCTCGACAACACCCCATCACCATACTACATTGGAGGAGTAAAGCTCTCGTGGAATTTTGGTGGCCTTTATACGCAGAAAAACAATCTGCGAATCATTGAAACAAATCAACAAATCATTGAATCACAAAGAGCTACTTTTCTGTTTAACACCCAACTTCAAGCAATGCAACAAAGTAACGCCATCGATCAATGGCGCCAATTAATCAAGAACGACGATGAGATCATTCAATTGCGACACAACGTTAAAGTGGCTGCCGAAGCCAAAGTGGCCAACGGAACCATGTCAGTCACCGATTTGATTCGCGAAATAACAGCTGAAAATCAGGCCATGGTCAATAAATCGCTTCATCAGGTGCAACTCATGCAAGCCGTGTATGATTTGAAAAATACCACCAACAACTAACTCATTTGTACAAAACGATGTAATATCCGCAAATATGAAGATAAAACTTATTCCATTATTTCAAAAACCGGCCATTTGGACTTCTCTTCTCATGGTGATCTTCTTTTCATCTTGCAACTCAAAAGATGTTTATGATGCCTCAGGCACTTTTGAAGCCACCGAAGTCATCGTTTCATCCGAAGCATCCGGAAAATTGTTAGCATTCAATATTGATGAAGGGAAAACGCTTTTAGCCAATCAACAAGTGGGTTATGTGGACAGCCTGCAACTGTATTACAAAAAAATGCAGTTGGAAGCCACCTTAAAAGCCATTCAAAGCAGCCGTTCCGACATTCAGAAACAAATTGCAGCCACTGAACAGCAAATAGCTACTGCCGAAGTGGACAAAAGACGTTTTGAAAACCTATTGAAAGCCAATGCGTCAACTCAAAAACAAGTGGATGATCAAAATTCACTGTTACAGGTACTTCGCAAACAACTTGCCGCTCAGCTTTCCAATTTGGAACATGCCAACAGCAGCATTGACGAAAATGCCAGCGCTATGAAATATCAAATTGATCAGCTCAACGATCAGTTGCACAAATGCAAAATCATCAATCCCATCCACGGCACCGTTTTGACTAAATATGCAGAACCGTATGAAGTTACCTCATTCGGGAAGCCGCTGTACATGGTTGCAAACATCGACACCATTACCTTGCGCGCTTACATCACATCCGATCAATTGACCAAAGTAAAACTTCGTCAACCGGTAAAAGTTTATGCCGATTGGGGAAAAGGAATGAAAGCATATTCGGGCGTCGTCACATGGATTTCGGACAAGGCGGAATTCACCCCAAAAACCATTCAAACACGCGATGAACGAGCCAATTTAGTTTATGCGGTAAAAATTGATGTCAAAAACGACGGCTATTTGAAGATTGGAATGTACGGGGAAGTCAAATTCAATTGACAGTTGACAATTGACAATTGACAATTGTCAATGAAATCTGCAAACAGCTTTCAGGACGAGATATACATAAAACGACTAATGGACAATGATCTTCAAAAACTGACAGTTGACAATTGACAATGAAATCTGCAAACAGCTTTCAGGACGAGATATACATAAAACGACCAATGGACAATGATCTTCAAAAACTGACAGTTGACAATTGATAATGAAATCTGCAAACAACTTTCAGGACGAGATATACATAAAACGACCAATGGACAATGATCTTCAAAAAACTGACAGTTGACAATCGACAATGAAATCTGGAAACAACTTTCAGGACGACACAACGATAGAATTACCCAACATATAAAAACCAATGAAAGAAAACATTGTCATGGACAAAGCGTATGCTTTCGCCTTGAGAATCATAAAAGCGTACAAGTTTCTTAGTTTAGAACAACGTGAATTTGTTTTATCCAAACAAATGTTGAGAAGTGGAACAGCAATAGGAGCATTGGTAAAGGAAGCCGAACATGCTCAGTCAAGAGCAGATTTTATCAACAAAATGAATATCGCATTGAAAGAAGCCAATGAAACCGAGTATTGGCTGATGTTGCTTAAAGACAGTGAATACATTGACTTAAAATCATTTACATCCATCGTCGAAGATTGCAAAGAAATAATCCGTATACTAATCAGCATTGTGAAAACGACAAAAGAAATACATGCAAAATAGTGAAATTATAAGTAGCAAAAATTTGAAAGTGAAATATGTCACAAAACAATGAATTGAAAGCCAACTCTAATTGTCAACTGTCCATTGTCCATTGTCCATTGTCCACTGTCCATTGTAAAGGTATTAGCAAAGCGTATGGCAGCGTGCAAGCATTGAAGGAGGTCAGCATTGACGTAGAAGCAGGAGAATTGTACGGACTGATCGGGCCTGACGGAGCAGGAAAAACAACGCTTTTCCGCATCCTCACCACCCTCATTCTGGCTGACAAAGGAACAGCCACTGTGGGAGGATTCGATGTGGTGAAAGCATACAAAAAGATTCGAAGCAGCGTGGGATATATGCCCGGCAGGTTTTCGCTTTATCAGGATTTGACGGTAGAAGAAAATCTTACCTTTTTTGCCAATGTGTTCGGCACCACCATTGAAGAAAATTACGATCTGATTAAAGAGATCTATCAACAAATAGAACCTTTCAAAAAACGTCGTGCCGGTGCGCTCTCGGGTGGAATGAAACAAAAGTTGGCTTTGAGTTGTGCGTTGATTCATAAACCGACGGTACTGTTTCTTGACGAACCAACCACCGGCGTAGATCCTGTTTCTCGAAAGGAATTTTGGGGAATGCTTCGCAAACTGAAACAGCAGGGCATTACCATCCTTGTATCAACGCCTTATATGGACGAAGCCGCATTGTGCGACCGCATTGCGCTAATCACAAACGGAGAGATTCTGAAAGTAGATACGCCACAAAATATGGTGGCACAATTTGATCAAATCTTATGGGGGATTCGCAGCAGCAACATGCACCAACTTTTAACCGATGTCCGATTCCATCCTGACATGGCAAGTTGTTTTTCGTTTGGCGACACCTTGCATGCCACGCTTCGAAACGACCAAATCACTCCTGATGAAATGAAAAAGTGGCTTGAGGCAAAAGGACATGCTGAAGTAACGGTCGAACCCATTCAGGCGACGGTTGAAGATTGTTTTATGGATTTGAACCGGCAATAGGTTATAAGACGAAGTGAGGAAGTTAGAAGATGTGAAGAAGTAAAATCTGCTCAACTAAACTTTGGGCATCATCAATAAGGTAGCTACTTGCAATGGAAAACAAACAACACACCGAAGCCGTCACGCAGCCGGAAAAGGTGATCGAAGTCAATAAGTTAGTGAAACGATTCGGTCATTTTACTGCCGTCGATCACATCACGTTTGACGTGGAAAAAGGAGAAATTTTCGGTTTCCTTGGAGCAAACGGGGCCGGAAAAACCACTGCTATGCGCATGCTTTGCGGCCTCAGCAAACCAACGGGAGGGAAAGGCAAAGTGGCAGGATTCGACATTGAACATCAATCGGAGCAGGTGAAAAAAAACATTGGCTACATGAGTCAGAAATTTTCACTCTACAACGACCTAAAAGTGTGGGAAAACATCCGTCTTTTTGCAGGCATTTATGGCATGAAAGACAATGATATTAAAGAGAAAACAGACCTTTTGCTGCAACAACTTCATTTTGAAAAAGAACGCGATGTTTTAGTGAAGTCATTGCCTTTGGGAATGAAACAAAAACTCGCCTTTTCGGTAGCCATTTTTCACACACCCAAAGTGGTGTTTCTCGATGAACCGACCGGAGGCGTCGATCCTGCTACGCGAAGGCAATTCTGGGAACTGATTTACGAAGCAGCAGCAAAAGGGATCACGGTATTTGTAACAACCCACTACATGGACGAAGCCGAATATTGCAACCGCGTTTCCATCATGGTGGACGGCAGAATTGAAGCGCTCGACACCCCTCAGCAATTGAAAACAACGTTTGAAGCACAAAACATGGACGAAGTCTTCCAACATTTGGCACGAAAAGCAACCCGCAAAGCCGACTGAAAATGAAACAAGTTCCGATTTTCGGGATAGGGTCCACGTATTCTTAATAAAAAAACAAACCTATGAATCCGTTCTTATCTTTTATACAAAAAGAGTTCCACCATATTTTTCGTGATCACCGCACCATGCTGATCCTTCTTGGAATTCCTATTATCGAAGTGATTCTTTTCGGATTTGCTATTACCACTGAAATAAAAAACAGCAAAATAGCTATTTTCGATCCTTCAAATGACATTGCTACACAGCGCATTATTGAACGATTCAAAGCCAGCGATTATTTTGATATTGTACAGTATGTTCACAGTTCAAATGAGATTCAACAAATATTTCGGCAAAACAAAGCCCAATTAGTGATGGCGTTTGATGAGCGTTTTTATGAAACCCTTCTACATACAGGGAAAGCTCATATTCAGTTAATTGCCGATGCAACCGACCCAAATACTGCCACAACAATTACTAATTACGCAAGCAGCATCATTTCGTCGTATCAACAAGAATTAATGGAGCAAAATAAGGTGCCTTATCAAATCACACCAGTGATTAAACTTCTTTACAATCCCCAGATGAAAGGGTCTTTCAATTTTGTACCGGGAGTATTAGGAATGATCTTGCTTTTGATCTCAGCGATGATGACTTCCATTGCCATTGTTCGTGAAAAAGAGATTGGAACAATGGAAATCCTGTTAGTTTCGCCTATGAACCCTTTGTCCATTATTTTGGCTAAAATGGTGCCTTATTTCTTGCTATCATGTGTCAACTTAACAACAGTTTTACTCATATCTGTCTTTGTGCTTCATGTTCCAATAGCAGGAAGCTTATTTGGGTTAATTTTGGTGTCGCTCATTTTTCTATTAGTATCGTTAGCATTAGGAATGTTGGTTTCAACTCTGACCAACTCACAACTGGTGGCAATGCTGATGTCAAGCGCAGTATTTATGCTTCCTGTGATTCTCCTTTCAGGAATGATTTATCCCATTGCGAATATGCCGGTTTGGCTTCAATGGTTATCGAATATCATTCCAGCTAAATGGTATATTTCAGCAGTAAGATCCTTGATGATAGAAGGATTAAATATCACGTTCGTATTCAAAGATATAATGGTTCTTAGTCTGATGTTTGTGATATTGGTTGTCATTAGCTTGAAAAAATTCAAAGTACGATTAGAATAATTTAATAATGAAGTCATGATCAAATATTTAATTGAAAAAGAATTCAAACAGATTCGAAGAAATCCGTTTCTACCACGTTTGATACTTGCCTATCCGTTGATGGTTTTACTTATTTTCCCATGGGCGGCTAATTATGAAATCCGAAATCTTAATGTAAGTTTAGTAGATAATGACCACACAACATACTCACAGCAACTGACACAAAAAATTGTTTCATCAGGCTATTTTCGACTAACCAATATCTCTTCTACCAATCGACAAGCACTTCAAAGCATTGAATCGGGCAAAGCAGATGTCATTGTAGAAATTCCACCTCATTTTGAACGCGATTTGATCACTCAACAAACATCGAATGTAATGATTGATGCCAATGCGGTGGATGGAACTAAAGGCGGTTTAGCTAGTGTATATCTGACCGATATTGTGAAAAATTTTGCGACTGGTGTACGCGATAAGCGGATACAACAAGATAATGCAGCAAGTTCTATTCCAACCATTGATATCATTTCGCAAAATCGTTATAATATTCATCTAAACTATCAAAATTTCATGGTGCCTGCATTAATGGTAATGGTGCTAACTATTCTGACCGGATTTTTGCCGGCTCTGAACATTGTAGGTGAAAAGGAAGCAGGAACGATGGAGCAAATCAATGTGACACCCGTCCCCAAGTTCACCTTTATTTTGGCTAAACTTTTGCCTTATTGGATTATAGGCTTTATTGTAATGACTCTCGGATTTGGCATTGCATGGGCATTCTATGGATTATTACCAGCGGGGCATTTTATAACCCTCTATCTTTTTTCAGCAATCTACATTCTGACTGTCTCAGGATTAGGGTTGGTCATTTCTAACAATTCAGACACCATGCAACAAGCCATGTTTATCATGTTTTTCTTTGTTTTGGTACTTATCTTAATGAGCGGACTTTTCACCCCGATAAACAGTATGCCTCAATGGGGTCAATGGATTGCAGCGTTCAACCCGATGTCTTATTTTATTCAGGTGATGCGCTCGATCTATCTCAAAGGAAGTGAGTTTGTCGATTTAATTCCACAGTTTCTTGCCTTAGTGGGATTTGCTGCCTTCTTTAATCTTTGGGCGGTGATCAGTTATCGAAAAAGCAGTTGAATCCATACTTTACAACCATGTTTGAAATCAAATATCTCTGTTACAAAAACCCAATGAAGGCCATGCTTTGGACAATAACTCATTCAACCTTCGGGTTAAAATGCACTCCGAATCTTGGAATCGTCATTTTTATCAAAAATCATAAATATAGTACATTAACCCAATAAATAACCCAATAAATCCGCATGACAAGCATCAAATTCAATTCCCAAAACGTGCAAAAGAACAAAGCATTTAAATTTAATTTGTATCTTTGCTCCTGCTCAATTTTATTTTTTTAAAATTCAAAATCAACTTCCGGTTTTTTACAATAAAAAGTCATACAATCCACATTATAAAATCATTGACAATGGAACAAGATCACCAAACCAAAGAAAATATTTATAAAGTTGTAGCACACGATCGAGATCGAACGAATATTTTAAGAACAGTTGAATTAAAAACAGTAACTTTTTTTGTTCAGCGCATGCCGGCCTGGGTTACTCCGGACATGCTGACCATTCTCGGCTTAACGGGCAATTTCATTATTTTTGTAGCTTTCATGTTGGCTAATTATTTTCACCCCGCTTTTCTGTTAATTGGTGTGTTTGGATTCATGATTAGTTGGTTTGGCGATTCATTGGACGGGACACTCGCTTATTATCGTAAAAAACCAAGAAAATGGTACGGGTTTTCGCTCGATTTTACCACCGACTGGTTAGGCGTTATTTTGTTAAACGTCGGTTTAATTGTTTATCTTCACCATGCATGGGAACTTATTGGCTTTGCATTTGCCGTTCTTTACGGTTGGGAAATGATTACTACTTTATTGCGTTACAAAATTACCGATAAATACACCATTGATGCAGGCTTGTTTGGCCCAACAGAAGTAAGAATCATCGTTTCCATGATTTTAATTTTGGAAGTGTTGGTGCACAATTCCATTGAATACGTTGGCTTGGCAGCCTGTGTATTCTTGTTCATTTCCAACATCATCGACACCAAAAAACTATTAAAATTGGCTGATGCTCGTGACAAAGAAGAGTTGGCAAAGAAAAATCATTGAGCGGTTTGTCATTTTTCTGAAAGCACAAATTTCGGCAATGATTGGTGGAGTATCCGACTACTTCATCATGGTCTTTTTTACGCAGGTTTTTCATGTGCATTACACCATCAGCATAGCCATCGGGGGAGTAATTGGTGCTGTGATCAACTTCTCGATCAACAAGACATGGACTTTCATGTCCAAACGATTCCCTTATAAAAACTCTTTCCGGGTTCAAATGCTCAAATTCATTGTCGTGGTAATCAACAGCATTGTACTCAAATCATCCGGCACTTACTTCATTACCACCTATCTGCATCTTGATTACCGAATCAGCCGCATCATTGTCGATTTAATTGTTTCCATTGCTTTCAATTACAATTTGCAGAAATATTGGGTTTTCAAGCAGGCAAAGAAAATCAATCCAGAACCTGTTCAATATTGACCGCTTTCTTAAGCGTCGATCATCTATTTACTATCTCATTAACATGATTAAAACAAAGCGCATTTACGAAGCACCTCAACAGGAAGACGGCATGCGGATTTTGGTTGATCGACTTTGGCCACGAGGCTTGACCAAAGAAAAAGCAGCCATTGATCTATGGCTGAAAGAAATTGCCCCAAGTACCGAGCTTCGAAAATGGTTTGGGCACGAACTCGAAAAGTGGGACAAATTCCAACAACAATACAAAAATGAATTGACCGCCAATGAAACTGCCGTTGAAAAAATCAGAAAATTATTGGAAAGAGGAACTGTCACGTTGGTCTATGCAGCCCAAGACGAACGACACAATGAAGCCGTTGTGATCAAAGCATTTCTCAATCGGGAAGAAAACCCGATCAAATGACGGCCAATCATTTTGAATCGTTCAGAAACTCCTTTTTTAAATAATAAACCGGATAGAGCGCAGCCAAAAAACCCATTGTCAACACCGTAGCCAGGACAATCATCACGTCAGACCATTGCACAAACACGGGATATGATTGAATGATAAAATCAGAACCCTGCAGTTTAAGCCATCCGTAATGTTGTTGTCCAAAACTCAACAAAGTGCCCAACAAAACTCCCAAGACGCCACCGATGATTGAAATAAACCATCCTTCCAATAAAAAAATACTTTGAATCAATGTATTGTCTGCTCCTAAATTTCGCAATGTTTGTATGTCATCTTTTTTATCGATGATCAACATGGTCAAAGAACCGACAATGTTGAAAACGGCTATCAGCAAAATAAAAGAGAGAATGAGGTAAGTAATCCATTTCTCTATTTTCATAATGCGAAAATAATCCCCTTGCTGTTCAAAGCGATTGAGGACACGAAATGACGGACCGAGTAATTTTTTGATTTCAGCCTGTGTTTTATTCTCCGAAACGGAAGGCGTCAGATTCAGTTCCACCGCCGTAACCGTGCTGTCGTTATACGAAAAGAGACGCCGCGCCAAATCCAATGACACTATAAAATAATGATCGTCATATTCAGGCTGTTTCACTGAAAAAGTTCCCGAAACAAAGACGACCGCCTGATTAAAGCTACTTGCAGGATTGATCAGATTGACTTGTCCTGTTCGATTTGGAACATAAATCATCACGGGATCGAGCGCTTTGGCCACTGTCCCCAAAGCTCCGGCCAGACCGACACCCATCACTCCGTTTTGAAATGCCCCATCCCACAACACAAAAGATCCATCGGTCATCAATGAATCAATCTTTGTCATTTTCCTAAAAGCACTTCCAACGCCTTTTATCGTAGCCGGCATTTGTCGTTCTTTGTAACGAAGCATGGCGTTGTCCTGCACCACCTCGTCAAAGTAGGCAACACCAGGTAAATGGCGAACCTGCTGCCATGCGGAACTCTGATCGTTAAAACTTTTCCCTTCAACAGACTCAATCTTTATTTCAGGGTCAAAAGCATTAAACAAATGCTCGATTAAATGCTCAAAACCGTTAAAAACAGACAGCACAGCCACAATAGCCATTGTGCCAACGACCACTCCCGCCGCAGAAATGGCAGATATAATGTGAATGGCATGATGTGACTTTTTTGCAAAAAGATATCGGAAAGCAATGCGAAATGACAAATTCATTGAAGACGAATTGGCTTTTTAATCCTTAGTAAGCAATGTGTCAATATTTTCGATGTAATCCAGAGAATCATCCACATAAAAGGTCAATTCGGGAATAATGCGCAATTGATGCCGTACACGTTCTCCAAGTTGAAAACGGATGGATTTTGTATTCTCTTTGATGTGATTTAAAACCATTTCCGTCTGATTGCTTGGAAATATGCTTAAATAAATACGGGCAATGCTTAAGTCGGGTGTAATGCGAACCTGAGTAACCGTTAAGATGGTACCGCGAATCACATCACGCGCTTCCAAAAGAAAAATTTCGCTGAGTTCTTTTTGAAGCAATCGGTTGATTTTTTGTTGTCTTGTTGTATCCATTTCATTTATAATTGATTTATACTTCCAAAACCCGAATGAAGTGAAAAGTTCAGTTGATCAAGCACTCCGAAACGGAATTATTTTGCCACAAATCGCCATGGTTTACTGATCCATTCTTCACCGGCATAATCAATGCCAACCCTGGTTGTCATTTCATATTGAGGCTGAAAATGGTGATCTTCCACCCAAAGACGTGTTGAGAGCTCAATGTCTTCTCCATAAAACGACCGATCGATGTGAAGGGCTCTTCCCACTTTGCCCGGTCCGTTAAAATGCTCAGCACCTCGAATCAACACCGCCTGCGGATGTCCTTCATTTCCCGTAACAATATTCAACAACCAATACATGCCGTAGATGAAATAAACATACAACTTTCCACCTGCAGCGTACATGATTTCCGTACGGGGAGTTCTGCCTTTGCTGGCATGACAGGCTTTATCTTCCTGGCCGTAATAAATTTCCGTTTCAGTGATTTTCAGACGAATTTCATTCCCGTCGTCCAATCTCCTCACAATGATTTTCCCCAAAAGTCGGGGTGCCACCCAATGTGCATCTTGTTGAAAAAAATCGTTTGTTAATCGTACCACCATGATCGATTGTCAATCTTTACACAAAGATAACGACTTTATTGTGAACCATAAAGAAAAAGCTGCCTTATTTAAGACAGCCTCTTCCAAACATTGTCACAAAAAAGATTTACACCGCTTATGCTTTTCCGGCACTGCCCAGCACATTGGTAACTTTATGTTTATACAATGCTTTCATGTGATCACGTGCCGGGCCCAAGTATTTACGTGGATCAAATTCAGCCGGCTTTGTGGCAAACACTTCACGAATGGCAGCTGTCATAGCCAATCTTGCGTCGGAATCAATATTGATTTTGCACACAGCCGAAGTAGCGGCATGACGCAACTCTTCTTCAGGAATGCCAATGGCATCTTTCAAAGCGCCGCCATATTTATTGATGGTATCCACATCTTCTTGAGGTACCGAGGAAGAACCGTGAAGGACAATTGGAAATCCGGGTATTCGTTTTTCAACTTCTTCCAAAATATCAAAACGCAATGGCGGCGGAACCAAACGACCTTGAGCATTTCGTGTACATTGTTCCGGTTTAAATTTATTGGCACCGTGCGATGTCCCGATCGAAATAGCCAAAGAATCAACGCCCGTTTTTTTCACAAAATCTTCCACTTCTTCCGGACGAGTGTATGTATGATGTTCGGCTGAAACTTCATCTTCTACACCAGCCAACACACCTAATTCACCTTCAACAGTCACATCGTGAGCATGAGCAAATTCGACCACTTTACGGGTCAAAGCAACATTTTCGTCGTAAGGCAAATGAGAACCGTCGATCATAACTGATGAAAACCCGCTTTCAATGCATGATTTACACAACTCGAACGAATCACCGTGATCCAAATGCAACACAATAGGGATGTTGTAACCCAATTCTTTGGCATATTCAACGGCTCCTTGTGCCATGTAACGCAACAACGTTTCATTGGCATAAGCTCTAGCACCTTTTGACACTTGTAAAATAACAGGGGAACGTTCTTCAACACAAGCAGAAATGATGGCCTGCAGCTGTTCCATGTTGTTAAAATTAAAAGCAGGAATGGCATATTTACCATCAAATGCTTTTTTGAATAACTCTTTTGTGTTGACCAAACCCAATTCTTTGTAACTTACCATATCTGTAGTTTTTAAAAAATGAAAATCAATTTCTTTTGCAAAGATACTTCATTTTGGTGATGTCGTTTTAAAATATAACATTTTTTATCAAGAAAATGACCAAAAAAAAAGAGAGGATCATTGATTTTTCTTTTGATTTTCCAAAAAATGAATATCAACAAAGGGAAGCACTTTTGATGGGAATGCAGCAAGCGATTGATATAAGAATGAATGCGTAGGCGACGACTTGTCACTCGATTTTGCCATGGGGAACATCTCAAAAAGTTGTAATGCAACACCAATGATCAAAGCAACTTTTAACAAACCAAGCACGGCTCCGATGCCACAATCGACCCAACCCAAGGAGATGATTTTAAAAAAAGCGGAAACCATTTTGCCCACGACAAGCAACACCAAAGCACAAGCTACAAACAGCAACACAAAAGCAACAATCAAAGCCGTTTGATGCACCAAATGAAGATGTGGTGAAAGCCAAAAAGCCAACGAATGATCAAAAGCCAAGGCCACATAAATTCCCACGATGAACGCAGCCAGTGCAACCAATTGTTGGATGACACCTTTGATCCATCCTCGGATGAAGCCAATGCCAAGCAATGCTAAAAACAACCAATCGAGCTTAGTCATAAGCCATGATCATCATCTAAAACGAAACAACAAAAAATGGTGCTCTCTTGATAAAAATCATACCACGAGTTGAATCAGGCATTTGTCAGGCAGAAAATACGACGTGAGCAAGAAAAAAGGAATAAAGCCTTTTCAATCTGTCAAAGTGATTTTTTCACTTCAACTTCTTCATAACCTTCAATGATATCTCCAATTTTAATATCATTGTAATTGGCAATATTCAATCCACATTCATAGCCGCTCGAGACCTCTTTCACGTCTTCCTTAAATCGTTTTAAGGATCCAAGTTCCCCGGTATAAACGACAATGCCGTCGCGAATCAAACGCACTTTGGTACCACGTTTTATTTTCCCTTCTCTGACAATGCAACCGGCAACGGTGCCAACTTTAGTAATTTTGAACACCTCAAGCACTTCCACCGTAGCCACAATCTCTTCTTTAATTTCAGGAGACAACATCCCTTCCATGGCTGCCTTGATCTCTTCAATAGCATTGTAAATGATGGAATAGAGACGAATATCGATTTCCTCCTTTTCGGCTAATTTACGCGCTGCCATAGAAGGACGAACCTGGAACCCGACAATAATGGCATTGGAAGCGGCAGCCAACATCACGTCCGATTCCGAAATGGGACCTACCGCTTTATGAATGACATTGACCTGAATTTGGTCGGTTGATAACTTGATCAATGAATCGGACAGCGCTTCAATGGAGCCGTCCACATCTCCTTTTACGATAATGTTTAATTCCTGAAAATTACCGATTGCAATACGACGACCAATCTCATCCAACGTAATGTGTCGGCTTGTTCGTAATCCTTGTTCACGTTGCAATTGTTCCCGTTTGTTGGCAATTTCCCGTGCTTCCTGTTCGGTGGTCATAACATTAAAGTTGTCTCCCGCCTGTGGTGCGCCGTTCAATCCAAGGATAATGACCGGTTCAGCAGGTCCTGCCTGATTCACTTTTTGATTTCGCTCGTTAAACATGGCTTTCACCTTTCCAAAATGTGTTCCGGCCAAAACCACATCGCCAATGTGTAAAGTTCCGTCCTGCACAAGCACCGTGGCTACATAACCCCGCCCTTTATCCAATGACGATTCGATGATAGAACCTAAGGCTCGTTTATTGGGATTCGCTTTCAAATCCAATAGTTCAGCTTCGAGCAAAACCTTTTCCAATAATTCTTTGACTCCGGTTCCTTTCTTAGCCGATATTTCCTGTGATTGATATTTTCCGCCCCAGTCTTCCACCAAATAATTCATATTAGCCAATGCTTCTTTGATCTTTTCAGGATTTGCTCCCGGTTTGTCAATTTTATTTATGGCAAAAACAATGGGGACATTGGCAGCAGCCGCATGATGAATGGCTTCAACGGTTTGAGGCATCACACTGTCATCGGCAGCCACAATGATGATGGCAATATCGGTCACTGCGGCACCACGCGCACGCATGGCCGTAAATGCTTCGTGACCCGGAGTATCCAAAAAGGTGATTCGACTACCATTTTCGAGCGTAACGTGATATGCACCAATATGTTGAGTAATACCTCCAGCTTCGCCGGCAATCACATTCGATTTACGGATGTAATCGAGCAATGAAGTTTTCCCATGGTCCACATGTCCCATGACGGTGACAATGGGAGGTCGGGTAATACGCATTGACTCGTCATCGTCTTCATCCTGTCGAATGGCTTCAATTACTTCCGAACTGACATACTCGGTAGCAAATCCAAACTCATCGGCAACAATATTGATGGTTTCGGCATCTAATCGTTGGTTGATGGACACCATCACGCCAAGATTCATGCAAGTGGCAATGACATTGGTCACAGGGACATTCATCATGGAAGCCAATTCGGCAACCGTTACAAACTCAGTCAGTTTCAGCAGATGTTCATTATCCCTTTCAAGCTCATCACGTTCCATTTGACGAGCAACAATGGCCCCACGTCGCTCTTTTCTGTATTTTGATCCTTTGGTTTTTTTCTGAGTCAAACGTGCCAGAGTTTCTTTGATCTGTTTTTGCACATCTTCTTCGTTCACTTCAGGTTTAAAAGGTCGTTTAGTAAACGTTCCTTCTCCAGATTTAGGCTTGTGATCCACATTTTTATTGGGATGTGTTACCACCACAGGCGGTTTGTCGAGTGCAACTTTCTCCTTATGAATGCGTTTTCTCTTTTCTTTCTTTTTATCCTCAGCCAACACCACTTTGATGGGAGTGGAAGGTTTTTGCTCAATGACGGGCGGATGCGGTGGATTGTGAGAAGTCGATGAATTCAATGATTTTTGATTTCGCAAGACTCGCTCCTTTTCCTCTCTTTCTTTGCGCTTTTCTTCCTTCGATTTCTTTTTGGGACGTGTTTGCTGGTTGATGTTATCCAGGTCAATCTTGTTGACCACTTTGATTGAATTTTTAATGACGTGAGGTCTTAATTGAAACAATTCATCTTCGACTGGAGCATCAGGGTTCGGTTGATTTTCCAAAGCAACCGGCTCTTCTTCTGTTTCTGTTTCGATTTCCTCTTCCACTTCTTCTTCATCAAAAACATCATTTTCCAGATCTTCTTCAAACTCTTCTTCAAGCGGAGTAAAGGGTTCAGTCGTTTCGCTTAATTCACTTGGCTCAGCATATTCTTGATCGTTTTGATCGGTCTCCGACTGATTGTTACTTTCCAAGATGGATTGATTGTCTGAAAAAGTTGCCTCCGGTTCAGCTTCCATTGATGATTTCGGAAATTCCGGATTTTCGGTTGACACAGAAGGCTGTTCATGCTCAGATGCTTCGTGTTGTTTGGGCATAGCAGGTTTATTGACCTGATCCAAATCAATTTTGCCAACCGGTTTGAGGTGTGGCAACAATTCTTTGTCTATTTCTAATTTAATTTCTTCGGGTGTTGCTTTGTGGGATGCATCGGGACCTGCCATTTCGTTTGCAACAGCTTTCTCGGCAGAAGTATGCAGCAATGTTTCAGCCGGAATATCATGAGGAGCCTTCGTTTCGATGGAAGACTTAAGATGCATATCGCTTTGCTGATTTAATTTTTCTTTCTCCAGGCGCGCCTTGAGTTCTTTTTCCGATAATAACTTCAAATCCTTATCAATACTAAATTCTTTTACAAGCAAAGCATATTCTTCATCCGAAATTTTATGATTTGGATTGGGTTCGACAGCATGTCCTTTTTTTCGCAAAAATTCAACAGCTGTAGAAAGTCCTACGTTTAAATCTTTTACGACTTTACTTAACCTGATACTCGACATAGTAATTATATTGTTAAAAAACGATATGCTCTTTTTATTTTGTTCCAACTTGAATAAGCGTGTATGAAAATGGCGGTTAATATATTGGTGACTTGACGGACAAACTGAGATCCTTTTGGTGGGAGAAACGGTTATTCTTCAAATTCCGCCTTAATCACACGCAAGACATCATCAATGGTTTCTTCCTCCAAATCGCTTCGTTGAATCAATTCTTCGCGGGGAATCGCCAGAACGCTTTTCGCCGTGTCGCATCCAATAGATTTGAGCACATCAATAACCCATTGTTCAATTTCATCATTAAATTCATCCAAATAAATATCTTCTTCGTCAGCCTCATCAATATCGCGGAACACGTCAATGGTGTATTCGGTCAGCATCGAAGCTAAACGTATGTTCATCCCGTTTTTACCGATAGCCATTGAAATTTCCTCAGGCTTTAAATATACATCGGCTTTGTGGTTGGTTTCATCCAATTGAATGGATGTAATTTTAGCCGGACTTAACGAACGGGCAATGAACAATGAAATATTGTTGGTGTAATTGATCACGTCAATGTTTTCATTCCGCAGTTCACGCACAATACCATGAATGCGTGCCCCTTTCACACCAACGCAGGCTCCTACCGGATCAATGCGTTCATCGTATGTTTCGACAGCCACTTTGGCACGCTCGCCGGGTATGCGGGCAATTTTTCGAATGGTAATCAGTCCGTCGTGAATTTCAGGAACTTCCAATTCAAACAGCCGTTGCAAAAACACGGGAGAGGTACGTGAAACAATGATTTTAGGATTCCCATTCCGATTCTCCACTTTTAGCACCACACAGCGAACTGTATCGCCTTTTCGATAAAAATCGGCTGGGATTTGTTCAGCTTTGGGAAGCAACAATTCATTTCCTTCATCGTCTAAAAGCAAGATTTCTTTCTTCCACATTTGATACACTTCTCCGCTCACAATTTCACCAACACGATCTTTGTATTTATTGTACAGAAAATCTTTTTGAAGCTCCAAAATTTTGGATGAAAGTGTTTGACGTAATGTTAAAATAGCCCGTCGCCCAAAACTTAAAAAATTGACGGCATCGGCCACTGTTTCACCAATTTCATAATCTTCATCAATTTTCTTTGCTTCCGATAATGAGATTTGACGAATCGGATCCTCCACTTCGTCGTCGGGCACCACTTCTCTGTTATGCCAAATTTCAAAATCCCCTTTGTCGGGGTTGATGATCACATCAAAATTTTCATCTGAACCAAACATTTTAGTCAGCGCACCACGAAACGATTCTTCCAAAATACTAACCAACACCGTGCGATCAATATTTTTTAGTTCTTTGAATTCCGCAAAGGTTTCAATGAAATTGATGGTTTCCATTTTGCTCATAGCTATTTGAATCTAATTAAATAGGTTGTTTTTTTTATTTCGTCAAACGTGAATGACTTCAACCGTTCTACCATTTTGCTCCTTTTAGCCCCTTCAGGCTTTATCTTTTCCGTTACTCTGACTGAAAATGTTTCCTGATCGAGATGATCCAGTATTCCGCTCCATTTCTCGCCCACTTTAGTTGTAACTTCTACTTCTTCACCCAAATATTTTTCATATTGTTGCCTAACTTTGAAAGGGGAACCAAGTCCCGGCGAACTTACTTCCAATTCAAAATCCTCCTTTTCCCGATCCAATCGCAACTCAATCCATTCACTCATTTGTGCACAATCATCAATGGAAACCCCTTGCTTTGAATCCATCTCAACCACTATTTGATTGCTCGGCGTGATACGAAGGTCAACCAAAAACAAATCGGGATGAAACTGAAAATATTCGGAAAGCATCGTTTCCACTTGTTGCTTTTCTATCATAGCGTGACTTTTGATAAAAAATGATGCCAAATATAACTATTTTTTTTATAAACCATTGGTTTACTAAGCTTAACCGGTAAAACAGGAAAGAGTAAATACAAAAAAAACCCATTGAAAGGACTTCAAAAGGGTTTTCCAAACAACTACTATGTGTAGTAAATCGTATTCAACTATCATCCTCTTGAATTTAAGCACTTCATCCGATAGCCGTCATCAAACCGACACCTTATGCACGTTGCTTAAATTAATTTTATTGTGAAGTTGCACAAACGTTCCAACAACAAAATCGTCGCAAAGTTAATCATTTATATTCAATGATACAAATGATTTGTAAGAATCCTTCCGTAAAAAAAATGGGAACTAACTACTTTTTTTCATCAAGGCTTTTAGTTTATCGCCAATAATGCGGATTCCTTTTTCAATTTTTTCTTCGGGCGTATTTGAAAATGAAAGGCGAATGTATCCGTTGGGGTTTCCAAGCGGATCAAATGTTGAACCTACCACAAAGACTGCACCTTCAGCCAGAGAATCTTTCAACAATTGATGTTCGTCAATGCCTTGCGGTAATTTGACCCAAAGATAAAAACCACCTTGAGGACGTACAAAGGATGATTCAGCGGGGAAATGACGCAACACGGCATCCACCATATAATCGCATCGTTGCTGATAAATTTTCCGAACACGCTCCACGTACGATTCCAGTTTTCCCGTAGCCAGAAACTGATATGCCAAAACCTGAGTAAACGTAGGCGAACAGGCATCCATGGCTTGTTTGCACAATTCCGCTTTGCGGTACAACTCTTCGCTTAACAGCATCCAGCCAAGCCGAACACCGGGACCAAATATTTTTGAAAATGACCCCGAATAACAAATCTGATCTTCTTTGTCCGACATGGCTTTTAAGGGAATATGCCTATGATTTCCTTCGGCAGTGTCAAAAACCAAATCACCGTAAGCATCGTCTTCGAGGATTGGAACAGAGGTAGCATTCATCACCGTCAACAGTTGTCGACGACGTTCTTCGCTGTACGAAATACCGGCAGGATTGTGAAAAGTGGGCATAATGTACAACATTTTAGGATCGAGATTCAAAGCCTCCTTAAGCGATTCAATGTCAATGCCTTCAGCATCTAACGGAATTCCCCGAATGTCAGCCATGTAGGAGTTAAAAGCCGATAAAGCCCCGATAAAAGATGGATTTTCCGTCAAAACCACATCATGCGGATTGACAAAAAGCTTGGCAAAAATATTAATTCCCTGCAACGAACCCGTTGTGATGATCAACCGATTGGTTGAAACGGGAAGTCCTTTTTTTGACAGCCATTTTTCCAATTCCTCAATCAAAGGCGGATATCCGCTCGTTGGCGCATACTGCAAAGCCGCCTGTTGTTCCCCGCGCGACAAATGATTATAAATCTCACGAACTTCATCCAAAGGGAAAAGCTCATTATCGGGCATCCCACCGGCAAACGAAATCATATCGGGATGAGTTGCCACACTCATCAAATCCCGAATGGCAGACGATCGAAGATCATTCACTGCATCAGAAAAATGAAACATAGACTTAGATGATTAAAGGTTATTTTTGTATTTTCATGCAATAAAAATTCACTTGCTAAAGATACATACTATTTTGTTATTTTTATGGAACGGACTTCAAAAAAAGCGACAAGGCCGATCTAATATTTTTTCGGCATTCATGATGGTTTCCTTACGATCTTTACAACATCCACTCAAAGTAAATTTCACCGCTCAAAACAGAGCTCAAACAACCTTCAAAACAAAGAAGATTTTCAGCAGCCAGCCTATTGACAATGAAACCGATGAATCCCCTTTGTTCATTCAAAGAAAAACATTATCTTTGCAGTCGCATTTTAAAAACAATAAATCATCAAATCGTATGCTAAACAATTATGAAACCGTTTTCATTTTAACTCCCGTTTTGTCTGATGTACAGATGAAGGAAGCGGTTGAAAAATTCAAAGATCTTTTGGTACAAGAGGGGGCAGAGATCGAGAATGAAGAGTTATGGGGTTTACGCAAACTCGCTTATCCCATTCAAAAAAAGTCAACCGGCTTTTATGCTTTGTTGCAATTCAAAGGTGATCCTACTTTAGTTGAAAAATTAGAAGTACAGTATCGACGTGACGAACGCGTGTTGCGATTCTTAACATTCCACATGGACAAATATGCGGTTGAATACGCAGAAAAGAGAAAAAGTTTGAAATCAGCTAAAAAAGAAGGAAAGGAAAAATAATTATGGCAACAACAACTCCCGAAATCAGGTATTTGAATCCGCCGACAGTCGATACAAAAAAGAAAAAATATTGCCGTTTCAAAAAAAATGGCATCAAATACATCGACTATAAAGATCCGGAATTTTTAAAAAAGTTCCTCAACGAACAAGGAAAGATTCTTCCACGTCGTCTCACCGGTACCTCGTTGAAATATCAACGCAAAGTAGCTCAAGCAATCAAAAGAGCACGTCATCTGGCATTGCTCCCATACGTAACCGACATGTTGAAATAAAAAGGAGGAAAGATTATGGAAATTATATTGTTAGAAGATATCATCAATTTGGGCTACAAAGATGACGTGGTGAAAGTAAAAGACGGCTATGGACGCAACTACTTAATTCCCCAGCACAAAGCCATTGTAGCAACCCCGTCAGCCAAGAAAATACTTGCTGAAAATTTACGTCAACGTGCCCATAAATTGGCTCGAATTAAAGCAGAAGCTCAAGAATTGGCCGATAAACTAAAAGATGTTTCATTGATCATTGGCGCTAAAACTAGCTCAACCGGAAAAATTTTTGGATCAGTCAACAGCATCCAAATTGCTGAAGCATTGGAAAAAGCCGGCTATTCGGTGGATCGAAAAGTCATTTTCATTAAAGAAGCCGTTAAAGAAGTCGGGAAATACAAAGCAACACTCAAGTTGCATAAAGAAATTTCATTGGAAATTCCCTTTGAAGTCATCTCGGAATAATCCTTTACTTACAAACCTTTTTAATAGGCAAAAGCCGCTTTCGAATGGAAGCGGCTTTTATTTTGCTATGTTTTTGATTTTTGCCCCAAATAACCGCCGTGATGCCTTTTGTTGTATTCACTGCGGGTAAATTGAATGCGTTTCATGGTTCCCACCACAAGCACATCACCGATTACGGTCATCATCGTAGTTGAAGTTGTCGGCGTCAACCCAAGAGCACATACTTCTTCAGGGTTGCCGGTTTCAATCAACACATCGGCTAAAGCAGCCAACGTACTGTCAGGATTGCCCGTAATGACGATATAACTCAAGGTATCATAAAGATGATGAGAAAGCTCAACCAATTCTAAGATTTCACGGGTTTTGCCCGAGTTCGAAATAAGCAACATCACGTCATTGGCCTGAAGCACGCCTAAATCACCGTGTTGGGCTTCGCTGGGATGAAGAAACACGGCAGGAGTGCCCGTCGAGCTGAATGTGGTAGCAATGTTTAAGGCAATCTGTCCTGCTTTGCCCATGCCCGAAGTTACCAATTTGCCGTGATGATGATGCACTTTATCAACAATCAAATCAATGGCTGCATTGAACGATTCGTTCACCGGAATGTTTAAAATAGCATCTGCTTCTTTTTTTAACAACTCGTGAATTTCCTGATTTGTCATAACCTATTTCAATCACGCGGTTTATTGCACAAGGCTTTAGGGCATTCGTTTTATTTTTTTTGATAAATGCGAATCCAGTCAATATCAAAATATCCTGTTCCTTCCTGATCTTGCCGAACGATGGAAGCAAAAAGAGGGAACAACGGTACTTTAGGAATCATTCCTTTGGCTGCCCGAAATACTTCCTGATTGTTGATTCTCCAAATGATCTGATCCTCACTCCACTCCACACTGTAAATATAAAAATCGTAAGCCGAGATTCCTTTAATACGCCGACTTTGTGAAAATTGATCCATCACGTAGCCCACCGAAATGGTTTTGTGATCAACATGAAAAATGTTGATTTGTGGCGTTTTCTTTTCATGAGCCAAACAACAGACATGGGTAATTTTGCCATCCCTGATACGAAGTTTAACCTGCACCAGCCCGGAAGTCATTTGAAATGCATTCCCCGCATTGATAACATCCGAAGTATAACCGAAAGTGTGCATAATGAAGCCCTTCTCCTCATCCCAAGCTCGAGCGGTTACTTTTTCTTTCAACGTCTCAATAGTCAGGCATCCATCAGCCACTGTCACATTTTTCCCCTCATTGTTGGCATTTTTACAAGTAGAAAGAGAATAATGCCGAATTAGCTTAGGATCAGAAAAATAATAGCCCGCTTCCCATTTCGTCTGATCTAACAACGGTCCGTTAAACTCGTCGAAAAATACTTTTTCCCAGGTTTCAAAAAAAACGAATTGACGTGGATCGGTTTTTTGAAAAAAAATAATATCGGCATGTTTTGACAATTCCTTAAAACGAAGCTCTTTTTGATAAGCTTCAGTTTTATACCAACGCTGCCGATCAGACCAAAATGCTTTGAACTGAATAAAGTCAGGCGAAGAAACGATGGCTTGCAATCGTTCAAATTCATCCAACAGATAGGATCCGTGAAATCGGGTATAAAGTTTATAATCTTTTGACTTTTCAAATGCCCTGAAATGGCGCAATGTTTCCGACTTTTTCAACTCCAATTTATTCCCGATCAGCTCATAAGCCTCTGTTTCCTTAAAGGCAAGAAAATCACGAAGAGCCTGCGATTGAACAATTTCAAAATAACGTTTTAGCTTCGAATTATTTTTCAGGCGATGATAAGCATGCCAATCATAATATTCCTTTGTGTCTTCGAATTTTCGATTTAAGAGCAGTTTTTTGTTGTCTTTGAATGCCGAAGATTTTACCTCTTTACGCAAATCAAGGTATTCACGCAGAAGATCCGACTTTTTGATGGCCTGATAACGTTGATAAGCCTCCTCCAATTGAAACATTTCATGCTCCAGTTGTGAAGTGCCTTTAAATGTTCCATAAAGTTTCTTTATGATTAAATTCATGGTCATAACCTTCAAAAAAACAAATGAATAACATTAAAATATTCCGATAACAGCCAAATTGAGATGAGATCATCTCCGTTTTTGCGATTTTTCAAAAACAAAGGTACAATTTATTTTAATAAACTTTCCTTCCAATCTCATTTTGATGTAAGTCAATTTATTTTTTTGATGAGATGAACGTTAATGTGTTTAAACTGTGATTTATGACACGGGATCGGGCAATGGATTTGAAGTAGAGTTTTCATCTCCATTTTGTTGAAAGGGTTGAATTCCGACAGCCCGTAAGTTTCTTCGCATGCGTTGAAAAGAGATGCGATTCAAAGCGCTTTTTTTAGTCCATTTCTTATAAGCAGAAGTTGTCATCAATTGCCAATCTTCACGACGCAGGTTCCACAATGGATCATGCTGTTTAAGGTCGTTGGCAGGCAAGTGAACCCCCCTGTTCCAAGGACAAACATCCTGACAAATGTCACATCCTGCAACGTACTGACTTAAAAACGGTTTGTAAACATCGTCGATGTCAGGCTCTTTCGATTCAATGGTCAGGTATGAAATGCATCTTTCTGCATGAAAAACGCCTGATAGAGTCAAAGCCTGAGTAGGACACGCAGAAACACATAAGCCACAATTCCCGCAATCGCCTTCCATAGGGATATCGTGTTCCAGCTCCAAATCAATCACCAATTCGCCGATCAGAAAAAAAGAGCCCCATTTTGGATGAATCAAGCATTTATTTGTTCCAATCCATCCCAATCCGGCCTGCTGAGCCCAACGTCTTTCAAAAACCGGTGCGGTATCGCAAAATGCTCTTCCTTCAGCCGGAGCAATCTCCTGTTGAATAAACTGAAGCAACAACTGCAATTTGGTTTTTATAACGTAATGATAATCATCCCCAAAAGTATATTTTGCCAATCGTGGAGCATCATCAGGCTGTTGTTGCTCTTGTTGATAGGAATACAAGACCACAATCACCGATTTGGCATTACTGACCAATAAAGAAATGTTCTCACGCTGATCGGCATACCTTTCCAAATAGGTCATATCACCTTGATGACCTTCGCTAAGCCATTGTTTCAAATAGGCTGCATCGTCCGATAAAGGATGAACGGAAGCAATGCCACAAGCGGCAAATCCAAGTTCAAAAGCTTTTTTTTTAATGCGTGACACCATGTTGTGCTGTTGCAATGTCACGTTGTGTTCCTCGTTCATTTGTTGTCAATAACTTTCCGAATCTCTTCAGCAGTGGCATTGCGCTTGATGAGATTTCCATCCCGATCAATCAAAAAATTGACAGGCACCTCATTCACATTGTATAAAAGAGCCACATTCCCATTTCCGCGAACACAAATCCAAGGTAAATTATTGACTGCACTGAGCCATGTATTCAAATCTTTGTCCAAATCGACCTGATAAATTTCCAATCCTTTATCGTGATATTTTGAATACAAGTCACGCAACGAAAAAATATAGTCCGATAAATTTGGATCCTGATATGCAACAAAATCGAGCAGTACCACTTTACCTTTCAAGTCGGATAGCTTACGCATGTTTCCGTTTCTGTCGGGTAAATTTAAATCAATCGTGCCCGATTTGGCATGTTGCATCATTTGATTGAGCAACTCCTGATTTCTGGCTCGCTGATCAGCTACAATAGCTTGCATGACATAGTTGTAGAGACTGACGGATCGATCGTATTTGGGATAAAAAGTATGATAGGCTGTTGCAACCGCAGCACAATAACGACGATCGTCGTGATTGTAGGGAGAGAATAACATATAACCGTTTAATTGCTGAAATACAGCATAATAGGCCGCTGTTGACAAGGGATTGGTTAAAATAACCGCCTGAGCCACTTTTTTATGGCGTTGAATCAAGCTATCCAGGATGGTGGTTAAGGCCGTTTCGCTATATTGACTGCGATTTTTCAAAACACGATTGACCTCATTTTGCAATTGCAGCAAAGAAGCCTGCAACGATTCCATTTTTTGAGAGTTCATTGAGCCCTGAACGGTGTAAATGCTGTCCATGGAGCGGGCGTCGGCATTGATGGTGATGTGTTCACACGAATCGACGGCAAAAAGGATATTGGAATGATTGACTTGCAAACGATAAAAATCGGGATATTCCGGGCGAGGTGCTTTGAAACGATAAGAACCATCCGATTTCAACATGCATGAATCAAGCACCGTGGAATGCAAAAGACCGTCGCGAATAAGCAACAGCTTTTGACCCGCTGCATGTTGAATGACGCCTTTGACCACAAACTCATTTTTATCGGCACAACCGGCCAGCACAATTACAATGAGCAATGAGATGATAAGTCGGTAATGTTTATACATAAGAGTGAACCTTAGCAGATAGAAATTGAAGGTAAAGGTAAAAAAAAAGTCCGTCGTAAAACGGACTTTTAATTTTTTTGCCGGTGCAAAATTACTTTGTTGCAGGAGCAGCAGCAGGAGCAGCAGCGTTAGCTGAATCAGCAGCAGGAGCCGGAGTTGTAGGAGCTGGAGCAGCAGCAGGAGCTGGAGCAGGAGTAGCTTCTTGAGCCGGTTTCGATTGACATGCAACACATGCGATAGCACCAACGACAGCAAATAACAAAATTACCTTTTTCATTTTCTTTTACCTTTAAAAATTAAACATTATGAATAATTGGTATCAAAACCGATGCAAAGGTACAACTGAATTCAATACATTGATCACTCATTTTCTATTTTAACATAATTTCGTAATATTATTCTTTCAAAATAGCTTTAAATGACTAATATATTGGCATTTAAATTTTGGTGTACAAATATCTTTTAATACTTCTTTTGGGCGTTTTTTCAAATTCATTGGGATACAGCACGATTTTTGAAATGGTTTCGTAGGCTGCAAGCGTCTTATTCAAAGCCAACCGATTTTCTTCCATCACCATTTGCAACTCTTCCTGAGAAAGATGTGACTCGTCAACTCCTTCGTAATCAGGATAAATCAACGCCACCAATTTCCCTTCTTGATCAATCACCAAGCTTTCCATCACAAAAGGCATATTATTGAGTTTGGCTTCAATCTCTTCAGGATAAATGTTTTGTCCGCTTGGGCCTAAAATCATGCTTTTGAGTCGTCCTCTAATGTAAATAACGTTATTTTCATCCACCGTACCCAAATCTCCCGTATGAAACCATCCCTCTCGATCGAACACTTCCTTAGTAGCGGTTTCGTTTTTATAATAGCCCATCATCACATTTTCTCCACGCACGCAAATCTCCCCAACCTTTGTTTCAGGATTTGGGCTGTCAATGCGCACTTCCATGCCATCCAAAATCCGGCCACATGAAGTTGGAATGTATTCATTAAAAGGCGAATAACTGATTAATGGAGCACATT
The DNA here is from genome assembly GCA_049976245.1 of Microbacter sp. Taxonomy (GTDB): domain Bacteria; phylum Bacteroidota; class Bacteroidia; order Bacteroidales; family Paludibacteraceae; genus Microbacter. The sequence continues at coordinate 9,108 of JBMFIQ010000018.1, read as the reverse complement.
CTGTCATGCCGTAACCCACGGTAAAGGGGAATTTAATTTTCAAAAGAAAGTTTTCCACCTCAAGATTTAATGGAGCGCCGCCAACGATCACCTGCATAAATTCTCCCCCAAAAGCAGCCACTAACTTTTTTTGAATGGAAGCAAGAATTCGGGCATCGAGAAAGGGAATATTCAGTGCAAAACGAATGGCACGTTGGTTTAGAAGCGGTTGCAATTGTTTTTTATAGATTTTTTCCAATACCAGCGGTACCGACAAGATAATCGTCGGCTTAACCATGTTCATGGCTTGAATCAAAATCTTGGGAGACGGAATTTTTCCTAACAAGGTCACATGTCCGCCATTGGCTAAAGGCGACAACATGTCAAACGCACACCCGTAAGCATGCGCTAAGGGAAGAAAGGAAAGAATACGTGTTTGCTGATGCATTAATCCCGAACGGATGGCAAAAAACACATTACCTGCTAAGTTGTTTGCCGTAAGCATAACCCCTTTAGTAAACCCCGTAGTGCCGGAAGTGTAATTTAAGAGGATCAACTCCTTGTTAGGGACATTGGCAAATTTCACGTCAACAATCGAGAATCCGTTTGGATAGCGGTCATGAAAGAAACGATCCAAGTTGTGCATCATTTTTTGAATCGATTCACCGTCATGTTGACAGATGCATCTTGAATCATTCAGCGAAAAAACAGCTCTCAATCCTTCCATTTTTTCTTCTTCCAAATTTTCCCAAATGGAATCGGAAACCCACAAGACGAGTGATTCTGAATGATTGACAATGTGATGAATGTCGTTTGAACTAAAATCCTGCAAGATAGGGACAATCACTGCTCCATAGGTTATTGTAGCCATGTAAGCCAACACCCATTTGCTGGTATTTTTGCCGACAAGAGCCACCCGATCTCCTTTCTTCAAATACATTTTTTCGTACATCAAATGAATTCGAGCTATTTCCTTAGCCACATCCCTATAGAGAAAAGGGGGTTCTCCATAATCCGACAATGCAGGCCGATCCCAATTTTCTTTGAAACTTTGTTCGAACCGTTGAATCAAATTTTCTTCGATCATATTGATAAATTTGGCACAAAAGTACTCATTTTCTATCGACATGTGCAATTTTTCATTCATTTTTAACGATTTACACTTACGAATTCAACAAAAGTAAATATGTTCTTTCCTACGACTATTTTAATTTTTTAACGCTAAGGATGTATGGAACTCGCCAAACAGTCATTCTCTTGAGCATAAGTGTTTTTATGGCTCGTTTCATGGTTATCAATGACATTGTTTTGATTTCCAATCAATAAGCAATCTATTGATCATCAGAATAAAGCATTGATCGGTTTTTTTCATCCCTTTCGTAGATTGACAAGAACAAAAAGCAATTGAATCCATTTCATACGTCTATTTTATTTTTTAACGATAAAGTTGTATGGAACTCGTCAAAATAGTCATCTGCTTGACAAAAGCTATTTTTTGGCTCGTTTCATTCTTTGAAATGATGGAAACAGCATCGATACTTGACCTTCCCGAAAAAAGTGTAAAGCGATAAGGAACAGAATAAATCGAGTTTTTTCCTTACTTTTAAAGATGAAAAAAAACACTTTAAGAAGCTGATTATTTTAGTTCATAACCTTATATTTCAACATCTTAAAAATATAACGTATCGATCAAAAAACATCCTTAAACATCCAATCAATGACCAATCAATGGAAATTTCGCACATTGACCGAACAACAACAACTTCAAAGCAATCGGTTGGCACAAGAGCTTGGAATCAGTCCAGTATTGACCAAATTATTGGTTTTACGCGGAATTAGCACTTTTGAAGAAGCTAAACAATTTTTTCGTCCCGATTTATCCCAATTGCATGACCCATTTTTAATGAAGGACATGGACAAAGCCGTAGAAAGACTCAACGTGGCATTGGGACGCAAAGAAAAAATTTTGGTGTACGGCGATTACGATGTGGATGGAACAACGGCCGTAGCATTGGTCTATAAATATTTGCAACAATACACTTCCAACATTGACTATTACCTACCCGACCGTTACACGGAAGGTTACGGCATTTCCTATCAGGGAATTGACTATGCTGCCGATCACCAATTTTCGTTGGTCATTGCATTGGATTGCGGCATCAAAGCCATTGAAAAAATCAAATATGCTAATGAACGCCATGTCGATTTTATCATTTGCGATCATCACATGCCCGATGTGGAATTGCCTCTGGCTGTTGCCGTGCTGGATCCAAAGCGCCACGATTGCTCCTATCCCTATCATCATCTTTCAGGGTGCGGTGTGGGATTTAAACTCATGCAAGCCTTTGCCTTGAACAATGGCATTGACATGACAACCGTATTTCAATTGATTGATTATGTGGCTGTAAGTATTGCATCCGATATTGTTCCTATCACAGGAGAAAACCGCATTTTGGCCTATTTTGGATTGAAAAAATTAAGCGCCAATCCAAATCTTGGACTGAAATCAATCATCAATTTATGTGCATTAAGTGAAAAAGAGATTAGCATCAGCGACATTGTTTTCAAAATAGGACCACGCATCAATGCTTCGGGAAGGATTCAAAGCGCACGTGAGGCCGTCGATCTTTTGGTAGCCAATAACGAAGAATTTGCCAACGAAAAATGTGAGTGCTTGAACAAATACAACGAAACCCGAAAAGATTTGGACAAGAACATCACAGATGAAGCGTCCGAATATTTAACCAATTTGAAAGGATTTTGCGACACCAAATCTATTGTGGTATATCATCCTTCATGGCACAAAGGAGTTGTTGGGATCGTTGCTTCGAGGCTTACGGAACTTTTTTATCGACCCACCATTGTACTGACATTATCCAACGGATTGGTGACCGGATCAGCACGATCGGTGCCGGGATATGATATTTACAAAGCCATCGAATCGTGTCGCGACATTCTGGAAAATTTTGGCGGTCACATGTATGCAGCAGGATTATCCTTGAAAGAGGAAAATTTAACGACTTTCAGAGAACGGTTTGAAGCCTATGTTTGTGAAACAATCAGCGAGGAACAATTGCAACCCCAATTAGAAATCGACAGTCTGATCGATTTCAAAGAGATTACCCCAAAATTTTTCAGAATTCTCAAACAATTTGCACCACATGGGCCAGAAAACATGAAGCCTGTTTTTTGTACACAACGGGTATTCGATTATGGAACCAGCCGACTGGTAGGCAAAGATCAGGAACATATCAAAATGGAATTGGTAGATGCCAGTTCGGAAAATGTAATGAATGGCATTGCTTTTCGCATGAGCGAATTCAATGAAGCACTCAAAGCCATGAATCCGTTAGACATTTGTTACACGCTGGAAGAAAACAATTTCAATGGTAACAGCAGCATTCAATTGATGATCAAAGACATCAAAATATCGTCCAACACCGAGCCACAACACGAATAAAGGGTCAATTTTCGAGTGATAAAGTTGCACTTTCGAAAAATATGGATTATCTTTGTGTTAAGAAAGTCGCTTCGGACAACTGGAAAACTCAACAGAAAATTAGCTCTGAGAAAAGTTTAGATGTTCAATGGCGGGCTGCACCTTCGGGTTGTCGAGAGACACGGCAGATTACAAAGAACACCGACACTCAAATCCTATGAATTAGGAGTTCTCTCAATTTTACCGAAGCGGCTTTCCCTTTTTTTCTCCATTTGGGTGAGTGAACAAAAATCAATATCTTTGTAGATCAAAATGCGGACGTGGCGTAATTGGTAGCCGCGCCAGACTTAGGATCTGGTACCGAAAGGCGTGTGGGTTCGAGTCCCGTCGTCCGCACTTTTATTTTCCTTTTATCTTCGGAATCAAAGTTTTGTAACTTGATCACCGGCTTCCTTAATCATATTGCGCATATCCACAATCAGTTTGGCATGTTTTTGAATCAAAGGGATGTCGAACTTCGAATGATTGGTAGTGATAGCAACACAATCGACTTTTTCAAGCAATTCAGGAGTTAATTCCAGTGACTGCAGTGTCATGCCGTGTGGTGTTTGAATGGATGGAATGAAGGGATCGTGATACAAAACGACTCCTCCCTTGTGGGCCGTGATATCCATGATTTCTAAAGCAGGCGATTCGCGGGCATCATCAATGTCATTCTTATAAGCCACTCCTAAAAATAAAATGGTACTTCCGTTAACGGCTTTTTTGTGCCGATTGAGTGTAGTAGCAATTTTAATGTACATATAATGAGGCATTCGCATGTTAATATGACCGGCTGCATGAATCATACTTAATTCAAAATCATATTTTTTTGCAATGTGTTCAAGATAGAAAGGGTCGAGCGGAATGCAATGCCCTCCAATGCCGGGACCGGGATAAAACGCTTGAAATCCAAAAGGTTTTGTTTTGGCAGCTTCAATCACTTCCCAAATATTAATATCCATTTTACCCGACAAAAGAGCTAATTCATTGATTAAACTGATGTTGATCAACCGATATGTATTTTCAAGAATTTTTACCATTTCGGCCACTCTGGGAGAACTGACAACATGCAAATGATCAATGGCTTTAGAATAAATGCGTTTCCCAATCTCCAAACCTTCGGGGGTCATGGCACCAATCACTTTTGGTGTGTTTTTGGTATGAAAATTAGCATTGCCCGGATCCACACGTTCCGGTGAATAAGCCAACCAAAAATCGGTGCCTTGCTTGAGGCCGGAGTGCTTTTCAATAATCGGCAACATAAAATCCTCCGTGGTTGTTGGATACGTAGTACTTTCCAAACTGATAAAAGTGCCGGCTTTCATGTTTTGACCAATGGCGATGCAGGCTGATTCGATGTAACTCATGTCAGGTTTTCGAAATTTATCCAACGGAGTAGGCACACAAATCAACAATGCATCGCATGTTTTGATTTGTGTAAAATCGGTTGTTGCTTTCAGGGTAATTCGCTCCACTACTTCGCGCAAAACCACATCACGAATGTCCTTAATGTAATTCTCGCCTTTGTTGATTTTATCCACCTTTGTTTGTGACATGTCAAATCCGATTACATGAATTCCGGCATTGGCAAATTCAACCGCCAATGGCAAACCAACATATCCCAGACCAATTACACCAATGGTTTCCGCGTTAGCTTCAACCTTTTCCAAAAGAGCTTTATAGTGCAGCATAAAATATATTTTTTATCAGTTTAATAATAAATAGATTGTGGACAATGTCATTTTCGATTCCGGAAACGATGATGACTTGTCAAAAGTATAAAAAAAAAATTAACCACAAGAAACAATTTTGAAACAAAAATCAACCAGAAAATGGGATCACCTTTCATTGATCCGACCGATCTGCTTCAGCTACTTGCTGCCGCATAGCTTCTAATTGTTCCAAAGAGGCCGTTAAAGTTTCAGTGTCACCGGTGTCATTATTCAAAATATTGACAATGACATTCATTTCGGAATTGATATAAGCGATAGATTGAGCTTGCAATGCGTCAATGGATTGAAAAATTTTGTTGCTGACAAACGAGATGTAACGATGCAGATTTTTCTCCGCTTCCAAGGGGATCTGACTTTTGAAGTGTCGATAAAACAATGACCGAAATCCTTTCATGGGCAAAAAGAACAACAACGAATCAAGCTGCGAATCAAACACGCGATAAATAGAGACATCCGGTTTATCTACTCCCATAAAATCGCATTGCCAGTATATTTCGGACAAATGCAACCCAAAAGTATCCAAAAGTTTATCGGCAAGTTGTTGTCGAAATTGCACTGCCGTATATCGATAATAATCAAGGTATTCCATGACAAGGCGATTCATCTGATCATAATAAGATTCATCTATTTTCAGCAACTCGCTTCGGATGTTTTTAGCCAGCCATTGTTCAAATTGTTTTGACACCTTAAACAAGATGCCGTTGAAATTTTCAAAATCTTGATCAAAAGCTTTTTGCAAATTTTGAATCATTTCGTTTAAGCTCGGAAGCATCATTTTCTCCAACTTATCACGAATTTCACTTTTGAACGACGAAGTAGAAAGCATCATTTCTTTTTCGTGATGGTGACGATTCCATTCCATTTCATGCAAAGTGCGTGCAATATGACTTTTTTCTGCAAGGCGTTTTAAGTGAGCTTGCAAAGCCAATTCAGTATATTCGATACTTTGACGAATGATTGTTTTTAGTTTAAAATGCAAAATTTCATCCCTTTTTTGTTCCAGGTCATTATTAAAAGGAGTGACAACGCAATCCATGATCGTTTGCCTGTGATGATTGGTTTGCGAAACAGTGGAATAATCAAAAAGTTGAATTTCACGTTGCAAAGCTTTTGTAACAGAATCACGAATGTATCGACGAATCTCTTCCAACTCTTTTGGACCAAACAAATCCGTTTTAGTAATAACAATCATCATTTCAGGACAATAAGATGAAATCCCTTTCAATAAAGTAACATCCTCTTCCGACAATGGTCTTTCGGCGCTGATCACGACCAGAGCGAGGCCAGTGAAAGGCAACCACTCTAAAGTGATATCACTGTTGTGTTTATAAAAACTACCCAACCCAGGAGTATCCACAATTGAAACATTTGGAAATGGTTTCAATGCCGGATGAAAGACCTCAGCCAATACCACGTTGCGTTCATTATTTGGATTCAACTTTTCGGTCACGTAGGTAGCCAATTGATCTAAAGAGGTATGCAGATCGGTTCCATCTCTCAATTGAATGTGAACAGACGGTTGTTCATCGTAGAAAATTTGCGTTATAACAGCCGTGAGCGGAACGACACCGACAGGCAAAATATTCTCTTGTAGAATACTGTTAATCAATGAGCTCTTGCCTGTTTTAAATTGTCCCAAAACAGCAATGTTCATTTTCCTGTTTTTGTCGTTGATTAAAACTTCCAAAGGGCGTGTTAAATCAGGCGCCCGGTTAAATGATTGATTCGTTTAATTTCCCGTACAAGGACTTCGACATTTTCCATGATGAAAGCGTATTATAAGTCTTGAGTTCAAATTGAAATCAATGCGCATCATTGTAATGCATTCGGCGAATGGCATCCATGCCAGCTTTTCGAGCCAAGATGCCTATATCCATGTGTAAACAATGATTTAAGAATGTTTCACTCTCTTGAAGGCCAATTTTACCCAAGGCTTCAAGAGCTTCCTTCACCAAATAAGGATCTTTATTCTCCAAAATCACTTTTTCCAGATCAGGCACAGCTTTGTGAACACCTCTTTCTCCCAGAATAAATGCAGCTCTGATAGGAGTCATTGGTTCAGGATGGTGCAAGGCACGAATCAGTTTTTCGTCATATTCTTCTTCGCTTAAGGCATACTGATTGGCTCCGCAATATGGACACACAGCAATATCGGGATCAATTTCATGCCAACAGTTGGTACAATAAAAAGTCATTTTAATCTATTTTTTGAGGACATCAACCACATAAAAAACGGAATCGACAACAACTGCATGCCGACCGAAAAAACAACCACCCATACCGGAGAAATATCATACAACCAACCCATGAACGCACTTCCTAAAAACCAAGCAACACCAAAAACGGCATAAAAAAGACCAAAACCCGTTGCAAATTTTCCCGATGGCAAAATTCCTGTCAATACCGCACGAACAATTGACTCTTGTGCCCCCATGCCAACGCCCCATAAAATCATTCCAAACAACGCCGTGAGAGAGTTTCCCGTAAAAACAAGAGGAGCAAACCACAATGCCACAACAGTACTTATCAAAACGGTTTTGATGCCGTATTGATCAAAAAATTTTCCCAGCAAAAGGGCAGCAACAGCATCAGAACCCATGGCCAGGGCATACATCACCGGAATTAAATCGGGCGATACCTGATTTGATTTATCAAAATGAAAAGCAATGAGTGAATAGTCGGCAAAACCTGCCCCGATGAGCGACAGTGCAGTCAGATAAATCCAAAAATAACGCTTTGAAGCCACTTGATTCCAATCTTTTTTCACAACCTCAAGGTTTTGTGGATCGCGATATTTCGCTCTTGCCACGATCAAAACAGCCACAGCAATGAGAGCCGGAACGAGTAAAACGGCAAAAGAGGTTGTGTAATGTCGCGAAAAATAAAAAACGATGCCGACGATTAACGGACCCAATACAGCACCAACCTGATCCAACGCCTCGTGCACTCCAAATCCTTTTCCCACACCCACTTGTGTTGTTGCATGAGCCAACATGGCATCACGAGCCGGATTTCTTACAGCACGACCGGTTCGCTCCAGAATCATCAACACAGCCGCCATTTGCCAGCTTCCTGCCAATGCCAACAAAGGGACAGCAAATAAATTGATAAAATAACCGACAAAAATAACGACCCAATACTTTTGTGTGCGATCGGCAATAATCCCAGACAGAAAACGCATTGAATGACCAAAAAGTTCTCCCAATCCCGCAATGACGCCAACCATGGTAGCACTTGCCCCCAGAGTAGCCAAAAAAGGTCCGGTAATGCTCCTCGCCCCTTCATAAGTCATGTCGGCAAACAAGCTGACAACTCCAATGAGTACAATAAAGAGCCATGCTGATTTTTTAACGTTCATGATTGCTACTGTTGATTGTTCCGTAAAAAATTGATTTCGTTGTTGCAAAAAAGCTAAGCGTTGCCTATGTCCCACACATCTTCATTCATACGTCTATTGATATTTTTTCAACAAAGATATAATGAACTCACCAAAATTCATTATCCGAAACAAACGTCTTGTTGATTGCACATTTCATACGTCTATTTTATTTTTTTAACGCTAAGGATGTATGAAACTCGCCAAACAGTCATTCTCTTGAGCATAAGCGTTTTTATGACTCGTTTCATAAACCAATAGCCCATGACACGGCTTACTTCAAATGAATGCTTATGGATTTGTCTGTCAAGTTCGTTTACTCATCATCCACAGGAAGATGGGGTGACAAAAATAATCCATCTTTTCCCAATCTGTTCAAGATGCTTCAGCCGCTCTTGAAATCTTGCATTTTGTTATCGCCAAAGTAGATTTTATAACCAACAAAAAGTCTTATACATCAGAATCACTATAAACCGACAAAAATCAAAAATCGTCGATTTCTATTTTTAATTGCTTGAATATCTGATATCTGTAAAATT
>JBMFIQ010000017.1:0-51421 GCA_049976245.1 Microbacter sp. | reverse complement strand
CCGCCTCAATCAAAAAATGATCGCGATAAAGGCTCAAGTTGTCCAACTCGCTTCTTCTTAAAAATCAAATCATGATGTGCTTGCGAAAGTTGAATTAGTTTAAAGTTTCACTTAGTCTCGAACAACATCGGTGAAATGGGACGGATGTCACGATATTTCGGGCAAACTTGTTTCATTCCGAGCAAAAAGGCTTCGTCAAAATGAACGCAAACATCAAAGAATTCCAAAAAAAATCATTACCTTTGTCATTCCTTTAAATCAAAGGATCGTGTGATGGGAAATTTAGCAGGAATGCGTTTACTGTCAGCAGCTTTAATTTTGAGTAACACAAACCATTTTAACAATGAAAACTTATCAATTAAGCGGGACCATCCGCAAAGAAGTTGGGAAAAAAGCCACCAATGCCGTTCGTAACAGCAACAACATCCCCTGTGTACTTTACGGAGGAAAAGAAAACATCCATTTTCAAGTCAAGGAAGGCGATGTACGTAAACTAATTTATACGCCTGAAATCTTTTTGGTTGAATTGACCATCGACGGGGTCAAACATCAGGCAGTGATGAAAGATCTGCAGTTTCATCCCGTTTCCGACAAGACCCTCCACATTGATTTTTACGAAGTATCGTCCGAAAAACCGATTGAAATGGCCGTTCCGGTTCGCTTGGAAGGTTTAGCCGAAGGCGTCAAAGCCGGTGGAAAATTGCAACAAAATTTACGAACGCTCAAAGTAAAAGGTTTAGTAAAGGATATTCCTGAACACCTCATTGTCAACGTGGACAACTTGGGATTAGGGAAAACCATTCAGGTAGAAGCATTATCATTCCCCAATTTAACAGTGACTACTCCTAAAACAGCCATCGTTGCCACGGTGAATGCGACGCGTGCAAGCAAAAAGTAGGAGAAACAGATTTTACTTAAATCCTTTTTTCTGGTGAAGTTTTTAATAACAGGACTTGGAAATATTGGCGAAGAATATCAGAATACACGTCATAACATTGGGTTTACTATATTGGACGCTTTAGCCAAAGCGTCCAATGTTGTTTTTACCGATCGACGTTATGGAAATATTGCCGAATACGGACTGAAGGGGCAAAAAATCATACTCCTTAAACCATCGACGTATATGAACTTAAGCGGCAATGCGGTACGATATTGGCTCAACCAAGAACACATTCCCGTTGAAAACCTGCTGGTCGTCGTTGACGATTTGGCATTGCCTTTAGGGACACTTCGCCTTCGGCCACAGGGAAGCGATGCCGGACATAACGGACTGAAACACATTGCATCTGTTTTGGGCACTTCAGCATATGCCCGCTTACGAGTCGGCATAGGAAATGATTTTCCGCGCGGTGCACAAATTTCCTACGTACTGGGAACTTGGAGCAAAGAAGAATGGGATGCCCTTCAGCCGGCCGTCAATCTCGCTGTGGAAATAATTGAAAGTTTTTGTTTGGCAGGCATTCAAAAGACCATGAATCAATACAACAAACGATAACACAAGATCAATTCATTGATCTTTAAGCCAAAAACAGAGAAAAACAACCATTACAACGGCTTTTCTGGTTTGTAACCTTTTACGGGGGAACATTGAGATGAACGATGAACATTACATGCAACGTTGTTTGCAGTTGGCTAAAAACGGAATGGGCAGAGTGGCTCCAAATCCGATGGTCGGATCGGTCATTGTGTACCAGGATCAGATCATAGGCGAAGGATATCATCGCCGTTACGGTTTTGCGCACGCTGAAGTGAATGCCATTGAAAGCGTTCGCCGGCCTGAGTTGCTGTCACAATCAACCTTGTATGTCAACCTTGAACCATGTTCCCATTACGGCCACACCCCACCCTGTGCCGCTTTGATCATTGAAAAAAAGATTCCACGCGTTGTCATTTCCAACATTGACCCCAATCCTAAAGTTGCAGGACGCGGCATCAAAATGATGCGAGAAGCGGGCATTGAAGTGATCACAGGTGTATTGGAACAAGAAGGAGAATGGCTCAACCGACGTTTTTTTGTCTATCAACGGTATCGTCGTCCTTATGTGATGCTGAAATGGGCACAAAGCGCCGACGGCTATATTGACCAACTCAGGGCTGCCAATTGTCAAACTCCGCCCGTGCAGTTGTCTTCCGACTTTACAAAACTGCTGGTTCATAAAAACCGAACAGAAGAAAATGCCATCATGGTAGGTACTACCACAGCCGTGAAAGACAATCCAAAACTTACGGCACATCATTGGGTTGGGAAACACCCGTTGCGCATTGTTGTCGATCGAAAATTGCGCATCCCGAGCGATTATCATCTATTTGATCATTCCGTTCCGACCATTGTTTACACTGAACAAACCAAAGAAAATGAGCATCATCTGACGTTTGTCACCATCTCCTTTGCCGAAAATGTGATTCATCAAATCATGAGTGATTTGTTCAAACGTCATGTGCTTTCGGTGGTCATTGAAGGAGGTGAACAATTTTTAAACTCATTCATTCGTTCGGGCATTTGGGATGAGGCACGGGTTGAAATAGCTCCCATTTGGCTCGGCAAAGGAGTCAAAGCACCAATGTTGCCGGGCGATGTGATGTCGAAAGAGATCATTGACGGGATGCAAATTCTCACGTTGATTCCCAAGCAGCAAAGTTACATCGCTTTAGAAACAGAATAAGCCATGAACACATTGAACACCATTCCTTTCCCCAAATCATGGGATGAAGATTCTCCCATTGAATTGTTGTCCGGCATGATTTCCATTCCATCCATCAGTCGAGAAGAGGCAGAAGTAGCCGATTTTTTGGAGAAATGGATTGAAGCACATGGATATGAAGTCAACCGAATGGGCAATAATTTATGGTTGATGGCTCCCGGGTTTGATGCAAAAAAGCCGACCATTCTGCTTAATTCGCACATCGACACCGTTAAACCGAATCACGGATGGCAACGCAATCCGTTTCAACCGAAACTGGAAGGAAATCGGCTTTACGGGTTGGGAAGCAATGACGCAGGAGCTTCCGTAGTGAGCCTTCTTTATGCATATTTTTCATTAATTGAAAAAAATCAACCTTACAATCTCATTTTCAGTGCCACCGCCGAAGAAGAAACCTCAGGCGAACACGGCATTGCCGATTTATTGAAGGTGATGCCTCCTATCGATTTTGCCGTTGTGGGAGAACCAACCGAGATGCAAGCGGCGGTAGCCGAAAAAGGACTTTTAGTCCTCGATTGTAACGTTTTTGGACAATCGGGACATGCCGCTCACGATGTAGGCGACAATGCCATTTACAAAGCCATTCCGATGATTGAATGGTTTCGCACACACCAATTTGAAAAAACATCCGAATGGCTTGGACGTGTCAAAATGACCGTGACCATGGTTCAAGCCGGAACACAGCACAATGTCATCCCCGATCGATGCACTTTTGTTGTGGACATCCGCACCAATGAACTTTACTCCAATGCCGATTTACTGCAAGAAATACAAAACAACTTTCCCAATGCCGATTGTGAAATAAAACCAAGATCACTCACTTTAGGCTCTTCTCACATCGATCTGAACCATCCTGCCGTGCAAAAAGCCATTCAGCTCGGTTGCCGCTGCTACGGTTCGCCCACCCTTTCGGACATGACCAAAATGCCTTTCCCTTCATTAAAAATGGGACCCGGCAACTCCTCCCGTTCTCATCAGGCAGATGAATACATCCAAATAGACGAAATCACTTCCGCCATTGAACAATACATAAAATGGCTCGATCAGCTACAAATTAAGTGTTAATATTTCGAATATATTTTAAATATAACACGCATTATCTCCGTTTTGTCCCTTAAATTTAATAGTTAATTTTATTTTTTCTTCATATCAAATCATACCATCAATTTTAAATTAAAATATTTCACTATTATTATTTCATTGTATATCATAGTATTACAAAATACTAAAATTATTTTTTAGTGTCATTCATATAGATTGACTTAATCTATATTTATTGCTCTGAAATATTTTTTTATTTCGAAGATTTTTTATGCTAAACATAGTATAAATGAAAAATAATTTTCTACTTTTGTTTCTCTCATTTTTCATTAATACGATTAACAATAATGTAATTTAACAAAAGCAGAAATTTATGAGAAAAGTAATGACATTGTTATGCTTTTTAATAAGCATTAGTTGGGTATTTTCCCAAACGCGGATTACCGGAAGGGTACTTTCCGGAGAAAATGGTGATCCCATTATTGGAGCAACCATTTTAGTGAAAGGAACAAACACGGGAACCATTTCCGACACGGAAGGAAGATTCACGTTAACTGTTCCTGCAGGCGCAAAAGAACTTCGCATCTCTTATGTTGGGATGACGACAAAAGAAGTTCCCATAAAATCTACCATGGAAATCGTTTTGCAACCTGCCAATCAGGATTTGGGAGAAGTCATGGTGGTTGCTTACGGGACATCGAACAAAAGATCGTTTACCGGTTCAGCCCAAGAAGTAAAATCGGAAGATCTGACCAAACGCTTGGTAGCTAACGTGACCAAAGCCTTAGATGGTCAGGTGGCAGGCGTTCAAACCACATCGGGAAGTGGGCAACCGGGCTCGGGAGCGGCCATCATTATTCGTGGTTTTGGATCCATCAATGCCTCCAACACCCCGCTTTATGTTGTGGACGGCATTCCTTACGACGGAAACATCAACGCCATCAATCCTGAAGACATCGAATCCATTACATTATTGAAAGATGCTTCGGCCGCATCGTTGTTTGGCTCTCGCGCAGCCAACGGCGTTGTTATGATTACATTGAAAAAAGGCAAACAGGAAGGTGACCAAGTCATGGTCAGTCTGCGCACAACGATTGGGGTCAACTCACGAGCCATTCCGCAGTATAAAACCATGAATCAGGCACAATATCTCGAAACAGCTTTTCAAGCCTTCAAAAACGATCAAATCTACAACAAAGGAATTGACCCAAGTTTAGCTGGAGCAGCAGCTTTGGCAGCCATGTCAGGGGCAACGCAAGGGATTTTGGGCGTCAACGAACAATACAATCCCTACAATATGCCATTAGCCCAGTTGATCGATCCCAACACCGGACTGATTAACCCCGCAGCCAAATTGCGTTACGATGAAAACTGGATGACAGAAATCACAGCGAACAATCCGTTACGCCAGGATTATCAATTGAGTTTTAACGGCGGCGGCAAACGTACTCAATACACCGCTTCGTTGGGCTATTTGAAAGATGACGGACTTTTGAAAACCACCGGCTTTCAACGCTACACAGGACGTTTAAACGTTGAAACACAAGCAAAGGATTGGTTAAAATACGGCATGGGCTTCAATTACGCAAAAAACAACTCCAAATTAGACTATGCCGACTATTCTTCAGGAAGCACTACCGCTACTTCGAACGTATGGTATTCTGCTCAATTAATGGCACCCATTTATCCAATTTATGTGTTGGATGCCAATGGACAACCAATGGTTGACGGATCGGGAGCCAAAATATTCGATTACGGATTGTCACGTCCGGCAGGAGCGCAAAACAATTTCAACTCCATTGCCACACTGTACAACGACAAATACGGTTCATACTCCGACAACCTCGACGCAAGAGCCTTTTTGGAATTATCGGGTAAAGGCGCTTTGAAAGGATTGAAACTGCGTTCCAATTTAGGATTTGACGACGTCAATGCCTACTCCATGTACTATTATAATCCTTATTTTGGGAATGCAGCCCCTGCCGGCGGACGTTTGCAAAAAGACAACGGACGCACCTTTAGCTACACCTTCAACCAATTGTTGACCTACGAAAAGAAATTTTTACTGCACGGCATCGACGCTTTAGCCGGACACGAATCATACGCATTGAGATACAATTACTTAATGGCACAAAAGACCGGATTCCCATTTGGCGGACTGTACGAATTGGCAGCAGGTTCAGTTTTGGCAGACGGAACTTCCTATGAAGACAATTATCGTATGGAGTCATGGTTTGGTCGATTAAATTACAATTATGCCGAAAAATACTATCTCTCGGGAAGCATTCGTACCGACGGGTCATCCCGTTTTGCAAGCGATCATCGCTGGGGAACATTCTGGTCGGTAGGAGCAAGCTGGAGAATTTCAACCGAAAACTTCCTGAACAAAATCAACTGGATTGACAACATCACCCTGAAAGCAAGTTACGGAACACAAGGAAATGACCGCATCGGATCCTACTACGCATGGCAAGCATTTTATAACTTAGGATGGCCCAATGCATCAGCGCCCGGGGCAGCCGTATCAAGTCTCGAAAATCGCAGTCTGACATGGGAAAGCAATGAAAATGCAAACTTTGGCGTCGAATTTAAACTTTTCAACCGTTTTTCGGGAACCATCGAATACTATACCCGAAAAACCGTGAACATGCTGCTGTCCAAACCAATGGCCACATCATTAGGGTTTGACGGATACAACGCCAATGTGGGGAGCATGAGAAACAGCGGATTGGAAGTGACATTGAGCGGCGACATTATTCGGAACAGAAATTTTGGATGGACCATGACGCTCATCGGACAAACCTTAAAGAACAAAGTGTTAAAGTTAGCCGACAAACCGGAAATTGTTTACGCAAATCAAATCATTCGTGAGGGCGAAACGCTCTATTCATTCTACGTAGTACATTCTGCCGGCGTTGACCCTGCCACCGGAAAACTTCTCTATAAGTATTTCCAAAAAGATGCAAATGGGAATAAGATTCCGGGCTCGGACTACATCTCGAGCGACGTTTCACTGGCACCTCAAAATCGTGTTTTGTCAGGCAGCCGCATCCCAACATTGCAAGGATCCATCAACAATGCATTCCGTCTGTCGGGCTTTGATTTATCGTTCATGATTACCTATTCCATTGGGGGGAAGATATTGGACAACATGTACCAAACACTGATGCAACCGATGTATATTGGACAAAACTATCACATCAACGATTTGCGTGCATGGAAAAAGCCGGGCGACATCACCGACGTTCCCAAAATGATGCTCAATCCCGATTATGCCGTAACAGACCGAAACCTGATCAATGCCTCTTACCTCAGTTTCAAAAACGTTTCTTTAGGGTACAGCTTCAAACATGCCATGATGAAAAAAATCGGCATCGCATCACTTCGATTGTTTGCAACCGTTGAGAACCTGTATTTATTCAGCCACTTACAAGGGATGAATCCTCAGTACAATTTTACGGGGACCACTGATTATGTATATTCTCCAAACCGTACCGTTGCCGGAGGTTTAGATGTAAATTTTTAACGATTAAAACTTAAACGAATATGAAAAAAATATTGTTCTTATTGTTAGTGGTATCAGCAACATTCAGCATGAGCAGTTGCTCATCCGACTACTTAAATACTGAACCAACCGACAGAACTTCCGCACCAACCATTTTCAAAGACGACAAAAGCGCTATGGTGGCTTTGAACGGAATTTTACGCATGATGTACACATCCGGTTGGTCCTTATCCAATACACACCAAAACTTTGGGAATGCTTCCACCATGCTCTTTGGCGACTTGATGGGCGAAGATATGGTACAACACGAAGCCGGAAACGGTTGGTTCTGGTATGACTACATTTATGATGTCAGACGTCGATATACCAGCACCGGATGGAGATCATATGCTACATGGAATTACTATTACACCTTGATCAGCAATGCCAATTACATCATTGCTCAGGAAAAAAACATTCAAGGAGATCCGAAAATGGTTGAATACATTGTAGGACAAGCATATGCAATACGCGCTTACAGCTACTTTTATTTGATTCAAATTTTTCAACAAACTTATGTCGGGCACCAAAATTTACCGGGCGTTCCACTCTACACCGAACCCACCACATCGGCTTCAATCGGCAAAGGCAGAGGAACGGTTGAAGAAGTGTACACTCAAATCAACCAAGACATTGATCAAGCCATCAGCATGCTGAAGGACAGCGGCGTGCCACAACAAGACAAATCGCACATCGATTATTATGTTGCCAACGGCATCAAAGCTAAAATTGCATTGGTACAAGGCAACTGGCAAAAAGCTTCCGATGCTGCTGCCGAAGCCTTAAAAAAAGGGTTAACCCTTTTATCGCCTGCGGCTTTAGCTTCAGGAATGAACGATGTCAATCTCTCATCGGTGATGTGGGGAGCTCACATTATCCCCGATCAATCCGGAATTTACGCCTCTCTTTTCTCACACATGGACCCAACAGCCGGCATGTACGGAGCCTCTTCGCGTAAATGCATCAGCTCATGGCTGTATGGACAAATTTCGTCAACAGATGCACGAAAAGTTTTGTGGAACGGGAAAATCACCAATGAATCAAGTTCAGGACCGAATGTCAGTTATTGTCAAAAGAAATTCTTGTTCAAGAATGTAGCCGATTACACCGGCGATTACATCTTTATGCGTGCTGAAGAAATGCTTCTGACGGAAGCTGAAGCTCAATGCAGACTTCATAATTACACGACGGCTCGCAACTTGATGCTACAATTTGGGCTCACACGTGATGCCAACTATGCATCCCGCCTTTCGGCTGTCGTTGATGGAGATACACAGACATTTGCTTCAACCGGCACACCGCAAACACTGTTGGACGAAATCTTAGTGCAACGACGCATCGAAATGTGGGGTGAAGTCGGCAGAATTTGGGACATTCTTCGCTTAGCCAAAGGATTTACCCGTAACTTCCCCGGCACCAACCATCCGACAGCAGGGTTATTGACCAAGTTTGCAGGACAGGAGGCTACCATTCCCGACTTTAAAGAATTCATCTTAACCATTCCGCAAACGGAATTTGACGGCAACCCCAACTTGACTTCAGCCGATCAAAACCCAATGTAACAAACAGACAACGGACAATTTGGATTAAAAATGAATGCCAAAATAAATGTTCTTAAAGAAACCATCACTGACGATGGATGTTCATCTTTGAAAAATCAATGAATATAGATCGATTGAAACCTTATCACTTCATGAGAAAGAGGCACAATCGACAAACAAAACACAATAAATTAAGATCTTATGAAAAAAAATAATCGAATTTTCCTGTTAGCCCTTTTCTTTGGAGCAATGCTGCTGGTTGGATGCAATCAGGACAACATCGGGGCACTTTACAGTGACGGAGGCAATCCCAAGGTAGCCTTCAGTTCCACGGTTTTGCTCAAGAGCATGACTCCTCAAGACAACAATGAAATCAAAGTAGCCGTGTATCGCACCAGCAACAAAGGCACTTCGCCACAAATGACCCTCCAATTGGTACCGTCAGGCATAGCCGTTGGTCAATTCACATTAAAGACTCCCACCTTGTCGTTTGCCGATGGCAGCAACATTGCTTATGCAGTGATAGGTTACACCGACATCAATGCTTTAAAAGCAACGGCAAAATACACCATGACGTTGCAAATCATGGATACGGCTGATTGGTCCCCTTCGGCTATGAACAAGATCACGATCACGGCACAACGTCAATTAACCTTTCAGCCGTTTGGGACAGGCACATTTACTTCGAGCTTTTTTGGCGACACATGGAACCAACCTATCCTGAAAGCTGTTGAAGGCGAAGTATATAAGTTGCCGGCGCTCTATCCTAAAGATGACAACATGAATCCGGCTGTAGGCTACGATTTTGTTTTTGCCGTCAATCCTGACAATTCCGTCAGTTTTGATCCTCAACCCACAGGATATGTGTCCAGCAAATATGGAATGGTGACCATCAACCAAAGCACAACCATTCCTTCATTCCTTTCGGGGAAAACAGTCAATCTTGGGGCAAAATTTACCGTTGCTGCGGGTTCATTCGGCAACTTTACCGAAACATTAACACTGCCATAGTTTCACCTTGCATCTCTTTTTTCAAAGAAGATTGCCTTCAGGCAATCTTCTTCTTTTTTTAAATGTCTCCATCCACAAAAACAGTTCACCATGTGATGTTTCCGCAATATGGACCCACCATAACTTTTGGATTGAACATCAAAAACAAATTGTTATTTAAAAAATCCTTTTTTATGCTTTAATGCTCCAATTAATTTAGTACTTTTGTAACTAAGAGATTGTGTGAGCCAATAGATCGACATCACACAGAAACGAATTGATTCATAGAGCCATTAACCCGTTGACCGATGAACCGTTTGCTGCGAGCATTGTGGAGTTTTTGTTTAATTTTTACTGTTGGCACGCTTTTTGCTAATCCATTTGTCGTCACCATTGACGCAGGACACGGAGGAAAAGATCCTGGCGCCATTGGCAGTTTTGCCAAAGAAAAAGACATTAATTTAGCCATTGCATTAAAATTAGGTCATTTAATAGAACAAAACTGTCCCGATGTTCGGGTGGTTTACACACGAAAAACAGATGTGTTTATTCCGTTGGAAGAACGAGCCATGATTGCCAATAACGCACATTCCAATTTGTTTATTTGTATTCACACCAACTCTTCCCCTAATCCGGCCGCATCAGGAGCCGAGACATACACCCTCGGATTGGCCAAAACGGAAGCCAACATGAATGTTGCCCGTCGTGAAAACTCGGTTATTCTGTTGGAAAACAATTACAAAGAAAAGTATCAGGGCTTTAATCCCAACTCAGTCGATTCCTACATTATGTTTGAATACATGCAAGATAAATACCTTGACCGAAGCATACAATTTGCAACCGACGTGCAGCAGAAATTTATTTCCAATGCCGAACGGGCTGATCGGGGTGTTCGGCAGGCAGGATTTTGGGTACTGCACCAAACAGCCATGCCTGCGGTTTTAATTGAAGTTGGGTATATCTCAAATACTAAAGAAGAAGCCTTTTTAAGTTCAAGTGAAGGACAGGAAAAAGCAGCAAAATCCATTTTTGAAGCTTTTCTGGCATTCAAAAAAGACCACGACAAAAAATCATTTACCCGCTTCACCACCAACAATGCATCCGTTCAATCCTCTTCATCGAAAACGAAGGATTCCGTCTCAACAACAATCCTCAAAGCAGACACTGAATCGATTGCAAAGCAGACACAACTTCAACCCTTGCCACCTAAAAAGAAATCCGCAACAATAACTCAGACCGCGACTTCGATGGATAAACCTAACAAACAAGAAGTGTCAACCATCGTGTCACAGGAACCGATCTTCAAAATTCAATTTTTATTGTCCGACAAACCGATCAATATGAATAATAAATTATTCAAAGGATTGGATCACGTTTCATTCTACAAAGAAAATAATTACTACAAATACACCACTGGCGACACCTCCAGTTATCGTGAAATCGTAAAAGAACAATACAACGTCAGGAAACGGCACCCAACTGCCTTTATTGTAGCCTTCATCAACGATCGGAAAGTGACGGTACGGGAAGCAATTCAACTTTGGGAAGCAAATCAAAAAAAACTAAAAAAATAACAGCTAATGAATGCAATGAATACAAATCGGAATAGGGAAATAAAAATAGGCATAATGAGCATTGCGGCCATTGCCATTCTTTATTTCGGTATCAATTTTCTGAAGGGCATCAATCTTTTCAAACCGGGAAACTATTACGTTGTCACTTATACAAATGTTGATGGACTGGCAGTTGCAAATCCGGTCATCGTAAAAGGATATCAAATTGGACAAGTTCACAGCATTGAATATGACTTCTCCAAAGAAACGCCTTTTGAAGTGTTCTTAAGCATCAATAAGGACATTCACATTCCCAAAGGGACTCAAGCTGAATTAAAAGACGCAGGATTAGTGGCCGGAAAAGAAATAGAATTGATTTTCCCAAAAAACAGTTCGAGTTATTACACAAGTGGCGATACCATCATCGGCACTACCGAAATGGGTTTTATGGCTACACTCAACAATCAATTAATGCCCAAGATTCAGGCTATGATTCCAAAGATTGATTCATTGCTCGATGCATTGCATGAAGTAGCAGCCAACCCCTCCATCAAAAAAAGTTTGGCCTCTCTTGAACGAACCACGGATAATTTAGACCAAACATCGTTGCAATTGAAATTCATCATGAAAAATGATGTACCATCCATCCTCAACAAGGTGAATGTGATGGCGGATAATTTTGATGCGGTAAGCCAAAACTTAAAAAACATCGATTTCCAAAAAACCATCAACAGTGTGAACGCAACGTTAGCCAATGTTCAGTCCCTCACACAAAAAATGAACAGTAAAGAGGGCACCATTGGCATGTTGATGAATGACACCACATTATATGTCTCTTTAAGTCGATTGACCAAAAACACCAATGCCCTGATGGTTGACCTGAAACAACATCCAAAACGGTATGTTCATTTCTCGTTGATCAGTTTCTAAAAAAAAATAATAACAAGTAAAAGAGTATATTTATGCAATTTGGATCATTAAATCTCAGTAAGAAAGAGAATGGTGTTTCTCCCACCAAAGTAGAAAAAACGAAGTGTTTAATTATTGGATCAGGGCCTGCCGGCTATACGGCAGCCATCTATGCAGCACGGGCCAATTTGTCGCCCATGCTTTATCAAGGTATGGAGCCCGGAGGTCAGCTCACCACAACGACCGAAGTTGAAAATTTCCCGGGATATCCCAACGGCGTAACCGGAACACAAATGATGGAAGATTTGCAAAAGCAAGCCGAACGTTTTGGAACCGACATTCGTTTTGGCATTGCCACTGCAGCCGATCTCTCAAGCGCTCCTTACAAAATAACCATTGATGACGAAACACTGATTGAAGCCGACACCCTCATCATTGCCACAGGAGCCAAAGCAAAATATTTAGGCATCCCCGATGAACAAAAATATGCCGGAAGCGGCGTATCAGCTTGTGCAACCTGCGACGGATTCTTCTATCGGAATAAGAACGTAGCCGTGGTCGGAGGTGGCGATACCGCCTGTGAAGAAGCCATTTATTTGGCAGGTTTATGCAAAAAAGTCTATATGATTGTGCGCAAACCATTTCTAAGAGCTTCCGTCATCATGCAGGAAAGGGTGAAGAAAACAGCAAACATCGAAATTCTTTTCGAACATGAAACATTGGGTCTTTTTGGTGAAGGAGCCGTGGAAGGAGCCACACTCATCAAAAAAAGAGGCACTCCACAGGAAGAAACGGTCAAAATAGCCATCGACGGTTTCTTTTTAGCCATTGGTCATCAGCCAAATACCGAAATTTTCAAAGATTTTATCACTTTGGATGAAAACGGATACATAGCCACTCAACCCGGCACTCCTCTGACCAATATTCCCGGAGTGTTTGCCGCAGGCGATGTGGCCGATCCTCGCTACCGTCAGGCTATCACCGCAGCCGGAAGCGGCTGTCAGGCTGCCATCGAAGCAGAACGTTATTTGTCGCACCAAGGATAAGACAAACAACAGACCATCATTCGAAATCATCTTGAAATCATCGAATGATGGTCTGTCCATTTTAAACCATCACACGACCCCATAAATTTTTCAGGAAAGAATCCACAAAAACCTGATTATTAAACGCATCAAAACCAATAATAAAGCTATTGACTAAGCAACAGCAACAACTTCCCATCAAATTCTTTGTTCATTGACCAAAAATCAATCACGTTCACGAACCAAATTTCATTATACCTTAAATATCAATAATATGCAGATGAAACAAGTTCCGTCTTCTAATGGACGAGTTTCATGTGATCTAAAAAAATGATAAACGTATGAAACGAGCCATAAAAAGAGCTTATGCTCAAGAAAATGACTATTTGGCGAGTTCCATACATCCTCTAAGCGTTAAAAATAAAATTGACGTATGAAAAATGATTTAGTCAAAAGCACCATTATGAAACTTCGCAGGTTACGCGATCCCAAAGAACCACCTTATAAATTAGGCATTGCATTGAGTGGCGGAGGCATTCGAGGGATGGCTCATCTTGGGATCATTCAGGCGATGGAAGAACATGGGTTGAGGCCTGAAATCATCTCAGGCGTCAGCGCAGGATCCATTGTGGGAGCTTTATATGCCGACGGACACACACCAAAAGAGATTGCACGCTTCTTTCAGGAATCAAAATTCTTTCAATTAGCCAAAGTAGCTCTGCCCACCAAAAGTTTAATGACATCCGAACGACTTTATAAAGCCATTGGACAATTGCTTCATGCCACCACGTTTGAAGAATTGCATCTACCTTTAATCATCAACATCACCGACTTAACGGACGGACGGCCTGTTTACATCAACAGCGGCCCGCTACTCGACATCGTGATGGCTTCGTCAAGCATTCCCATCGTTCTAAATCCCATTGAAATAGGAGGTCGGCAATATGTGGACGGCGGCCTGACGTGCAATCTTCCTGCTAAAATTGTTCGCGCACAATGCCAGGAACTGATCGGAGTGCATGTGAATCACATCGCCACCTCGCCTCCTTTGCACTCTATTTTTGAAATTGCCGAAAGAGCTTATCACATCACCCTTGAAGCCAACACCATTGAAGAAAAAAAGGTATGCGACTTAGTTATTGAACCGGTAAAAGTAAGAAAGTTCGGACTTTTCGATGTCGGCAACAGTGAAAAAATCTTTGAACTCGGCTATGAAGCAGGCATGAGAGCACTGGATAAATACCTCAAAATTAAAAAGTAAACAACAAACAGGCATCGTTACATCAAACTTTAGTTTTACTTTAGATTTTCATTGTTCTTTTGTGGTCGAAAAAGCTTTAAACAGCAGAGTTAATCGCAAAAAAAGAAACAGATGAAAATTGCAAAAATTTTATTTTCCATCTTTTTGTTGACTTTGGCATACCAAATAAATGCACAAAACGCTTTCAAGGTGGTGCTCAAAGACGATCAGACAAAAGAACCGATCATTGGAGCAGCCATCACCATTGACAGCCTGAGATTAGGAGCCGTAACCGATGAGAAAGGGATCGCCACCCTTGCCAACATACCTGATGGAGATTTCCGTGTGCAATTTCGCTCCATTGGCTATACATCACGTTCAAAAATCTTTCATTTTCCACAGCAATCCTCCAACAAGATCATAGAAATCACGTTGGAGCCTTCAAGCAATTCGCTGGATGAAGTGGTCGTTTCCATTACCCGCAGCAATCGAAGCATTGAAAACATTCCCATCAAAGTGGATGTTGTTTCAGCAGAAGATGTGAGTGAAAAGGGATTAATGCAACCTTCAAACATTGCGTCACTGTTCAATGAAACAACTGGCGTAATGGCGCAACAAACCTCGTTGGTCACCGGCGCCACTTCATTACACATGATGGGATTGCCGGGGCGATACACCACCATGCTAAACGACGGAATGCCTTTGTACCAAGGTTATTCGGGCGGATTGAGCATTGTACAAATTGCACCCATGAATTTGCAACAAGTTGAATTCATTAAAGGCAATGCATCCACCTTGTATGGAGGCGGAGCCATTGGCGGCGTGGTCAATCTGATCACACGGAAACCACAAACACGACCTGCGCTATCATTCCTGCTCAACGGAACCACAACCAAAGGATGGGATGCGAGCGAATTTTACGCTCAAAAATGGAACAAAGCAGGCGTGACCATCTTTTCAACGTACGATCATTCTTCGGCGTATGACCCTGATCATACCGGTTTTTCGGTGATTCCACAAATGAATCGCTTCACATTCAATCCTACCCTTTTTTTATACTTTAACCGGAAGACTTCGGCTTGGGTTGGAATAAACAGCTCGTTTGAGCATCGACTCGGAGGAGACATGAAAGTTCTTGAAGGAAGAAGCGACAGCATCCACCAATTTTTTCAACGCAACAACTCCACCCGGCTTTCCACACAATTTTCCCTCAACCATCAATGGAATGATCACAATCAGTTGAATGTGAAAAACAGCGTTAGTTATTTTGGAAACAACGCCACGGAACCCAACTTCAATGTAGAAGGAAGAGAGATTTCCACGTTTACCGAAATCAACAATCAATGGAATACCCTACATAATGAGTGGATTGCCGGCTTAAATCTTTGGACGGATCATTACCGCACGCTCCATCAAACGATGTCACCGTATCAATTGGTCACACTGAGTGGTTTTATCCAAAACACATGGAGTCCGCTCACATGGTTTTCGATGGAAAGCGGTTTGCGGTTCGATCAGAGCAACGTCAGCATGGGTAGCCGCAAAAATCAATTTTTTGTGTTGCCAAGCATCAACCTGCTTGCCAAAATCAATCATCACTGGAACAGCAGAATCGGTGGAGGATTAGGGTATAAAATGCCCTCTCCGTTTGGGTTCGAAACCGAAGAAACCTTGTACGATGCCGTACTGCCCATTCAAATTGCCCAAAGCATTGCCGAGCGAAGTTACGGAGGCACATGGGACGTGATGTATCAAACCGTGTCGGATGAGTTAAAATTCAATGTCGATGTCATGTTGTTTGCCACACGCATCAATCATCCGCTGATTGAACAAAACAATGCCTTGTTCAACGCCAACGGTTACCTGCAAACAGAAGGAAGCGCCACTGCCGTCTCCATTGCCATGGACGAACTCAACCTGTTTGCAGGATACACTTACACACTTACCCAAAATCATTACAACGGACAAACACAGTGGCAACCTCTTTCACCCAAAAATTTGCTTTATCTCGATTTGGCTTACGAGGACGAAGGAAATTTCCGAACCGGCATTGAGGCCGATTACACAAGCCGACAAGCACTTTATGACGGAAGCATTGGCAGACCGACATTCGTAGTCGGTTGGCTGATTGAAAAAATGTGGAAACACATTAATGTTTTTCTCAACATTGAAAACATCACCAATGTGCGGCAGTCAAAATGGGGCGCATTATACACCGGATCCATTTCACATCCTGTTTTCAAAGATGTTTATGCTCCGTTAGAAGGACGTGTGGCAAACATTGGCATTCAGATCCATCTTTAACAAAAAAACATTGAATTTTAGCTCATCGTCATTTGATTATGAAAAAAATAATCGTTAGTTTTGCTTCAGACGTCTATCGCTCTTTTGCAAAGCAATCATCCCCGTTGCAACCAAAAAAATCATGAAGTTACTCATTGTGGAAGATGAAATTGACCTTCTGCTCAGCATCAGCAATTATCTTACCAAGGAAGGTTATCACTGCGAACTGGCTGACAATTTTTTCAAGGCAGAAGAGAAAATTCAAATGTACGAGTATGACCTTATTTTGCTGGACATCACGCTGGGGAACAAAAATGGACTCGACTTGCTCAAGCCCATCAGAAAATACAACATTCAAGCCGGAATCATCATTTTGTCAGCCCGAAATTCATTGGATGACAAAGTGAACGGATTAGACCTGGGCGCTGACGACTACATGACAAAACCATTTCAACTCACTGAACTCAATTCGCGCATCAAAGCCCTGCTGAGACGCCGAAGATTTGAAGGAAGTCCGTTGATTGTTTTCAACGAAATTCAACTGAACACCGACACCAAGTCCGTCATGGTTCATGATCAGCCCATCGTCTTGACCCGCAAAGAATACGAATTGCTCTTGTATTTCATGGTGAACAAAAATCGGGTGTTGACCAAAGAAGCCATTGCTGAACATTTATGGGAAGACAACATCGATTTGTCCGACCATTTCGACTTCATCTATACCCACATGAACAATTTGCGTAAAAAAATTAGACGATGTGGCGGAAAAGACTATATTAAAACACTTTACGGCATGGGATATCAATTTACCGACCAATGAGATTTCTGACTAAGATCAACCGAAATTTCTTTCTC
The DNA here is from genome assembly GCA_049976245.1 of Microbacter sp. Taxonomy (GTDB): domain Bacteria; phylum Bacteroidota; class Bacteroidia; order Bacteroidales; family Paludibacteraceae; genus Microbacter. The sequence continues at coordinate 33,738 of JBMFIQ010000017.1, read as the reverse complement.
CTTTTCACATTTACGCTTTTGATCATCAGTGTGGCAGGATATTTCATTCTCAATGCCATGTTTCTCGAAACAGCCAGAGAAGGATTGGCGCGGCAATCGGTCATGATTCAGAATGAAATTGAAAAAACGGGGAAAATTCCCTTGTACGATCCGCTCACTCAAATCACACCCATACAGCCTCCAATAGGCAAACTCAAATCATCCATACACAAAATCAATTTGCCTGACAAAACAGAGCATGAAATGGAGCCTTATGCCGAATACAACCGGCAAGTTTCGATCAACGGCAATTTCTATAACATCCGGCTGCTACAAAAAATGATTGAAAGCGACGATCTGGCTGCCTCCATTGGCGTAGCTTTATTTCTTTTGTTGCTGCTCAGTTTTGCCGTTTCATATTTTGTGAATAAACGAATGAATCAAACCATTTGGGCAAAGTTCGAAGAAAATCTTCATCTGATAGAACATTATCATTTTCAAGCCAAAGAGCCTTTTTTGCTGAAACCAACCCATATTGACGAGTTTGATCGGTTGAATACCATTGTGCTCGCCATGACCCAAAAATTGCATGACGATTATCAGGCGTTAAAAGAGTTTACCGAAAACGCCTCTCACGAACTGCAAACGCCACTTTCAATTGCCCTCTTCAACCTGGATGAACTGATTCAGCAACCGCTTTCGGAAGAAGCATTTCAAAAAACCATTACGGCCATCAATGCCCTCAAACGGCTCTCTCATCTGAATCAAAGCCTGTTGTTGCTCGCTAAAATTGAGAACAATCAATTTGTTCAAAAAGAAAAAATGAATGGTCGGGAGATCCTCGAACAAAAATTGGTTGAATTGAAACCGCTGATTGAATTCAAAAAAATTGAGGTCCAATGGGAACAACATGACGATTGGTTTCTGATGATACATCCGTTTCTTGCCGACATTCTGATCAACAATCTGCTCACCAATGCCATGAATCACAACATCCCCAAAGGCGTAATGGTCATATCAACCACGTCAACAACTTGTCAGCTTTGCAATTCAGGACAGGAAGAACCGTTAGATGCAACAAAAATATTTAACCGGTTCGAAAAAGGGAATCCTCAATCACACGGATTAGGGTTGGCCATTGTGAAAAAAATTTGTGACACACATCAACTAACCATTGATTATACATTTACCGGAAAACATTGCTTTACTCTGTCAATGCCCATAGAGAAACTGCAAACAAATCCATAAACAAATCAATTTCAATTGCTTAAAACACACTTATGCAAAACAGTCAAAACCATGCAACCACTGATAAAACGAGCTTACAATCAAGTGAATGACAATTTTTTCAAGTTCTGCATATCTTTAGTGTTAAAAATAAAAATAAACGTATGAAACGAGCCATAAAAAGAGCTTATGCTCAAGCTTATGACTATTTTGGCGAGTTCCATACAACCTAGCGAAAAAAATAAAATTGACGTATGAAAACAATCCATTCAAAAAAAGCCAAGACCTTCTCCGCTTTGCAACGGTTCACAAAAACAGATTGGGCTGTCCGATGTGCCGTCTTGATCGTTTTGCCGTTGATGGTGAAAATGGCAATGGCCGCTCCACCCCAAAAAGAGCTGACATACTACATTGCTCAGGCAGAAACGAACAGCCCGCTCATCAACAAAACCCTCAACGACAACAAAGTAGTTGATTTAAATCTTCAGGAAGTAAAAAAAATATTGTACGATCCCACCATTTCGGTCAACGCTGCCGTGATGCTTGCACCCATCATTTCGCACGACAACGGAACTCAATTTCAATGGGCATCAGGTGGAGCAACAAAATACAACGGTTACGATTTAGCCGTTACCAACGGTGGTCAATATCAAGGAGTAATTTCTGTTCAACAACCACTTTTCAAACGCCCTGCTTATCGAACATACGAACAAAAAGCCGCCATTGACCGCAAAAAAAATGACAATGCCGTCCGTTTGACCAAACACGACATTGAACAATTGGTGACACATCAATATTTGCTTTGCCTCAACAGCGCAACACAAATGGAAACGACCCGACAAATCATACAAGAACTATCAGGACAACTCAACATACTCAAAACATTGGTTGCCAATGCCGTTTACAAACAAACCGATGAAATGCTGTTGGAAATTGAATATGAAAACTACCAAAACAACTATGCAGCTCAACATGCAACATATTTGGGAAATCTTTATGACCTGAATGCCCTCTGCGGCATTCAAGATACTGCCGAAGTGGCATTGATGCCAACGAACATGACGATGAACGCCCTACCAACAAAAAAATCCTATTTCGAAACAGCTTATCAATTGGACAGTTTGGCATTGGTCTCCGATCTAAAAATCAACAACTTAAAATATCAACCACAGGTAACCGCCTTTGCCGACGGCGGAATGAATGCTGCCTATTTGCCTACTTTAAACAGACTTGGCTTTAGCGCAGGATTAACGTTCAGTTGGACCATTTTTGACGGACATCAACGAAAAATCGTATCGGAAAAGACCCATTACGGATTGCAAACCATTTCGTTTGAGAAACAGAATTTCCTGAAACAGCAATCAATCAACAAGTTAAAAATCATTCAACAAATCAATGCCCTCAATGAACAACTACAAAACCTCAACAATCAGTTGACCATGTACAAACAACTGATGGCTGCCTACGAGTTACAACTTGCTCACGGCAATATCTCCGTGATGGACTACAAAAACGCATTGAAAGATGCAGTTACCAAACAACAAGAAGTCAACTTGTTGCAAATCGAAAAAGAATCGTTGATCAGCTCATACAACTATTGGAATTATTAACATTTTCAGGCCGTCATACTTTTCCAAACTCACTTAAAGATGAAAAATCAACCTCAAATTTTGCTTGTTTTCATGGCGCTCGTGACCATGATTGCCTGTTCATCGAAAAAATCTACTTCTGAACAAGAACTGCCGCCCAAAGTGGAAGTGCAAGTTTGTTATCCAATGAAAGGAAGCATTTCAAGCTATGTCACCATCAACGGAAAAACTGTTTTCCTGAAAAAAAACGTCATCACGGCTCCATTCTCCGGCTACATTTCCTCCGTCCTGATTCATCAAGGTGACCGAGTATCAAAAAATCAGCCTCTTTTTATGTTGGAAACAAAAGAAGAACGAGCTCTTTCCACAATGCCACATGCGTCAGTCGATGCAGGAAGAATTAAGATTGTTTCCCCGCTGCAAGGATTTATTTCCGATTTAGCCGTTTCAGCTAATGGCACTTATGTAGTTGAAGGCACGCCTTTGGCAACCGTATCGGAAGATCAACAGGCAACCATTTTATTGAATCTTCCTTATGAATATCATGCCTTGGTTGGACAAGGTTCATCCTGCACCGTGATGCTTCCGGACAGGACAACACTGAAAGGGTTGATTTCCAAAATCCTCCCCACCATCGATCCGGTTTCGCAAACGCAAACAGTTTATGTTCGGCCGTTGACCAATCGAACATTGCCCGAAAATCTGAACGTGACGGTACGGCTCCTTGATGCCACACACCATCAGACATGGCTTGTTCCAAAAAATGCGGTTTTAACCAACGAAACACAAGATCATTTTTGGGTTATGAAAGTGGTTCACGACACTTTAGCCGTAAAAGTTCCCATTGAGAAAGGCATTGAAAACGACAGCATCATTGAAATTCGACATGGAGCCATTCAATCAAACGATCCCGTCATCACCGAAGGAAATTATGGATTAGCTGATAGCACAGCCGTAAAAATTGTTCATTAAGATGGAAAAACTGTATGTCCGTTTCAAAAGCCCGATAGCCGTACTCTTACTGATCATTTTGTTGGGAGGCGCCTATGCATACACCTCCATGCAAACATCGTTGTTCCCCAACATCACCTTTCCGAAGATTAAAGTGATTGCCGAAAACGGCGAACAACCCGTGGATAAAATGATGGTCACAGTCACCAAACCGTTGGAAAACGCCATCAAACAAGTAGAGAACCTCCGATTGATTCAAAGCACTACCAGCATGGGAAGCTGCGAAATTTCGGCTTTCATGAATTGGGGTTCCAACATCTATTACGACCAACAGCAAATCGAATCGCGCATTGCCCAAATAAAAAGTTCACTTCCACCGGATGTGAAAATAACGGTCGAAAAGATGAATCCGTCCATTCTGCCGGTTATGGGCTATTCACTTCAATCGAGCAACAAAAATCCCATTGAGTTGAAGATGATTGCAGAATACACGGTAAAACCATTTCTTTCGCGCATCGAAGGCGTTTCTGCCGTTGACGTGATTGGCGGAAAGACCAAAGAATACCGCATCGTTTTGGATCAACAAAAAATGGCTCTTCTCAAATTAACGCCTCAAGATGTTGCCAATGCATTTCAACAAACTGATTTCATTCAATCCAACGGATATGTGATCGATTACCGAAGGCTCTACCTGACCGTGACGGATGCCACGCTGCGAACCCTTGACGAACTCAAAAATCTTACGCTCTTCAATCAATCGGGACGCGCAATCAAAGTGGGCGACATTGCACACGTGGAAGTGGCAGCACAAACAGAATACATCAAGATTAAAGCCGACGGAAAAGATGTTCCTTTAATTGCCGTGTTGAAACAGCCCAACAGCAATTTAATTGAAGTGGCAACCCAAGTAAAAACACAAGTCGATCTTCTCAACAAAATGCTGCCTGAAGGGGTCAAATTAGTTCCTTATTACAATCAGGCCGAGTTTGTACAAAGCAGCATTCGCAGCATCATTGACGTGTTATGGATCGGATTGTTACTAGCCATTGTCATTGCCCTCATCTTTTTGCGTTCCGCCAAAGCCGGAAGTGTGCTGCTCCTCACCATTCCCATCACATTGTCATTGACTTTCATCGTCTTACGGGCAGTAGGATACGATTTCAACATCATGACCATTGGCGCCATTGCAGCAGCCATCGGACTAATCATTGACGATGCCATCATTGTGGTGGAGCAAATCCATCGAACGCACGAAGAATTTCCCGAGCGGCAAACCAAGGATTTGATTGGCAAGTCTATTCAATATCTTTTCCCGGCCATGGTCAGTTCGTCCCTGAGCACCATCGTCATCCTTATTCCTTTTGAACTGATGACAGGTGTGGCGGGCGCTTATTTCACCATCCTGACCAAAACCATGATCATCACCTTGGCATGTTCATTTTTTGTGACATGGATCGGCCTTCCGGTCATCTATCTGTTGCTGTCGCGAAAAAACACGAAACCCCAAAAGGTCGTTCATTACAAACCAAAAAGCTACGGATGGATGCGATTCTTCGTTCAAAAACCTTATTGGAGCTTCGCCATCATTGCCATTTTGATAACAGCCATTGTTTTCAGCCTTCCTAAACTCAAGTCGGGATTTCTCCCCGACATGGACGAAGGATCCATTGTGCTTGATTACAACTCGCCACCGGGCACTTCCTTGGAAGAAACCAATCGAATGCTCAACGAAGTGGACAAAATTCTGGAAAAAACGCCTGAAGTAAAAGCCTATTCACGAAGAACAGGAACACAAATGGGATTTTACATCACCGAACCCAACAGAGGCGACTACCTGATTCAGCTTCACAACCATCGCAAAAAAACGACGGTTGAAGTGTCGGATGAAATCCGAAAACAAATTGAGCACACCATCCCTGCTTTAACCGTTGATTTCGGACAAGTAATCACGGACATGCTCGGTGACTTGATGTCAAGCTCTCAACCCATTCAGATCAAAATCTTTGGCGACGATCACAACAAACTGATGGCGCTTTCAAAACAAATAGCCGACAGCGTTAGAACCGTGGACGGCACAGCCGATGTCTTCAACGGAATCACCATAGCCGGCCCCATGCTCAGCGTAGTGCCCAACGAAGCCAAATTAGAGCAATATGGGCTGACTGCCGCTGCACTGCAATCTCAAATTCAGACTTACATTGGAGGCACGGTGATAGGTTCGATTCCTGAAAAGGAACAACTCACGAACATTCGAATGATTTTCCCGTTGAACAATAAAACTCCAATCGACCAATTGAAGCAAATGAAAATCTGCACACCGGCAGGAGTTTATTTACCGTTAAACACTTTTGCGGATTTTTCGATCCAAAGCGGCGTGTCCGAAATCGATCGCGAAAATCTTCAAACCATGGGTGTGGTAACGGCTCGTCTCAACAACAAAGACTTGGGCACGGTGATGAAAAACATTCGCAAAAAACTGGCTCAAGTCAGTTTGCCTTCATCCTATCAGCTTGTTTACGGAGGTTCCTACGCCGAACAACAACAATCGTTTGCCGAACTGTTACAAATTCTGATTCTGGGAGGATTGCTCGTATTCACGGTAGTGCTGTTCATGTTCAAAAGTCTAAAACTCTCCTTGACGGTCATTCTCATCAGCGTGTTGGGAATCTCGGGAAGTGTGGTAGCGCTATTGTTGACAAAAACACCCCTCAACGTTGGCAGCTACACAGGGTTGATCATGATTATCGGGATCATTGGCGAAAACTCCATTTTCACCATTCAACAATTCATGTCGGAACTAAAACATGCCGATGTCAGCAATGCACTGATCAAAGCCCTTTCGGTACGCTTGAGGCCAAACCTGATGACCGCTTTGGGAGCCATCGCTGCCTTATTCCCGCTGGCATTAGGCATTGGAACCGGTGCACAGATGCACCAACCATTAGCCATTGCAGTGATTGGAGGATTCATCATTGCACTGCCGCTGCTGTTGATTGTTTTGCCAAGTATCTTGAAAATCATCATCAAAAAAACGCCTGAAGTGATGCCTACCAAAAAGGAAGAAGCTGCCGATTAAAATCCATCAAAAGAGCTATTGAACAAGGGGTCTCACAAAGAAGGCTTACAAAGAACCGGACAAAGCATTGAACATCGTGCCTTGTCCGGTTCCAAAATCTGCACTTTTTTGCTAAAAACGTTTTGATAATCCCTTAATCTTTCTTGGAGATAAGGTAAGCTCTTATGGCATCCGCATATTTCGAATCAGTTCCTTTGATATGCCCCAAAAACCATTTTCGCATAAACAGCAATAAATTTTCAAACAACACACTGTTATCGTAACTTTCGGCAATTTGAAATTCCTCCACTTTCTTCACAAACAATTGGTGTTGAGCTACATGGTATGCTAAATAAGCTTCATCTATGTGAGCCTCCCGCATCAAACGCTCTTCTGTAGAAAAATGATAATGTGTATATTTCTCCAATTCATTAATGACCTCAAAATAAGCATTATTTTTAACATTATTTCGCATCATGGTTTCCATTTGGTCAAACAACACAAAAAATCTTTGATGTTGAGTGTCAATCAAAGGAATATTGAGCAAATAACTGTCGTTCCATTGAGCTCCTTTACTTGAGAAATAGGTTGACGATTCCATATTGATATGTTTTACTGTTTTTTCTTTGAAAACCCGGTTCGGGTCATGGTTCCCCACCCTTTTTTCTTCTTTCTGAAAAAGTAATCAAAGTTCCCCGACAAGGCAAAATACATATTGAGCGGTTGATAAAAAAGCATTTCAAGAAAAACAAGCATAATGGACTGAATGATATAACCCATGCCACGATATCGATGAAAAGTAAATGCCTCAAAAAAAATGGCAAACAAGGAATACATCAATGCAAAAGTAAGCACAAACAACAACAAAAGTACCATCACTTGAGCATTTACCAATCCGAAAATCAAGAGAAAAACGGTGTAAACAATTCCAACGACTTGAATAATCGGTGCTAACCATTCATAAAGTACCCAGTAGGGAAAACTCAACATGCCAATCAATACATATTGAGGATTTAACATCATCTTTTTGTGTTTTAAAATAGTATCAATGGCGCCACGAGTCCATCGATTTCGCTGACGTGATAAAATTCGAAGGTTTTCGGGAACTTCAGTCCAACACAATGGATCAGGGATGAAAGCAACGCGATACTTTTTTTTCTCTACTTCGTGCATGTAGCGACGCAATCGAACCACCAATTCAAGGTCTTCACCCACCGTTGTTTTGTCGTAGCCGCCTATTTTAATGACCCTTTTTCTGTCGAAAAGGCCAAAAGCGCCCGAAATGATCAGCAGTCCGTTCAATCGACTCCATGCCATGCGCCCCAAAGTAAAAGCCCTAAAATACTCCAACACCTGAAATTTAGCCCATAAATTACGGGGAAATTTTACCTTCGAAATTTTTCCGTCCGTTACTTCACATGAATTGGCTACACGAATCACGCCCCCGGAGGCAATAACGATGTGATCGGGATCGTCAACAAAAGGTTTAACCATCTTCAGTATGGCATCGGGTTCAATAATGGAATCCACATCGATTCCCAGAAAAAGATCATTTCGGGCAATATTGATGCCGGCATTCAAAGCATCGGCTTTCCCTCCATTTTCTTTATCCACGACAAACAAATGACTGTATGCCGGATTGGTGGCTTTGTAAACTCCTCTGATGGGAGCGCAAGGAACTTGTAACTCAAAAGCCCGATCAACCTTTACCAAATTAAAGTATTCGATCATGGTTGACAAGGTATTGTCCTTGCTCCCATCATTGACAATAATGACTTCAAAATCGGGATATTGCAAAGAGATCAAACATTTAATGTTCTCAATGATGGTCATTTGTTCATTATAGGCCGGAGCAATGACCGAAACAGAAGGAAGCCGATAAAAAGAGAGCATATCCTTATAATTCACATTGATGTTTTTATCCCGATAACGCCTTAACTCAAAAACAGATAACAAGCCAATCATTGTGTACATGCCAAACAATGAAAAAGCATACACAAAGAATAAAAAATTCAACAGATTGGTCCAAAATAAAACATTCATCCCAACACAGATTAAAAAATCGACATCACCTGCATATACGATTGTCGAATGAGCAGATCATCGCTATCTTGATATTTTTGTAACATATTGATATCCAAATCGAGCAAAGCCAACATGGCCACAGTTTTTAAGGACACAGGTTTTTGCTCAATCATTTGCGAAAGAAAATCAACGGCCAATGTTTGATCAGGACAAGAGCGCATCGATCTCACGATCCGCTTCTGAACCTTTTCCGAAACTTCTTCAAAATGTTGCAACAGCCAAAGATAATCCGAGCGACTCTCCGCAAAGACAATCCAGGTTAAAACAGCCTCGTCTTTTACCTGCTGCTGATCCACATCCATTTTTTCAAATATGATGCTTTTCAATTCCGTTCGATGATTCAAACGCGCCAATACAATTCCCAATGCCGATATCTCGGGATTTGGGTGTCTCATCAAGAGACTGTATTCCAATTCTTGTTCTTCCGACTCTCTGGCTATCTTGACAATCATATTCAGTGTCCATGCATCAAGGGCAAAATCCAATCCGGTCAACAATAATAAAGTTTCGTTCAGATGCAGTTTCAACAATGTTTCAAGTGCCATTGAACGAATGATGTAATCTTTCTTTTTCAACATGGATCTTACATCTTTACTGTAAGCAACAAGATGAAATTCAGCAATCATGCTCATTGCAAAAAGTTGCCGCCATTTAACAGGTGAATGCAAATTCCAATACAACCAACGTTCCCATTTCATCACGCGGAATAAATCGTAAGTCCGGTTTTTGACCAATCCTGTTGTTTGAGCATGTACCTGTGATAACATCTTCAAAAAAAGCTGTTTAGATAGTTCATCTTTTATGAGGATGCGTTTGTTTTTGATCTCATTGAATCGTTCTTCAATCGAATATTGATGCTCTTTGTAAATAAATTGAAAGAACAAAGGGACAATTTTTTGAAGGTACTTTTGCTTGATTTTATCCACCCAATTTTCCCGCACGGTATAAAAAAGAATGATCAATAAGATGCCAAAAGACAGTGAAATAAACAAATCAATTAAGGACGCGACCAAAGGAACCCAAAATGGGAAATGAGGATCGAAAAGAGGAAGGAAATGCTCAACAAATCGAATGTCAAAATTAAATTTTTGAAAGACAAACCATACGCTTGCAATCAAAATCATCATGATCATGATGCCGGACAAGAAGCGGCTTAACCACATCAATGCATAATGCAAAATGCTTTTCATACGTCTATTTTTATTGCTAACGTGAAGGATGTATGCCATTCTCTAAATAGTCATTCTCTTGAATAGAAGCTGTTCTTATGACTCGTTTCCTAAGATTCACTCAAAACTATTTCAGATGATGTGCTGCTGCTCACCAATAAACCCTCTTCACCCTTCATTTCAGATGGATTTTGTATCCGGCTTCTAAGGTATATCGATTCCGATAGCGGCCAATGAAAAATTCTTCACGTGTATAAGCCAGTCCAACATGAAATTCGGAAGTATGATTCACCAATAGATTTTTTGACAACTCAATCTTGTACGCATTCAATTGATTAAAACCATTGGATTGTGCGGTGGCATAAATATCATCCGGCGAATTGCCGAACCCGGCCTGAACTCCCCAATAATTGAACTGATTGCTGCCGTACAAACGATAATCGGCAATAAAAGACAATGATTGTGTCCCTTTTTTGATCACATAAAATGGCCTTAACGAAACCCAATTTTTACCAAGATACTTCCCAACATGAGCCGTTACAATAAAAAGTTTGGATGTGAGGTATTGCATGTAACGACCACCGAAAGAAACTTCAAAACCATGATTAAATGAAAGAAAATCTTCATAGCCGATTCGATTCTGCGGAAAAAGCGAAGCGTTAAAGGCATATCCGTAATTAAAATACATGTATTGCTTCTTGTTGAGATAAAGATAGAAATCAGCCTCTAATTGAAAATCATTTAAACCAAAACGATGTGCCAAATTGGCATGAATGACACCCGTATTGTTGCCAAATTTTGTTGAATAATCAATAGTTCCCAAATGCTGTGGCGTAAAATGATCAAACCAATCCAACGTATAATAAGCCGAAAGAATGTTGGTGTTCCGTTTGATGTAAATATCCGTGATGAGTCCCCTTAATGAAGAATCTTTCACAATAGATTTGTTTTCAGGCGCTTTAATCAACCGTACGGCTTGATTATACTGCTTCAGATCCGAATAAGCAATCAATTGCTTTCGCAACACATTGCCCTTATCGGGATATCCGTGACGAAGCGCTTCATCACACATTTGCAACAATGATTGATATTGATGCGTTCGCAATAATACATTCATCCATGTTTCATACAAATCGGCACCCTCATAATGCATCGCTTTAGCTTGATGTAGAACATGGACTGCCGAATCATTTTTATTTTCCCAGGAATAAACATTGGCAATAAAGACAAGGATATCGCTTCTCTTAGGATCAGCCTCCAAGGCCACACGTGCTGTACGCAAAGCTTCAGCATAATTTTGATTTTTCGCTTTTTGAATGGCTACGTTAAAAATAGAATCAACATTAACCTGAGGAAAAGCCCCGAAACTTACACTTAAAAAGCAAAGCAATAAACTTACTCGATCAATAAGCTGTTTCATACGTCTTTATTTATTTTTAACACTATGGATGTATGGAACTCGCCAAAGTCATACGCTTGAGCATAAGCTCTTTTTATGGCTCGTTTCATATTTAAATTCTTGATTCTATAAGTCTGAAATAGTTCCTCTATTTTTTGAATTCTGATATTTACGACAAAACCCAAGATCCATGTTATTTTACTTGATTTCAATCTTATGTGCAATATGTTTAACTTCAATATGTTACAACAAACAAGCATTTCACTTCATTAACAACTGAATGTTGCGAACGATCAGATATGGATCAAACGGTTTATAAATCATCTGATTCACGCCCATTTCCTTAATTTTAAAGAGATAGGATTCATTCGTAATTTCAGGGAAAAACCAGATAGGAACAACCACTCTTTTCGTTATTCTAAAATATCGTACCACCTCAATGCTTGATAAAGTGGTTATTTTCCCGTCGATAAGAATCAAGTTAACCGCGGAAACATCAAATGTACGATCTATTTCCTGATAAGTAGCACATGTTGAAACCATTACATGCTCTATCCGAAGATTCAACAACGTGCTGAACATAAAAGAGAAAACAATATCATCAGAAATAATACCAATTTGCTGTTTCATTTGAATCGTAAAGTTGAAAGTTAAAGCAGCGAGCAGTCCTTTTCTGATTAACAAAGATAAATAAAAATAATATTGCAGCAACACTACCCCAAAGATAGAGATAACTTTATCCACTTATCCCAAACAATCAATTTTTTTTAAAGCTATTTATGGCCTCTTTTCTATAATTTCTCAAAGAATCATTGATTATTTACATGAATCAAACAACATTCTTTTTAGAATATCTGTCCCCGTTTTTTCATCAAGCAAAAAAGCCTCGACAACAAAACGAAATCGACACTCTGAGTTATACTTCCAAACGAGCCTTCATCACCATTCTCCATTTTTCACGGAGCTCACAAAGCACCCCGTTATATTAGCAGAGATTTAAGATGTTCTCGATCATTGAATGATCAACCCTTAAAAGTGATAAAATCCCACAAGAAAAAATCGATTAAGGAAAAAATTCAAGAAAAAAGCAGTACCTTTGAATCATCATTTGAAGTTGATTCATAGAAAGAAAGATCAAATAAAATATCATTTGTTAACCCCTTCGCAACTTCATCATGAGTTATTGAAACGGGGACAAATTGACTTTAACAACATCATTAAATTCAAAGAAAATGAAACAAACAGATGTATTAATCATTGGTGGCAGCGCTGCCGGCATGGTAGCTGCCGTAACCGGAAAATTCAGCTGGCCTGAAAAGAAATTCATTCTGGTAAAGAAACAAAAAGAGATGATGGTTCCTTGCGGCATCCCCTATATTTTTGGGACACTCGAAAAAAGTGAACAAAACATCATGCCGGTAGATCCCATGCTGGAAAAAAGCGGTGTAGAATCCATTGTTGGTGAAGTAACTACCATTGACACCAAAAACAAAATTGCCACATTGGCTCATGGTGAACCGATACAATATGTTAAATTAGTCATTGCAACAGGTTCTAAACCAGTGATGCCCCGCTGGCTTAAAGGAGGCGAAAAGCAAAATGTGTTTGTGATTCCAAAAGACAAAATCTACATCGACCAAATGTTGCAAACCATCAATCAATGTAAAAATGTGGTGGTCATCGGAGCTGGTTTTATCGGCGTTGAATTTTCTGACGAACTAACAAAACGCGGTATCAAAGTGACGTTAGTCGAAAAACTCCCAAACATATTGGGATCGGCCTTTGACGTGGAACTATCCGACAAAATTCACGAATTATTGACCCAACGAGGTGTCACCATCATCACCGGCAATGGCATCAAACAAGTTCTGGGCGATGAAAAAGTGGAAGGTGTCGAATTGGAACATGGCGAAAAAATTGACGCCGATGCCGTTATCTTGTCAATGGGCTACAAACCCAACACCGAATTAGCTAAAAACTCAGGCATTTATATTGATGAAGACAACTTCATTGCAGTGGACGAATACATGCGCACGCATGAACCCGATGTGTTTGCCATAGGCGATTGCGCTCAAAAACGTGATTTCATCACCCGCAAACGTGTTTCCACCATGTTGGCATCCACCGCTTGTGCCGAAGCTCGCATTGCAGGGATGAATCTGTTCAATCTGAACGTAGTGAAAACGTTTAGCGGAACCATTGCCATCTATTCTACCGCCATTGGAAACACGGGATTTGGAACTGCCGGTGTTACCGAAGCAAGAGCTCGTGAAGAAGGCATCGAAACGTTAACGGGACTTTTCGAAGGAGTCGATCGACATCCCGGAAATCTTCCCGACGCTCACAAACAGACGGTAAAACTGATCTCCGCCGCTCAATCCGGAGTGATCATCGGAGGCGAAGTCATTGGAGGGCTCAGTGCCGGCGAATTGACCAACGTCATTGGATTGGCCATTGAAACCAGGATGACCATCAACTCATTGCTGACTTCACAAATTGGCACACATCCCTGCTTAACATCCTCTCCGGCTGCATATCCTTTAATCAAAGCCGCCGAAATCATCGCCGGGAAAATGCGCAACAGCTAACTTCCTTCAATCAAGTTTTAATAGCAAAGACGAATAAAATTGGACAGAGAAATCATTTTCGCGCCGTTTTATTCGTCTTTTTTTACCGTTTGGAAAGCCTTTATAACCAAACGCAAAGGTTCTTTGCCACTTTCAATCAAATAGCTATCTTTGTTTTCTCTTTTTGTTTGATGGTCAAACGAATGGTTGACAACTTGATGAACTCAATCATTAATTCAAACAACAACCCATTCAAATCAATGCAAAACGTATGATCACGGCTTGGGAAAAAATGGTCGAAGCATGGAATAAAATGAAACCATTCCACGGGGTAATCATCTTCTTTGTCGTCATGATGGCCGCTAACTGGACATGGAAAATCTTCGTTCATGATGGCAATGACGATCCGTTGGTCACGTTGTTTGGATGGAACATCTCCTGGCCGTTTATTAAGTTGCAACACGAAGTGATTCGGGTGGCAGGATTAATTTTCAATCTGTTCAACATTCCCTTTGGACTGATTCACAGGACAACGTTTGTCTTTGCCAATGGCACGCAAAGTGAAATAGCGTGGGGTTGTACAGGCATCAAGCAGGCATTCATTTATACCTGCATCATTGCCTTCAGCAGAGGCTCGTGGCGAAACAAATGGTGGTTTATTCCTGCAGCATATCCTTTGTTGCACATTTTCAACGTGATTCGCGTCAGTGTGGTGGGGGCTGTTTTGGCTTTACATCCACACTATTTCTCAATGGTGCATACCTGGATTTTTAAATATGCTTTCTATTTTCTGATCTTTTTACTTTGGGTTCTTTGGGAAGAATATTTTCATCTCCGACCGCTCAAAATGAACTATTTGTAAAGAATCATCTTCTTTCCGCTATGCCGAACCGTAACGAAGAATCAACATATTGCGGATGTCGGGCAATAATTGATCAATGTTTCCTGCACCAAAAGTAGCCAACACGTCAAATTGTTGTTTTTGTTGCAATAAAGGCAGCAGTTGATCCCTTGAACACCAAGTTTTGTGGGCAACAGAAATCCTATCAAAAATCAATTGAGAGGTAACACCTTCCAAAGGAGCTTCACGGGCGGGATAAATGTCGAGCAAAATCACCTCGTCGAGTTGCGAAAGCGCCTCAGCAAAAGCAGAAGCAAAGTCACGCGTGCGGGAGTAAAGATGCGGCTGAAAAATGCCACAAATGGTTCTGCCCCGAAAAACCTTTTTCATCGATGCAATGCTTGCCTTCAATTCGGTTGGATGGTGAGCATAATCATCAATAAACAACACCTCAGGACTTTTGAACAAAATGTCAAATCGGCGTTTAATGCCTGCAAATGAAGCCATTCCTCGTCGCAATTCTTCGGCTGTTGCTCCTGCAAGCCATGCCAAAGCCATAGCTGCCGTTCCATTTTCAACATTAATCGGGACAGGCACTCCAAGAACAACATCGTTCACGTCACTGTCAAGCGAATGAAAATCAAATCGGATTTCTCCGTTTTCGATGCGAATGTTATCAGAATAAAAATCCGCTTTTTGATCAACGGCATAAGTAAACAACCTTACTCCTGGCTGCAATTGAGGATTAATTGGCAAATGTTTTTTCATTAACAATGCGCCATGTGGTTGAATCAGTGCAGTAAACTGTTCAAAACTTTGACGAAAGGCTTTTCCCGTTTTGTACACATCGAGGTGATCGGGGTCAACAGCCGTAATAACAGCCAAATAAGGAGAGAGTTGATGAAACGATCGATCAAATTCATCAGCCTCAATAACGATGTATTCAGCGGCAGGTGAAAGAACAACATTGGAATCATAATTTTTGGAAATGCCACCCAGAAAAGCACTGCAATCCACATGTGATTGATGAAGTAAATGAGCCACCATGGTTGAAGTGGTTGTTTTCCCATGCGTCCCTGCAATACAGATCCCTTTTTGTTGACGTGTAATTTCACCCAACACAGCTGCCCGCTTCATCAAATGAAATCCTTGTTGCTCAAAATATTGTCGTTCGGAAAGATCGGATGGAACTGCGGGCGTAAACACGATGAGCGTTTGTGATGGATCTAAAAAAGCGGAAGGAATGGCCTTCACGTCATCAACATAATGAATGGCCATCCCTTCTTGTTCCAGTTGTTGGGTCAACGGCGTAGAAACCCGATCGTAACCACCTACCAAATAACCGTTGGCATGAAAATAACGCGCCAAAGCACTCATCCCGATCCCGCCAATGCCAAGAAAATAAAACCGTGTGTAATACATCGTCTCAATAAAGATAATTACTGCTTTGAAGAGGGTGACAAAACGCTTTCACCATAATAACTGATTGGCTGCCGGTTGTTGCATGTGACGCTGATGGATGCGAAGCCGCTTAACGAAATCCAAACATTGAAAAGATAATTGTCATCGATCGTATGCACCGTAAATTGCCATGAATAACCCTGTTTTTTAGTAAAAGTAATTTTGTCGTCATGCCTTTTTTCGGCAAAATCAAATCCTCCATTGCTTTCGTAAGGTACCGAATAGGCTCTTCCATAGTAAGGTAAATAAACGTAAGCAGAATCATTCCTTAAGTCAAGCCAATAATCCGATGTTAAATGTACAACCGCATGACTCATTGGAATGGCTTGATTGATTACAATTTTTAGATGCCGATCGTTCACTGCCTTTTCAATGTGCATGGCTTTCAATTCCTTTTTTGACATGGATGTTTTTTGTTGGCCTGTTGTAAAAGGAGACAAAAACAACAAACTCAACAACACAAAAACTGACGTCTTCATTTGATTCAAATTTTATTTGGTTTCAAAATGATGCACACAAAACAAAATCTATATACGCCTGGTTTGTCAAACAACTTATTCAAACACAACAACCGAATGAAACGAATCGTATAAAAAAACTAATGCTCAATAATATGATTATTTTGGCGGGTTCCATACATTCTAAGCGTTAACAAGTAAAATCACCGTACAAAATAAAAATCATCCTTGATGCACACGACTTTTCGCCACAATCAAATCGATCAGTTTATTGGTTTTATCATTGATTTTCATTCGTTTAGGATCTGCTTCAAACCATTCAACGGTTTTTTTAATGCCTTCCGAAAATGGAATTTCAGCTTTGAATGAAGGAACAAAGCGTTTTATTTTGCTGTTGTCAAAAAGAGCCGGATAAGCCTTATCACCCAACAAAGAGCCGCGTATTTCAGGGAAACCCTCCGCATCGGCCATGTCGGCAATCAGATCGGAAGTCACATGAACAATGTGAGGTTCACAGGACACCGCTTCAGCCAACAGTTGATGAATCCGATTCCAACTTAACACCTCGTCCGATGTGATATGAAAAGCCTCTCCAATGGCATATCCGTTCCCCATCAAGCCAATAAAAGCTTTCGCAAAATCATCGGCATGGGTTAATGTCCACCATGATGTCCCGTCGCCATGCACCACAATCGGGAGACCTTTTCGAATGCGATCAACCACGGTATATTCCGACGAACCGCCTAAAGTAGCGGGAATGATATTCCGATACGTATGCGAAGGCCGAACAATGGTCACCGGAAAATCATCATTGCGATAATGACTCATCAGCGCCTCTTCACAGTCAATTTTGTTGCGCGAATAACTCCAAAAAGGATTTTTTAAGGGAGTGGATTCCGTGATGAAAGGCATCAACAGCGGTTTCTGATAGGCAGAAGCCGAACTGATGAAAATAAATTGTTTTGTTTTGCCGTGAAACAGATTAAAATCACGTTCCACATCTGAAAGTTGAAAAGCGATCCAATCAACCACACAATCCCAAACATGCGATTTTAAAACCTTTTTCACTGCTCCAAGATCATGAATATCGGCCTGCAAAGAAGTCACTCCGGCTAAATGCGCATTGCCGCGATTGAGGTGAAACAATTCAATGCCCGATTCAACAGCCAACATGGAAACCGCTGTACTGATATTCCCCGTACCGCCAATGAAAAGCACTTTCATTTTTTATTTATTTTTTAGATGTCACATGTAACTCGCACATAAACATTCTCTTGTGTAGCAAAGACTATTTGTTGTATTTGTATCTTATCATTCACAAAGCTATAAGCTCAGGCAAAACAAAGCACTCACATTCATTGCCTGTCAATCATAAAGCTCGTTAAACGTCAAACAAATTTTCAAAACCATGGCAAGAAACAAAGCAAAGTTACTACTTTTTATCAAGTTTGTAAATGATTTCATCATCACAACAACGGACTGAATAACCGAGCAAACGATTCTTTGATGCGGGTTGAAATGGGACGATTTTGCCATTGCTCAAGGGTAATTTCCTCACATTGCAACTGATCCTCTTCAAACAATTGCCTCAATGTCAATGCCGTATTTACATCAAACACAAACGCATTGAGTTCAAAATTCTGTTCATAACTTCGAAAATCCATATTGGCAGATCCAACCGATGAAAGTTGATCATCAATCACAATGGCTTTGCTGTGCAAAAAAGCATTCTTGTAAAGATAAATTTTCACTCCAGCTTCCAAGGACTGCGTAATGTAGGAATAACTGCTTGATTGTGTCATCCAAGTATCGGTACGTTCGGGCAACATCACACGCACATCCACGCCACTCAAAGCTGCTGTCTGAAGCGCCGACATCACCACTTCGGTCGGCATAAAATAAGGAGTTTGAACATAGACATAACGGGTTGCCGTAGTGATGGCTACCACCACACCCTGCATGATGCTTTCCCAATCGGAATCAGGACCACTGGTGACGATCTGAACAATATTTTGACCGGAAGAAGGATGAACGCGCACATTGGTGTAAAGCATTTCGATGGTCAGCAGTTGACGACTCACAAAATACCAGTCAATCAAAAAAGCATTGAGCATCCCAAAAACCGCCGGCCCGTCAATTTTAAGCAACGTGTCTCTCCAACGACCCAAATGATTGCCCACCATATATCGGGCGGCCATATTGACTCCACCGGTAAATCCTACTTGTCCGTCAATAATGATAATTTTCCGGTGATTCCGATAGTTGACCCGATTTCGACGCAACGTAATTTTGAAATGAACGGGAAGAAACGGATAGATTTCGATGCCGGCTTTTCGCAAAGTGCGTTGAAGGGATGGTTTGAAACGAAAACTGCCCACGTAATCGAAAATCAATCTGACTTTCACTCCCTCAAGTGCTTTTTGCATCAAAAGATTGAGAAACTGCTTTCCGACAACATCGTATTCAATGATGTAAAACTCCACGTTGATCTCGTGTTTTGATTCGGCAATGGCGCTAAAAAGCATCTTAAACGTCTCTTTTTCGTTACCGAAAACTTCCATTTGGTTTCCTTTGAATGGGAAAGCATCGCTATTCTTTTGGAGCAAACGAATCAGAAGTTGATGATGTTTTGGAAGAGAAGGATGATCCAGGTCGGCTTCTTCCGCTTTGATTTTAGGAATTTCGCCCAGACGTCGTATGCTCTTTTTCGATACAATTTTTTGACGTCGATAGTCCTGTCCAAAATAGAGATAGAGCATGAATCCCAGAATCGGCAAAAATAAAAGCACCAATATCCAGGCAAGTGACTTTACGGGATTGCGATTTTCCAATAAAATAACCACAATGGTTGGAATGGCCGTTAACAAAAAAATGGCAACCAACACCCATCCGGAAACCGTATAAAAATGAAACATGCACTAAGAAATGAATAATTTGATCGTTACAGTTGAAGCACGTGCCTCGTGACTTGAATCGGAGAATGACTCGCAGAGCAATCAATGTTGCAAAAATAAACCTATTTCATCAAACTTAACGCTTGGCATATTTTTTTTCCTGTTGAAGATCCGAAAAAAACAAAACCCCCATGAAACTTTTAAGGGATTCATGAGGGTTTTTTCGGTAAAACGAGAAGTTATTACTTGTTCTCGATTGTATAAACTTCAGCAGCTAAGCGTTTGTACGAATTATAACGCCATCTTGCATTCTCTTCAGCAGCTTTGAACAGTTCGGTTGCTCCTTCAGGAAATTGTTTCAATAAAGCAGTGTAACGAACTTCGCCTTGCAGGAACTCTTGGAATTTTTCCCATTGAGGTTCTTTGGAATCCAGGATAAAAGGATTCTTTCCTTCGGCTGCCAATGCAGGATTGTAGCGCCACAAGTGCCAATAGCCGCATTCAACGGCACGCTCTTCTTCCAACTGCGATTTGCCCATACCTGCAGACAATCCGTGACTGATACAAGGTGAATAAGCAATGATTAAGGATGGCCCGTCATAGGCTTCAGCTTCACGAATGGCTTTGAGCGTTTGAGCTTCGTTAGCTCCCATGGAAATTTGAGCCACATAAACATATCCATAGGTGGTAGCCATCAAACCAAGATCTTTTTTGCGAATTTTCTTGCCCGAAGCAGCAAATTTGGCAATGGCCCCAATGGGCGTTGATTTGGAGGATTGTCCACCCGTGTTGGAATAAACTTCTGTATCCAAAACTAAAATATTAACGTTTTCACCACTTGCAATGACATGATCCAATCCGCCGTACCCGATGTCGTAAGCCCAACCATCACCGCCGATAATCCATTGCGATTTTTTGATCAAATATTGTTTCAGCGTTAAAATGGTTTTGCAAATGTCACATTGGCATTGTTCAAACAATGGTAACAACTTGGCTGTCAACATCACGGTTGCATCCGCATCGTCATATTTGTCAATCCATTCCTGGCTCAATGCTTTCAATTCGTCGGAGCAGCAATCACATTGCTGCATTTGTTTCATCAAATGAATCAAGCGCTCACGAATTTTTCGTGTAGCAATGGCCATACCCATCCCATATTCGGCATTGTCCTCAAACAATGAATTAGCCCAAGCCGGCCCATGCCCTTCATCGTTCGTTGTATAAGGTGTGGAAGGTGCAGAACCTGAATAGATGGAAGAACAACCCGTTGCATTGGCAATCATTTGACGATCACCAAAAAGCTGAGTCACTAATTTAACATAAGGTGTTTCACCACAACCGGCACAAGCACCTGAGAATTCAAAGAGCGGAGTGGCAAACTGTGAATTCTTTACATTCAATTTTACATCCACCAAATGAGCTTTTGATTTCACTTCGTTGCGTAAGAATGTCCAGTTCGCCTGTTGGTCTAATTGGGATTCCAACGAAGCCATTTCGAGCGCTTTTCCGTTCTTATTTCCAGGACAAACATCAACACAATTGCCGCAACCGGTACAATCGAGCACATCCACCTGAATGCGGAACTGCATGTTTTCAAATTGTTTTCCGTTGGCTTTCAACGTAGCAAAAGCAGGAGCCTTGGCCTGTTCGTCGGCATCCAACACGAAAGGACGAATCACGGCGTGAGGACATACATAAGCACATTGATTGCATTGAATGCAGTTTTCAGCTTTCCAAACCGGAACTTCGGTTGCAATACCTCGTTTCTCATAAGCGGCAGTTCCCATTTCCCAAGTTCCGTCTTCACGACCTTTGAAAGCCGATACAGGTAAATCGTTACCTAACTGAGCATTAATAGGACGAACAATGTTATTGATAAATGCAGAGCCTTCCAATTGAGGCAAGCTGAATGTGGCATCAATGGAAGCCCATTCGGCAGGAATTTCCACCTTGACCACTTCGCTGCCGCGATCAACTGCAGCGTAATTCATATTCACCACTTTTTCCCCTTTTTTACCGTACGTTTTCACAATGAATTTCTTCATTTGTTCAACGGCCAAATCATAAGGAATCACCCCGGTAATTTTGAAAAAGGCCGATTGCAGGATGGTGTTCGTTCTGTTACCCAAACCAATTTCTTGCGCAATTTTTGTGGCGTCAATGATGTAGAAATTGATGTTGTTTTTGCCCAAATAAGATTTGATATGATCAGGGAGATGTTTTTTGGTTTCTTCAACACTCCAGATGGAGTTCAAAAGGAAGGTTCCACCTTTTTTCAAACCACGTAACACATCGTACAAACGCAAATACGCCGAAACGTGACATGCCACAAAATCAGGCGTGTTGACCATGTAAGTGGATCGAATGGGTGCATCGCCAAATCGCAAGTGAGAACAGGTAAAACCACCCGATTTTTTTGAGTCGTATTCAAAATAAGCCTGACAATATTTATCGGTACTTTCACCAATGATTTTAATGGAGTTTTTGTTAGCTCCCACCGTTCCATCGGCGCCTAACCCATAAAATTTGGCTTCAAAAGGACCATTTTCAAAAACAATTTCCTCTTTCTTGGGAAGTGAGGTAAAAGTTACATCATCCACAATACCAATGGTGAAGCCGTTTTTCGGCTCATTCATGCTGAGGTTGTCATAAACAGCCAAAATCTGAGCCGGTGTTGTATCCTTAGATGACAAACCGTAACGACCACCCACAATAACAGGAGCTTGAGCCGTACCATAAAATGCATCCTTCACATCCAAATACAACGGTTCGCCTGCCGAACCCGGTTCTTTGGTCCGATCGAGCACCGCAATCCGTTTTGCCGTGGTCGGAATGGCTGCCAACAAATGTTTCGATGAGAACGGACGATATAAATGAACAGCTACCAAACCCACTTTTTCTCCTTTAGCAATCAAATAATCAACGGTTTCCCTGATTGCTTCGGTCACCGAACCCATGGCAACAATGACCCGATCGGCATCGGGAGCCCCATAATAGTCAAACAAATGATAACGGCGGCCGGTAACCGTGGATACTTTTTCCATGTATTGATCCACAATTTCGGGCACTGCTTCATAGAAAGGATTGCAAGCTTCGCGGGCTTGGAAATAAATATCGGGGTTTTGAGCCGTTCCGCGAGTAACAGGATTTTCAGGATTCAATGCCCGTTTACGGAAATCGTTCAAGGCATCCCAATCAATAAACTGAGCCAAATCTTCATTCGATAATGCTTCAATTTTCTGAATTTCGTGCGATGTGCGGAAGCCGTCGAAAAAGTGTACAAACGGAATGCGAGAAGTCAGCGTAGCCAAATGAGCCACTCCGGCCAAATCCATCACTTCCTGTACCGATCCGGTAGCCAGCATGGCAAATCCGGTTTGACGAACAGCCATCACATCCTGATGATCACCAAAAATAGACAATGCATGCGAAGCCAATGAGCGTGCGGAAACATGAAAAACGGACGGCAACAATTCACCGGCAATTTTATACATGTTGGGGATCATCAACAAAAGACCTTGTGAAGCGGTGAAGGTTGTTGTTAAAGCACCTGCCTGCAACGAACCGTGCACTGCACCAGCAGCACCGCCTTCCGACTGCATTTCCTGTACCAAAACTGTTTCGTTGAAGATATTCTTTCTGCCATTGGCAGCCCATTCATCAACATATTCAGCCATCGTTGACGAGGGCGTAATGGGATAAATGGCAGCTACTTCACTGAACATATATGCAATATGTGCAGCAGCCTGATTCCCGTCACAGGTCAAAAACTTTTTTTCTTTTGCCATAATTTTAAAATTTATTGATAATTACTTTTCCTTCACTAAACATATTGATTATAAACATAATGACGAAGTATTCTAATACAAAAACCCGAAAAGCCAAAGCGGAATCATGTTGTCATGCCCCGATTCCATTTTATCCACAGCATAATAGATGTCCGGGTGTATTTTTTGCCGATACGACGTATCATTGACCACAAAAGGCCATTGCCCATCTACCATAAAAGTTATTTCTCTCTTATTCGCTTTGTTAAGATGATGATCCTTGTACAAAGAATTATAAAAAAAGGTTTCTCTCTGTGCTTGTGCTTTGACATTGTCAGGATTGATCACATGCATCAAATTGCTGTTCTGCATGTACACCATAGCCGGTTTTTTGGGATACGAATCCCCTTCGTTAAACAACAAATTGAGCAGCCTTGCATCGCTTAAATATTTCAAATAAAGCATCACCGTAGCTCTTGAAATGTTGACTTCACTGCTTAACTGACTTACATTCAAAATAGTAGGAGCTTCCTTAGCGACCAGATAGAAAAGTTTTCGGATTTTTGGCAAATATTTTAATTCAATTTGCTTAATCAACAACACATCCACTTCCAAGGTCATGTTCATGGTTTTCAACAAATTCTCCGAAAAATTACGTTTTTCCAAAAAATAAGGTACAAAACCATGATGTAAATAACTCTGAAAATAAGCCAGTGGCTTCACTTTGGAAGTAATGGAAGCAACAATCTCCTGATGATTTTTCAACATCTCATCCAACGAATAAGCAGGAAAATTCATCTCCGTTTGCAAATTCAAAAATTCACGAAAGGAAAATCCCCTCAGGTTGTAAGAGTGCACCACATCGTGAATAGGACATTGCTCATCCCTCAAACGCATCACCGAGGAGCCGGTAAATACAATTTGCAAATCGGGAACACGATCATAACATGCTCGCAGTGCATTTGCCCAATCAGGCAATTTAAACACCTGATCAATCAACAATGTCTTACCTCCCGATTTGCAAAATTGCTCCGCAAAATCGGCCAATGAATGGATGGTAAAATAGAAATTATTGAGATTGACATACAAACAGGATCGGTCGTCTGGTCCAAAATGTTGTTTGGCATATTCGAGTAAAAACGTCGTTTTTCCCACCCCCCGACATCCTTTGATTCCAATCAGGCGATCGTTCCAATTAATCTCATTCATCAACAACCGACGAACAGGAGATTTCACATGCTCAACCAAATACTTGTGGGTTTTAAAAAACTCTTCCACTGCCATTATATTTGGGGCAAAGATAAATCATTTTCGACAAATTGACAACTCGACATTGCAATTATAACTAATTTTTATTCTTTGCTTCTTGGTGGATTTAATTGGCTATAAAGTTTTTGAATCATGGAACCATTTCGGTAGGGCAGCATTGATCAATCAGTTAAATCATTTTTAAGCGAAGGAATAGCCCCTAAAAACCATTATAAACAATTTCCAAACGAAGAGGATCAACGCTTTTCTCAGAACGAAGAGTAACAGCATTCAATTTGAATTTTGGCTGCAGACCGGCAATATATCCGGAAGCATTTCTGGACGAAACGCTGACCGGAATCACCAACAACGGATCAGATGCCGGAGGATTGG
Organism: Microbacter sp.; assembly: GCA_049976245.1. Taxonomy (GTDB): domain Bacteria; phylum Bacteroidota; class Bacteroidia; order Bacteroidales; family Paludibacteraceae; genus Microbacter. Next base: position 8,655 of record JBMFIQ010000017.1, on the reverse strand, counting down.
CACTCCGAAGCATGCGGGTCAAATAGCCTGACAAATCGAAGCTGTAATAATGATAAATTGGATTGTAAGAAGCTGTCATCAGGGTAGTATCACCTACTCTGAAGGTATTCATTTTGTATTTCGGCACAATCACCATCATGCTTGGGATGTTCATCACATAAGCATCCACCGTATCGCGCTCTGTCACCTGCATTCTCAATTCAGCATGATTGATGCTGTTTACCTTGCCATTCCACCGACTTTTTATGCGATCAACAATACGGGCAACAGGAATATTCAATTGAGTATAAATCCCTGCAGGAGAAAAGACATAGGTCACACTATCGGCAGGCGGTGCAATTTGATTAATGTCGGGATGAGTAATGCGATTCACTTGACGAACATCTTTGCTGGCAGGGAAAATCAAACCAGAGGTTAAAACCGTATCTTTATTGTTCACAAAAGCGTGATAGTGAAAATAGAGTTCCATATACATCCGATTGACGTACCAAACTGCGCCATTGCCGTAATCGGAGGTCAAATAAATCCCCTTGAAATAATTGACAAAAGCACGCTGACTTGCAAAAGCACCATTGGCAGGAGCATTAAACATTTGCTGCACTTGAGCCTGAGAAAATTTGTATGTCAGTTTTGGCTGATACGTTGCCGAGTCAGCCACGGTATCAGGGATGGCCACCATGATGCGATTCCCCAACAGAACCGATTTACTGCAATAATCAGAAACTTGAATGTCGGTATAATAAGTGGTATTGTAGTTCAATGGAGCTACATCCATTTGATAAGCGCTAATGCGGAGCGGAGAATGCGAATAACCAAACCAGTTGTTAAACAAAATGTACAACGACAATGAATCAGGCTGGGCTCCTGCAGGAAACTGATAGCCTACCGGACAGGTGAACTGAGCAAAAATATCTCCTTTTGTGGTACCGTATTTAGGATCATAGTAATTCCCCAACAATAAAGTATCGGTAGGAGAAACCATGTTAGGCACAATATAATTGGATGAGCTGATGTGAAATGTATCAGCGCCTACGGTGATCATATCACCCGTGGGACGAATGGAGAGTCCTAAATTGCTGGATGCATCCGTACATGCTGACAACATCACCACCAACAAAAGGGATATGACAAAAAGAAAGCGTCTCATAGCGTTAATTTTTCGTGTTTCGTTGAAGTCATCACCAACTTAAAAATGCTCATTTATTGACTTCTTTAATAAACGATGTGTTATTTAGCGTTTACTCTCTCATTCCCTTTCGCCGGTCAGGGGAATCAATTTTTTAATACTTGAACGAACGTTGCCGTCTCTTTTGCCCAAAGATCCAATACGAACAATCTGTACCTATTTACAAAAGTGAATGATAGAAATCAAGGTACGCATCCGTATAATGATCGGCTGGTTGATAAGACAAAAAAGCATTTTTCTTTTCACGAGTTGAGTACTGAATCAACGGTGCTTCAACTTGTTCGCTGCCTTGAATGACGCCATCCGCATAATGGATGGCCAATTGTTGCAAACGAAGAAAATCAACCGGATTTTTAAGAATGTGATTCACATCGGTTTCTTTCATGTCGTTAAAGAGCAGAACTTCAGCAAAGTTATTTTGCAATGGTTGATCAAAACGATCCTGATATAAAGAATAAACTACTTTAGCGTTTTTAAAAAAAGGATCATCGTTGTACGCTTTTTTGATGTACAAAGGCACCAATGAAGTCATCCATCCGTGGCAATGAATCACGTCCGGCGTCCAGCGCAACTTTTTGATGGTTTCCAACACGCCTCGTGCAAAGAAAATAGTTCGTTCTCCGTTGTCTTTGTATTCTTCGCCATTGACATCTTTCACAATGTGGCGTCGATGAAAATAATCTTCATTGTCAATAAAATAAACCTGAATACGTGCTGCAGGCAATGAAGCCACTTTGATGATCAGCGGATGGTCCGTATCGTCAATGATGATGTTCATCCCTGAAAGTCGCTGTACTTCATGCAATTGATTACGACGTTCATTGATCGAAACGAATTTAGGCATGAAAGCACGAATTTCGTTGCCCCGATCCTGAACAGCCTGTGGTAAATAACGACAAATGGAAGCAATTTCCGATTCGGGGAGAAAAGGCGTAATCTCCTGTGTTATAAACAATACCTTGATAGGCTCCTCCATGTTTAAATTTTAGCGTGAAGTTATTCAAAAAACTACACAAAGATAGATAAAAAAATTTGTTTTACCTTACAAGCATTTGACACAGAAAATGATTCTCATTGCTTTGATACCGCTCGATGAATGTTTCACGAGATGCATTTATTTGTCCCGACGTTGTGGCACAAAGGATTCATCAGGTTTGGTTAATAAGGGAATAGGAACCCCGACATTGGCATTGGGAAACTGCGTTTGCAACAAGGAACTAAGCGTTGGTGCAATATCGGTAACGGCCATATTCGAAAGCAGTTGTGGCTCAATGCCGTCACCAAAAAAGACCACAGGCACATATGAATGTCGATCATTATCAATGGATAACACTTTTCCGTGATTATCCATCTCTACCCAACCGGGCATTAAGGTAAAGACCACATCACCCGAACGTCGTTTATTAAATGAATTCTTCATGCGCGAAGCCTCATCGAATCCGTTGCCGTCGACAGCCATGATTTCAGAGGCCGTTAAAGCTGTCTGCACCCCTTGAAGTTCCAACATAAATTGGGCGGTTTTTTCCTGAATTTGCTGCAAAGAAATGCCTTTCTGTTCAATGTAAGCATGATCCAAATAAATATTTTTATCGTGACAGCCCAACACCCATTGATGTTGACCGTAAAGCGCCATCAAATAAAGATTTAACAAAGCCATGGAACGTACCGGCACAAATTGTCCGGTGGGAATGTTGTATTTTTCCAACGTTTTCTGTTGATGCGGCTCTCCCTGTGTGCCGGTCAGCACGATGACCGTATGATTCAAACCAACATAAGCGTCGATTTGATTGATTAAATCGGCAAGATCGTTGTCCAAACGCAAATAGATGTCTTCCTTTTCAGCTGAGGAAAGCTCGCTCGAAGGATCACCTCCAACCTCGACCGAAAATTCAAGTCCAAGGAAATCGGGATAATCGTCCTGCCCCATTGATTCGTCATGGATGGCTTTAAGCGCCAAATTTTTTACCAGCGTGTTGACAAAAGGCGATGTTTTAAATGCAGCCATGATTTGCGTCATGGACGATCCGTTGTTAAGGTAATCGAATCCATACGTTGCATCGGGATGATTGGCCGGAAAAAAGTAAGAGGTGATGTTGTACAAAGGCTTCCATTCCTGCTTAATGCCATTTTCAACCCAATGATTTACATTGGCCTGATCAGCCCAACGAGGGAGCCCAAGAGGGAAGAAGGTGCTTGTTGCCAGATTGGCTGTTTCCCTGTTTACCCACACTGCACCGTCGGCAGCATGCCCGGCCAACAGCATGGTTTCTGGAGCATGAATGCCAATGGAAAATATTTTGGATTTTCCTCCAGTATTCATTTTCAACTCGTCCGAACAGGTTGAAGCCAACAACGCCTGCAATGACAAGGCATCGGCTGTCCCAATGCCATTGTAACGATCATCCTCCAGACAAGGCTGCAAAGCATCGGTTACGCGATGGTAAAACGAATCACCCACAATGCCGTGATAAAAAGGTGTTGACCCGGTAGCCAATGTGGCCACATCCGGCGCAAGCCCCGTGGACATAATCGGATAATAAGCATGATTGCACACGGCACCTTGTTGGTACAGACGCTTAAAACCTCCTTTGTTCAAATCATTCCATAAGGTATGAATGTGTTCGGTTTTCAATCCGTCCACCACAATGAAAACAACCAGACGCGGCTTGTCAAGATGTGTTGAGCCAAACAATGAAAGAGGAACAAAAAGCAATAAAATCAGAAAAGAAACAATCAATTTTTTCATCAAAAAACAAACATGAAGGATAAGAAAAATGCGTTTATTGAACGATGGCAGGATCCCAATTTATTTTTTCAACATCATGGAAGGCCGAAGGTATTCACGACGCAAGCGGAGATAGATGGTCGAACGTAGCCCGAGCGTCACAATCAACAAGATTTGAGACAAATCAAAAACCTGCGGCAAATAAAAAAGAGAAACCAGCAAAAAAATCACTGACGCCAAGAAGAAATATTGCAAATAGAAAGCAACGGGACGAAGCGATTTAAACAGCACCAATACAGCAAAAAGCAGATCCAATGGATTTGCCCAAACCAAATTCCAGTTGTGCGAAACAAAAGGATGCAACGAAAAGAAATTCATATAAAAAATCAACACACCCACCAACCCCACAAGGCCAAAAAGGAGGGCATCAAACCAAAATGAAATTTTTTGACGACGTCGATCGATTGATGAAACCACGAGCACGATCAAAAGCAACAAGCCAAAAACCAAGGGTATGTAATTGAACGTTGACGAATGATGGGCATCCACTTTGACAGGTTGCGAAGAGGAGATCACCAAGGGCGTTTCAGCGCGGCCACGCTGAATCATGGCTGTAGCATATCCCTGCATGAGGCGTTCAGGCAAAAAGAAACTTTGCTGAAGGGTTGCCTTTTGATCGGCAGAGGCACCAAAAAGAAGGTGCAATCCAAAATTTACAGCCGGAAGATCAGCCGTGTAATCATCAATCATTTGACGAAACGTTTCACGCGGCTTATCCAATGACGGCGAAAAAATCAATTTCCCCTGAATGGATTGCGCAATCATGTCACGCGGTCGTGTAGCACAATTGTCAAAAGCAAAATTGTAGCGATAATATCGATTTTGAGGTTCGTAATTGATCAACAGCGCATTAAACAATGCCTGTTTTTCGTTTTGGTTCAAATTCAGCACCTGTTCCCAGACGTTGATGTGACGCATGCGATATTCGAGCAAAAAATCGGGGGTATCCACCACGCCCAATTGATAATCGGTTTCCCCACGCACAAACTTGTAATAAAAGCCCGGCGTATTGTAATCAAAATATCCGTAGTTAAAACTGACATCAATTTGATTGGCAGGATCATAAATTCGTATGGCTGAATGACCAAATTTGGCATAAAGTTCACTTCCCGGACCGCAAGACAGCAGACTGATGCGGGCGGAATCGGACAAAGTAATGGCTGTTACCCGAGATGCAAGCAACAGCCACAACAAAGCAATCAAAAAATTTCGCATGGTCAAATCGTTCAGTAATGAAGTAATACTACAGGCAACCTTGTAAGATTTGACGAATCACGTCAGGAGTAATAGATTGGTTTTCGCCTAATTTCCATCCTCTTGACTTAAAACGTTCAATGATTTGGTCAAAAGCCGAATCATTGAGCTGATGTTCGTGCAATTTTGTCGGTATGCCGAGACTGCGGTAAAAGGATTCCGTTTTGTCAATGGCAGCAGCCATGCGTTCTTCTTCCGATCCTTGAGTAATATGCCAAACCCGTTCGGCATATTGCAATAACTTCATGCGTTTTTCATCTTTCATGATCCGAAGCAGAGACGGTTCGACGATGGCTAAAGTGACACCGTGATCCAATCCGTAAAATGCCGTCAATTCGTGTCCAATCATGTGCGTAGCCCAATCCTGAGGTACACCCATAGAAATAAATCCGTTGAGAGCCATGGTAGCGCTCAACATAAAATTGGCACGCAAGTCATATTCGGGTTTCTCGTGAACTACCCGTTCGCCAATTTCAATCAACGTGGACAAAATGCTTTCAGCAAAGCGATCCTGAATCATCGATTGAGAAGGATACGTGAGATATTGCTCCATGACATGCACAAAAGCATCCACCACGCCGTTGGCCAATTGTTTTTGCGGAAGCGAATAGGTCACTTCAGGATCGAGAATGGAAAATTGAGGATAGGTTTCTGCAATGGCAAAAGCTAATTTTTCGTGGGTAGCCTTTTTTGAAATCACCGATCCGTTGTTCATCTCTGATCCGGTTGCCGGCAAAGTGAGCACGGTAGCAAAAGGGATGGCATGTTTGGCTTTCGCAGGATTTTGCAAAAACTCCCAAGGATCGCCTTCGTAACGCAAAGCCGTGGCAATAAACTTGGTCCCGTCAATGACCGAACCTCCGCCGACGGCCAACAGGAAATCAATGCGTTGCTCTTTAGCTAATGCCACAGCTTTCATCAAGGTTTCGTATGTCGGATTGGGTTCAATACCTCCAAATTCGGCCACACTGAACTCTTTTAAAGCAGCCTTCACCTGATCGTACACACCATTGGTTTTAATACTTCCCCCACCGTAAGTCATCAAAATTCGACTTCCAGCCGGAATTTCAGTCGATAACGAAGCTATGGTACTCTTCCCAAAAATAAGTTTTGTGGGATTTTTAAACATGAAATTGTTCATAATGCTGATTATTTTTGGTTTAAGGATATATAACAAAATTCACTCATCAAAAAAAATGCATCAAAGTGTTAAGCGCGACAAAACATGATGTACAAAATTGGTTATGCCATACAAGGTTTTTGAAACGGCGTTTAAAAAGCATTTAAAAGCGATTGCAAAATCATTTTACACCTCATGAGCCATCCAATCTTCCTGCAATGTTAACCCGACACAAAAAACATTTTCATCCATCTGTCTACCAAACCTTCCCTTAACAAGACAGCTAGATGCTCCATCCGGCTCATACTTTAATTGTCCTGCAAATCGGCTTCGAACCCATTTTATATTAGGCTTGTCAGAGGATTAACGCATTTATCGCTCTGAATTTAATTCGCAAAGATACATCATTTTTCAAGGGCTGTTCATTAAAAAAAATGATACTTTTGCAATTTCCATTTAAAACATCAATCTATCCACGAAAATGGCTGAATATCAATTTTATCATCGGTCGAAACTCCCCCTGTTTTGGACATGGATCGACGGAGCAACCACTTCCAACATTGATCGACTGTTCAAGTTGTATGCCGAACACAACATTCGAGGAATTCAATTCAAAGGGACATTGGATGAGTTGAGAAAAGTAATTCCCATAGCCAAAAAACATCAAATTGACCTGTATGTTTGGTGGTGGGTGTTAAATCAACCGACATTGGCGGCAAAACATCCCGATTGGCTCGATGTGAATGCGGAAGGATTTTCGCTTGCCCAAAAAAAAGCCTATGTGGATCATTATCAGTTTCTCAATCCATCCATTGATGCCGTTCGGGAAGAACTCATCAGGCAAGCGAATCTCTTCTGTCAATTGGATGGCATCAAGGGAATCAGTTTGGATTTTGCCCGATACGTTGATGCCATACTGCCTGTCAACATTCAACCAAAATACGGGATTGTTCAGGATAAAGTGTATCCTGCGTGGGATTACGGCTATCATCCCGCTGCTATTGAACGGTTCAAAACCATGTATGGCTACGATCCCCGCAAACAAACCAATCCATCCGACGACGCACGCTGGTTGTCATTTCGATTGAAAGAAGTGAACCGATGCGTACGATCCATCGCCGATCACATTCGAAACCATCAACTTCAGGTATGCGCTTCACCTTTCCCCACTCAAAAAATTGCACAAACATTGGTTCGCCAAGATTGGACCCAATGGCAGCTTGACTTTTACTTGCCCATGGCTTACTATAAATTCTACAACGAAACCATCGATTGGGTGTATCAAACGACCAAAGAAAATGTAGCTTTGGTAAACCCGATCCCTGTCATTACAGCCGTTTTCATGAATGACCTATTGCAAGATCAATTAGATCCTGCTGAAGTGATTCGTTCCCTCTTTCAAAGCGGCTCTTCGGGAATGGCCTTTTTCGGCACACCGGATACTGCATTTTTAAAAGCTGCATCCACCTTCGATCCTGCATTGTTGAAATCAACGCCTTGATGACCTTACGTTTTGAAACTGACAAACGTTGAGTTCAGAATAAGTCCATAAAATTCATTGTCACAATACTAAAAAACAACCAAAAAGCATCAATGATATCTGTCATAGATACACCGATATCTTTGCCTACCAACCCACAAAACAAAAATTATGTTAATGACTCAACTTAACATATATTTCAATCCATTTCGGTTCAAAACTGTCGAAAAGATGTAACTTTGTTGGTGGACAAAAACAGACAAAGCAACTTTCAACGTCATTAAACAACATCAATGAGTATGGTATGAAACGACAAAAAAGTGCTGATGCTCAAAATGATGATGATTTGACGAGTTCCATATAACCATTAATTTCAATTATTTAACTATGAAACGAGCCGTAAAAATGTGTCTGCTCAAGAAAATGACAATTTTGGCGAGTTCCATACAACCTCGTATGTTTGCATTGAATATCGAGACGCTATAAAAACACGATATTTGCAAACAAACCAGGAAGAAACTCAGAGGAATAGCATTACACCCTTGATAACTAAATTTAGTATATCGTCATTAAGATTATGCGCCTCTGTGTCTCTCCTTTTAGAGCCTGAATAGTATCTAAGAAACAAGCCAATGCACTTGTATTCAGTATATAATTTACGAGGAAAGGCGACAAAAAGGAGAATTCTTTCTACAAAATAGTTTCGTATGAAGGAATTAAAATTTTGTATTGGAATTGACATTTCCAAAGACACCTTTCATGTATGTGTCAAACAACTGGATGGTGAAGAAGTTTCTATTAAAGCAACTCATAGTTTTGAGAATTCCTAT